>CAZFOD010000001.1:0-2391 GCA_964520545.1 uncultured Candidatus Saccharibacteria bacterium
AAATCAAATACCTGAACCTTTGTTGCATATTTTTCTATTTTCTTCAGATCAGCTGATAGTATTTTTTCTTCAATGATGATGCAAACATGTTCGGACTCTGCCATTTCAGATATTGATTTAGAAACAATATCTGATGCCTCTGCATTGTTTAGCAACCCATCAATGACGATGATGTACTTAGCAGAGAAGAGACCTGTGCTTCCGAGAAGCTCATTTAAAGTAGAAGCATTCCAATTTTCAGATGACACTCTAAAAAGAGATGCATCTGGACGTTTCTTTTGTAGAGTATCTAAAAGCTCCGTCAATTTTGTTCTCGCTTTTGAAGTATCTTTTCCGTAAATGGCGTAGAGCATACTATTTTTTGAACACTTCGTTGTCCGTCTTTACCTCTTCCATCTCCCCCCAGTTATCACCAGCATTGGCTGAAGATATGATAGGAACACCTTTTGTTTCAGCCTTAGTCATTATGGATTCCATGACACGTCGTACCTCTTCAGCAACATGTGGAACAAGATTTGATTTAACTTCATACACCAATTCGTCATGCACTTGCATAGTAAGTCTTACTTCTGATTTCCAGCCTCTTTTAACTATGAGTTCCTGCACCTTTATCATCGCAAGCTTTACCAAGTCTGCCTCTGTTCCTTGTATAGGTGCATTGATGGCCATACGTTCTGCAGCCGCACGGATGAATGGAAGTGGCGACTTCATACCTTCAAAATATCTACGTCGCCCAAACATTGTTGTAGTAAATCCATCTCGTCGTGCCTCCGCCTTTACACGCTCAAGATATGCGGCCAATTCATGGAATGTCTCGAAGTATTTGTTATAGAAATTCTGGGCATCTTCACGGGTGCTACCTAGGTTGGTCTTTAACGCACTCACTCCCATACCGAAGAGTATGCCGAAGTTAATGACCTTAGCTTGCCGTCTCATATCCTTCGTCACTTCTTTTTCAGGAACTCCGAATACCTCTGAAGCAACACCTGTGTGAATGTCTGTTCCTTTCTTGAAGATGTCTATCATCTTCTTGTCTCCTGACAATATTGCAGCGATTCGTAACTCAATCTGTGAGTAGTCGAAAGACATGAGCTGATATCCCTTCTCTGCGATGAAGCCGTGTCGAACTCTCCTTCCAAGCTCTGTTTTGATTGGAATATTCTGGAGGTTTGGATTATTCGAAGCTACTCTTCCTGTTGTAGTTCCTGCCTGATGGAATGTTGTATGGATTCTGTCGTTCTCATCTGCAGTCGAAGGCAATGTATCTATATATGTAGAAAGGAGCTTTGATCTTTCTCTGTAATCGAGAATCATATCGATGATTGGATGTGACCCCTTCATCTTCTCAAGCTCTGATTCTTTGGTTGACCTTGCACCACCCGCTGTCTTCTTCAGACGAACACCCTTTTCAGCCTCAAGTCCCATCTTGTCGAAAAGAATTTCTCCGAGTTGCTTCGGTGAAGCAATATTAAATTCTGTACCTGCCTCCTTCCAAATATTCTTTTCAAGTTTTTCTAAATCAGCATGTAACTCTCTAGAGAGTTTTTTAAATAGCTCCTTATCAAGCTTCACCCCAACCTTCTGCATCTGATCAATTATCGGCATGAGAGGTTTTTCGATAATCTCATATACGTTTGTAAGATGAGCTTCCTCCATTTTCTGTCGGAGAATCTTTTCTGCTTCTTCTGCGGAAGATGCATCTGTGTAGGAGATGACATCTTCAAGTGTTGGGTATGATACGTTTGAATTTACCACCCATAACATGATTGATAACTCTTTAGCTTTCTCAGGTGTTGTTGTAAATGAAGTCTGAGTACTCTCTACTTCGCTTTGTGGTTCGCCATCGATGAGTAATCCGAGGCTCTTTGTTCCTAATATTCTGTCTGCAACCTGTTTCAATCGAGCTGATAGTGATCTAAATTCCATATCACGGAAGAATTTATCAACTGGTGCAGGATTAAAGTTCTGCTTCCATGTCTTAGCCGGCACAACAAATTGAATCGGTGCATCTCGTCTTATGGTCGCGAGCATCTTACTAAATATTGCTTCCTCTTCTCCATTCTTTAGGAGTTCAAAAACTCGTTCCGTAATCCCCGCCTCTTTAATTTTCTCAGGTTTCTTCTTCAACACTTTGTACATATCTTCAATGGTGCCAAACTTTGAAATTAAAGTTGTCGCTGTCTTCTCACCAATGCCGGAAATACCAATGATATTGTCGGAAGGATCTCCACGAAGACCTTTGTAATCAGGTAGGAGTTCTGGACCAAAACCAAATCGCTCAATCACCCCCTTTTCGTTATATATCACCGTATCCTTAATACCTTTCTTTAGAGTAAAGACTTTTACGCGATCATCTTTAACAAGCTGTAACGTATCCATATCTCCTGATGC
>CAZFOD010000001.1:2491-4651 GCA_964520545.1 uncultured Candidatus Saccharibacteria bacterium
AGACTTTTACGCGATCATCTTTAACAAGCTGTAACGTATCCATATCTCCTGATGCAATCATCACATTAAATTCATCACCACACGCTCTCTTTGATATTTTTCCCTTTTCATCCGCACTCTCACACACTGCTTTGTTTGTAAGTACTTGTTCAACAATTGTTCCAAGCATATCGTCAGCTTCAAACCCTGGCTTGTCATAGATTGGAATATCGAAAGCATCGAACAATCCACGAGAACTAATTAACTGCTGTACAAGATTGTCATCTACTTTCTTCCTCCCCGCCTTGTATGCCTCATACACCTCATGTCGATGAGTTGGTTGAGGTAGATCATAGCAAGCGATGATGTAGTCTGGATCAAATTTGTCGATGATGCCCATCAGCATAGTGGACAATCCGTAAATTGCTCCCGTTGGCACCCCTTTGCTTGAAGCAAAATCTGGGAGTGCATGATATGCACGATGAATGATTGCGTGGGAGTCTAGAAGCACGATTAAAGGAGATTTCGAACTACTCTTTTTAGAGGTTTTTACCATGCCTGTATTGTATATGAATTAGACCGCCTTCGCCTATTAAATTGTATAGGAAATTGTTCGAGTATTTTCGTCAACAAACTTAAAGTTCAACATATGCATGTCGAGGGGCAGAATATCTGGCACTTTTTCAGGCCATTCAATGAATATCAAAGTTCCCTTCTTTGAAAGCAAGTCTTTAAAACCTAAAACCTCAAGCTCTCTACTCGTATCAAGTCTGTATGCATCTATGTGGACAAACTGTGGAAAGACTGTGTCTTTCGTGTGGTAAACCTTCTCAATTACGAAGGTTGGGCTAGTGACTGTCTCAGTAACACCTAATATATCAGCCACGGATTGTGAAAATGTTGTCTTACCTGAACCTAAATCCCCAGACAAACCTACAACCACCGCCTTATCCACAGATTTTTGCTTTAGTAACTCCAAAACCTTCTGTGCTTCAACAACAGTATCCGCCAAGCTACGAGAGATTATTTCCATGGCGGTATATTAGCACGTAAATGTTTAAGTAAAAAAAGAACCCCAGCCTCGACGAATCGAGACCAGGGCCTTATTTTTTGCGGCACACCATGTGCCGTATTCCACTTACTGCAACCGCACGCTGAAGTTCGGGTCGATACGCTTCAACTCGCTGTACCGAATTCCCTTCTCGCCCGGGTCACCCTTGATCCGAATCTCGGGATCGTTGGGGTTCACCGGCCGCACAGTGAGTGGTGCTCCACTCTGGGCGGCGGCGATGATTTGCGCGGCATAACCGCGGTCAACGGGCCCCGACGCTTGGGCTGGTGCGGGTTGTTGTGCAGCCCGACGTTGAGTCACGGTCGGCCGCGGAGTAGGACCCGCTGCTGGCCGTGGCTGTGGTTGCTGCCGAAGGAACTGACGGTCGCTATCAACCGCAGGTGATGCAGCGCCCCGATTCGCGTTCGCGATTCGAGCAGCGTCATCAACTGATGCATCTGCTGCTGGAGCAGGTTGCGCCGCACCTGCGAGGGTTGAGCCGTTGAGCTGCAGCTTCAACTCGGTGATCTCGCTTGTGAGCTTTTTGATTTCAGCGTTTTTCGCACCGAGCTCAGCCACGACCTTCTCCTGCGCCGCGGCAATGTCGGTTTTCCGGACCGATCCGTCAAGTTTTTCCTTCAGCGCGATGTTATCGAGAAGAAGTTTCCCGTTATCCGCTGCGGAGCTGTCCATTTTAGCCTTCGCTTCTTCGAGAGTAGCGACGCCGAGGACTGATTTGATTTTCTCCTCTTGCGCTTGTTTGGCTGCCATCTCGGCGCCATACATAAGCTTCTTCTGCTCGATGTCAGTCAGCTGACTGAGTTCCTTTTTGAACTCTGCAGCTTGGACCGCAGCCGTTGGCGGCGGTTGTGGAAGCAGGCTGGCCATCCACCAGATAGTGATAAGGCACAGGGCGAGGAACGCGGTGACTCCCCAGACCCAAGGACGAAGTGCTTTGAACGTCCCGTCGGCTTCAAGGACACAGTATGTTTGCTTTTTGAACAGTGATTTCATAGATTTCTGAGTGTTGGTATTTCTGAGTTGGTTTATTCCCTTGAGCGTGATTTGGTTGTTGTGCTCGTAGGAAATCTAGGGCCTTTTTTAAGGCCGCACATTTCCTACGGGCACAC
>CAZFOD010000001.1:4751-123403 GCA_964520545.1 uncultured Candidatus Saccharibacteria bacterium
TGCTCGTAGGAAATCTAGGGCCTTTTTTAAGGCCGCACATTTCCTACGGGCACACAATAAGTGGATTTTTAAAGAGCTAACTTATAGGTCATATTATAGCATTTCTAGCAAAAAAGTCAACCCCACCTGCGCAATGCACAGATGGGGCTGGATGACCTTCTTTTTTCACCACTACCGGTTGAACGGTTGAGGTGGGCGTCGCGGGGCAGCGTGATATAGCGGCCCCGCATTCCTTTCATAGTCGCCGAGATCTCCTTCGAGAACAAGGTTTCCCGACTGTGAAAATGACGCTCGTCCTCCGCGTGGAGCCATGCGGTAATCCGCATATACTCCGCCCGCTCCGGGTGGGTGATTCATGCCCTCGAAAGGTGCACGATATTGTGGCCGAGGAGCGAATGCTCCACCGCCACTTCCACCGCGATATGAGGTGCCCTTCAGGGTCACCTCTACGCTGGCACCAGGCAGTTGCTGCAAGATCCGTTGCCGGACCTCCTCGGGAGTGCCGCCGCGACGCTTTTCAGCTTCCGCGACTTCGGCGAAGTCGCTTTGCGTATAGTCGCCGCCCGAGATGTGGATGTGATAGCTATCGCACCTGGTCTGAGGCACCGATGCACGATTGCAGTTTTCCACCATGCGGCCTTGATAGACGCGACCACAATGGCCACGACGGTTGTTGCAGCACGCTGAAGCGAGAAGCGCCGCGAAGAGCGCTAGGATGACTTGGAGTTTCATAAGACTGATTTGTTTGGTTGTGCCAAAGATCTTCTGTCGCCCACATGGGCTACAGGAGCCCTTGGACGGTGATTGTTTAAAAATATTATATCACTTCGGGCCATAAAGTCAATAGGCGGTTTCCTTGGTTATTCCTTTCACCTATTTCAAAAAAAGGCTAAGATAAAGGGACAAAAGCACCTCAACATGACAATCCATTTTGACGAAGATAAACAGAACCAGCGATTGCGCCAACTCCATCTAGACGAGGAAGAGAAAGTGGCTCAAATGCTGTCTGAAAAATACGGTATTCCCTATATTGATCTCACTCGAGTTCCGATAAACACAGATGCACTACGTCTAATTCCTGAACCTGAAGCAAGAGAAAATGATCTTGCTGTGTTTGAAATTATTGGAAACAATATTTCTGTCGCAATTCATTCTCCAACAAATGAAAACACAACCGCGTCAATAAACACACTCAAAACAAAAGGATATAACCCTTCCCTGTTTATGACGTCAACAAACAGTCTCAATAAAGCATGGGATCGATACAAAGATCTTTCGTTTGCATTCGAAACAGAAGCAGGTTCACTTGATATCTCAAATGCAGAAATTGAAAAACTTATTGAGAAGGCAAAAAAACTTGAGGATGTTACAACACTCATTAAAGAAGCACTCAACCTAAAGAAGAGTCACCGCATCTCACATGTACTTGCAATCATTATGGCAGGTGCGCTTTCCATAAAGGCATCTGACGTGCACGTTGAACCAGAAGAACAGTATGCTCTCGTGAGGTACCGTCTTGACGGTGTACTTGTTGAAGTCATTCGCTTTGACGTAGAAACATATCACCTCCTTCTGTCACGTATCAAACTTCTTTCTGGATTAAAGTTGAATATAAAAGAAAACGCACAAGACGGAAGATTCACCGTTAAGATCTATATGACAGACATAGAAATCCGTACATCCACTATTCCAGGCGCATACGGAGAATCTATTGTTATGCGTATCCTCAATCCGAAGTCTATTTCAACTCCAATAGAAGAACTGGGTATTCCAAAAAAGCTTTTTAATCTTCTCGAGGCAGAAATTGCAAGACCGAGTGGAATGATTCTTACAACAGGACCGACGGGTTCTGGTAAAACAACAACGCTATACGCCTTTCTTCGAAGAGTGCAGAACTCAGAAATAAAAATTATCACAATCGAAGACCCTATTGAATATCACCTGCCTGGTATAGTCCAAACACAAGTCGAAGAAAAGAAAGGATATGACTTCGGATCTGGATTACGATCTGCGATGCGACAAGACCCTGACATCATCATGGTTGGAGAAATTCGAGACAGTGAAACAGCCTCAACTGCAATTCAAGCATCACTAACAGGACACCTTGTGTTCTCTACTCTCCACACAAACAATGCGGCTGGTACATTTACACGTCTCGTTGATCTTGGAGCTGACCCAAAGATTCTCACCTCTGCTATCCACGTTGCAATTGCACAGCGACTTGTACGAACTCTTTGCAAAGACTGTAAGAAGAAAATCCCGATGCCTCAAGACCGTAAGGCTCTCGTTGAAGAGGTGCTAGCATCACTTGCCGGACTTGAAGAAGCTAATGAATTTAAAACTGTGCCGGATGAAATTTGGGGTGTAGTTGGATGCGAATCATGCAACAAATCAGGATACAAAGGTCGTATTGGTGTGTTTGAAGCTATCATTGCCGACAAAAATATTGAAAACATTATCCGTGAAAACCCAAGCGAACGAGAAATCAAGGAAGCAGCTAAACCTCAGGGCCTTATCGATCTTCGACAAGATGGGGTCTTGAAAGTATTGCGTGGTGTTACTACATTTGATGAGCTTGAGCGTGTCATCGACCTTGTTGGCGACGGATCACTTACACCTGAATTGTCTGCAAGTGGGCGAGAATCGAAACCAACCGAATCTAATTCCTATGTCGACACGCCAGCTGTGTAATTGTCAATTGACTTCAATTCATAGCGGGCGTATTGTGAACCTTAGTTGAGAAAAAAAGAAAAGCGCGACGGTGAGTCGCGCAATTTGCAAGAACAGCTATTTGAATCTCTAAGCAATGCTTTCGATCCGGAGATTGAAAGCCCGATAGTCCTTTAAGGATAACTCCAGGAACGTGCCACAAGGGTCGCACCAAAATGTCCTATAAGGAAAACCGATAAAAGCGCAAACTTCGTATTGCTTAGAGATTCAAGGAGCCGTTAGTGAAATATACTAGCACGAAACTATTTTTATGTCAAGCACCCCCTTCCCTCAACCTATAGACCCCTCAGAAACCGATAATGATGCGGATTCAACTTCAGTTGAGGAACGAGTTCTCGATCAAACTCTTCGTCCTCACAAATTTGAAGAATATATTGGTCAGGAAAACATCAAAAACAACCTTCATATCCTTTTGACTGCAGCAAAAGAAAGAAACCATCCACCAGAACACCTCCTTTTTTACGGCCCACCAGGTCTTGGTAAGACCACTCTTGCACACCTCATTGCAAAGGAAACAAAATCACAAATGAAAGTGACATCTGGTCCTGCAATTGAACGTGTCGGCGACCTCGCATCTATACTTACAAACCTTTCACCAGGAGATATTCTTTTTGTAGACGAAATACACCGCCTAAACAAGACCGTAGAAGAAGTCCTCTATCCTGCCATGGAGTCAGGACAGATTGATATCATCATAGGTAAAGGCCCTTCGGCCCGAACCATACAACTTGATCTGCCACCGTTTACACTAATTGCGGCAACTACACGTATCGCGATGATATCCTCCCCTCTTCGCTCTCGATTCTCTGGTGGAGTGTTTCGACTCGAATTCTATACAGAAAAAGAAATCGAAGAGATTGTTAGAAGATCTGCGAAAATACTTGGTATAGAAATTGACCCTGTAGCACTTGTTGAAATAGCCAGTCGCAGTAGATCTACTCCACGAACTGCAAACTATCTACTTAAACGCTGCCGTGACTTTGCACAAATAAAGAAAACAGATATGACAAAAGAGATTGTCGATGGAGCACTCGCTCTTTTGGGCATTGATCAAAAAGGTTTAACACTTTCTGACCGAAAGATATTAGAGACCGTGGTGAATAAATATAACGGCGGGCCAGTTGGTCTCAACACAATTGCGGCATCACTTTCAGAAGATCAGGCCACAATCGAAGAATTTAACGAACCTTACCTTATTCAAATCGGGTTCATTGAGCGCACACCTCGAGGAAGAATTGTAACAAAGGCAGGTTATGCGCACCTTGGTGTTGAATACCCTGATGAGAAACAGCCGAAACTCGTATAAACATGCGTGTACTAGCAATTGATCCTGGATACGAAAGACTTGGAATTGCCGTTATTGATAAAACGACAACAAACAAAGATGATCTTGTGTATTCAGACTGTCTCCGAACTTCTCCGAAAGAATCATTTGAACAAAGACTTTTAGTAATTGGTAATGAAATAGAAAAAGTTATTGAAGAATATTCACCAAAAGCTTTAGCGATTGAAAATCTTTTTTTAAGTAACAATCAAAAAACAGCAATGCGTGTTGCAGAAGTTCGTGGTGCAATATTGTATCTTGCTGCAAAAAACGGACTAGTGATAAGTGAAATGACACCTCTACAAATCAAACTTGCAGTAACTGGTGATGGAAAAAGTAGCAAAGATCAAATGATGAAAATGGTTAACCTTCTTATAAAAACAACCAAGAAAGATATGCTTGATGACGAGTATGATGCCATCGCTGCAGGTATAGCGTTCTTTGCTCTTAATAAGAAATTTTAATCACCTTAATCTTTCCCTTGAGTTATCCACCACTCCAAAAGGTTGCATATTTTAGACGATATGATAAATAGTATCTACACAACCAATTTATTGTAATTTTACACACAAACCATGGCAGATGATTTGTTAGAAGAAAAAGAAGTGACGGAAGAAAAAGATATACCAGTTGCAGGCATCATTGCAGCTGCTGAAGAGGAACACGACGACGCTCACGACCCCTTCCTCGATGGAGGATTCGGAGATGAAAGCCTTGATCCAGAAGAAGCAGATGCACTAGCGATGGGATACAGAATCAAGGGAGGAGCAGAGGAAGAAGAAGATGATTTCTTCAGCGGAGACGAGGAATAGAACATAACAAAAAGAGCACCTGGGTGGTGCTCTTTTTGTATTATCGTATTTTCAGTTTTATAAACCGCCTCTTACCAACCTTTACAACAATTTCCTCATTAACCTCAAAGTTAAAATCAGACACCTTCTCTCCTCCAACAACTGATACACCCCCTTCTTTTACAAGACGCTTAAATTCACCAATCGATTCAATAACAGCTGCATCAAGAAGTGCTTTTGAAAGAAGGGTTCCTCCTGCAATTGAGGATTCAGGAATTTCTGTTGGAACATCTCCTTTAGAAAAAGCATTCACAAAAGATTCCTCGGCGGTATCCGCAGCGGTTTTACCGTGATAGAAAGTAACAATTCTTTTTGCGAGATCAACTTTTATATCCCGTGGATTTTTTGAGGCGTCAGCAAGTTGTTCAGAAATGTTAGCAAGTTCTTTTTCATTCACATCTGTGCAAAGTTCAAATCCTGGAATTATCATTCCATCAGTCCAGCTCATTATTTTTCCAAACATATCTTGTGCAGAGTCAGACAAAGAAACCATATTACCTTCTGTTTTTCCCATCTTCTTACCAGTCGCATCTGCCAAGAGCTTCATTGTAATAGCTGCCTTTTCTTTGTTCAGAAGTTTCTTTTCCAAATCTCTACCCACGAGCATATTAAACATTTGATCGTTTCCACCGATTTCTACATCTACTTCGAGAGCCACACTGTCATACCCTTGGAGCAAGGGATACATAAATTCGTGAATGGATATTGGCTTACCTTCTGCTGTTCGTTTTGCAAACATGTCACGCTTAAGCATTTGATCAACCGTCATGAGCGATGACAGATGGAGAATTTCTTTCAAACCCATTTTCTTAAGCCAGGTTGAGTTGTATACAATCTTTGCACCACCCCAAGAGAAGTTGAGAAACTTCGATGCCTGCTTTTTGTACACCTTCATATTTTTTACCACCTCTGCTTCAGAAAGCACCTTTCGTGTATCCGACTTGTCTGTTGGATCTCCGATTAGTGCAGTAAAGTCACCAATGAGAAGTATCACCTCGTGACCAAGCTTCTGAAACTCAGCAAGTTTCTTGAGCACAATTGCATGACCTATGTGTAGTGTTGGGCCCGTTGGATCTATGCCCGCATAAACTCTAAGTCTCTTTTGTTTTGAGATTTGTGAATTTAAAAAATCAACCGATGGTATGACCTGCTCCACCCCGCGGGTAAACAATGAGGAGTTGTGACTATTCATGAAGATAAATCTAGCATATTTTGCTCTGGTTTGGTATGCTCGGCAACGTTCGTTTTTAAACCGTTTTTAACCTATTGTTGAGGCTTTCACTGTGATACGATTAAGTTTGCATACATATATATGATAAAAAAAATAAAAAAGTTCATTTCGCGAGCAAAAGCTGCAATCAAGAACCCTACGGAAAGGAAACTGATACTCCGTGACACATTCCTTGTTGGTATTATTGTCGTAGTCCTTGGATCAGGCTCCCTTCTTTTATGGGCTGCTAGCCTTAAAACCCCCGATCTCAACTCGTTCGACGATCGACTTCTAGGCCAATCTGCCAAGATATACGACCGAACAGGAACAATTCTCCTCTACGATCTTAGCCAGCGGGTTCGAAGAACTGTTGTCCCTTTTGACCAAATCAGCAAAGATCTCAAAAATGCTACCGTATCTATTGAAGATGCCGATTTTTATAAACACAAAGGAATCAAGACAACATCCATTGTTCGAGCTGTATTAGCAAACCTCCTCACACTACGATTTAGCCAAGGAGGATCAACAATCACCCAGCAGGTAATTAAAAATTCCCTTCTTACCACAGATAAAGATATTTCTAGAAAACTTAAGGAGTGGATATTGGCACTTAAACTTGAAAAGGTTGCAGACAAAGACTCGATTCTCAACCTCTACCTCAACGACACGTCTTATGGAGGAAATATTTATGGAGTAGCTGAGGCAAGTTCTGTATTCTTTGCTAAGAAACCTTCAGAATTAACATTGGCGGAGTCTGCTTACCTTGCAGCAATTCCTCAAGCTCCTACTCGGTATTCTCCATATGGAACACATGTAGACGAGCTTGTTTCAAGAAAGAACTTGGTACTGAAGAAGATGGAAGAATATTCTTACATCACAGACGAGCAGTACAACCAGGCGATAAACGAAGCGGTGGTGTTTCAGCCGAAAAGTGTTGGTGGAATCAAAGCACCACACTTTGTGATGTTTATTAAACAATACCTAGAAGACAAGTATGGTGATGAGCTTCTACAAAAAGGTGGCTTTAAAGTAATCACCACAATTGACTACAATCTCCAGCAAAAAGCTGAGGAGATTGTAAAGAAATATGTAACTGAAAACGAAAAGAATTTTAAAGCATCAAACGGAACACTTGTTGCAACAGATCCTAAAACAGGCCAAATATTAGTGATGGTTGGATCAAGAGACTATTTCGACAAAGACATAGAGGGTAACTTCAATGTTGCCACAGCCCACAGGCAGCCAGGATCAGCGTTCAAACCGTTTGTGTATGCAACAGCATTCAACAAAGGTTTTGTGCCTGAGAGCCCAATATATGACGTATTCACAGAGTTCAACGCTTCGTGCTCAAGTCTTGGAACCCCTAATGTAACTGGTGCTAAATGCTACCACCCGCAAAACTATGAAGGTGGTTATCAAGGCCTCATGACACTAAGGTCTGCTCTTGCTCAATCAAGAAACATCCCTGCTGTAAGACTCTTGTATATGGTTGGTATTGAAGAAGCAATTAGAACAGCAAGAGCGATGGGGATTGATAGTCTAACAACAGCGGCTCAGTATGGATTAACACTTGTACTTGGAGGTGGAGAAGTGTCCCCTCTTGATATGTCGAGTGCGTATGGAGTTTTTGCAAACGATGGTGTTAGAAATCCTTACACGGGCATCCTACGGATTGAAGATTCAAACGGTGTTGAGATGGAAACATACGCAACATCAACAAAACAAGTGATTCCTGTTCAAACAGCACGACTCATGAACGATGTACTTTCTGATCCATTTGCAAGAACAGCAATCTTTGGCTCACGATACTTTGGAGACAAGAGGGTTGCGATTAAAACCGGTACAACAAACAACTCTCGTGACGCATGGATTGTTGGCTACACGCCAAATATTTCAGTTGCATCTTGGATGGGAAACAATGACAACTCTCCTATGGTACAGAAAGCTTCTGCCATCATTGTTGCACCGATGTGGAAACAGTTTATGAACTATGCGATTGAACAACTTCCCGACGAAGAATTTACAAAACCTGAACCAACAGATCCAGACCTCAAACCATATCTCAGAGGAGTGTGGCAAGGGCCAGGTACACAGGTTCACTCTGAGCTTTATTGGATAGATAAAAGTAATCCTGCAGGAGATCCTCCCGCAAACCCTGGTAAAGATGGTTTATTTGCTAACTTCGAATTCGGTGTGAATGGTTGGGCAGGCTCTCATCCTGTACAAGACCCGGTGGCAACCTCAACGTACACAGGACAAGTAAACACCACCACAAGCTTTAGAATTGGCTCACCAGCAAACTTGAGTGCAATTGAAAAGAATAGTCGGGCGACAATTACCTTAACAAACATTCCTTCAAACGCGTCGCGTGTTGATTTCTATATCAACGATCGTGCGATTGGAACATCTAAAGAATTCCCTTACTCGTATTCATTCATTCCTTCTCAGGTAAGTGGAATTCAAGATGAAAACGAACTTAAAGCAGTAGTCACTGATACACAAGGAACTACACAGCAGAATATTATTCTCTTCTCAGTAATCTAAGAGATATCGGCAAAGTGTCGATCAGGAAACTCTTCAGAAATCGCCGCCATAAGCGGTGATTTCTTCATATAGATAGCGCTCTTTATTGCCGCATGTGCGGATATGATTATATTATGACCCTTTATCCCGACACAGGCTGGATCAACAACTACTCCGCAGTGCTTTTTAATTAGCACAGCAATAAGCTGTTTATCGAGAGCGGGGTCTCTTATTATTTTAAATTTTTGGAGAAAATCAGAGAGACTTTTCATGTCTCAATCATACTACCGATTCATTGGCATCACGAGGTACAAGAAGCTCTTATCTCCTACTCCTCTGATGATGAGGGGCTTTGCGGCACCGCTAAAGTACAAACAGAGGCTATCTGACTCTACAGACTGGAAAGAGTCACTTATATACCTGTAATTAAAGTTAATATCGAGACTGTCACCGATAATAGCGCCGCTTAGACGAGCTGCATTTTCCCCTACCTCCTTATTCTTTGTCACTATTTCCAATTCCTTTGATAGAGGGTGAACAATAAACTTAACATGATTGAAAGCGTCGCTAAATATAGTGCTTAATTTAAGGATATTTGAGATATCCTGCTTAAGAAGTGTTACTTCTGTCGTGCTTTCTTTAGGAATAATCGCTTTATAGTCAGGGAAATTACCCTCTACAGTTCTAGAAACAACATAAACACCCTCTGCAGAGATGGCGAGCTGATTTTGATCAACAGATACTGTTAGATCAGTGTCAGCACCTTCAAACACTCGTATAATCTCCATCGCATTCTTAACAGGGATTAAGATGTGGGAAAAATCAGGGGTATTCTTTAATTTAATCTTTTTTTCTGCCAATCTGAATCCGTCTGTAGCAACAAAAACAAGGGAATCATCGCTAGGATAGACTCTAATGCTTGAAAGTTCAGGTTTAATACTAGATGTCGCAGAGCTATACCAAACGCTCTTTAAACCGCGAATAAAGGCATCTGAGGGCAAGTTAAAAACTGTACCTCCTTCAACTTTTGGTAGGGTTGGATAATCTTCAGTTGGGTACGCCTTAATGACAGTACTAGTCTTTGAGGTAAAGATATGTAGGTTTCCGTCTTTAAGTTCTAGATGAACACCTTTTTCACCTGAAAGATGTGAGAGGAAGCTGTTTATTGTAGACCCTGGCACCGCAACAACTCCTTCAACCTCTACTTTTGCAGGAATAACCATCTCAATTCCAATATCTAAGTTTGTTGAACGTACGACGAGTGAATTCTTCTGTGCCTCAAAGAGCACACACTTCAAAATAGGAAGTGTTGCATTCTTACTTGTGATCTTCTCAGCTTTGTTGACCACCTCAGATAATTTTTCCCGTAAGCATTCCAGTTTCATGTTTCTATTTATTATATATAAAGTCTATTACTATATTTATCCCTGTGGATATGTGGATAGCAATCTCATCCTTATTCTACGCCGTTTTTTTGGCTCCTTCCCTAGTCTTTGTGTGGAGTCTGTGTGCTGTGGAAGCGGGGATAACTTTTTAGGTGGGGATAACTATCTGTTTTTCCCCAACTCAATCCGCTTATTCGCAGTGTTATCCCCCAGCTTTTCCACAGGCCTTTCCCCACCTTAGATCAAAGAACGAATCTGAGCAAGTTCGTTTATAAGCTCACTATTGTTCTTCAGCTCGTTCCTAATTTTCTCGCAAGAGTGAATAACTGTTGTGTGATCTCTTCCCCCCAGCTTCTGCCCAATAGAAGGGAAAGAGACGCTAAAGTCTTCTCTAAGTATATACATAGTGAGTTGGCGAGGTTTTACCACTTCCTGACGGCGAGTTTTGTTATATATACTGTCTTCTTCGATGTTGTAGAAAGAAGCAACAGCTTTAACCACATCTTTAACAGAGACGTTTTTATGAGGCTTACTAGAATTCTTTGTTGTATTCTTTATTTCAGCAAGAGAAAGATCTTTTCCTTTTAGTTGTGTTTGGCAAATGATTGAGTTCAACACTCCCTCGAGCTCTCGGATACTTCCGTCAACAGAAGACGCTAGATACTGAGCAGTTTCAGGTAAGAGGTCAAAGTTGTTCAACTTAGCCTTAGCTTGAAGAATTGCGATACGAGATTCTATATCAGCAGGTGAAATATCAACAATCATTCCCTGCATACACCTAGATTTGATTCTGTCTTCAAGGTTTTGAAGGTAATTAGGGTGTACATCTGATGAAAAGATGATTTGTTTATTGCTGTCGTAGAGATAGTTGAACAAGTGAAAGAATTCCTCTTGTGTTTTTTCTTTGTTAGCAAGGAATTGGATGTCGTCCATAATGAGTACATCATATTTTCGGTATTTCTCCTTGAAGTTGTTTACTTTGTTTGCCTGAACAGAGTTTATGTAGTCGATTGTAAACTTCTCAGATGTTACATAGTGAACTCGCTTATCCTTGTGGTGAAGCTTGTAGTGGTTCCCTACTGCCTGCATGAGGTGTGTTTTTCCTAATCCGGTGTTTCCATAGAAGAAAAGAGGGTTGTATGCTACCGGCTTCTTTAGAATTGCTTGAGCAGATGCATAGGCAAGCTCATTAAATGGCCCAACAACAAAGGTTTCGAATGTATATCGAGGGTTTAGGTTGTCTTCGGGGCTAACATACAAACCTTCAAGAGGTAATTCCCTATTTGGAGCAGGTATCTCGATTGAAGGAAGATCTTTTTTCTTGTTTTGCTGATTGATGATGTATTCAACAGAGCGAACGCCCTCAGTGAGGTTGCGTAGAGATTGCAAAATTGTCTTGTGATACTTATTTACAAGCCAATCTTTTACGAATGTATTAGGAACAGAGAGATAAACAGTACCAGAATCTACTTTTGAAATGTAGGTGTCTTTAAACCAGGTGTTGAAGTTGGCTCGAGATACTTCGAGTTCTGCCTGCATCAATACCGTATCCCACAATTTTTTTGCATCCATGTTGGAACTATTATATCCTTCAATTTTTTTTAGCAAACTTGTTTAGTTTTGATAAGTATGTTGATAAGTTGTGGATAATGTTTTTTCTGAAACTTTTTAAGTGAAGTGTCAAAGAAATTGCAGGGATAAAATAGACATTTGTAAAAAAAAGACATTTAGGCTATGATTGCCCTACTATGTCATTCACATATAATCCTAAAAAGAAGAAGCGATCAAAAACCCACGGTTTTTTGGTTCGTTCAAAAACTCACGGCGGACGACGAGTTCTTAAGGCTCGACGACAGAAGGGCCGAAAGGTTCTCGCTGTAGTTGGAAAGTAATCTCCTCTAAATACAGGATAAAAGGCCTCAACAAGGCCATATAACATGAAATCCACCCCTCGATTAACATCAGAAATGGTTGCAGAGGTAATGGTTCAAGGAAGAGCTCTAAAAACAGGCTCTTTTTTGTTTAAATACCTACTAAATTCAGAAAAAAGGCCTAATAATAAGGCTTGTATTAGCTTTATAGCTCCTAAAAAGACCTTCCCTACTGCTGTGGAGAGAAACAGGGCTAAGAGACGGGGTAAGGCCGCTCTTCAGGGTGTTGTGGTAAAAAACCCGGCATTACTCCCCTCATATTGTGCTTTTGTGTTAAACAAAGCCTCAATAGAGGCTTCTATTAGTGATATTGCTCATGATATTGAGCAGGTTTTGTTAAAAAGCGGTATACTTGTCAGACAATGATATCTTCAATATTTCACACGGTTTTTTATAACCCTCTTTATAACGGTCTCATCTTCCTCATTGCACATATTCCAGGGGGTAATATCGGGGTCGCTGTCATTATTTTCACAATAGTCGTTAAGTTGATACTCATGCCTCTTTCTAAGGGCGCTGTGGTCACTCAATTGAAGATGAAGGAGCTTGAACCAGAGCTTGCAAAGATTCGTGAGAAGTATAAATCAGACGCACAGGAACAGGGTCGCAAGACTCTTGAGTTCTACCGAAAAAACGGACTAAATCCATTTGCAGGTATTGTTTTAATGCTCATACAGCTCCCTATCATTCTTGCTCTCGCTTTTATCTTCTATCGAGGGGGTCTACCTGTTGTTAATCTAGATCTTCTCTATTCTTTTGTTAAAGCCCCTTCTGTTGTGGATACACATTTCCTTGGTTTCTTTGATGTAAGCGTAAGAAATGTGTTTCTTGGAGCACTTGCTGGTATTACTCAGTTCTTCCAGGTGCGATTCTCAGTTCCCGCCTACAAATCAACAGGAGAAGCACCTAATTTCAAAGATGATCTCGCTCGAAGTATGAATGTTCAGATGCGATATGTGCTTCCTGTTCTTGTGTTCTTTATCTCTCTCGGTGTTTCTGGTGCGGTGGCCCTTTATTGGATCACAAGCAATCTTTTCACCATTGCTCAAGAGCTATATTTTCGAAGTACAGTAAAGAAAGGTTCCGCTATCTAGTAGGTGTGGTTGTTGCTGTAGAAGTTGCTACAGGGGCAATAATTGGCTTTACAAGCTGGTAACTCCACAGAGAGAGATCGTTCTTGTCTTGGAATGTAACAAAATCCTCTTTCTTGCTTAGGGTGAGATTCACCATGTCGAGAGATTGTCCAATCTTAGTTGCTGGTTGAACGAGTTGTCGTATCTCCCCTGTTCCTATATCAATCTTCCAAAGGCTGTCTGAGAATGAGATTGTTCCAATATACCAAGCGTCGGGATATACACCGTATGAGATGTCATCAGGGATTGCACAATAGACAACATTTTTATCCTTCTTACTCCAGACACACTTTTCAGGGAAGGTTCGGACGAATAAATCTTTGATAATACCTGTTTGGCGGTTAAGAACGCTTAATTTGATTGTTGCGAGAGGGCTTTCCCCTACCAAAACATTGTTTCCGTCAGGAGAAACAAGGGTTGTGAGTCCGTCCCTATTACCCACCAGCTTCGATAGGGCGCGAGTTTTTGTATTAAATATATATGCATACCCAGGAGCTGTTCCAGAAGGCTTTGTGTTGAGTACAACTGTTTGCGCAGAGGGCCAAGAGACGAGCCATTCGTGGAACTGGGAGTTGAATACATTTGTTGAGCTTCCACCGTCAGGTTTTGATATCGTACCTCGAACATTTGTGGGTAATATCGAAAAGATTTGATCTGATGTTGGTGAAATTGCTAATTGAGTGATATTTAGAGGTAAATCTGTGAATTTAAAAGTAAGCTGTGTTGAGGTTGCTGTTTCAGGGCGGAGGATGCCGTAGCGTGTACGTATTGCATCACTGTCACCGATGAGGTCGCGAAAAAGAACAGTTGATCCTTTACGATCGACAAAGTATGCCTCGTAGATACGGGGCACTGTTACGTTAGAAATTCGTATGGTTTCCAAGGTTGAAGAAGAGGTTTCGTAGATATTGCCAGTTGCTCTATCTATCCATCTAAAAACTTCTACAGAACCAACTACTTTTGACGTTGTTTTCGTGCTTGTTCCTACAGTACTGGTTGATATTGCAAGCACATCTTTGTCTATGAATGCAGCACCTGCTACAGGTGCGATCGTGAGGTGTCTTAGATCTGGTATTGGTCGTGGAACAGTGACTGTGACGACAGGAGTAGATGTTGCCTCATCAGAAGGTGATGAAACAGTCGTTGTGGAATTAGTTGAAGGAGTTTTTGTTGATCCAAGGCCGAAGAAACCACCTTCACGAGGTTTTTCGGTAGGAGTCGCCGCTGTATCAATACCCCCCTGCTGTCTTAAATAGAAATACCAACCTGAAAGTCCTCCGACTACCAGACTCACTACGATGATGATTGAAATAAGTACGCTTTGTTTTGACACAATTAGATATGTACAGATTCATTTTATCACACAAACATTTGTTGTTCAGTCAAAAGCTGTGTTTAATTCGCTGCTCGGTATATGTATGTCTGAAGACCTTTGCCTTCAAAGTAGTTTTGCCAAGTAGTAGCTGTGTAGTTTTCTGTAACTTTTCCCTGAGAGCTACTGTTTGAAATGATACCCCCTCCCCCGTCTTCAGAAACAATACCAGTGTGTCCTCTGTTTGAACCGACAGTAGGACTAACTACGATATCCCCCTTCTTTGTTTGTTTAAGGTCACTTCCTGCATAGTAGAAATTTTGACTGCTTGCCAGAGCTTTATTTAAGTCAGCTGTGCTTAAGCTATCAGTAACATTAATTCCTGTAGCGTTCGCTACAATTGTGTCCACGGCGTATACACAAGCTACTCTTCCTCCGTTTGTTCCTGACGCACTACAAGTATTCATTTGTGCATTACTTGCGGCCACTGCCCCTCTATATATTTTGTCAGCTGTTCCGCTTCCTGAGTTTGCTGCTTGATTTATGGTATCACCGACAGGTCCTTCGAAGTTTGTTCCCAAAGGATTTGAGTTTGCATTAATTCTTCCGTCATTTACCGCAATTATCGATGCTCCCCCACCACTCTCCACCGCAGCCACCTTCTGCTCCTGTAGTCCCCTAATCTTCCCACTCAACATGGCAGGGTTTAGTGTGTTTAATATCAAATATGACGTAAGAGCAAGAATGAGCCCATATATTGCTCTCATGATTGTCGACTTAGCTTCTCCCTTGCTTGTCACTGAATCAGTTAATGTATATTGAATGGCTCCATACACAATTACTATTACAGCAAGTCCTGTAGCTGCTGCTATTAATATCCTTACTATCTGATTTAAATATGGAGCTAAGCTATCCTCTTTTCCCAGCACTATCGTACGATCAATGAACCCATTTATCGGAGCAAGTGGTTGGTATATGATGGTGGCTTGGGCGAAACTTGTTTGAGGAACAATCGAAACAAGAAGGACAAGAGAGAAAAAAATATACACCAATGACTTTTTCATTGGTATATATTATATCAGAATCATTTCATTGGTTGTTTAATCCTCAAGAAACGTGTAGGTGATATTGTGCTGTTCTGCACTGTTTCCGTTTTTTGTTGTCCACGCTCCCAGCTCTCTCGCGGCTGCGAGAGAAAGCTCCCCGAAACCATTCCCTGTTGGTCCTCTGTCTCCTACTACAGCCTCAATACTTTTTCCAGTCGTGTTGTTTTTAACCACCACTTTCGTTCCAAGTTTGATATCTGACCCTATAGGTACGACTACGTAATAGTCGGTGTTTGCATTGAGGCCTGCAAGAGAAGTTTGTCCTTGCCAATCAGGATCGTTAAATGGGGGCCTTTCGGTGCCGTCGGTATCAATTGCTACTCTTCCAGGGGTTATTGATCTTCCTAAAGACGTTTGCTGAAGATCGAAGTTGTTCCCAGTTTTTACATTGGCTGCATATACAGCAGATCCGTATCTAGGGTCTTCTGGTTGGTATGGATACGCGGGGTCTCCGGGGTATATAGCTTTTGTGCCACCAGATGTCGAAGTATTGTCTGGTATTGCAACCACACCCTGGTCTGGTGTTGTCCCAAATCCCCCACCACTCTCCACCGCAGCCACCTTCTGCTCCTGTAGTCCCCTAATCTTCCCACTCAACATGGCAGGGTTTAGTGTGTTTAATATCAAATATGACGTAAGAGCAAGAATGAGCCCATATATTGCTCTCATGATTGTCGACTTAGCTTCTCCCTTGCTTGTCACTGAATCAGTTAATGTATATTGAATGGCTCCATACACAATTACTATTACAGCAAGTCCTGTAGCTGCTGCTATTAATATCCTTACTATCTGATTTAAATATGGAGCTAAGCTATCCTCTTTTCCCAGCACTATCGTACGATCAATGAACCCATTTATCGGAGCAAGTGGTTGGTATATGATGGTGGCTTGGGCGAAAGCGGTTGGAGCTGAAAATATAAAAATAGTATAGATGCTCGTTAACAGTATTGTGACTAAGAGTATGTTAAATGACCGTTCTCTCATGTTTTATTGTCTTAGAAAGACTGAAGAGTTTGTGTTGAAGAATAAAGAAAACTCTTTTGTTGCCTCTTGTAACAGTTTATCAATACTGTTTATCCTCACTCTAACTCGAACATCTGCTGAATTTTGATCTGTCTTTCGGAATCCCATATAGTTTTGGTTTTCTGGAGCGGTGATAGTACTGTCATTTAGATTCCATTGATATGTAACTCGATTGTTTTTGTTGTTTGTACTGAAAAAAAGCGGGTATGCTACAAACTTCCTTTCATTATCATTCATCTCGAAGGAATATATAGCTTTGTTAAAAAGAATTCCATAGAGAGGATGATCTTCATATATGTAGGCTTGAGGGTCTGTTGCTGTGAGATCTACCCCACTTAAAGCCTTAATACTAGAGTCTTTTTGAGCATAAGCTTCTACTTGAATGAGGTGTGGTCGTAAGATAATTGGCCCTGTGTATTTAAAGGTGTTTTTCCCTGCTCCCGACTTATCACCTTCTACTCTGTAATCGGTTTTCCATGTATATACAGCTTGTGATTCGTTGATGGATGATCCATTTGCAGACAAGTTTGGTAATGCAACAAAAGTAACATCTGCTTGCGGCGTAAACAACGCTTTTCCTTTGTAGAAAGGAGGTGTGTATGTGCTTGCTTCCCAGAGTAGGTCTACCTCGGCTGGTGTAAATGAGAATGTTTTAGTTATTGTCGGCCCGCCTGTTGGAACAATTGTTGCCTTTATTGAGTTTTGTGTGCCAACCTTGCTCGCAATGAATTCAAACACTTTCTCACCTACTCCTTTAAGGGATTCTCTCCCGTTGTACGTCCAGGTTATATTCGCTTGATTAAGGTCTGTGCCGTATGCAGAAAGTGTCACAGTTACCTTGTCTCCAGGCTTTGGTACACGAGGTTCGACATCTATGGAGATTTGTTCTTGTACATCTGGTACAAGGCTAGGAATTGAAAAATCAGACGCTGATTGCGCGAAGATATTACGAGGGGACAAAAACACGCCTATGAGTACTATGAGCAAAACAATAGAAACCTTATTCATTGCATATATAATAACACACTGATTTTAAGTGAGTTTATATTATCCCCTGTAAGCTATACCACTTCCTCTTCCTCTATATACCTGTTAGATCTCCCATTTGGTCGATTCGAAGGTCTTTGATAGTTCTGCGCCTCATTCATTGATGCGTTAATTGAATTTTGTGTTTTTCCGTCATCTTCTTCTTGCGACACACTTATAACATGAGCCACCATATTTACAATTCCTGGCTGGGGAATGTTATTTTTACTCAATCTGAAGTACAAGATGTTAATTACAGGGATAAGAGAAAGAATAAGGCTAACTATCGATCTACCTAGAATACGCGGGCCAAGAAGCGATACTCCTTTGTATGTAAACCACATTACAAATACAGCATACGAGATTCCCATAAATAGAGGGCTCAGGAAGAGGCCTGCCCCCCACCAATCAGTCACTAGTTCTAGCAATAAATTAAATGCATACACCCCATATGCTAAGGCTTTCATTAAAACCTCTGTCCCTTTTGTGATTCTGTACTGATTTTCCATGACTGTGTTGCTAAACTATGTTCTCTTGAGGTCGAGGTGCCGCTGCGTTTGTTTGCATTTCCGCAAGGTCAGCTTTCGCTTTCTTAATTGCGAGTACTTGTGATGGGTTTGAGGTGATAATTTGGTCTTCGGTGTATGAAGCAATGATTTTGATTGCCACATGCTTAAGTCCAGCGAAGAATATTCCCTCCCCCACATCTGATTCAAGAAGAAGATATTTTTCTTCATCGGTAAGGTTGAAGGTCTTTTGCACAACATCAATCGAAGACGGAGATTGCTTTAACAATATTTGAATTGAAGAGTTTGTAATAATCGGTAGTCCGTACGGAGATTTAAGGAAGTCTTCAACGTCTTGTGTGATAGTAGCAAGACCGAGATAGTATTTTCTTCCTCGTTTTGCGAGACCATAGAGGAAAGATGCTGTGTCTTCTGACTTCATCATCCACCATGCCTCGTCAATAACAAGAAGACGTTTCTTAAGTTCTTTTCTAACAGAGTTCCAGATGAAGTGCATGACAATATACATAGCCACAGGCTTGAGTTCATCTTCCATATCTCGAAGTGAAAATACAACGAACTTCTTGTTTATATCCACATTAGAAGGTCGGTTAATGAAGCCCGCCCATGTACCTTTTGTATATTTAGTGAGTCGCTGCACAAGTGACTCCCCTCCTTCCATACCCGCAAGCACAAGCTCAAAGTCTGACATGAGTGGTGGTTCTGTTGCTGCAAAGTTTGAATCTGGTGTGATGTCTTTGAGAGCATAAGTTTCGCTGATAGCTCGGTCGATGATTGAATCTTCTTCCGGAGTAAGTCCTCCAAGCATGATGCGGAAAAGTCCTACAAGGCTCACAATGTTTGATCTCAATACATCAGCTGCTGATTCATCTTCTCTGGGTGTAGGAAGATCAAAAGGGTTGATGTGGTGCTCTGAGGTGAGTGAAATGTTGAAATATCTTCCACCAGTAGCCTCTGCCATGTATTCATATTCTCGTTCAGGGTCGAGTACAATAACATCTGCATCGAACATGAGTGTACGAAGAATTTCGAGCTTTGTGGCATATGATTTACCAGAACCCGCCTTTGCGAATGTTACGGAGTTATAGTTTTCAAGAGAGAATCGATCGAAAAGAATGAGGCTTGAATTGTGTCGGTTGATACCGTACAAGATACCTTTGTCCGATGTGAGGTCGAAGGATATGAATGGAAACATACTTGAAAGCGGTGACGAGTTTAACTTTGAATGAACTGAAAGTTGATCATCTGCAATTGGTAGCACACTCTTGTATCCTTGCTCTTGTTGAAAAAGAGCAGGTTTTACATACACAAGGCTTGCTTCAAGGATAGATTTAACCTCCGACTCTAACTTATCAAGTTCCCCTTCTGTTTCACCGTAGATGGAAATATATAGGCCAACATCAAAAATCTTTTCTTGTGCTTGCTGAAGATTGTCTCGAAGAGATTCAAGATCTTGGTATGCAGTATCAAGGACCGGGTCTCTAACTAGCCCCTTCTCTTCTCGTATATGTATTTGGCTTTGTACCTCCGCAACTTTCTTCTGGAAAGATCTAAGAACTGATGCTGTGTCGATTGGGTGAACGAATATTGATATATCAAAAATCTTGTCGAGGTTTATTATCGGTGCAAACCAACTCTCAGAAAGGAATCGAGGGTATGAGATGACAAAGAATGTTCGAACAATCTTGTCACCAAGGTTTAAAGACCGTGGAGAAACCTTCATCGCTGATGGAGCAATGATGTCTTGGAGTTCAAGAACTCCAGATTGATAGATCTCCTGAGGAAGGATTGAGGTTATAGGGCTCCGTTCCTTTTCTTTTTTCTTTGTAAAATCAAATATTCCCATTTGTCTAATTATGCCACATGGATAGGTTTGTCGACATCGCCAGGGTTGAATATCTTGTAGAAGAGTTCGATTAGTTCTTCTGTACCAAGCTCTACCACACGAATACCGCATCGTACGAGGCCCTGCTCTACCACATCCATGCGCTGTTGAAGCTGACTACGGTGTTCTTCGAATGTGCTTGTGGCGTCTGCTGCTAATTCCTTCTTGTCTTTCTTAGGCCCAAACATAGAGGTAACGTTTGAAATCGGGTTATTTCCCTTTCCTCCTAGTACTGGAGGTGTGTATGGAATTACGATGAAGAAGCTTTTCGTCATGATGTTGGTTGAATCAGTAAAGCTTTTGATGAACTCGATGTACTCTCGAGTTTGCATCTTCATAAGGTCACCGGTTTGTTCCTTTTGTCTTTGCTCGAGAAGCGCAATGTATGGCCGGATATCAAGTCGTCGGGATTGTACGAATATTTGTATAGAGAAGTTAATGGAATTAAGAAAGTTCTGGAACTGGAAGATGATAGATTGCTGCTCGTCTGCTGATTTAAGTGCAAAGTTAAGAGAGGATGCAAGTAGAAGTGCTCGCATGCTACCGTCTTTTAGAATGAGGACTCCGTCACGGACCTCTTTTACAGGAACGAACGACTGGGTTGCTTTCGCATCTACTTGTGCCATATCGATTAGTATAACAAAAAAAGAAAGAACGTGTGCCTAAAAGAACTAGAAAGGTGTTACCTTGCTTCCCATACCTCTACCCTGTTGCATCTTCTTTGATTCCTTTGAGTATATTGTTTCGTTTATATCAAGGCTCCATGTGAGATCTTTGAGTTTGCTTTCAGAAAGCTTAGGAACATTGAGTCCCATAACCTCTGATGCAATGTCTTCAACCTTCTCTTCTTTTTGAGGTGCTCTATTCTCTTTTTTCCAGATATATAACTTACTAGAAAAAGCATAGTTGAAAGCTGATTCTAAGACATCAAGAAAAGGTCGCCCGTTCATCTTGTAGAACGCAAGAGCCGCTCCAAGGGCAAGAGCAGGGATCATAATAAACACAGCAACATATAGAGGGAGAAATCTGTATGCGAGGAATGCTATTCCCGCTCCCCCGGCCATATATGCAAACTGCTTGAATGTGAATGGACCGAATATCTTGTCTTCGACTTCGATGAATTGAGGTACTTGATAACGCATGATTGTTCTATTCTACAACTTCTTTGTACGGATCGATACTGTGTTTGATTTCTACTGGTTTTGATACCATTGGTTGCTCTAGTTTTTGATTGAGAGTTGCTGCAATTGTGGCTACAGGTGTTGGGTTTTGGACCGCTATAGGTTGTTGTGGAACAGGCCATCCTGTAGGAAGAGGGGTTACTTTTGGAGCTACGGGAATTGGTGGGGCAGTAGGTGTTGAAACTTTTTGTGGAACGATTGTTTCGTGAAGTGTGCCAACTGAAGGTTGAGGATTCTCCACTTCAGCGAGGATATCTTCAGCTTTTAGGCTTGAGTGATCTTCGGGGGCTTCCTCCTCGACGACTTCGTCTTCATCTTGAATGTTTTGCAACTCGTTTTTAATAGGCTGCATGATTTTCGCATCAACTTCCTGAGCGATTTCTAGACTCTTTGCAGGGTCTATATTGAGCGTTTTTGTGAGATTTAAAACATAGTCTTCCGTGTCGATTTCTCCGAGCATGAGTTTGAATGTTAACTCCTCCATCATTGCAGCTTGGTCGATGTGCAGTTTCTGAGATACTTGAATTTCTTCAAGTCCGGATAAGTAGTCGGTATTAACAACCGCCTCTCGCACATCGAGTGGAAGGTCTTTTAGTTTTTCACGAAAGTAAGAAAGTCCTGTTGTCATTTTTTTAATTATACTTAAGTTGTAGGTTCTTGCTGTAATTTATCAACCGAATCAAGATGTGTGAGAACTTTTTCTTCCAAGGATTCTTTTCTCTTGTAAAGATTGTTGAGCTTTGTACTTTCTTTTGCGATTTCGCCGGCAGAAGCACCCACCACCTTGATTGCAGCTTCAGATGCGGCGATATCTGCCTGAATCGCGCTTAATTTACCGCCGGCTATGAATGTTCCCTCATTAATCTTTTTCTTAAGAGCAAGAAGTCTGGTTGTATCAATGCTCTGCTCCTTGTGATCAACCCCAGGCTTACTTGGATCGTGAAGCTCGGCTTTCGCTTCGGCAGATCCTATGATGTCATCGATGTTCTCAAGATATGCTTTCTTTCGAGTAACCTTATCAACTGTACTTTTACCCTTCTTTTTAAGCTCAGAAATGTATTTCTGCTGAGCTTCTCTAAATCCTCGTGCATCAGCTCTTGATATGGCTGTAGTAAATGGTGTTGATGCTGATAGGAAATTACCCTTATCATCAACCTTGATACCCAAGGAAGCATTTTTTCTCGCTGTCCCTGCTGCTTTTTGATTTGTTTCATATTTTGCTCTTTTTGCTGAATACTTTGTCCCGTCTTCAAACCATCTCTGGGATCGGTACGTGTTGCTTCCTGAAGCAAATTCAGCAACTTGCTCTCTTCTCTTTTGTCTGTCGTTGACGGCTTGTTCAAAGCCTTTCTTTGTTCCAAACTTTGCCGCTCCAACCTTGTCTAGACCAGTTTTAATGATGCCTCCTCCAGGCAGTCTCGCGGCTATAGATCTCATTGTGTTGCTATTAGCGGCTGCATAAGCTGTGCCTCCAATGACTCCACGAGCAGCTACGCCCGCTGCGCCAATAGTAGCTCCTCGTGCTACCCCTCGTGCTGTATCCTTTCCCCACCCTGCTATTTTCCTACCCATACTCATTACTCCAGATGATGCATATCCTCCAAATGAAGTTGCGGCTGTGAGAGACATGACCATGAAACCTATGATCATGATGAAACTAATTGCGGTACTAACTCCGACTGATGTATTTCCCGCAAAAAGAGCTGCAAAGTTTCCACCCTTTGGACCTGATTTCATGAGTAAAATCACAAGGTATGTAAGTGCCATGTATGCAGGAGCGAACAATGCTTGAGACCAAAGTTTAGACCACCACTTCCCTGACAAGCTGTTGAGGTGTCCACTTGGAATTGCCTTAGACATGAATGCAATAGGTGCCGTTGTCATGAGGAACACGAATATGATTGCTCTATAGAAGAACAATATTGTTGCAGCAAAGAACATAAATGCTGTTATGAGAATCAAAATAGTTCCTCCGAAGGTTACGAGCATAATGTTCCATGAGTTGGAATTTAACCAACTCACTTTTCCATCAGAGGCCTGTGTTGCTGCGCTACCATTGCCAGAACTAGCCGACTGCCCGCTTCCTATGGTGTATAGCGTAGTAAGATTTAATCCTCGAATAAATTGCGCCGCGATACCCGTCGCATCACCTGATGTTGGAGCTTTACTAATGTCGTCACCATTCATTTGCGCGTAAAACTGTAGAGTAACGATGTTTGAGGCGTCTATAATGACCTTTGTAAAGAAAAGGCTGAAGTTTATGAGCACGGCAGCCATCAAAATGCTCGGTATTAGTGACTTAGAACCTAGCTTGCTGTTGTTCAAGATTGTTCCAATGGAAATGAATAGCAAGATGAATATAAAGAAGAGATTTGAAATGTCTCTAAACATACCCCAGCCAACAGTAATAAACGTTGATTTTTCAACGATGTCTTTGAATCCAGAGCCGAGTGTGTAATCAAGAGTTTTGTCAAAAATGATTGCTGATGCCCAAAGAATCCAAGCCGCTCCCTTTAGAATAATATTACCTATCATCGCAAAACATCCCGAGAAGTTTATGGTTGGTAGTGTTACTCCTCTTATGCCCACTTTTCCATCCGAACCAATACAATATATTGCTTCCGCATCTCCTTGCGGGGGATCAATTCTACTTCTTGCAGCAGCATTTGTTTTAGCCGCCAATACAGCCCATTTTTCCTCAAGAGCTTTAATTTTTGCATCAACCTCTGTCGTATCTTCATCGTTATTAATCGCCTGCTCCCTTGCGTCTTTAGCAGCATCAATTTGTCTTCGGACATCCAGTCTTTCATCTGTCTGCGCCTTTATTGCTGCGTCACTATTATTCTTACTCATTACGGTTGTATATGGATCAGTAGAGGTATCACCTGTAGCTTGTGCAATTGTATTTACCGCTGCTTGTTGGTTCGCAACGTTCGTATTAGGGATTGGACTTTTTAGAGACCTATATTGTCCATCGATTCCGATTACTCCTACTAGCGCATCCTTTGAATTGTCTCTTATTGCACCACCTTCGATATCAGGCGAACCTTTGCTAAAGATTGTGTATGTTTTTCCATCGGTTACGTAGTAATACCCTCCAGCACCAATATCAGAAGTACCTTTACTGGTGTCTTCATTGTAAATTGCCTTGATGTTGTTAACGGAAAGAATGCCATTATTCTTTAGATCAATTTGTGTTGTGGGACTATTAAAACTATTTACGGTTATTACCTCTTTTCCATCATTAAGATTAATAGTTAGAGCCTCCGTTTTTAAAGGAAAAAAAGTAAAAGCTAACGACATCACTAAGATGCCAAAAAAGAAAGCTCCGATTTTTTTTCCGGTGAGCATAAATGTAGTTCAATTATATAGCTCTAGTGCTATATATACAACAAACTTTTCCTCTGTTTTTGTTAATTCTCCTTGTCTCCTTCGAGTACCTCATTAAGGGCAACCTTAATTAAGCTGTTGATGAGTACGGTTACGAGTTGATCAAACTTTTGTGCAAGTACTAGACGATCTTTTGGAATTCCAAGACTTTTCTCAAGAGAGCTCTGGACAAGTGTTCCTGGGGTATCGGTGACGCAACTTTCGGGCCTAGTCTTGTCCTCACAGTGCTTGAAGTTAAGGAATCCGTTGTTCCAACCTAGTTCAAGTTGAGCAGTGTTGTTTTTTGCTGCAACACGAGCATACAACTCGTCACTTCCTAGAATATATGAACCGTTGAAGTTGTTTGAGTCGTTTTGAGTCACTGTAAACCAGTCTTGGTAGAAGTTTTCGTCTTCGAAGTTGTTGTTTACGAATGATTCAAAGTTCCCTACTATTTTGTCGAGACTACAACTAAGGCGTCTTCCTCCCCCATTGGTACCATATGCTTTGGCTAGATTTATACCTATTTGCACCCTAAATGGCTGACAAACATTTATTCCTCCCTTAGCAACACCACTTACAATTTCTTGAATAAATGCTCCAGCTTCTTGATCCGCAAGGCTAGTAAAGAACTGTTCTGGGTTGTCTATGAAGGCAGGGTTTCCATTAAACCCAGTCTTTGCCCACTCAATAGTTGCATCAATGAGATACTCAATGATTGTGTTAATTACACACCACGCAATAGAGTCCCAGCTAGGCTGTGTAATTGTGAAGCCTGTAGGGTCAAGTGTTCCTGTACTCGCCGCTGTGCCTGTTCGTGATTGTGCTTCAAGTTGTGTTCCGTCAGCTGTGATTGGAACTCGAGGTGCTCCTGTTGTGGAAACACCCGTTGATCCTAATAGCGCGTTGATTCCCGATGAAATTGCTGATGTAAGGAGTTGGCCGAGAATTTGTCCTGCTGAGCATGCAATTGCGCCCCCTGCTATGTTTGCCGCTGCACCGCTCGAATTAATACTTCTATTCTGATCTATTCCCTGTGTATATGCTCTGGCTTGAGCGTTCTCTGTCTGATTTGTTGAAGTGATTCCTACTGTTTCAGTTGCAGAGAAAGCAATTTTAGGAGCGGCAGCAAAACCACTTCCAATGATGATTGAGAGGATTAGAAAGAATGAAATAGTGCGTTGAAAGAATCTTCTCATTGGTCTTTATTGGCCCGATGATGTGGCAGCACCAAAAGCTGTCCAGAAAAATCCAGGCTCTGTTTTGTTAAATAGTATACCACTGGTTCCTAGGTATGTTCCGATTTGTGTGAACATCTCATGCTGTTGCTCAACTGTTTCCTTGTATTGTCGTAGTCCAATCAATGACTTCAAAGGGTCTTTGTCTTGTTCCATTATCATTTTAAAGTTTTCTCCAGAGAGAATGTATCCATTCGCTATGACGAGGTGTTCAGCCGCGACTGTTACAGGAACTTCCATCTTGATCAGTCTCTCGCCTATTACTGCATATATTTTTCCTATTTCTAGGAGGTTGTCTTGGTAATAGCTAGGATTATCTTGTATCTTTTTTATTTCCTCAGCTTGTATCTGGGCAAAAAGATTAGCATATGTTTTGAGAAATGCAGGAGTATTAATTCCTGTTACTTTGAGATCGCTCGCTGTATATTTTTCTTTTGGGAGTTGTTTTACATCTATATTCGCTAAAGCATTGTTTATCAACGCCTCGTTCTGCGACTCTGATTCTGTGCCAGCTTGCACTTGAATATATGAGGTAAAGAAGTTTTTAGAGAGTTGGTTTGTGAGTGTGTCACCGGCAACAGGAGCGAAAGGATTTGTTGAGCTAGAGCTTATCGTAGCAAGCTCTGCTTGCTGAAGAGCACCAAGGAGTTTGCTAGTTGAATTACTTGCTGATGCATTCTGGTTTGAATTTGTCGATGCAATGATGCCCTTTTGAGATGTCTCAAGATTTGCTCGTGCAGCTTGTGCAATTTTGTACGCCCCCACCCCTCCAATGATTGAAAGGCATACTGCGCCGAGGATGAGAATGTTTTTTCCAGGAAGGGTCATGATACAAGAAGTATATCAAATTTCCGCACAACATTTTCCTTTCCTGTTGAAACTATTTTCTAGTCGCTAGAGTCAGTAGTTTCCAGTCTTCTTGTGTTATATCCTCAGCTCTTGCCATTGGAGAAAGCCCTATTTTTACAAGCACCTCGTCTGAAATATCTAAATTGGCACGTAGAAGCTTCCTTTTGTGAGCAAAACCCGCTTTTAAGGTCTTGAAGAAGTCATCTTCTGATATTAATGGCTCGCTGGTGAAATATTCCTTTGATATGTTTTTTACGCAAAGTATCGCGGAATCCACATTAGGAGCAGGAACAAAGGCCCCAGCAGGGACATAGTCGACAATACGGGGGTTACCATAGGCTTTTACGCTCATAGAAAGGATGCTTTCCTTCTTGTCTCTAGCTAGAATTCTCACCGCAACCTCCTTTTGGACTAGAACTACGGCTAATTTAGGCGGCATTTCACCTCCTAGGATGATGGGAAGTAGTGCCCCGGTTATGTAGTAAGGAATGTTAGCGACAACTTTAAAGTTCCCAGCGCTTAACCCTAGGTTTTCGAATGATATTTCAAGCGCGTCTCCGTGAATGAGCTTAAACTGGCCGTTTTCAAGCTCTTTTTGGAACTTTTCATTTAAAACTGGTATTAAACGGTCATCTTTCTCTACAGCAATCACCTTAACCCCCTTTTCAAGCAGTTCTTTCGTAAGCACACCTTCTCCAGGGCCAATTTCTACTACAATATCATTTGGGGTGAGTTCTGCAGCTTCTACAATCTGCCTGAGTGCTTTAGTAGATCGTAGAAAGTTCTGCCCGAGTGATTTTTTTGCGAATATCATGAGTTGTAGAGCCATAGTGGCTGATTTTTATCTAAAAATCAATGAAAATTGATTTGATGCCAGTTGCCCTCTCTTGCTGTTCGATGTGTGATTGATCAATGTCGGCGATGAACTCTGATGGAAGATTCACTTGTTTACTGCCGAAAATGGTGCGTACATTTGAATATGCAAGATATAGTTTCTTTCTGGCGCGGGTGAGGGCTACATAGAAAAGTCTTCGCTCCTCTTCTTGTTCCTCGGGAGATAGAGATTCTTCATTCCCTCGTACGTGAGGAAAGAGTTCTTGTTCGAGTCCTGTGATGAATACGTAATCAAACTCAAGACCTTTTGATGCGTGCACTGTCATGAGTTTTACAGCGGGTTCATTTTTTTCAAGATTATCTTGATCACTTGCAAGAGCTGCTTCCTCCAAAAGCTTTTCCATACCTGGAGTGTAGTTCGGAACACTTCCGATTTCTGTCTGTCCCACTTCCTGATCTTCAATCATCAAATCATATTTACCTGCGAGTGACACAAGTTCTTGCACGTTCTCTAATCGATCATCATCAGCTTCTTTCCCAAACTTCAACATGTCTTCCATTCCAGATTCCTTGATGATGAATTTAATTACCTCAGATGTTTTTTCTGTTTTTATTTTCTTCTCTATCTTCCCTAAAAGATTTCTAAATTCAACAACTTTCATTCTTGTTGCTGCAGGTAAGTCCGCTTCTCTTCCCTCCAATATTTTCAGAAGACTTACCTTGCCTATACCTCGTGCTGGTGTGTTGATGATGCGTTTAACATCTGCCATAGATTCAGGATTCAGCGCTGCTCGTGCATATGACAACACATCCTTTACTTCTTTTCGTTCGAAGAATTTAGTTCCGAGTAGTTGATATGGAAGACTTCGAGTGAGGAAAGCTTCTTCAAGTGCACGTGATTGAAAGTTCGCTCGATACAATACTGCAATTTCTTCAGCTGGAACCCCCTCTTTTAGAAGATCTCGAATCGTGTTTGCAACGAAGCTTGCCTCGTCTCCTTCATCGTATGCGCTATATATTGAAACTTTTTCACCCTCAATATTTTTTGTGAAAAGATTTTTTTTCTTTCTGTATATATTCTTTGAGATGATAGCGTTAGCAACAGCGAGAATTGTTTGAGTGGATCTATAGTTTTCTTCAAGGAGAACAACTTTAGCTTCAGGATAGTCTTCTTCAAATCGCAAAATGTTTTTTAAGTTTGCTCCTCTCCATCCGTATATCAATTGATCTGGATCACCGACAACTGCAATGTTTCTTGCTGGTCCGACAAGCATTCTTGATAGGGTATATTGTACTTCGTTTGTATCTTGATATTCATCTATGCTTAGATATTTCCAGCGTTTTTGATAGTGTTGGCGTACCTGTTCATTTGAAGCTAAGAGCGATGTTGCTTTAAATAGAAGATCATCGAAGTCTAGTGCCTTATCTTTCTTTAAAAGTGCATCATAGTTTTTCCATATCTCTGCCACAATTGCCCCCATATATTCATCGCTATTTTTTGCTTCATATTCAAGCTGCGATACAAAGTTCCCTTTCTCTCGGGAAATGATACCAAGCATTTTACTCGGCTCGAATTTCTTGGGGTCCTGCCCCGCCATAGTGATTGCCTCCTTAATTGCTGAGCGAGAATCTGAACGGTCATAGATTGCAAAATGACGAGGAACACCAATTAGCGTTCCAAATTCTTTTATAATAAGCACTCCTAAAGAGTGGAATGTTGAGAGAAAAGGTCTGCCCTTCCCTGAATTTCCATAGAGAGCCTGGGTTGAAATTGGTAAATTGAGATCTCGATCCTCATTTATCAATTTCATTACACGTTCTCGCATCTCTTTTGCTGCTTTGTTCGTGAATGTTATGGCTAGAATTTCTTCTGGGTTAACTCCATTTTTAATCAGGTGAAGTATTCGATGAGTGATTGTTTTTGTTTTTCCTGCACCTGCACCAGCAAGTATTAAAAGCGGCCCCTCTGTTGATTGGACCGCTTCTAATTGCTTGTCGTTTAGTCCGTGAAGATGTTTTGCAACGTTATTGTGATCGTTCATTGCGAATCACTATATCACAGGCATCTATGTGACTGATATCTTTACTCGGAGTGTTTTAAAAGGTCGAGTTTTACTTCGGCTAGTTTTAACTTTTCATCAGTAAGTTTTTCTGCTTTGTTTGCTTTCTCAAGTAGTTCAATGGTCTCATCAAGACTTTTAATATATTCCTTGTTAACCGCATGCATTGCTTTTAGATATGCGTTTGAAATCTTTGTATATATCTCCCCCTTCTCTTCTTCTGTAAGTTCTCCAGCGGTTACTTCATCGAGTAATTTCTTCGCTTGTATGAAGTCTCCTGTTTCGATATACTTTTCTAACTGATCTATGTTGAGTTCTGGGATGGGCATGATAGTAATTATATCTTCGCAGTTTCTACCTTTTTAATCAAATGAGATAGCAACAATGCTTGAGCACGACTGAACTTCTCAAGCTTCTCCAGCTTTTCTTTTAGTTTTTCAACAACAAATGTTTTTGTCTCTGCCTTTCCTTTTGAACCAAGCTGCTCTCTGTTTATCAACTTGACCAGACTCTTCTCAAGTTTGGTGTACTGGTTTGATTCATCAAGATTAACTTCAGAGAGAGCTTTGTCAATTTCTTTGTTTGCCACTTTTTCTGCCTGTGCATCGATTTGTTTTTGCAATGCTTCTGCCTCATCATCTTCTAGATATGCAAAGGAAAGATTTGAATCTCGGAGTTCGTTGATACGGGAAACTCTTCGCTGTTCAGCATCGATATCCCCCAGGCTCGCATCTTTGTTGGCGAGCATGCTGTTAATCTGTGAGTTTACTCGAGCTTTTGCTGCTGCATGTATCTCTTTCGAGAAATCTCCTTGCTGGAGAATGGAGGCTTTCACATCTAAACATCGATCGAGAATGTTAACCCTGTCAGCTTGTAGCTGTGCAATCTCAACATCAATACCAGCAGTTGTGCCGGCATCTACTGCGATTCGCTCTCCATCAGTTACCAGATTAGTTATCTCCTGCTCAACTGCAATTTTTGCAGTTCCCTCGCTCCAGAATCCTTTGGAAAACCATGCGCCTCCAAGGCCGGATAGGTTTCGCCATTGTGTTTTATTCTTAACGTTCATGAATTCCTTAGACTTTCCTTCGTCGATGACAGCTTGGTATCCTTCTCTCTTTTTCTTAAGGAATTCTTTTACATCCGCCTCTCTCTTTTTTGTTAGCTCCGCAATTTTAGCTTCCTTTTCCTTTATTTCCTTCTGATCTTTCCTTACCTGCTCAAGGTTTCTCATTACCTCGGCAATTTTCTCCGGGTTATTTATTCTGTTGGCCTCTAGGTAGTTTTGAATAGATTTAAAGTCAGCATCTTCATATTTAATGATACCAGCTGCATCTTCGCGAAAAAGTGACTTTAGATCATTACTGAAGCTTTCTAGGTTTTTGTATGTTTCAAAAAGAAGCTTGCCGGGATCATCTTGTTTTTCAAGGCTTTCCTGCAATTTTGCTGTATCAATTCCTTTCTCGTCCCCTACCTCTGCCGCATACTTTGCAAACCCTGCCGTATCTAGTGCTTTTTCAGCAAAATCTTTTTCTGGGGATGTCATAAGGGTATTTATTACCACCTGATTGTACGCTGACCTGATTTTTGTGTCCAGATGGATTCCCTATGCCGCAACAGACATTGCTTTTCTAACGCTTTCAATTTGAGTATCAGTCTTCTCTTTTATTATCTGCTCCAATGTAGGCACTTTCTCTGTGAGGAATTTTTCCATTTTCTCCTGATCGGTTCCTTTTGTAAGCTCATCAAAAGTCGCGCTGTCTTCATCAGAAAGTAGTGAAACTATTTCAAATGTCACCGATTTAAGTACATTCTCTCCAAGCTGAGCGATGATTTGATCCTGAACATCTGTTGGAACTCCCTCGAGATTCATTTTTTTTACAAGATCATTTCTGTCTAAGGTTTTGTTCATGTGGTAAGTATATTATTTTTGAGCAACTTTTGGCAATTTTTGTACGGCTCGCTCTATATATTCCATAACCTTTTCTCCCTTGTTTGGTTTGATGCCAGATTCATTTGAAATTGTCATTAACAAATGTTGTCCTGAGATTGCATCTGGAAGAGAGAAGCTTCTTTTACCCAAAATCTTTGTGAGCTGAGCGTTGTTGTCGGCGTTTAATATTTTTAACGCATCAGAAACTGCAAATTTACTCCAGCTCTTAGCCTCAGCTGTATCGAAATATCCCTTCATTTCAATTGCAATTGAAGGATTTGTATTTTCGATTTCTGTTACGTTGAAGGGTATAAATTGAGGAATGCCTGGTACGTCTGGAGTGGTATCGTCTTTATATAGGGCGAGTGTTTCGTCGCCGGCTACAATTTCTTTATTGGTTGGCAACGGTCCTTCAATTGGGTTTTTTGCTGATTCACTACTGAGTATTCCTCTGACCTTTAAGCGGCTTTTCTTTTCAATGATTCCTTGTTTTTTTGCTTCAGCATCAGCGAGTTTTTGTGCCTTTATCTCCTGCTGGTGAACTCCCCCACTTGTTACACCATGACCCTTCGCTGATAGATTTGTTTCCGGTGCTATTTGACCTGTAGTATCGTATTCACTGATTCCACGATCTGTTGTGACTGTACTCTCCGCAATCTGTTTAGCACCTCTAGCTACCTTTTTAAGTGCGCCTTCGAATTTTACATCCCTAAGTACATTGCTATCTTTATCGTATGTGAATGTCACGATGTCGCCATTCCGAGCTCTCCTCTCTATTTCTCCAGGGTGTGATTTTTCATAGTTGGCAATTGCTTTTTCGCTGACACCGTTATGTTTGAGTGCTCCCCAAATTGAATTCCCTTTTCTACCGAGTTTGTCGTCTATGAAGATGGCTTTGCGCATGCTCGGTGCATCAGGTTTTGCGGGTATGGATTCTGCGACAGTCTCTTGTGCTGTTACTTCCAGGTTCTCAAATGTGGGTGCCGCTGGAATATCGATAGGAGTTGCATGTATTTCTGTTGCGGCAGGTATTGTCTCAGCGGCAACTGGGGTGGAAGAAAAACCAGAGAACCAGTTTTTAATAGGATCGGTTATATGCATTTCGCTTACGATGTGTCGAGCTTCTGCGCTAAATATTCTTGGAAGTACAAATGCCGCGAGACCACCGCTGATTGCCAACAACTCTTTTCTCTTACTTACCCAGCTTTCTGCTTTTCCTTCACTTCTTTCCCTTTCTGCTTTAGCTGTAAGCAAAGCATTTATTCCCGCAGCTGTTCCGCTTGCAATGAATGTCCGCTGTACGGTTTTTCCCACTAAAGCAGACCCAAACAAAAGTGGAGCACTAGTTGCTGCGCCAATGAGACCTATCGATGCAAGCGCACATGTGAGCGCTATCTTCTGACCTTTTGGAAGTTTTTTGTACCACTCTCCTCCTGCCATAACGGCACTGTATGCATTCTTAGCAGTTTTTTCTACCATTTCCTTTGCCCGCTTCATTGTTTCAGAATTCTCACCCCTCATTTGCTGAAGGACCTTAAGCGCTGTAATGGATTTCTCTGGAGAAATACCCTCCTCCATTTTTGCAGGCTCCCCTTCTTCTGTTTTTGTTGGAACAAATTTTCCAACAGCTGCTTCAACTTCTTTTTCTTCTTCTTTCCTTCTTAAATATTCCTGGTGTCTTTGCATTTCCTCGGGTGACGCTGTAGGGTCTGGATGAAGCTTTGTGAAGACAATACTCTCGTATCTACTCATTAGAGCTTTAGGTATTATTACCTCCTCTTTTTCCTCCTTTGCAGTCAGTGTCGATATTTTTTCTCCTAGACTTGCTAGAACTAGAGAAAATTCTTCTGTAGTCCCTCCGTTATCTTCCATCACAATTTGCTTTAAGGAGTCGTGAATTCTTCTCCACTCAATCTCCGTAGCATTTCTCAACTCCCGTAGATGCTCCTCTTCGTCTTCTGATAGCTCGGGTGTTTTACGAAGGATGTGTTTTTTGAACATAGATCCAAGCCCCCTGTCTTCTTCAAGTGTTTTTAACTTTTCGTAAGCGTTTTCTAGGGCAATTCTGTAGGCGACGACGGTGCCTAAATATGAAGCTGTAAATTCATCGAGTACCACATCAGATACCAAGGGCTCAACGAACATTTTTTCTGCCTTCGGTGCCTCAGGGGCTACCTCTTCGGTCGGCGATTCTCTTTTTGATTTAAGTAATTCTTCCCGACGCTTGTCGTAGAGTTCCATCATCTTTTCCCGAAGACCTTCTTCCTCTGGAATGGCGTTGAATTTCACATGATCTTTTCCTAGTGTTTTCGCAGGGGTGTTTAGTAGGTAATCACTGCTTGTCGCCACAATATCAAGAAAACCTAGTAGGTCATTTATGGCAAAGCGTACCCGGTCCTCCCCGTAGAATGAGTCCTCCCCGTCTACTTTTTGAGGTATTCCTTCGCTATCATTGAACGCTGCCAGAAGTTGTTCGAAGGTCTCTGCAGATTGAATGAGCTCGCCAATTTGAGGTCTAGCTACTTCTGGATTTTCAGCTTTTTGCGGCGCGGAAGGCTTTGAAGGTGCCACTTCCCCGTCAGGAGTCGGTTTTTCTTTTTTTGGAGACATAAAAATCCCAATTTTTGGATATAACATGACCATTATACCCCCTATATATCAATGTTGACAGTGGATAGGTACACAGTATCATTACATATATACAGTTTTTCCAGATGCTGAATACGGCTTAAATTAGCCATTCAAAACTCAGAATACGGATTTAGAATTAACTTCAACTATATTTTACAGCCCCCTCAAGACCCGCATGCACCGTCCCTATCTTCCCAGCGTGCGGAGACCAATATCGACTTAAAAGCCTTGGAAAAAAGTTCCAAGGCATCTTTCCCGCTAAGGGGGTATATTGTTCTCGCTGCGATTTTGGTGGCAGGAACTCCATTTTTTGCCCATGCGAGTGTCTTTTCTATTATGTCGAGGGTTCTTGGTGAGTCTTCTCTTTCTGACGGTTCCGATGTAGTTATTCCTCAAAATGCCCAAAAAATGCCCCTTTTGCAGGCGCCGACAAATGTAAATCCACTTCCAAAGAAGGAAATTCAGGATGTGTCTATGATAGACGGCCAAGCTTTGAGTAATGAAAACGACTCTATTGATGCGAGAAATATCTCTAGCTCTACAGATGCTGAGATGTATCGCCCGTCTTCTGATCAAATTAGCCTATATACAGTTCATAAAGGAGATACATTGCAACAAATTGCGAAAATGTTCGATGTTACGCCTAATACGATTCTCTGGGCTAACGACTTGAAAAAGGGACAAGCTATAACTCCGGGACAGATTCTTGTCATTCTCCCAATTTCGGGTGTTAGGTACACAGTGAAGAAAGGAGATAGTTTTAAGAGTGTTGCAGCTGCCTTTAAGGGAGACGCTGATGATATTGCGAGATATAACGGACTCGAGGATGAAAAATTGGTTGTCGGTGATGAAATTATTATTCCAAACGGTGAAGCTTCAATCCAAGAATCAAGTCCGAAGAAAAGGACATCAAAAACAGGTTTTGCCGCTGTTTCGGGCGGATCTGTTGCGGATCCAAAAGGTTATTTCACCCGACCGGTGACTGGTGGTATTCGAACCCAGGGTATCCATGGTCATAACGGTATCGATATCGCAGCGGCATACGGTACTCAGATTCTTGCCGCAGCAGGCGGAACTGTTGTCGTTGGTAAAGGAGGAGGATGGAACGGAGGTTACGGAAGCTATGTGGTAATCCAGCATAGTAATGGTCTCCAGACTTTATACGCACATATGAGCCGAGTTAATGTCTCGATTGGAGAGCAAGTATCTAAGGGTCAAACAATTGGCGCCATGGGAAACACAGGTCAATCAACCGGAGTTCATCTTCACTTTGAAGTCCGAGGAGGAAAGAATCCTTTTTAATTTGGAATTATCGAAACAAAAAAACACCTCAACGTTACGAGGTGTTTTTTTGTTTCGAACTGTTTAGGCGTTCATGTGAGCTTTGCACGTAGATGCAGCTGGGTTTGCATCTAGTCTATCGTTCTCGATATTTTGATTGCACACTTTGCAGATGCCATGCTTTCCTTGCTCAATCGCTTCAAGTGCATCATTTATTTCCATGAGTCTTGCCTTAAGTGAGTTTACAATCATAACATCGTCTCCGTATTCAGTTAGTGTTTCAGCTGTCTCAGTTCTATCTGAGGGTTCTTCATCGTTTAAGTCTTTTTCAGCCGCTTCCCATGCATTAGGGTTAAGATTGTTTTTAACCCCTATTTTCTGTAGCTGTTCTTCTACAACTTCTCTTTCGGTTTGTAACTTTACTTTGTATGTTGAGGTGTCTGTATTCATGAATTAATTCTATCAGAGTGCTGGTGAAGGGCAATATATCTATCTGATTATGCGTCCCGTCGTAAGTCGAAATATTACTTCTTTCAGAGCCGCTTCACCTGAGGTTATTACAAGAGTCTGCTGATCGACAAAAGAATATATCAGCTTTGTTTTTCCTGTATTATCCAAAAGAATTCTTGTGTCTTTGTTGTTAATTACTTTGTCTACAAACTGCGCACTTGTAAAGTTTGTAGGAGCCTCTTGTGTTGTTGTTGCCTCATCACTCTTTGTTGAGGTTGCGACTGCTTGTGAGGGCGTGACGATTTGTTGCTTACGCACTACTCCTCCGAGATCATTTTCAATGGTAGCCTCCCACTGAAGCATACCAGCGTACGCGTTATCGTATGAGTTTATTTTTATAATAACAAAAGAGTCACGAGGTGTTGATGCGTATATACCGAAAATAAAGCCAGGGTCGAATGATCGGAGAAGAGAGTTTGGCGCCCCTGCTCGTAGAAATGCGAGCCAATCTTGGACGGAGAGTTGTTTTTCTTGTCCTGTCTCGTCTGTTTTAACAAATGTAACACGTTCAACGGATCCTTTTGTGAGTTCACTGTTTCTTTCTTTCTCTAAAATTCTTTCAATGTCATTAAAATCTTTGTCTTGTACATTGACAGTAATTTTTTGCTCTGCATCGAAAGGAGGAGTTTTATCTGTTGATACTGCTGGTGTTACTGGTGTGTTAGCATTTGGCTGTAGAACTATTTTCCAAAAGAAAAACCCTCCAGCGCCTAAGACTATAAGTGTAATCATTATTCCTATTAACAAAGGTGTATTTGAAGGTGCGGGAGTTAAAGATCCTTCGAATGTTCCCTGTCTTTCTTGCCGCTTTTTTTCTGCGAGCGCTATTTTGATAAGAGAAACATTGTCTTCTTTGACGGCGCCAGCAATGTCGCTTTGGAATGTCCTGATGTTTTGCATGTCTGCAGGTCTCTGTCCCATCCCCTCATTGTGAAGTGCCTCGGAGATGTGCACGGTCTGTCTCAATTGTTCTTGCGTTAATCCAGAACTTATTGAAGTATCAGGCCCTGTCGTGTTGCTGACGTCGTTCTGCTCTCTATCGGCATTTGGGTAGGAAAACTTTTTTGGTTCAGTTGATTCGCCGTTCATATGTTTCATTATCCCGTAAATATGGAAAAAACAAAAGGCCATTTCCTGCAGCGCTGTGTTGCACTGCTAGAAAATGGCCCCTTGTTTTCTGACTACCCTATTATCTCAGAAGGAGTGATATCGAATTCCTCGTCTCCACCCGCAGATGCACCTTTCTGTCCTGCTCCTCGCTGCCCTCCTCCTGTGCGTCGTGGAGAAAAGTTCATAATGTATTTGCGAGGATTTTCGCACATGTCGATAAATTCATCAGCAGCTTCTCTTAGTTTTCCAGATGAAGACTTTCCGAATGAAATGACTTCAACTTGGCACCCTTCATTTGTCTGAAGATATTCAACTAGTGGAACGAAGTCCCCGTCCCCTGTTGCAAGAATAATGGTGTCTAGCTTTGGTGCTAGCTTGATAGCATCCACAGCGAGACCCACGTCCCAGTCTGCTTTCTTTGAGCCAGAGCTGAAGATTTGAAGATTCTTTGATTTTGTTTCAATTCCAATTTTGCCTAGAGCTTCGAAGAAATTATTTTCTTCACCACTTTCTGTTGTGATAACGTATGCAATTGCTCGAATGAGCGCACGTCCCGCAAGAGCTTCTTTCATGATGGCGCCGAAGTTGACTCGTCCGTGATAGAGGTTCTTTGCGCTGTGATATAGATTTTGTGTATCGATAAAGATACCGACACGTTGTTCCTTATGTTTGATTACTGACATAAAAATATTGTAAAAACTTATTAAAATGACCGACGTTTATTAAATTCATGTTTCAAAGATCTTTTGGCTTTATCGGTCGATGGGGCCAAAAACCAATTCGCTCCTCACTTAAGTGAGGAGCGGTTGGATCTTACGCTGACTTTTTCTTGAGTTCGAGTTTTTCGACCAGCTGCTCATATCGAGCCTTGTTGTGCTTCATGAGATATTTCAAATGCTTCTGTCGATCAGCTACGAGCTGAAGAAGACCACGTCGTGAGTGGTTGTCTTTGTTGTGCGCCTTGAGGTGCTTTGCAAGCTCTTCGATTCGCTTGGAGATAATAGAAATCTGAACCTCAGGTGAACCTGTGTCCTTATCGTGAATTTTGACTGCTTTTATCGCCTTTGTCTTCTTCGTCTTTGTTAACATGATGCCAAAAGATTATCACGGGAGGTCAAAAAAAGCAAGAGAATAAGGCTAGTTTGGCAATCCGGGAGAAAATCGATAATTAGACCCGTATATATCGATATATTTGATATACTGGAAAGGTAATGTCGCACAACCTACAAATTCTTAAGCGCCAATTTCTAGAACACGTCGAAATTGAGAAGGGCCGGAGCCTTAAAACCGTGGAAAACTATGACCGTTATTTGACCCTTTTCCTTGATTTCCTCAAAAAAGACTCCCCTTCAGACGTGACAGCGGAAGTTATTCGAGAATATCGCCTATGGCTCAATCGAAGAATTAACCAAAAAAGGGCTGATTTTAAGGAAACTATCAAGAAAAGGACTCAGAATTATTACCTTATAGCCCTCCGTTCTTTCCTTAAGTATCTAGCAAAGCGTGAAATAAAGGCTATACCAGGGGATATTATTGAGTTGGCTAAGGTCCCAGAACGCTCATTGGATCTTATAACAACTGAGGAGTTGAACCGCCTATTATCAGGTCCAGACAGTGAAGATAGTGAGCCAAAAAAACTTAGAGACAAGGCCATTTTAGAGCTTTTCTTCTCGACAGGGCTCCGAGTTTCAGAGCTTTGCAGTCTCCCTCGAGATTTAGATCTCACAAAAGATGAATTTTCAGTAAGAGGAAAGGGTGAAAAGGTGCGTGTAGTGTTTCTTTCCGGAGAAGCTAAGGACGCTGTTAAGGCATATCTTGCAAAGCGCGGTGATATTGATAACGATCGGTTGTTTCACCTTACGCCGCGCTCTGTAGAGCGGATAGTAAAGTATTACGCCATCAAGGCTGGAATTTCCAAAAAAGTGACGCCTCACGTAATAAGACACAGTTTTGCCACTGATTTGTTACAAAACGGTGCAGATCTACGCTCTGTCCAGATGCTCCTCGGGCACGCTAATATTACGACTACACAGATATACACCCATGTTACAGACAAGCATTTGAAGGAAATACATAAGAATTTCCACTCCAAGAGAAAGGGATCATAGGTAATTAGCGTGGTATAATCGTGCCTATGAAAATCATCTGCTGGAACGTTAACGGTATTCGCGCATGGAGTAAAAAAGGTAGTTTTGAGTGGATGCTGTCCCAAAAACCTGATATTTTCTGCTTGCAAGAGACAAAAGCTCACCCAGAACAGTTAACCGCAGACATTCTCTCCCCTAGTGGCTATACATCGTACTTTGACCACGCCCGCACCAGGAAAGGTTACAGCGGAGTGGCTGTGTATACAAAAATAGTTCCCAAAAAGATTGATTATGCTCTCGGTGTTCCGGAATTAGATCAAGAAGGTAGATTCTTAGCCCTATATTTTGATACTTTTGTACTTATCAATTGCTACTTCCCTAACGGAGGTGGTGCTCCTGAAAGACTTGCATACAAGCTAGAGTATTACGAAGCTTTCCTTAAGTATGCTGAAAAATGCAGAAAGAAAGGGCTAGAAATCGTTTTTTGTGGTGACGTGAATGTGGCACACAATGAAATTGACATCGCCCGACCTAAAGAGAACCAAAATCATGTTGGATTCCTCCCTATCGAACGTGCTTGGGTGGATAAGGTGATTTCGAAAGGATATGTAGACGTTTTCCGATATTTCAATCCTGAAAAGGCACAGGCTTATACATGGTGGGATATGAAATCTTTCGCTCGTGATCGCAATATTGGTTGGCGCATTGATTATTTCTTTGTATCACCAAAACTGATAAAGAAAGTAACAGACGTAATGATCCATGCAGAAGTATATGGCTCAGATCATTGTCCGATTGAGATGAAAATTGAAATTAAATCGTAATGTCCTTAAAGGACATAGAAAGTTATCCACAACTTTCTATGTTTGTCCTTTACATGACTTTTATTGTGCGTAAAATAATAAACAGGTTAGCGTCCAGGACAGTTATGGAGCATGGTTCTTTCACAAGTCAGTTTAATAGACAATAAAAGTCAGCTCGAAGGTTTGTTTGATTGGGGTTAAGAAACGATTCTCGTTTTTTACTAAGGGGCGCTACGCGTCACCGCAATTTTGGGGATCCGTTCCCATACTCCCTTCTCGCTCTCTCTTCGATGGCACTTTTATTAGTCCCGGTTTTAGCCACCCTACGTTTTTATCTATTGTTATCTTTGCCACGGGTCTTAGTGAGGAATAAGTTCTTCTTTAAGATCCGTGGCCAAGATGACTGCGTCGGGTGGCTTTTTGTTTCATGATTAACAATGCAAGTAAAAACGGCTCAATGGAGCCGTTTTTACTTTATATGGTGCTTTTGTTTGATGGAATCTATTTCCGCTTCCTCTAAGGTGTCTTTAGCCTGTTTCCCCGCCTCGGCTTTTGTTTTAAGTTCAGTATCATCTAGCTTATTAAGCTCCATCGCCATTTCTTTCAGCTTCTCTTCTGTGTTCAGTGCGGGGTTTTCGAGTACATCCTCCAAGAGTGCGTGCAATATCCATCCAATTCTAGGACCTGGTTGCATTTGTAACACCTCCATCAGTCCTTTACCGTCAAGCTTGAGCATTCCAACTGAAATAGGATCTCTCATGGCTTCTTCTATCATAGCTTTGTACTGTCGTAGTCTGTATGGGTTTTCTTTAGGCCTTCCTGTTCCTATTCTGTCGCATGCGCGAAGATTCATGAGATCCCATATATTCTCCTTTCCAACATTTACAATCATTCTACGGACAGCAGAGAGGCTTATTTGCTCTGTGTCAGAGAAGAACATGTGCCATCGCACTAGTTTTACAACAAGATCAATGGTTTTTCGGGGATATTTGAGATTCTCAAGTATCTTTTTTGTCATTCTTGCACCTACCACCTCATGACCATAGAAAGTTACATCCCCTTTTTCTGGTGAAAATCGGCAAGTAGCTGGCTTCCCTATGTCGTGTAACAAAGCAGCTAGTCGTATCTCCAAGGCCCACCCCTTATCTGCGGCGTGCTGGAGACTCCTTAGAAGATGTTCAAATACATCGTAAGAGTGAGCTTGATTTTGTTTCATATGTAACCCTTGCTCGAGTTCAGGTGCTATGTACGGAAGAATTCCCATCTTTTGGGCCACAACCAGTGCAATCATGGGTGTATCCGACATGATGAGCTTCGTGAATTCGTCTCGAATTCGTTCTTTTGCAACCTTTGAAAGCATTGTTATGTGGCTTAGAATGGCCTTTTCGGTGTCTACGTTAATCATGAAACCAAGTTCCGCAGCCAACCTTATTGCCCTCATAATTCTTAGCCCGTCTTCATTAAATCTCTCCCCTGCATCCCCTACTGCTCTGATTGTCTTTGTCTTAATGTCAGCTTGTCCGTTATATGGGTCAACAATCTGTCCATTAGACGGATCGTATGCAATAGCATTCATGGTGAAATCACGTCTTTTAAGGTCATCAAGTATATTCTTACTGAAAGTTACCTGGTCAGGATGACGGCCGTCACTGTATGCGCTTTCTAATCTGTAAGGAGTTACCTCAATTATTTCCTCATTATCCCCTTCTTGAATCACCACCCCAACGGTTCCAAAGGAGTTTTCATAGAAAGTCTTGGTAAATAGCGGGATAATTTGCTCCGGTGTGGCATTTGTGGTCACATCCCAGTCTTTAGGTTTCTTCCCCCGAAGTATGTCTCGGACACATCCTCCAACCAAAAAAGCCTCAAAACCAGCGTTTTTGAGAGCAAATGTTACTTGTGTAACATTGGTTGGAATGGAAATGTCATTGAAAACCCCTTTATTCATGGGCTCATTCTAGTATATGTTTTGATTTTTAGCCATTTGTAATGTATGATGCTCTCACTGCACCTATGGTGAAATGGATATCACAACGGTCTTCGGAACCGTTATTCTAGGTTCGAATCCTGGTAGGTGCACAAGTTGCAATCAAGCGGTGGGTGTATTGCGTGTTGGTTTTGCAACGATATGTTATAGTGTTCAGCGTTCAGGCGGTAATTAACAGTCGAATATGCGGGTATGGTTTAGTGGTAGAATGCGTCCTTGCCAAGGACGAGACGAGAGTTCGATTCTCTCTACCCGCACATGTGAAAAAGACAGGGTCAAATGATCCTGTCTTTTTCATTGGGTAAATTTTAAGGCGAAAAGCAGAAGATTTTGAGGTTTCTAGAGGAGAAATATGAGTACTAGTTTTGCACACAACTGTGGATAACTAGGTGGATATGTGTATAAAAGACAATTTTAGCTGTCTAATAAAAATATGGGATTTTTGGCAGTTTTCGCCAAATACGGCTAGCATTATGGTTTAAAACAAAAAGACTGTAACAAAATTAGTCTTATATTGCATAATCAATAGTTTCACGTGCCACACTCTCGAAAGGGTATTCTCGCGTTACACGTTTAACATCTTTTTAATAAAGGGCTTAAATTATAGGCATCATAATTTTCTACGGCTTTATGTATTTTGTGAATGTTATTTATGAAACCAAATTTGATCTACTTTCGTACTTTATTTGGAGCTTCTTGTTAGACGGGGGAGTGATCTCCTAGATTATGAGATAAAAGGACACATTTACTATTGGATGGGGGATATGGGTTATTCGTTTATATATAAATTCTGTGCATGGAGGAGCATCGGCTCCAATTTATTGAGCCCCTAGTAATTGTGTGCTAAGCTACGGCTCTAGATTTGAATTCTAGATAACGGGGTGTGGTGTAACGGCTAACATGCTTCACTTGGGCTGAAGTGACTCCGGGTTCGAATCCCGGCACCCCGACCAGTTTTTGGTAACTTTATAGGTATAACCTAATCAGTCTCGTGCAAATATCACGGTTTAAAAGGAAACAAGAGGACTTTGTTTGTGAACACTGTGGCGTTCATGTTGTTGGTAATGGATATACGAACCACTGCCCAAATTGCCTTTGGAGTAAGCATGTAGACGTAAACCCAGGGGATAGGGCGTCAGAATGTAAGGGTATGATGAAGCCTGTTGGTGCCGACGGTACGACTAATAACTACAGCATTTTGAATAAATGCATTGTTTGTGGGTATGAAAAGAGGAATAAGTGTGCAAAGGATGACAATATGGATGTCTTTTTTGCAATTATTGCTGAAAAAATAGCTGAGCAGAGCCGTCGATAAGCTTTTGTATTAAATCTAGTCGGTTGTGTTCAAACTGAGAGGCGATAGTCTGGGTACTCTGAGAGATATATGAATTTAGGCTTCTTCCTGTGTCTTTTAAGACGACAGAGTTGATGTGTGCAATTGAAAGCCCTCGAGCATGTTTAAAGAGGGGACTGTCTCCGCTTACGGTAGTTACGATTATCCCCGCTAACCTGTTTGATTTATCAAGCAGAGCTCCTCCCGAAGATCCGTGTTGAGCCTGAAGGCTGTCGCTCGTTTCTATGAGATCCACTGATGTGCTTTGTGTGAAGCTGAATATATCGCTGACGCGGAGACGCTCAACTTGAACAGTCAGAGGTGCGTTGATGCCGCGGCTTGCTAGTGAGTCAGCGGGATATGAGGCGATTGATATAGTATCGTTCTTCTGTAATGCATCTGTCGATAGGGGGAGGTAGTTAAATTGCTTTGATACAGGATTTCCAGTTGCTTTATCGACAATTTGAAGTATCGCAATATCATTTTCACCTGTCTCTGCAAAATTTACCTGCGAGATATTGCGATAATTTTGATATATCCAATCCCTAGATACAAAAAGTGTTTTTACTCCGTAGGTGTTATTGATTGGCGAGCCTGTTCTGATAAAACAATTTAAGTTTTTTGAAACAGAGCTTCCTTGTAAGAGAGGGAACTGGCCTACGTGTGCATTTGTTAAAACAATACCTCGAGAGTCTATTACAACACCACTACCTGTAATTGCCTTAACGTTTCTACCTATCTGTACTGTGCAATATATATTTACAACCGAGCTCCTTAAGTCTTGATCATTATTAGTCTTTGCAACTACAGGTAAGTCGATATTTGGAATGTTTATTGTTGGAACTTGAATCTTTGGAGTTATTGCTGGAGCTTCGATTGAATATTGAAATATTTTTTTGAAATTATAATCCAAACTCTTTACGGGAAGGATAGAAACTTTTTCAGGATAGTTTAAATATATTGGAATATATTTCTGTTTTGTTTTGGTTGATATTGTTTCTATATAGTCAGGAATCGAAATCTCTATAGTTTCAATTGGTGGGGGAATGGTTTCTACGTATTTGGGTGCTGGTGACGGGCTGAGGATGCCTGTGAGGCTGAAAAATAGGCTAAGAAGGCCTTTGCCGAGCGTTTGGTATAATGCCATTTCGGGAGTATAGCAGATTTTCTCAAGCTCTGTTATAGTGTCTGAAGTTTCGTCTTTTACCAAGGGGTCTGGCGAACATGCGGGATTAGTTTAATGGTAGAACTACAGTTTTCCAAACTGTTGGCGGGAGTTCGATTCTCCCATCCCGCACATATAAAATGATAAAAAGATCTGTTGAATTTAGAGGTGAAGTTGAAAGAGACGAAGGCACAAGGCAGATGTTGAATTTGGAAAGACAAGAAAAGATGAGGGAAATAAGAAATCTTGAAAGTGAAAAGGAAAAGATTTTCAACGATGTTCTTCAAAGTCAGGAGGAATTGGGAATGACAGGGGAGTTTGATGCTAATCATTCAGTTATTGTTTCTCGACTTGAACTTTTAGAAAGTAGATTCAAGGAGATAACAGAATTAACATTGGAGATGCATGAAAGACTCGAATGGATAAGTCGAGAGCTCGGAGAGTAAACAAAACACCCGCTCACGTCTTGCGACATGGCGGGTGTTTTGTAAGTGGAATCAAGTGCGACTGATTAAGTATCAGCGCAGTTGAAATTATCTAACCGCGTCCTTAAGAGCTTTAGCTGCTCGGAACTTTGGAACTCGCATAGCAGAAACCTGAATTGTTTCTCCTGTGCGTGGATTTCTTGCTGTTCGAGCTGCTCGCTGCTTCGCTGAGAAAATACCGAGACCTGCGATAGAAACTTCATCGCCTTTTTTGAGCGTAGAAATAATCGCGTCGATGACGGTGTCAACGACCTGCTCAGCCTGAACTTTTGTTGTGCCGAGAACTTCGTTAACCTTCTCAACAATACCTGCTTTGTTCATGTTGGTGTGAAATGAATTGATTGGTAAAGGATTCGACCACCGTTTTCCTTGTTTATAATTATATAGTAAGCCATATTTTGCCACAAGTGTCTTTTCAAACGTATTTATTTGTGTTGTCTGGCTTAGACGTGGAGTGTTTACCGAGCGAATTCAATTGCGCGGAGTTCTCGTACAACATTCACTTTGATTTCTCCTGGGTAGCGAAGGTCTTCCTGGATACGATTAGCTATATTTCTAGCCATATTTTTAGCCTCGAGGTCTGTTACTTTCTCTGGGAAAACGAATACTCGAACCTCTCGTCCTGCTTGGAGGGCGTAGGACTTATCTACCCCAGGGAAGGAGTTAGCTATTTGTTCGAGCTCAGCAAGGCGCTTGAGGTAGTTTTCAATACTATCCTTTCTGGCGCCAGGGCGTCCTCCTGAAATTGCGTCCGCAGTCTGAACAATCCTTGATTCAAGAGTTTCATAAGGATATTCCTCATGATGAGCCTGCATTGCCTTAATAATCTCTTGGCTTGCACCGAATTTTTCAAGTATTCTACGACCAATTTCAACATGAGTCCCTGTTACTTCATGATCTACTGCCTTTCCGATGTCATGGAGAAGTGCACCGGCTTTTGCAACTCCAATGTTGGCACCAAGCTCTTCTGCAATCATTCCTGCGATGTGAGCACACTCGATTGAGTGTTGGAGTACATTCTGTCCATAACTTGTTCGATAGTGAAGTCGTCCTAGGATAGCTACGATTCGAGGATCAAGTTGGAGTACACCTGTTTCGTAAACAGCCTGCTCTCCTTTTTCTTTGATTACCTTATTAACTTCTTCTTTTGCACGTTCAACTTCTTTTTCAATCTTTGCAGGTTGGATGCGACCATCTGCGATGAGTGCTTCAAGTGCCATACGTGCAATCTGTCTTCGAATTGGATCGAAGCATGAAATAGTTATTGCTCCAGGAGTATCATCTACAACTACTTCTACACCAGTCTCACGTTCAAACGCTTTAATGTTTCTTCCTTCTTTGCCGATAATTTTTCCTTTTACTTCATCAGAGGTAATAGCGACATGTGTTGTGAACATGTCAGATGAAACAGAACTCGCAAGGCGTTGAATTGTCGTAGTAAGTATTTCTTTCGCACGAGATTCAAGCTTTTCTTCTGAGAATGTTTCAAGTTTATGCATTCGTTCAAGAAGATCTTTTTCTCCATTTGTTTCAATCTTTTTAACCAACTCTTCTTTTGCTTGTTCTCTTGAGAGGGAAGCGATACGTTCTAATTCTTTCTGTAGTGTTTCAGCAGAAGCATCAATCTTCTCCTTGATAGTCTTAATTTCAGCTATGCGGCTTTTTACATCCTCTACATCCTTGTCGATTTCACCTTGTCTCTTGTCTAGAAAATCTTCTTTCTTAATAACGCGATCCTCTGCTTTTTTTATTGTTTCTTCTCTCACTTTCATTTCCTCACGAGCTGATTTGAGAGTTTCAGCTGCTTTCTCTTCTGCCTCGAGGGTTATCTGCTTAGCTTTCTCGTTTGCATTCACCATCATCTCTTTGATGTTGAGCTCTATAGAGCCTTTTTTTCCAAGTGCAACAAGTATGCGGAGCACATATCCAAACGCGAGACCAATGCTCCCCATGAATGCTGCGATGAGGAGGACGGTTTGTAATGGAATCATGTTATTTTATTAGAGTACTTTGTCGATGATGCCGTACTTCTTTCCTTCGTCTGCTGACATGAAGAAGTCGCGATCAATATCTTTTTCGACTTTTGCGAGAGGCTGACCTGTATTCTGTGACATTATTTTCGCTAGATTAGCACGGAGCTTGAGAATATTTTTAGCACGAATCTCAATATCTGTAGCTTGTCCCTCAGCACCCCCAAGAGGTTGGTGGATCATTATCTCAGAATTAGGAAGCGCAAAACGCTTTCCCTTTGTGCCGGCTGATAGGAGCCATGCACCGCCTGAAGCTGCGAGTCCGACACAAATTGTCGACACATCGTTTTTAATGTGTTTGATGGTATCCATCATGGCAAGAGTTGCAGTTGCTGATCCGCCAGGAGAATTAATATATAGCTGAATATCTTTCTTTGAATCCTCTGATTCGAGGAAGAGTAGTTGAGCGATTACGATGTTTGCGACATTGTCGTCAATAGGTCCGCCGAGGAAAATGATGTTGTCTCGGAGTAGTCGGGAGTAGATGTCGTATGCTCGTTCGCCGAACTGTGATTTTTCAATGACTGTTGGTATAAGCATGGGAAGTGTGTTAATTTTTAGAGTATCTTCAGATAGTCGGAAAAGGTCTGAATTTCAGTATTTTCACTATATAATACTTTTATCCAATAATCTAGTTTTTGCTTCTATTTAGCCATTTTATGAGACTTCATCGTTTTTATCTGCCAGAGGAGATAGGGAAAAAAGAGACTGTTAAAATTGACGATTCTAAGCTAATGCATCAATGGAGAAGCGTTTTTCGATATACCACAGGTGCTCAACTCATCCTTTTTGATGGTAGCGGGTTCGAATATTGGGGGGTTATTGATCAGATTAACCCAAATTTCGCACATGTTCGGATTATGGACTCCAAAAAAGAGGAAAAATCCCTTAAAAATGAAGCTTTGAGCGTTTGGATTGCCGCTGCGCTCATAAAAAACGATAACTTTGATTGGATCCTGCAAAAAACGACCGAATTAGGTGTTTCTGGGATTCTTCCAATTCTGGCTGAAAGAACCGTTAAAAAGAACCTAAATATGGAGAGATCGGTTCGAATTGTCCAAGAAGCGGCTGAACAGAGCGGTAGATTGGATGTTCCTACGGTTTCGGAACCTCGAAGTATTAAAGAAGTCCTTGAAGGATTTGATGGAAAGGTCATTGTTTGCCAGGGCGGTGAAGATTCAAAGCAATTTTCTAAGAAAATGCTACCAAAAGAGGGTAAGGTCATGTTTATTATCGGTCCAGAAGGCGGCTGGTCACCTAAGGAGTTGGAGTTTTTTGGTACGAAGAAGTATACCCAAGTATCTATTGGGAAAAATGTGCTGCGAGCGGAGACCGCGGCAATAGTCGTTTCTGCTTTGACGTTAATCTAGTTTCGGCTCGTCTTTGTTGTCTTCATCGTCATTTGGCCAAGCGTCATGAGGAATTAGATCAGGGTTGACTCTCATCTTATTCATTATCTCATCTAGTTCCTGTTGTGTATCGGCATGCCCATCGCTGTTTGGTTGAGTCATTAAGGTCCAGCATTTAACTGCACCTGCCTTGTACCAGTCATCTGCAGATTGTATCTCGGTTCTAGTTTTTCCTTCTACAGCCCCTGGTGTTATTAAATCAAAATGTTTCTTCTGGTCCCTCCATCCTTGTGTATATTTTTCTAAATCTCCAGCTCTTTCGTCAGACAGTAAGACTCTTGGTACTAAAATACCATTATGAGGCGTAAGTTCGAAGGGATTCTGTTCTTTTGGTTGTTCCATGTGCATATATTTGTAGAGTTTATTATTTGCTAGGATTATATCATTAATATATTGTGGTGATATAATTCAACCATGTTAGAAAAATATCTCCAAGAAATTGGTTTGGCGGAAAAAGAGGCAGCTGTATATGCGGCTTTACTCCAAGTCGAGAATGATTCCGTACTTGATATTGCAAAGAAGACAAAGATAAATAGGACAACAATATACCCAGTACTTGAATCTTTGGCCAAGAAAGGACTTATAAGTGAAGTTAAGGTAGATAAGAAAATACGTTTTCAGGCTGAACCGCCAGAGCGATTAGAGACCTATGTTGAGCGCCAGAAAGTGGTGTTGAACGAACAAGGACGAAGATTGAAGGATATTATACCGCAACTCAAGAGTGTGCAGAGAGAGGTTGGCGAGCGACCAGTTGTTAAATATTTTGAAGGGCGTGAGGGAATCATCAGTTCACTTGAAGATTTCTTCAGTACGAATGATGAGGGGGGAGAAGCTTACCTACTATACTCAAAAGACCTATTGCAGGGATTATTTACTGAAAAGGAGCAGGAAAAGTTTAGATCGCTAAGATTAAAACAACATATTAAAACAAAGGTTTTATATACAACAGCCGGTATTGAAAGACCCTCTGATAATATGGGTCAAAGGATAAGAATTGATGGCAAAAAATATCCGATTTCGTGTGATATCAGTATTTACAAAGATAGGGTACGTATTAATACGCTCGGTAAGTCATTGTCTGGTATCTATATATTAAGCCAGGATCTAGCAGATACTTTAAGAAGTTTGTTCGATATAGCGTTTGATCAGCTAAAGAAGGAGGAATAATACAAAAAAGGGCCCCGGATCGTCATGCGACGGTCCGGGGCTTTTTTGATTGCAACGCGGCCAGACAAGATTGGCAAGGCAGCGTCGAATGCTATTTTGGTGAGAAGTCCCATTCCGCCACATGCTGAGCAGGGGGCGAATGACTTTCCACTGATGACAAACGCGATTGGTCCTTTGACCTTCGCAATACTAACTTATTCAGTCGCCCATGGTGTGGGTTCCTTTCGGTTTGGTTTCTTTACTGCACAACTTCCTTCCAGAATGCGTCGGCTAAACTTTGGTGCTTGGCACCGCCCTCTAGCCCTATGATCAGGCTTGAGGGCGGTGCTTTCGCTCCCGCAGATCAGTCGATCATAGACACCTCCTGGTTGGTTGTTGTTTCGGTCCTAGTCATTTCAAGGAAAGCTGGTTTTGACACCGACTCTCCATAACTGACCTCTGCAGGCTATGATAGCAGATATCGGCTATTCTGTCAAGCAAAAGTGACAATACCTGTAATATAGCTATATTTATCAACGTAAAAACCTTATTTATGGGCTTCTAGTGCACCATCAGCACGTTTTTTAGCATTTACGTAATATTTTTATTACAAAACTATCTTTATTTATGTCAATTAACAGTCGGTTAAGTTGAACACGTTTTACATACTGCATCGGTTTTAGCCCTTAATATAAGGGTTTCTCTGTTTTACGAAATAGAAAATGTCAAAACGGCTTGACAAAATATTGAAAATGCATATAATATCCAACAGATAGTTTGAAATAGCAAGTTTGCTTCCATCTGAATCACTTATGAATAGGTGGCTCTGACGGGAGCAAAACGTTCCTAAAACAAAAAACAACCAACCTAGAAAGGAGTAAATATGACCTACACCGTCAACAAGCGCGGCGAAGTTATCGTCCTGAAATAGGACACTCTGCGAAAGCAGAGTTTGGAAGTCTGTCATGATCCTTTGGCAAAGATCGTGAACGTCACAGGTAACATGTGAGCCAAGAGGAAGCAGAGCCTCCGAGTTAAAGCACTCAGACAAAAGCTTGGTGGGTACACAAGTATCCACCTCCTGTCCACGAATGTAATTCGTGCTGATGAGTCCAAAAGGACGAAACAGAAATCTTTACATGGTTCCCTTCACCTCATCCCGCGCTTCGTTTTTACGTCGCGGACATCAACCACTCAAATAATATAGTGGTCCCCGCAGGCGCTGGGTGAGGTGAAGGGAATATGGAAGATCTGATCTTTAAATACTTATCTCATAAATATCAAAAAGTTTCGGTTCGGTTTCGGCAGATAGATATTGCTTTAATTAATGAAGGCAATGTTTATCTGTCGAAATTGAATCCAATTCTTGGAGCTACCGCCATTGCGGAGTGTGGTGGGTCACTTCTGATCCATCCTTCAAACCTACAGAGAGAACCTATGAAAAACCTTCAAACGATTCTTGCCGCAGGCCGCAGTGTTCGCGTTAGCAGCAGTCAGGTGACGAACCGCGCTGGGGCACCAGCGTTCCGCCGCTCCTTACAAGAGCAGGTGGTCCAGGTCCTCTCGACCGGCACGCTCAGTGACACTTTCTACGCCACGCGAGAGGAACTCGCGAAGGAGGCGTTGCAAGTGCTCATCGAAGCGCGCGACACGATTCCGTCTTTCTTGGCGCGCGCCCTTGTGTGGGCACGCGAAGAAGGGCTGATGAAGTCGCTGCCGGTCTTGGGACTTGTCGTGTTGTCGTCCGCGGGGGCTCGCACACGCGAGCTCTTCGAGAACGCCTTTCCGCGCGTGGTGAAAACTCCTGATGACTTGCGCTCCTTCGCGGAGATTGCAAAGTCGGGAGCTATCCACGGGCGAAAGGGGCTTGGAGGCATGGCAGTCAAAGCGGTTCGGAGTCACTTGGAGGGAATGTCGGAGTATCATGCGATGAAGTACGGTTCGGCCGCTTCTCGTGGGATTACCCTCGGCGATCTCGTCAAGCTGGCGCATCCGAAACCTGCGACTGCCGAAGCTTCTGAGCGGTTCGGCTGGCTCATTCGGGGGAGTGAGGCGTTGGGGTTAAACCCAGCGTCAAACTCCCAGATCAGGGCGCTTGAATCTTTGAAGAAAGCAACGACTGAGACGGAAGCGATTGCCCTGATTCGTCAGGGACGGCTACCGTTCGAAGTTGTTGTTCCCTCTCTCAAAGAAACGAGCACCGCGATCTGGAGTGAGCTTCTGCAGCAGGCACCATATTTCAATTTGCTACGGAACCTGGCGACGTTCACGCGTCACGGGGTATTCCAAAGCGAAGAGAATGTGGCGCTTGCTGTTACGAAGCTCACAAACCCAGGAGCCGTCGAGCACTCGAAGGTGCTCCCGTTCCGGTTCTTCGATGCCTATCGTCAGTATGTTTCGATTGAGAATGGTGACAGCCGTATCGCGAATGCTCTTCGCGAGGCTCTGGAACTCTCTTTCGTTAACATGCCGTCGTTTGGTGAACGCAAAGTAGCTATTGGTACTGATGTCAGCGGTTCGATGAACAGTCCGATCACGCCTGAGGGCGAGACTCGGTTCATCGACATCGCAGGTGTCTTTACTGGTGCGCTGCTGAAGCGAATCGAAGGCCGGGCGATTCCTCTCCCGTTCGATACCGAGATCCACCGCAATCACAGCTTGTCTTCTAGGGATGACGTCATGGTGACGGCAGAGAAGATTAGTTCGTATGGCGGTGGAGGTACGGCGGTCGGCGCTCCCATCCAGGAGCTCCTTGATCGAAAGATCAAGGTTGATGCCTTCATTGGTATCACCGACAACGAAGATTGGTCGTATGGTCAGGGGCATTCTGTTCGGGGGTCATTCCTCGACTTGTGGCGTGAATATCGCCAGCAGATTGCACCGTGCGCGAAAGCGTACCTTGTGACCATAGCGCCATATCGTGACGCTGTTGCCCCCTCGGGCGAACGTGGTGTTCGTTTCATCTCAGGATGGAGCGATCGCGCCTTGCGGTTTATTGGACTTGATCTGGAATCTGGCGAAAGTCAGGTACGGGTGATCGAGCAGATGAACCTAAATGTGGCGAAGGGAACGCAGGGAGTCTCCTAAGACTCTGGCACGCGAAGCGCAGATTAATGTGGGGTTGTTCAAACCCCCATACTCCCACACGGAATCATGGTATCCGGGAGTTCCCAGTCTGACTGCGCTAAGTCCTGGCAAGGACACATTAAGGATAAAAGACCGAAACCTTCTGACTAACCGCACTTCGCGACGTCAGGGCCTTTCATGGCCAATGATAAATTAATGGGATACGGGCACTCTTCCGTTATAGAGTTCCGTCCGCTGCAGCTCCGAAAGGGGAAAGCAGCGCCGATGAGGCCTTGATGGCCGAAACGGAGATCCATTCAATTCAGGGTAGCTCGGCCGAGCGACTGGACGGGTCAATACCCTTAGTTCATTTTTGTCTATCGACTCATTGATTCCGAGAGATTCCCGCCGAGGAGTTTCAAAGATGACATGACGAGGACCGCGAACTGAGGTTACTTCGAACTATATCTAGGTGGTGTCGTCCGCTGGACTTAGCATGCGCAAGTATGTCTTCGTAGAAGGGTGCTGGCGATAGGTGGCACTACTGCAGTGCGGGGCCTGTTCCAGGGCCACATAAACTGGAATAGGTATGACCAATCTTCATACCTAGCTGAAATATCACTTGCACTTGAGTAATTGGAGTAGGTTAAAGCCTCCACAAGACAAGTTAGATATTTAGTAAAAGCAGCACGCTACTGTCCGGCGACAGTGGAATGCGGCAGGGAGGAGCGGCTAGCCACCATCCCCCATGATCCCCCTTCTCAAGCGGTGCGTCGCTGGGAGAAGGGGGATAAAATCCCCTTAGTCATTTTTGTCCGAATGTAACTCGTATTCCAGCGCCTGGCCAGCGTAAAGGAGCGAGTGAGGACTGCAGACTGAGGATACTTCGAACCATCACTATTGATAATTCAAATCCGCGATCGCTTGCGATCGTAAATTGGAATGAAGGTTTGCGGAGCGTGTCTCTCCGTTTCACCTCACGATTCAGTAAGGCTGCATAGCATGACCTATGCCCACCTGCTGAAAAGTGAAAGAAGAATGTTGTGCCAACTACATTCATGTCGCGAGGGACGCACCCCCTCTGCGGAAAGCCATTTAGTTCTTTCGAAAAATATATATGGAGTATGAGTTTACAAAACCCTGCTCCGTACTGTCCGAGAATGTAGTTCTCGCTGATGAGCTCAAAAGAGCGAAACAGAATGTTCTTAAAAAGTAAGTTGTTTGGTTCGTGCAATATGTCTGCAATTATTTGTCGATATATTGCATGAACCAAGTACTTCGTTTCTTGTTCGGCTCCCCGCAACGGGTCCTCACCACTGGAATCATAGGGTTCGTGGTGTGGGGGATGGTAGACCCACGGTCGGTGAGCTTGCTCATCGCACTATGCTGGAATAATTTCTGGGAGGCTTTCGGGCCACTGTTCCAGATCTTGTTGCAACTCTTCATCGTGTGTGGAGTGATTTGGCTCTTTGTAAAAAGCCTTTTCAAGAAAACAAAATAGAAGCTTACAACTTCCAGGTAGAAAAAAACTTCCTGCAACCAAACCAAATTGATTCGGCTTCGCACTGGCGGATCGCTTGTGCGGGTAGCGTGGCCACTCGGTCGACGCTTTGAACAGTCACTCGACTGTTCTCCTCTCGGAGTGTAGCTCCGACTGATGAGTCCAAAAGGACGAAAGGAAAAAGCGGCAAATATATTTTCTTAAAAGTACTCACAAGGCCCCAATTTTACGTGCATAGAACATTGACAAATCAATAATCATGTGCTAGGTTTCGATCAGGAATTTCAACCAAAACACAAGCTTTTTGACAATCTATGAAAGACTACTACGCCACCCTAGGTGTTTCCCGACAGGCGTCAATTAATGATATCCGGAAGGCCTTTTGGGGCATCTCCCGGGAACATCATCCTGACGTTGCAAAAGACAAAGCGACTTCCGAAGAAAAATTCAAGGAAGCAAACGAAGCCAACGCAATACTTAGCGATCCGGAGAGACGTAGGGAATATGATGAGGCGCTCAGTAAAGCACTCATCACTGACTTACCTTCTTCGGTCGCTCAAGTTGTCGGAGAATACTTCCGGCAATTCCATCCCGAAAACACAAAATGACCCAAACAAAACTTAAAGAGCAACTCGCAGAATTGATCCAGCTCGTCGATGCCTTTTTCAAGCGCGACACCGTGATCAGAGCTCGAGCTAGCTTCAACAGCCACCGTGCAGAAGTCCTCAAGCAAATCCCCGAAATGGGTGAACTGCTCAGGGAATATCCTGCATATGGAGCTATCGCATTCCTGGGAAGATTCAAATTCACAGAGTGTGCCGAAGTCGATTCGCTCGCGAAGGAGAGCAGTGCACAATTACTGCAAACTATTCGCGACAAAAAGGTTGTTCAGTTGGAAGAAACTGCTCGGCCTGCCTGGTCCTTTCTCCTAGAGAGTGACATGGAAGCGTCCTGCGCTATCCTTGCTCTTTGCTTTATGGCAAGAAAGAACGCCAAGATTAAACAGGCACTTGTTGCCTAAACCACAAAACCAACCCAACAGAAATTATGATCCAAATCGATGCTCTCGCAATCCGCGCGGCAGTAAACAGCGGCGACCTTCGGGCCGCCGAACACCAACTCGCCCTCATCGGCGATACGGTAGGTGATGATCAGCTCGCGCTGGTCGTAAAAGACCTCACTCCTGGCGAGGTAATGACCCTCGTCGGCGAAGGTGACTACTCGAAACCTTCGTTAGTCGTACACTTCATCTCCGCGGAGCAATTCCTCGGGGCTCTTGTACGCATTGGAGCAAAGTGGGGAAGAATCGGGGATAAGGACGATTACGGTCGCTTCCTCGGTGAACTCACAGATCTTTTCCTTTCTGTTTTGCTCGTCATCGAGCCGCAGAAACGGAGGGAGCTACTGACCGCACTCATCGAGCACACCCTCGGTATGCGTTCGCTCATTTGTGTTGCGATCAGCGTCAAGGAGTACCTCCTGGACTATGATTCGCGCGCAGCTGAGCACGGCACCGTCGGCGAGTTGATGACATTTCTTGAGGATGTTGATTACGACGCGTTCGTGACTATCCAAAAGAAGATTGCTTCGATGTGCCTCGAAAATGCTGAAGTGCATCTCGCCGAAGAAGGCGAAGAGTCAATCAGCGAAAAACGGTGCCGTTGGTATCAGCGCCGTACATTGAACGCCCTTGTCGATGCCGCCATGAGGCTGGTCGAAAGCAAGCAACCCGAAGCTCCAAAAGACGAAATCTTCGGAGACGTTTAGCCAACCGAAACCCGCCCCGGCCGTTGAAAACACGGCCGGGGCATATCTTTACGAAATGGAAACAACATTAGCAGTTATCGAAGATCGTCATCCGATCACTGTGGCGATAGCTTGGGCTATTAAGCTTGAGTTGGTCACACCAGCTGGTGAGCAAACACTCATTGCGGATATGCAAGAGACGGTAACGGAGGCGACGAAGAAATTTGTCAATTTCGTCAATGTTGAATCGGTGCGTCAAGCACTCGATATCACCTTGGGTGTTCTCAGTTTGCCAGTCGCTCACTCGACGGGTGGAAAAATTAACCCTGAGGCGTGGGCGCAATACTTGCACGGTCGTAGCCTAAAAAAATTGGTTGCGGAAGCGCTCGCGCTGGTTAAGCCCATTGCGAATGCCCCGTTCGAGGCACAGTTCGAGGAATTCATCCCCGAAGAAGGGGCGTTAAGGAAGACCCTCATAGGGTATGCAACAGCTCGTGATAAGAGTAGGAAAAACGTTTGGGCTGGATATGTGGATTTCTCCAGGGATCTTCACAGACAACAAGTTGGCGAGAAACGAAAAGAACTCGCTGACTGGCTCACTCGTGAATTGTTGAATTGTAGTTCTGAACATTGGTTCAGAGCTCAAATCCGAAAAGCTGGGAACAGTGATAACCCACCTAGCGTTCACGAGACAATCAACACGCTGATCCTACGGCACTGCTGCGGGTTATCAGTTAGTGGGAAGATCGAAGTGAAGAAGATGCAGTTCGAATGGTTACGAGAAGCTTTTGAAGCAGACAAAGCCGTTTGGGTCGCGAAAGTTCGTCTGAAATATGACGCACTTTTCACTCGGATTCCAAAAGAACTCCGACAGTATCTTCTGCACACAGGTGGTGACAAGTGGTTCAGTATCTACCTTTCTAAGGGTCCTCCCAAGGTCCCGAAGAAGTGGAACGATGCTGAATTACCGGGAATTACCGGTGTCTTCAGCTTCGAAATGTTTGAGGATTAGCATCCCTTATAACCAAAGCGCCGCCCGGCATGACCTGGCGGCGCTTTTTACTTTCCGATATTTTAAATTATTTCTCTAACACCTCCCAAGCTTTTTCATTCAAGATCATAGTCTCGACATATATTGTTGCTCGCATCTTGTCCGCATCCTTATACATCTTCATGATTTGCTCTACTTCTTTGTTTACTTCATCAGCAGGAGCTTCAAGCTTTTCTGCAATCGCAATCTGATTGAGAATGAGTTGTGTCTTTGCTCTTTTTTCAGCATCAGCAGTCCATTCTTCTCTCAACTGTTCAATTGTCTTGTTTGCGTGTCGAAGATAGCTTTCAATATCGAGTCCCATCTGTGCAACGTTAGAACCAAGTTCACTAATCATCTTGTTGAGTTCTGATTCTACAAGCATTTTAGGCATCTTGATTTCTGACTTCTCAATGATCGCTTCCATCGCTTTGAGTCGTTTGATATCTCGAGCCTTGTGTTCTTTTTCTGCTTTGATGCTTTCTGTAATTTTTGCTTTGAATGCATCAATGTTTTCGAATGCACCAAACTTCTTGATGAAATCATCATTCACCTCAGGAAGGGGAAGATCTCCGTGATCATGTGAGTGATCAGTTGGGTTTGCAATGTGATGATCGTTATGAGCAACTTGCTTTCGAAGTCCGTCGATTGTTTCTTCAACTTCTTTGTCAGTAACCTCAAGTGTTTCTTTAACTGACATGATTTCCTTAGCAACTTTTTTGTAGTCAGGAAGTTTCACTTCCGGCATGACAGCTGTTTTAATTTTGAAACCAAAAGCTTCGCCAGGAGCAACCTTTGTGATTGTCACTGCAGGTGATCCAAGAGGGGAGATCTTTGCATCCGTAACTATATCTCCATAGTGTTTTTCAAGAGCGAGTCGTCCTGCTTCTTCAAGAATCGCTACTTCTCCGAATCGATCGACAATTACTTTCTCTGGAATATGTCCTGGGCGAAAACCATCCATCTTTACACCACTTGAAATGTTTTTTAGAGCTTCTTCTCTAAAACCTTTTACAATATCTGAAGGAATTTCTCCTTCGATTTCATATTCACTTTCAGGAAGTGCTCCTTTTTTTATGATTGAGAATGACATTGTTATTTATTGAACTTAGCTTTGTATGCTGATACCGACTTGTCGAATGCTGCTCGCGCTGCCGCTGCATCTTTGAATCCATGAGTTTCTACAACTTTGTTTTGAAGCTTTTTGTAAGTAAGGAAGAAGTGGTCGATTTCTTTGAGAGTGTGAGGGTTTACATCAGCAAGATCTTTCACATTGTCCCATCGAGGATCTTCTTCAGGTACAGCGATGACCTTTGCATCTGAATCACCACCGTCTACCATATCGAGTACAGCAACAGGTCGAACACGTACCATTATTCCAGGAACAAGCGGGTATGTTGTAAGTACAACTACATCCAACGGATCACCGTCTTCCCAGAGTGTCTGTGGAACGAATCCATAGTCAAAAGGATAGTCTTGTGAAGTATGGAGAACACGATCAAGTGCTATGAGACCAGTTTTTTTGTCGATCTCATATTTATTTTTTGATCCCTTATTGATCTCGATGATTGTGTTGATGCTTTCCGATGTTCCTGATTCTATATCATGCCAAAGGTTCATATGTTTTTTATGTTTATCTTTTAATTTAAGCAGATGCTTCTTCTGTTGTAACCTCTTCCTTTGTGTCAGCTGTCTCAAGAGTTTCAATTCTTTCTTCAGGTTTTACATCAGCATTTATCTCATCAACTTCTCCAGAGTCGGCGACAACACCTTTCACTGATTGGATATCAATTCTCCAGCCTGTAAGTTTAGCTGCAAGTCGAACATTCTGTCCTCCCTTACCGATTGCGAGTGACTGCTGATCTTCTGCAACCTCAACAACCGCAGTCTTTTCTGTTTCGTTAAGTTTAATATCAATGACTTTTGCAGGAGAAAGAGATTCTTTGATGAATTCTGCTGCATCTTCTGACCATTCGATGATATCAATTTTCTCACCACCGAGTTCACTTGTTACTGTGTTTACTCGAACACCACGCTGTCCAACCATTGATCCTACTGGATCAATGTGAGAATCAGCAGCAAATACAGCAATCTTAGATCGAGCACCAGCTTCACGTGCAATCGCTTTTACTTCAACAGCACCAGAAACAATTTCTGGAACTTCAATCTTGAAAAGTTCTGAGAGGAACTTTGGGTGTGAGCGTGATAGTCGAAGGAAAATACCTCGAGGTGTTTCTTCTACACGCATGAGGTACATTCGAAGTCTTTCACCTTGTCGGTAGTGTTCACCAGGGATTTGTTCTTCATATGGGAGCATTCCAGTAGCTCGGCCCATGTCGATGAAGACATTTCCTCGCTCTTGTCGCTGTACTGTTCCTGAAATGATTTCTCCTTCTCGCTTTCCGAATTCACCAAGGACAGAAACCTTTTCAGCTTCTCGAATCTTCTGGATGATGACCTGCTTTGCAGTTTGTGCGGCGATTCGGCCGTAATCTTCCTTTTCTTCAAGAGGAAAGACCATTTCTTCGGCAACCTGAACGTCTTTTTTGATCTTTCGAGCGTTATCAATGAGGATATGTCGCTCTTCGTTGAAGAATACCTTCTCGTCAGTAGTTGGTTCTGCTCCTTCTACAGGGGTAGGGAGTTCACTCTCATCAAAAACTACCTGATCTGGGTCCACAACGATCTTTACCTGGTAAAAATCAGCCTTACCTGTATTTATATCGAATTTAGCCCGTACAAACTGGTCGCGTCGGCCCCATTCCTTCTTGTATGCAGTAGCTAGAGCCATTTCAATTGCCTCAAGAATCTTTTCACGAGGAATACCCCGCTCTTCTTCAAGCTGATCTAATACTGAGTGAATTACTTTAAGATCTATCATATATTTGGTTGTTATTTAATTGTATCTATCTATATTCTTAGCCATCTTATGGCTCAATAGAGCCTTTTCTGGCAAAAAATTAAGCCCGCCGGGAGGCGAACTTCTGATGTACACATTATATATGTATATGGGGAATTGTCAACGGATTATATCGTTGGAAAAGTAAGGTTTGATACCAATGGTTTGTAACAGTAAGTTACCTTTCTGGGTTATCGGTTGTTTGGGTAATTCTACGGGATTTCAACAGCAATGTTTAAAGAATCTTTCTACCATTTGAGATGTTTATCTTTTTAAATTTAAAATAGTAATTTAAAAAAGTGAAATAAAGTTTTATACACTCATATGTAAGGCTTTACTGTAAAAACTTTGGTATAATTGAAACACAAACTGTTCTCAAAAATGTTCATCGATCCTGTACAAATGAAGAAGTTGATATCTGACTCCGGCCTCGTGGCACCGGCTGATGTCATTGCTGCAGAAAAAGCAGTGAAGGAGGCGGAGGCGCAGAAGAAAAAGATGAATCTCGGTGAAGCTTTGATGATCGCGGGTAAAATCTCTGAGGATGACTATCGTCGCATGCAGGCATATCTGATGGCGATTCCATTCGTTGATCTCAAAACACAGAAACTTAGTTTCGATGTACTCGCTTTAATTCCTGAGCCGATTGCACGTAGTCATAACATTGTTGCAATAAAGAAAAAGGGGGACACGCTTGAAGTGGCGATGCTCGACTCTGATGATCTTTCAGCTATTGATTTCGTTAAAAAGAAGACGGGACTCAAAATATTGCCTCGCATGACAAATACGGAGTCAATGAAGGCTGCGCTCATACAATATCAAAAGAGTCTTAAAGCTGATTTCGGAGATATCATTCAGCAGGAGGCAGCAACACTTAAAATGGTTGCTCAAGATGGAGCAGCTGCAGGTGAAGAAGCATCTGCAGACGATCTTAAGAAATTAGCGGAAGATCTTCCTGTTGTACGTATTGTTGATACGTTGCTTAAGCATGCAGCTATTCAAGGTGCTTCAGATATTCACATCGAACAAACAGAGTTTGAAGTTGTGGTTCGATATCGTATCGATGGAATATTGCGTGATGCTATGATCTTGCCGAAAAGTGCAGGTTCAAGTATTACAGCTCGTATCAAGGTGCTTTCAAACCTTAAGCTTGATGAGAAACGATTGCCTCAGGACGGAAGATTCCGTATTGAGCTTAATGATGAAAAGATTTCATTTCGAGTCTCTATATTACCAACATACTTTGGAGAGAAGACGGTTATGCGATTGTTGCGAGAGACTGTTTCAGGATTTTCACTTGAGAGCCTTGGTTTTCACGGACCTGCGCTAGATGTGGTGCATGAAGGAACAAATATGGCAGAAGGTCTCCTCCTCACAACAGGACCAACAGGTTCTGGTAAGACAACAACTTTGTATACAGTCCTCGATATATTGAACAAGCCAGATGTAAATATTTCTACCGTAGAGGACCCTGTTGAATATCAGATGAAACGTGTTAATCAGACTCAGGTAAAACCTGAAATCGGATTTACTTTTGCTAATGGTCTTCGTTCTCTTTTGCGACAGGATCCAGATGTGATTATGGTAGGAGAAATTCGAGACAATGAAACGGCATCTCTTGCCATTAATGCCGCTCTTACAGGTCACCTTGTGCTTTCAACACTCCACACCAATTCCGCAGCAGGTGCAATTCCTCGACTTATCGATATGAAGTGTGAGCCGTTTCTTTTGGTTTCAACACTCAAGGTCATCATCGCTCAGCGACTTGTTCGAAAACTTTCAAAAAACAAGGAAAAATATCTTTTAACTAAAGATGAGCTAGCCTCTATTGGAAAAAAGATTGATATGGAGCGTGTGCTTAAGTCTCTTAAGGATGAGAAGATTGTTGATCAAAAGATTGAGTGGAAGGACGTCCCTTTCTACAAACCAAAGCCAGACTCTGAATCAGAAGACGGATATCATGGACGAGTTGGTATTCATGAAGTACTTCGTATGAGTTCGGCTATTAAAGATCTAGTTATAAAAGGAGGTACGTCGGATGAGATTCAGGAGCAGGCAAGAAAGGAGGGAATGCTTACGATGATTGAAGATGGAATCTTTCAGGCTGTGCAGGGGCTGACATCGATAGAAGAAATTCTTCGTGTGGTTTCGGAATAGATTTAAGTATCATTAGATGAAATTTTCATACACAGCAAAAAAAGCAAACGGAGAAGAATACACATCTGTTATGGATGTTGCTGATAAGGGTACTTTTTTTCGCGAACTTCGAAAACTTGGAGAGACACCTGTTACGTTTAACGAATCGGGGGAACATCGTGCATTCAACATAGAAGTTAATCTCGATTTCTTGAAACGTATCAAGCCGATGGACAAGATTACGTTTGCTCGAAACATAAGCGGTATGCTCGAGGCTGGGTTATCTTTATCTCGAGCTCTTGGGGTTATTGAAAAGCAAACAAAGAGTAAGAAGTTAAAAGCTATTTACAAGAATCTTAACGATAGCATCAGTGGAGGAAAAACATTTCATGAATCTTTAGCGATGGAACCATCGGTATTTTCTACCTTATTCGTATCGATGGTAAAGGCAGGGGAAGAAGGCGGTACTCTTGCTGAATCTTTGAAGCATCTTGCTTCTCAGATGGAAAAAACGTATCAGATACAAAAGAAGGTAAAGGGTGCCATGATATATCCTGCCGTTATTCTCGGTGTCATGCTCATTATCGGAGTACTAATGATGTTGTTGGTAGTTCCAAACCTTGCCAAGACCTTTAACGATCTTAAGACTCCATTACCAACGAGCACAAAGATTGTGATAGGGCTCTCGGATTTTGCTCTGAATCATTATCTAATCCTTCTTTTGATTGTTGCAGCACTAGGTGCTGGAATTTACTATGCTATGAAAACTACTCTGGGAAAGAAGGCTTTAGACTTTAGTTCACTCCGTATACCTGTAATCGGTACAATAATTAAAGAATCTAACTCTGCAAGAACAACGAGAACTCTTTCATCTTTACTTTCATCAGGTGTCGATCTTGTTACAGCGGTTCGTATTACAGGTGAAGTAATGCAAAACACGTACTACAAAGATGTTTTACAGCGTACAGAGAAGATCGTTGAGAAAGGAGAACCAATCTCTACTGTTTTTGTACAAGAAGAAAAGCTATATCCAATTTTCGTCGGTGAGATGATGAGTGTTGGAGAAGAAACTGGAAAGCTTGCATCTATGCTCATTGGTGTTGCTAGTTTCTATGAGAATGAAGTAGAACAAAAGACAAAAGATATGTCGACCATCGTTGAGCCGTTTCTCATGGTTATGATTGGAGCGGGAGTAGGATTCTTTGCGGTATCGATGATAACACCGATGTATTCGGTGATGAATAATATATAATATGAAGCAGGTGCTCTTAAGAAAAAAAGGTTTTAGTCTTGTGGAACTAGTGATTATAATCGCAATGACTGCCGTTATTGCAGCTGTAGTATTCTTTTCATTTCGAGGGTTTGCAAATTACCAAGTTCTCGATAAGGAAACAGATATCGTGCAATCATATGTTGATAAGGCTCGAGTAGAAGCGTTGAATTCGAAGAGCTTTGCAGACTTTGGTATTCGTTTTGCTTCTACGTCGGTTACTCTTTTTCAGGGTTCTGCATATGCCGCTTCGACCTCCAACCTTGTGCGCAATCTTCCTTCTGGAGTTCGAATATCTACAATTTCTCTTACCGGTGGGGTATCGGATATGTATTTTAATAATGTAACAGGTGAGCCAAATGCCACGGGGACAATTACTTTTCAGCTCACGAGCACCCCTAGTACTACAAAATCTATAATAATTTACGGGACGGGACTATCTGAAGTTCGCTAAAGGTATGAATAAAATAAATTTACAATCTACAAGAGGAATGAGTTTGATTGAGGTTGTTATCGCCGCGGCAATTATCGGCAGCTCTGTAGTTTTTATCATGGGAATTTATAGTGGACTCACAAAACTTTCTTATAGAAACACCGCACGGATTCAGTCGGCAATGCTTGCAGAAGAGGGGATAGCTGCAATCAAGACAATGAGAGATTCTGGATGGACATCAAGAATTGCTTCGCTTTCAACAACGACGACATACAGCTTGTATTGGACAGGTTCAGTGTGGCAAGCAACTACGTCTTCACCGATTATTGACGGTCAGTTTTACCGTACATTTACAATCACTGGAGTATCGAGAGATATAGATGCGGATATTGTTACGAGTGGTGGAACTTTTGATCCAAACTCAAAAAAGGTAACCGTTTCTGTTTCTTGGGCAGATAATGGGGCAACTTCAACTAAGTCTCTCGAAGCGTACATATTTAATGTTTTCAATAATTAATATGAATTATATTTCTAAAAAAAATAAAAGGGGTTTGTCAAAAGGATTCTCTCTCGTTGAGACAATCATCTATATATTTATATTAACACTCCTTCTCGTTGGTATTGTTAATTCAACTTTGCTATTGGCTAAGAGCTATCGCAGTGTGAAAGCCGTTCGATCTATTGAAAGTTCAGCTATTTCTTCAATGGATAGAATGACGAGGGAAATTAAAGATGCAACAAGTGTTAATACCGGGGCGAGTAGCTTAAATGTTAACCCTGGCGTTTTAAGTCTCAATGCAACCAATGCTTCGGGAACAGCTGAGGTATTAAGGTTCTATGTGTCGAGCGGTAAAATAATGATGGATAGGGACGGGGTCAGTGTTGGTCAACTTACGTTTTCAGATTCTAATATCACAACATTAGTATTTCGCTCCATATCAACCTCGACTTCGGAGGCGGTGAAGATTGAAATGGCAATTCAAAGTGGAACTTCAACCTCTTTTATAACAAAGAACTTTTACGATACAGCTATATTACGTAGTTCATATTAATAAAATTATGAAAATAAAATCTCACAAAAGATCAACTCCAAAAACTTACCAAGGCGGACAGGCAATGATGGTTGCTGTGATGTTTGTTCTCGGAATCTCAATTGTCTTCATGGCTGCAGTAGCTACTCCTGTGGCGAATCAGATTCGAGGAGCATCGGGATACATACAGTCAAAACAAGGATACATACTGGCAGACTCTTCTGTTGAAGATATCATCTACAGATTGAACAACGGGAAAGTTGTTGGGTCTTCGGTGGAATCAGTGTTAAATGGGGGAGGTGCGACAACAACAATCACTAATGTCTCAGCAAGTTTGAAAAGAATATTAACAACCGCAACAGTTGGCGACTATGTTAGAAAGATGCAGGCTGATGTAACGATGGGTTCTGGTGTTGCGTTTAATTACGGTCTTCAGGCTGGTAATGGTGGAGTTACATTAGGAGGAGGTTCAACTATCATTGGAAACATATATTCTAATGGTGATATCGACGCAATCAGTGCAACAATTACTGGTTCTGCTACTGCAGCTGATAGTGCGGCACTTAACGCAGATCAGGTAAATGACACTCCTACCACTCCGACAAATGCGATTACATTTAGAAATGTTGCTGCCTCACAAGATTTTGCTCAGAGTTTCCAGGTGTCTACGAGTTCTCCACTGAACAAAGTACAGTTTTATATAAAAAAAGTGGGAACACCTTCTGATGCCACTGTCCGCTTGGTGGCTGATAACGCGGGTTCACCAAGTACTACAGTGATTTCAATCGGAACTATTTCTCTTCTCTCAAGTCAGGTAACTACAAGTTATGGTTGGGTAGAGGTAGTTTTTCCAACTAATCCATCTTTGGTTCCAGGTACAACATATTGGATAGTACTCGACAGTAGTACTCAAAGTTCTTCTAACTATTATGTTATAGGAGGAAATACTTCATACGCAGCAGGTACTGCAAAGACAGGTTCATACTCAGGAGCATGGACTGCGAGTGGATATGATGGATATTTTAGACTGTACCTTGGGGGCATACCTTCAATGATTGGAGGCGCGGGATATGTAGGAGGTGTGACTATAGGTTCAGGTGGAGTAGGTGATGCATGGGCGTCAACTGTACGAGGAGCGAGTGTCGCTGGAAATCTATATTGCACGACTGGGACTAATAACAACAAGGCTTGTAATACAACTCACGGAACACCTTCTCCTCAGGGAATGCCGTTTTCTGACGCAAATATACAAGATTGGAAAGACGAAGCTGCGGCGGGGGGAACAATTGCCGGAAACTATACAGTAGGCTGGGCAGGAGGTACTTTGGGGCCTAAAAAAATAACGGGAAACTTGACCGTGAACGGGGGAGGAACACTTACTCTTACAGGAACAATTTGGGTACAAGGAACGGTTACTATAACAAGTGGTGGAAGATTAGTACTGCCCGCTGCTTTTGCAGGAAATAGTGGAGTTATGATATCAGATAGTACAATTACAGTTTCAGGAGGCGGGTCTGCAGGATCTGGTACCGCAGGTAGCTATCTCTTCTTCGTCTCAACAAGTAGGTGCCCAAATGACATAAATTGCTCCGGTAACAGCGCTATAAACATAACAGGAGGTGCTGGTGCTATTGCGGCTAACGCTCAATCTGGAAATATTGCATTGAGTGGGGGTGCTTCCATAAACGCTGCGGTAGGGAACACAATCACTGTTTCAGGCGGAAGCACGGTAACGTACGACACAGGTCTTGCAAGTCCAAGTTTCTCAAGTGGCCCTTCGGGAAGTTATATAATCACGGATTGGTCTGAGTTGACCAACTAGGTATCTGAAAATCCCGCACACCATGCGGGATTTTTTGATATAATGCATCGCATATTCCTATGAAGAAGAACAAAAGACCCCTTATCGTCGGTAACTGGAAGACAAACCCTGCAAGTTTCAGTCGAGCAAAAGAACGTTTCCAAGCTATTAAGCGCGCCGCAGCGGATCACAGTGGTATTGATGTTGTCATTTGTCCACCATTTCCATACATTTCTGCTCTTTCCTCTCTTGCAAACATTAAAAATATTGCAGTAGGAGCTCAAGATCTATCTATATATGGAGAAGGATCAAAAACTGGTGAGGTAAGCGCACCAATGATATCTTCTTCAGGTGCTAAAGCTGTAATCATCGGTCATTCTGAGAGGCGGGCGATGGGAGAAACAGACTCAGTTGTTGCTGCAAAGATTGCTCAAGCATTAAAAACTGATATGCAAATCATACTATGTGTTGGAGAATCTGAGCGTGACAACGATGGTACATATCTCGAAGTGATTAAGAAACAGTTAAAAGAAGCTCTTGTCGGACTCGAGCGAGTCCATTTCAGTCAGATAATAGTTGCATACGAACCAGTATGGGCAATTGGGAGGAAAGATAATGTTGCAATAACATCGCACGATCTTCATCAAATGGTTATTTACATAAAAAAGCTTTTCACCGAATGGTGGAGTGATACGGTAGCGATGATGGTTCCGATTCTTTACGGAGGATCTGTTACCGCTGAAAATGCACAAGACATTATGTGGAACGGCGAGGTAGATGGACTGTTAGTTGGCAGAGCAAGTTGGGAGGTTGAAACATTCGGACCTCTTTTTGATGCTGTTGATTCTCGCAAGCGATCAATAGTGGTTTTGACTAAAAAGAAGCCTCGAGAAGATGCACGTAAAGAATCTCAGTTAAAAGCAAAGAAGATTGCGAAGAAGCAGATAGTGAAGAAATCTAAAGCAATTGTAAGTCGTGTTACTGGAAAACCAAAAAGAAAATTAGTAAAAAAAGTTTCAAAAAAGAAAAGACAATAAATATGAAAATTCCATCAATCAAAGACGCGGGGGATATTAAGGGAAAGAGAGTTATTGCGCGGTTTGATTTCAATGTTCCAATTAAAGACGGCAAGGTGGTAGATGATCTACGAATAAAAAAGAGTCTCGCAACGTTAAATTATCTTCGAGAGGCTGGTGCTCGGACAATAATAATTTCTCATATTGAGGGGAAGAATGGGGATGCGCTACCCTTGGAACCAGTCGCGGAATACTTGAAGGCATTGATGCCTATAAATTTCGTAAAGGATTTTCTGAATAACGACACTGCGCTTCTTGCTGTGACTGGTATGAATGACGGAGACGTAGTCTTCTTTGATAACTTACGTTTTAGTCCTGGGGAAAAGAAGAATGATGCTGAGTTTGCAAAGTATCTTGCTGCATTCGGAGATCTTTATGTAAATGATGCCTTTTCAGTTTCTCATCGAGAGCATGCCTCAGTAGTTGGTGTGCCCGCGCTTCTCCCTCATTTTGCAGGCTTTAATTTGCTTGAAGAAATATCAAATCTTGATACTGTCGTTCAACCAGAACATCCTTTTGTTTTTATTCTCGGTGGAGCGAAGTTTGAAACAAAGTTACCTCTTTTTGAAAAGTTCATTAACAAAGCAGATTCGATTTTTGTTTGCGGAGCGTTGATGAATAACTTTTTCAAAGAGAAGGGATTAAATGTGGGAAAGTCTTTGGTTTCTCCGGGAAACTTTAATCTTGTTGAGTTAGATAAGGATCCAAAGATTGTATTGCCAATTGATGTAGTGGTGAAGAATGATAAGGGAAGTGAAACAAAAAATATTGTTGATGTTGTATATCCAGATGTCATTGTCGACGTCGGTCCAGAATCTTTGAAGAAATTTGCTCCAATTATCTTTGGAGCAAAACTAATTCTCTGGAACGGGCCTCTTGGAAATTATGAGGAGGGATTTAAAGACCAAACAATTTCTCTTGCACAGATGATTATTGATTCTGGTGTGAATGCGGTCTTAGGGGGAGGTGATACTACAGCGGCAGTGGCGAGTCTTGGACTCGACGCCAATTCTGAGAAGAACGCTATCTTTGTATCAACAGGGGGTGGAGCAATGCTTGAGTATCTTTTGAATGAAACACTTCCAGGAATAGATGCGTTGAAGTAAGGGTTTTAAATCTCCTTCTTTATTTTCTCCGCAGTTGATTCCATCTCTCCTTCTTTGTATGGTTTGTGTCCCCAGTGCTTGTATCCGTCCTCATTGAATCGAGGAATGACATGAATATGAGCATGCATCACTTCCTGTCCTGCAGCAGATTCGTTGTTCATTGCTATGTTGATGCCGTCAGAGTCAACGCCGTTCTTCGCCGCAACTGCAATTTTTTGTGTTGTCATGATCATTCGGCAGAGAGTTTCGCTCGGTGTGCCGTAGATGTTTTCAAAGTGATCTTTTGGGATGACGAGTGTATGTCCGGGATTATTAGGATGAATGTCTAAAAAAGCTAGCGTCTCGTCATCTTCGTAGACTTTGTTAGCAGGAATCGTTCCAGCTACTATCTTGCAAAATATGCAATTCTCGTCGATTTGGTGTTCAGTTTTCATATAAATATATATGCCTGATTGTATGATAAAATCGTTGAATGGCAAACTACTCCGTTCGTCCTTGGCAGGGCGACAATCTTCTCGACCACCTTCTTTTTCATCGGGGAATTACTAATTTGGCTGATCGAGAGGCCTTCCTCTCGCCCGATTATGACAGGGGTATTCATGACCCTATGCTTCTTGCTGATATTAAACCGGCTATTGAACGAATACGAAAAGCCATCATTGCAGGGGAGCGCATTGCCATATTTAGCGATTTTGATGCAGACGGTCTTCCGGGAGGAACCATTCTCCATGATTTCTTTAAGAAGGTGTCATACCTCAATTTTGAAAACTATATTCCACACAGACATTTAGAGGGTTTTGGATTGAACAATGAAGCGATAGACAAGATGCATACGCGCGGAGCAAACCTCATCATTACCATAGACTGTGGAATTACTGATATAGAGAAAGTTGATTATGCGAATTCATTGGGTATTGATGTGATAATAACGGACCATCATTTACCTGGGGTAGAGTTGCCTAGAGCTTTAGCTGTAATTGATCCTAAACGTGAGGATTGTAACTATCCAGAGAAAATGCTTTGTGGATCAGGAGTCATCTTCAAGGTAATACAAGCGCTTCTTGCTGATGATCGTGCTAGGAAGGAATCAGATCAAATCTTTGGTGCTGCAAAGTTAGGCTGGGAAAAATGGCTTCTTGATATGGTAGGGCTTGCGACGCTTTCCGACATGGTACCGCTACTGGGAGAGAATAGGGTATTTGCACACTACGGACTTAAGGTGCTTAGGAAAACACCTCGTCTTGGCATTATGAAATTACTACGCTCTTTAGATGTAAAACAAATTAATTTAGTTGAAGATGATATTGGTTTTCTCATTACTCCCCGCATTAATGCTGCATCTCGCATGGCTGATCCAATGGATGCGTTCAAGATGCTTACAGCATCTACGGATGAAGAAGCCGATATTGCAGTAGCATATTTGAATAAGCTTAATGATGAGAGAAAGGGAACTGTAGCTGCGATGATAAAGGAGATAAAGAAAAAGGTGGAGGAAAGATCTCTTCAGGATCGATCTATACTTGCTCTTGGTAATCCAAATTGGAAACCTGCGCTTCTCGGGCTTGCCGCTACAACTCTTGTTCGAGATTACGGGCGACCTGTCTTTTTATGGGGAAGAGACGAAAACAATGTCTTGAAAGGCTCATGTCGTTCAGACGGAAAGACAGACATTGTTGTACTCATGAGATCTTTACCTCCTGAAATATTCATCGATAAAGGAGGGCATTCAATGGCTGGTGGTTTCTCTTTGTCGGATGAGCATATACATAAGTTTGCGGATGCACTTTGTGATGCCCATGCTGAAATTGCAGCGAAACAAAAAGCAGATGAAGATGCAGGTAATGTAAAAGAAGACTATATTGACGCACTACTTACTCCTGATCAAGTAACATGGGATACATGGTCACATCTTGAAAAGCTTGCACCATTCGGAGAAGCTAATCCGAAACCCTTGTTCATGATTAAGCAGGCACCGCTTACAGGTATTAAGATGTTTGGAAAGACCGGGAATCATCTAGAGGTAAGTTTTCAAGGAGCTCGAGGGAAGAAGGTTTCTGCTATACAGTTTTTCTGCGAACCAACCCCTAAGATATCGGCACTTAAAGCAGGAGACCCTGTTACCCTCATTGTTACCCTTGAAAAGTCTATGTTTAGAAACTTTCCTGAGCTTCGATTGAGAATTGTTGATATACTGTAATCCAATATTTATGAATAAAGAATTGAAACAAGTTGTTTTGTTTACAGACGGGTCATCTAGGGGTAATCCAGGGAAGGGTGGCTGGGGAGCTGTAATGATATATCCTGACTCTCACGGTGTCTTGAGAGTAGACGAACTTGGTGGTCGTGAAGATATGACTACTAATAACCGGATGGAGATAAGTGCAGCCGCTCTCGGACTTATGCACATAGATGGTTTCTATGAAAACTTAAGTGACGTATCTTTTGTTATTTACATCGACTCTGCATATGTTGTAAACGGTGCTACCAAATGGATTCATGGTTGGAGAAAAAACAATTGGATATCAAGCACAAAAGAACCTGTGAAGAATCAGGATCTTTGGGAACAATTAGCAATTGCAATTGAAGGTAAGAAAATTGAATGGAGATTAGTTCCTGGGCATGCTGGTGTTCCTGGAAACGAACGGTGTGATGTTATTGCTACTTCTTTTGCTGATAACGAACCGACAGATTTGTATACTGGACCACTATCTCAATATGAAATCAAAGACATCTTAGATGTTCTAAAAACTAACCATGCTGATATCCCTAAAAATCCAAACAAGAAATCATCATCAAATAAGACAAAGGCATATTCTTATGTGAGTGCAATTGATGGAAAGGTTCAAACTCATGCGACATGGGCAGAGTGTGAAGCAAGAGTAAAAGGAAAAAGTGGTGCTAGGTTCAAGAAATCTATTTCCCCACAAGATGAGAAAGATATCATGAGTGAATTCTCAGCGTAGGATTTTAAATATATTTTAGGTTTTCTTTGTGTTTGATTGATGCTCTGTTAGTAACATGGAGTATGTGAAGAAGTTGGAAGCGGCGATCATTGTTGTAGTGGTGATCGTTTGCGTCTGCAGATTCTTCACAAAGGAACGAGATGATTATGTACTTGCCCCGTTTGAGGGTATGAACATTGCAGTTGAAGGGGTGATTGTGGGTGAACCAGAATTGCGAACAAATGGAATGAGAGTGCTTCTTGATGTTGGCAAGGTTTCTCTTTTTAAGGAAAGAACAAAACAAACTTCTCACGTAATTGAGCGAGATAATCATTTTGTTCTCGCGACTATTCAGACATCAATTGATCTTAGTTATGGAGACTTAATTGAGATTGAAGGAAAGTTTGAAAGACCGGGGATAATTGTTGGAGATGATGGTCGAAGTTTCGACTACCCTCATTACTTAGGTAAGGACGGAATTTATTTTCTTTTAAAGGGAAATAAAGTTACACGTATATCTCGCCATCAAGGAAGTCGGGTGAAGGAATATTTATTCAGTATTAAACAGGCATTCATTGATCGCATAAATGAATCGATGCCGGAGCCGTATTCACTTTTGGCTAGTGGCCTCGTTGTGGCTGGGAAGGGAGCATTAAGTGATGATCTTGAAGAGCAGTTTAAGCGAGTTGGATTGATTCACATTGTCGTACTTTCTGGATCGAACGTCACGATTATCGCTGAGGCTATAACAAGAGCTCTGTCGTTACTGCCAAAGTATATTGCAGCAGCAGGTGGAATATTCGGAATTATTGCTTTCACTATCATTGCAGGTACAAGCGCTACTGTTGTCCGTTCAGCGATCATGTCTATCGTCGCAGTTCTAGCCAACACTTTTGGGCGCTCGACAGATGCACTGCGCGCATTGGTGATTGCAGCATGCGGTATGACCATATTGAACCCTGACATTGTCCTTTACGATCCGTCTTTTCAATTGAGTTTCACTGGCACCTTGGGATTGATATTACTTGGAGACCAGACCTCTAGATGGTTCCATTGGATACCCAAGCGAGGCGGGTTACGGGAAATAGTTTCAGCATCTGTTGCAAGTCAGATTAGTATCACTCCGATGATATTACATATGTCGGGAATGTTTTCTTTCGTCTCACTCCTCGTTAATATCTTGGTCCTTCCTCTCCTCCCTCTGACAATGCTCATGGTGTTTGTCACTGGGTGCCTGCGTTTCATCAGTTCAGTTTTATCGGTACCAACTTTAGTTGTTTCATACGCCCTGCTTGGGTATGAGCTCAAAATAGTAGATTTCTTTTCTAGGTGGCAATATGCTGCAACTACGATTCCTGCATTGTCCTGGCTTGCTGTCTTTGGAATATACGTAATGTATATATTGATATATATGGCGTATCGCATCTACAAAAAATCTCGCCAGTAGATGACGAGATTTCTGTGAAACTCCATATATGGGGAGGTTCTTGTCTGGAGAGGGGGTTAAGCGATATATGATGCGAAACGTTCCTCAATCTTTTTCCCGTTGATGTTCTTGAAGAATGCGTCAACATACTTTTTCTTTTCAGATGGAGCGTAGTCGAGCATGTATGAGTGCTCCCACATGTCGAGTGCGAGTACGACCCTGAGTCCAATGAGATGTCCTAAATGCTGTTCGTCTACCCACGCATTTAAAAGTCTTTTTGTTGTTGGGTCGTAGTACATGATTGCCCATCCAATACCCCGAGTCATTGCGATAGCCTTGAATCGTGTTAGTGCTACATCAAGGCTACCCCATTCACTTGCGATTGCTGTTGCGAGTGCGCTGTCAGAAGAAAGATCAGATGCGCCACCTTCAAATTGTTCGAAGTAATATTCATGGTTTCTCATACCGTCGAATTCAAATCCAAAACGTCGCTGCAACTCACCGAGAACGTACGCGTTCTTTTCTGAGTCTACAGAATATTCAGCAATTTTATCGATAATTAAATTTGAGTGTTTAACATACCCCGCATAGAGCTTTAAATGTTCCTCAATTGACTTTGCTCCGATGCCGTTGAGTGTTCCGATATCAAACTTTCTTTCTACAAATGACATATATTTTTTCATTAGTGCAACGTGCCCAAGAGATCTTTAAGCAAACGCGCGAGTTAATAACGGGTCTAGTATATCACGCGACGACACCCCTCGTCTGTGTCATATTGGCAGTAGTCTTATGTGCCGTTGATGTGTATATGTACACCAACGAGGTACATACAGATTTGCTTAAAGTTTCATTTCTTGATGTCGGACAAGGGGATGCAACATTAATTCAGATGCCAGGGAGACAGACGATATTAATTGATGGCGGACAATCTAACAGTCCAATACTTTCAAGACTCGGTGAAGAAATTCCATTCTATCGTCATCGCATCGATATTGTCATTGCGACTCATCCGGATGCTGATCATATCGGAGGTATTCCGAAAGTCATTGAACGATATGACCCGCAACTTGTATTAGAGTCTGGTGTTCATGCAGATACATGGATAGACGAATCTCTACAAAAAAAGATTGTTGAAAGAAATATTCCAGCACTGCGTGCGAGAAAGGGTATAAAGATTTTGTCTGGCAACGCATCTCTCGAAATATTGTTTCCAGATAGAAATGTTGATTCGTGGATTAAAAAAACAAATGATGCATCGATAGTGGCGCGACTAGAATATAGTTCAACGTCATTTATGTTTATGGGTGATTCCCCCGTTGGTGTTGAACATTTGCTCGCTTCCAAGAAAGCGCTCACGCATATTGATGTTCTTAAGGTAGGTCATCATGGTTCAAGGACTTCTACGTCGGACGAGTTTGTTAAAAAGATTTCCCCAAAGTTTGCAGTCATCTCTGCTGGTAAGAAAAATAGATACGGGCATCCTCACGAAGAGGTCTTAAAAGTTCTTGAAAAAAATATGGTGGAGGTTTTTAGAACTGATATGCGTGGAACTGTTCAAATGCAAAGTGATGGTAAACGTTTGTATGTTGATTGACGGGTATATTGTTTCTCCGTATCATGCTCGAAAGATATGGTTAAAATCGAAAAAGCAGGTGGAATACGCATCATTCATTATTTCCTTCACCGGATACCGACGAATCGCATCCATCTTCACGCAGTATTCCGTTTTGGCGGCCGTCCGCCAGACGCACATGGACTTCCAGTGCCAACCCCACCGGAAGTACTACAGTTCATCAAGATTGGTTTTGGGGAAGTAATCCTGTTTGGGGAAGATGAAGTGTCCCCACAGGCCGTTATCAGTCTGATCTTAAAGTACGATGAAAGAGCGAAAGGACTTGATGTGTTCGTTGAACTCAAGCAAGTTCTTTGTCCCGATGACATCGCGGGAATGAATCCGACTCGACTCGACATCCGAATCGCCGCACATACCTCTCTGGTTGTGAAGCTGGAGCATCTGGTCGGTGCGACGGGTTGCCAGTAGAATGAACGTAACGAAAAACGCCGCAGACCCTTGAGGTCCGCGGCGTTTAACCTTTTTATTAGATCAAACCTGCTTTCTTGAGAGTGGCAAAAGCACCATTCTTCTGGATTGTCTTGATTGCCTTTGTAGAGATAGTAAGAACCATAGTCTTTTTCAACTCAGGGATATAGACCCTCTTCTTCTGGAGGTTTACATACTTCCGGGTCATACCCGTTGGGTTAAACTTCTCGGCTCGAGTCTCGTTAGAATAGCCTCCTCCTCGAAGTGAACCTCTTTTTGTGATTGCGCATACTTTTGCCATGTGTTCCAACATGCTATCATATTGTTTACGAAACGCAAATCCCATGACCGCCCTCTTTTCCATCCTTATATTGGTAATATCTGTAGTCGTCCATGAGGTAGCCCATGGCCTTGCTGCACTTTGGCAGGGAGACCCAACTGCAAAATATGCAAGAAGGTTAACCTTGAATCCTATAAAGCACATAGATCCAGTAGGATCTGTCATAGTTCCTCTCATTTGCGCCCTATTTCCAGGGGGAATCATGTTCGGCTGGGCAAAGCCCGTGCCTATAAATCCATATAACTTCAGGAATCCTCGAGCAGGGGAGGCTATTGTTTCGTTCGCGGGACCATTCTCCAATATCGTAATTGCCCTTATTTTCGGCCTTATATTACGCTTTTATGTAGATATGCTGCCTGCTCCTACGATTACCATATTGGCTATTGTAGTACTCACTAATATTGTATTGGCCATCTTCAACCTCATGCCTGTACCCCCTTTGGATGGTTCGAAGATACTTTTCTCCATACTTCCTGAAAGTATGGCTAATTTCAAGGCCACAATGGATCGATATGGAATGGTTTTGGCCATTTTCTTCATATTTTTCATCTGGCAGATCTTCACCCCTTTGATATTCAAGGCTTTTACTCTCGTAACAGGGTTGAGTATATAGTTGCAATTACTACATATATATAGTAATCTAGCCCTACTGTATTTTTGTTTTCAAAAAGGCAGAAAAAATAAGAAATGCCAACATTAAATCAACTCATTAAGAAGAATCGTTCAAAGACACGACGTAAGAGTAAAGCTATTGCTCTCACTCGTGGTTTTAACGTTCTCAAGAACCGCCCTATTTTCTACAACTCTCCATTCAAGCGAGGTGTTTGCTCTAAGGTAACTACAAAGACTCCAAAGAAGCCTAACTCAGCTATTCGAAAGATTGCCCGAGTTCGACTTACTAACGGTATGGAAGTTACCGCATACATCCCGGGTGAAGGTCACAATCTTCAGGAGCACTCAGTGGTACTCCTTCGAGGTGGACGAGTAAAGGACGTAGGTATCCGATATACAATTGTTCGAGGAAAACTCGATACAGCTGGTGTTGAAAAGCGACGAAAGGAGCGATCAGCATACGGTACAAAGCGACCAAAGGCAGCAAAGTAAAAGAAACATATAGAGTAAGTATTTCGCAAAGCGGCGAGATGGCTGAATAAAATCTATAAATTATTACAGAAAATTAAACAAATAAAGAAATGCGACGAAAAGTAAAAAATCGAAATATTGTAACAGCAGAAGCAAAGTATAACTCTGAGGTTCTTGCTAAGTTCATCAACTATTGTATGTGGGATGGTAAGAAGGAAACAGCACGACGAGTAGTTTACGATGCTCTTGAAACTATCAAGGAAAAAGCTAAAACAGAAAATCCAATGGAGATTTTCGATACAGCAATGAAGAACGCTGGTCCAATGGTAGAGGTGCGATCACGACGAGTGGGAGGTGCTAACTACCAGGTTCCACGAGAAGTTCGACCAGAACGACGATCATATCTCGCTATGCGATGGATCATCGATGCAGCTCGAGCAAAGAAGGGAAAAGATATGCGTTTCAAGCTTGCTGACGAACTAATTGCAGCTGCTAACAACGAAGGTGAAGCAATCAAGAAGCGTGATAACACGCATAAGATGGCAGAAGCCAACAAGGCATTCGCACACTTCGCTTGGTAATTTAGGGATAAGAAAACAAAAGACCCGAAAGGGTCTTTTGTGTTTCGGGTAAAGTTCGCACTTAAAAAGTATCAGATTGTTATATAATCGTATCAATATGGAAAGTTTCAACATTCATGAATTATCGGGTCCGGTGAGAAATATTGTACGCCCACTTATTGCCCGGGGCTTAGAAGATTCTTTCCAGTCTCAGGGTATCGATGGTTTTTATAAATTCACCAGAGAGTATCTTGAAACTGCTAATGCACGTCCAGAATTCGTGAAGGAGTCGGATCCTAAATTTTCAGAATGGAGAAGGAGACTGAATACTGAAAGAGGAATAATGATATCTAATCATCCAGGAGTCTTGGATGCGCCGTTACTAGTACAGGCATTGCAGCGATCAGATTTGAAAATTGTAGTTAATGAGAAACTATATAACGAGACAAAGGGAATGGCTGTAAATAGTCTCTTTATATCAGCACTCAGCAATTCTGTAGCAGAAGTTAAGGGTGTCTTATCGGAAATGAACAAGCATATTAAAGACGGAGGTCTTCTTTGGATATTCCCAACCGGGATGGTAACAGATGGAGATATAGATGCCGAGTTTGCTTCCGGGTTGAGACATCTCATTTCAAATCTAGATGACGCTGATATGGTGTATGCATTTCATATAGATAGAGAGAGTCTCGGAACTGCGGGAAATACTTTAAAGATAAATAGTGGGGTGATTGCGGATTTTCTTGATTTGCCCTATCTTAACCCAAACTCCCATCGAGATATGACAATCGTTAAAATAGATGAATCTTGTACAAGTGCTGGTGAATGGAAGGAGGCAATGTCACAGGTAACGAAGTCTGATAAAAATAGAGCATTGACTGACCACTACTTAACCATGTTTGGAATAACGGAAGATGAGCTTGAAAGGCGTCAGAAGGATTCTTAGAGGGCTTATGTTTTGTTGCCAACCCCTCGATTTAATGCTATTTTACTGCTACGACTTTTAGTCTCTCTTAGTTAGCTAAAACTGCCTTAAGTCGGTGCATTATTAACTGGTGGCGCAAGCCTCAAACTTATTCAATAAATTATTTATGAATCGAGATTATCCATTAGAGAAAGTAAGAAACTTCGGTATCATCGCCCACATCGATGCGGGTAAGACAACTACGTCTGAGCGTATCCTTTACTACACCGGTATGTCACACAAGATCGGTGAAGTGCACGAAGGAGAAGCGACCACCGACTGGATGGAACAGGAAAAGGAGCGAGGTATTACAATTACCGCCGCTGCTATTACTTGTTTCTGGAACCCAACTTACATGGGTAAGGATAAGTCACAAATGCACCGATTCAATATTATCGATACTCCTGGCCACGTGGATTTCACTGTGGAAGTTGAACGATCTCTTAAGGTACTCGACGGTGGAGTTGTTGTGTTCGACGGCGTTGCCGGCGTAGAACCACAGTCTGAAACAGTATGGCGACAGGCTGACAAGTACAACGTTCCTCGAGTTTGTTTCATTAACAAGCTTGATCGAACAGGTGCATCATTCGAACGATCATATGCATCTATTCTTAGCCGATTGAATAAGAACGCTGTACGAATGCAGCTTCCTATTGGTTTCGAAGGTGATTTCGAAGCTGTTGTAGATCTTCTTACCATGAAGGCATATCACTTTGAAGGTGATATGGGTAGCACAGTAGTTGAAAAGGAAATTCCTGCTGATATGGTTGCTGATGCAACAAAGTATCGAGCAGAGCTTGTTGAGAAGATTGTTGAATTTGAAGATTCAATGATGAACGCATACCTTGAAGGTAAGACAGACTTCACAATTCCTGAACTTAAAGCAGCTCTTCGAAAGGGAGTTATCGCTGGTAAAATCTTCCCAGTATTTACTGGTTCAGCTTTGAAGAACAAAGGAACACAGCTCATTCTTGATGCTGTTGTCGACTATCTCCCATCTCCACTCGATGTTCCTCCAGTAAAAGGAATTGATCCTAATACAAACGAAGAAATTCTTCGACATGCGTCTGATGAAGAACCGTTTGCTGCTCTTGCTTTCAAACTTCAGACAGATCCATTTGTAGGACAGCTTACCTTCTTCCGTGTGTACTCAGGTACTATCGAAGCTGGTTCATATATTTACAATTCTACAACAGGAAACAAGGAACGACTTGGACGAATCGTACGACTTCAGGCTAACAAGCGAGAAGAAGTAAAGAAGGTGTACGCCGGTGAAATTGCAGCTGCCGTAGGTCTTAAGGAGGCGAAGACATCTCATACATTCTGCGATGAGAACAAGCCAATCATTCTTGATCCGATTAAGTTTGCTGATCCTGTAGTGTCACTTCGAATCGAGCCAAAGACAAAAGCTGATCAGGAAAAGATGGGAAGCGCTTTGAAAAAGCTTGGCGATGAAGATCCAACTTTCCGAATTTCTTCAAACCCTGAAACAGGAGAAACAATCATCTCAGGTATGGGTGAACTTCACCTTGAAATTATGGTTGATCGAATGAAGCGAGAGTTTGCTGTTGAAGCAAATGTCGGTAAGCCTCAAGTAGCATATCGAGAAACAATTCTCGGTGAAGCAGAGGAGGAGTATAAGTACATCAAGCAGTCTGGAGGTAAGGGTCAGTACGGACACGTACGACTTAAGCTTAAGAAGCTTGAACCATGGGAAGAAGGAAAGAAACTTCCAAAGAATGTTCATCGAGATGAAAACTTTGAATTCATCGACTCAATTAAGGGAGGTGTTATTCCAATCGAATTTATCCCTGCTGTTGAAAAGGGTGTGAAGGAAGCAATGGAACGAGGTATTGTTGCAGGTTTCCCAATGGTAGGTATTTCATGTGAACTTCTCTTCGGTTCATACCACGATGTAGACTCATCTGAAATTGCATACAAGATTGCTGCTTCTCAAGCTTTCCAAGCTGGAGCAAAGCGAGCACGACCAGTTATTCTTGAACCGATCATGAAAGTAGAGTGTGTTATGCCTGAACAGTTCATGGGTGACGTAACAGGATCTCTTTCATCAAAGCGAGGTCAGATTGAAGGTATGGAAGATCGAGGTTTGAACAAGGTTATTAAGGCAACTGTTCCTCTATCTGAAATGTTCGGATATACAACTGACATCAGATCAATGACACAAGGTCGTGGATCAATGACAATGGAATTCGATCACTACGATGTAGTGCCGCCAAACGTTGAGAAGGTGATTGCTGAATCAAGAAAGTAAGGTTACTAAACAAAAACTCCCGAGCAATCGGGGGTTTTTGTTTATATATTGACCATTTTTATGCTTGAGAGTATTATCAAAAAACCGAGAGCTTGGAGTTGAATACATCCCATCCGAGAAGTCGAGGTAAGCACACATGAAAAGTTGGAGATTCTTAAGCGGCTTTGCAGCTGCTTTCATTGTTGGAATCGCGGGATACGGCACCCCAAAGTTGCCAATTTCCCCGAACTCAGTCGTTCTGACTGTGGTCCCCGAGCAGCCGACGGTCCAGTTGGCAGTTCCTAGGGGAGTCCACCAACTCCTCTTTTCCACCAGTCAGATTCACCGCACTGCACGTCCTGAGTACGTCGTATGTGCAAAAGAAGCATGGTTACCCAAGGGCCCACGGCCCTTCCTCGCGGACTCGAGTGGCCCAAAGGGCCAGTTTCGGATCCACGAGGATCCTGGGAAAAGAAATCCTCGGCGGGATTTCATGAGACTGACGCCTCGCCCCTACACTGTGGGGGCGAGGCGTACTTTTTTATCTCGGACAATTGTCTTACGTTTGTATATACTAAAGGTTATGAAAATTGCAGTGATTGGAGGAACAGGGGGAATGGGACAATCTCTGATTCGTTTTTTTAATCTGCATGGTTTGAATGCCATTGCGGTAGGAAGGAAAACCTCAATCCCAAAGCAAATTCTTGAAAGTGCAGATGTCATCGTCATCTCAGTTCCATCGAATAGTATTTCCTACGCTGTAAATCTTTTGAAACCTTTAAAGCTTTCAAAGAAACTGATAGTAAGTTTGGGTTCAGTTATGTCAAAAGATGAAAAAGCCCTAAAGCCTTTGCGCTCTAAGATCCTGCATCTTCATCAGCTTTTTGGCCCAAATACCTTTCCGTACGATGGTCAGAAGGTTATTGTATCTGGAAATGTTTCAAATCCGTACGCGAAGAAGCTCATATTACTGTTGAAGAAGAATAAGGTTCAAGTGATGAGTCTCACAATTAAAGCACACGACTCCTTGATGTCTAAGATTCAAGCACTTTCACAGTTTTCAATAATTTCACTCGCGAAGACACTTTCTGAGGGAGGAGGTAACAAGAAAGATCTTCTCGCAGCGTCTACCGTTACTTTTGGTATGACTGCTAGGAATATTGAGCGTATTTTGGCTCAAAAGGCCGATTTGTGGGCTTTTCTTCAGTTTGAGAACCCATTTGTACTTAAATTATTAAAAGGACATTTAAATAATGTGCAGTTAATGATTAAAACGGCTAAGAATAAGGATTATAAGAAGTTTGAACAGATTTTTAATAAAACTGCGAAGTTTTGGAAATAAAATGGCTAATAATATGAATGAATTAGAGTTACTAAGACAAAAAATCAACCAGCTAGACGCGGAATTGTTAGATTTACTGGCACTCAGGGGCGGTTTGTCCCAAGAAGTGGCTGAATATAAGGCTAAAAATAGCCTTCCTATATACCAACCACAGAGAGAAGAGGAACTTTTCTCAAGAATAAGGACGATGGCGGCAGAAAAGGGCTTAGATCCTGACTACATTGAGTCTATCTTCAGATTAATCATCGAAAACTCAAAAAAACTCCAACTTAAAACCATTGCCTAAAAGCCAATATTAAAGTGGCCTTTAAAATAATTTGACATTACTAGACTATTTGCTACTATCACCAATACGCGTTTTCGCGTTTTTTTGTCAGGCATCTTGGCTCTCGTTTGGAAATACATTGAGGCGACATACATTGAGACCGGCGTGAGCCACTCTCAAACATCAAAGCCACTCTCTTTCACAACACCGAGGACAAAGCACTGTCGACAAAATTTTATTCAAAAATAATTAAATTACGGCTTAGTTGCTAGCTATAAGGCAATCTCGCGCTCTTATAGGTGGTAACTACTCCGACCCAAACATATGGCAGAAGCAGCTGTTTTCGATCGATCAAAGCCTCACGTTAACGTGGGTACTATCGGTCACGTAGACCACGGAAAGACTACTCTTACCGCGGCTATTCTTAATGTTCTTCACCGAGCTGGTATGCAGGCAACCATCAAGGCTGTCGGCGATATCGACAAGGCTCCTGAAGAAAAGGCTCGAGGAATTACAATTTCTCTTTCACACAGCGAGTACGCTACAGCGACTCGTCACTATGCTCACATTGATGCCCCTGGTCACGCGGACTACATCAAGAACATGATTACTGGTGCAGCTCAAATGGACGGTGCTATTCTCGTAGTAGCAGCAACAGACGGAGCAATGCCACAGACACGAGAACACGTTCTCTTGGCTAAGCAGGTTGGTGTGCCAAAGATGGTAGTTTTCCTCAACAAGTGCGATATGGTTGACGATGCTGATATGCTCGACCTTGTAGAAGCTGAAATTCGAGAACTTCTTTCAAAGAACGGTTTCGATGGCGACAACGCTCCAGTTATCCGAGGTTCAGCTCTTAAGGCTCTTGAAGCTTCAGGTGTAGACGATGAATGGTCAAAGAAGATTCTTGACCTTGTTAGCGCTCTCGACACATACATTCCAGTTCCAGTTCGAGAAACAGACAAGCCATTCCTTATGCCAATTGAAGACATCTTCTCTATCGAAGGACGAGGTACTGTAGTAACAGGCCGAATCGAACGAGGTATCGTTAAGGTTGGTGAAGAAATCGAAATTGTAGGTCTTAAGGACACTGCAAAGACAACTGTTACAGGTATTGAAATGTTCAACAAGCAGCTCAACGAGGGTATGGCTGGCGACAACGCTGGTATCCTTCTCCGAGGTTTGAAGAAAGAAGATCTTACACGAGGTCAGGTTATTGCTAAGACAGGTACAGTTAAGCCACACACAGACTTCGAAGCAGAAGTGTACATCCTTAAAAAGGAAGAAGGTGGACGACACACACCATTCTTTACAGGTTACAAGCCACAGTTCTACGTTCGAACAACAGACGTTACTGGTGAGGTAACACTTAACGAAGGTGTTGAAATGGTTATGCCTGGTGACACTGTAACTTTCAAGGTAAAACTTACAGCTCCTATCGCTCTTGAAGACAAATTCCGATTTGCTATTCGAGAAGGTGGAAAGACAGTAGGTGCCGGTGTAGTAACTAAGATTGTTGCATAAACCCCAACACTAAATTATCGCCCCTATGGCAACTAAAGAAGCTCCTAAAAAGAAAACAGCGGCAAAGACAAAAGATGCAGAAGCTTCATCGAAGCTTCGTATCCGAGTCCGAGCTTATGAGTCAAAGATTCTTGACGCTTCTGTAAAGCAGATCATGGACACAGCGCTTCGTTTCGATGCGAAGGTCCTCGGTCCTATTCCACTTCCAACTGAGATCAAGAAATATACAGTTAATCGTTCAGCTTTCGTCTACAAAAATGCGCGAGAACAATTTGAGATGAGAGTTCACAAGCGATTGCTCGATATTATCAATCCAGGTGCCAAAGTCATTGAATCTCTTACTAATCTAAGTCTTCCATCCGGCGTCAACATTGACGTGAAAATGATGTAATCATTTTCAAAGAAATTATCCTACTTAATCCACGGCCATGAAATTTATCCTCGGTACTAAACAGAATATGACGCAGCTCTTCGACGACGAGGGGAAGGTTCATCCTGTAACTGTCTTGAAGACGACACCTATTGTCGTTACTCAGGTCAAGACAAAGGATAAAGATGGTTACGAAGCGATCCAGGTAGGGTATGGTGAGAAGAGTGTTAAAAGAATCAACAAGCCTCAGCTTGGTCACTACAAAGACATGGGTAACTTCCAGTACCTAAAGGAGGTGGAAGGAACTTCAGCTCTTGCCGTTGGTGAAAAGGTTGAAAGTACTCTTGAGGCGGGTGACACAGTCACTGTCTCTGCAATATCTAAAGGAAAAGGTTTCCAAGGTGTTGTTAAGCGACATGGTTTTGCCGGAGGTCCACGATCTCACGGTCAGAAACATTCAGAACGAGAACCAGGTTCTATTGGTGCCGGTGGATACCAGCGTGTATTCAAAGGACGAAGAATGGCGGGACGAACTGGTGGTGATCGAGTAACGGTCAAAAATCTAGTGGTCGTAGCATTTGATCGAGAAACAGGAGAGCTCTTCGTACGAGGTGCTATTCCTGGACGACGTGGCACATTAGTAGAAGTGCGCGGCTAATCTTCCTATCTAATCCAACTATTATGGCAACAACAAAAACAACAGAAAAGAAGGTAGCTGCTAAGAAAGAAAAAGTAGCAAAGGCTCCAAAGGCTACATCAGCTGACGCACTCGAGGCTAAGGTCTACGCTATTGATGGAAAATCAGCCGGAACAGTTTCACTTCCTACAGAGATCTTCGGACTAAATTGGAACGCTGACCTTGTTCATCAGGTAGTTACTTCAATGCGAACTGACGCTCGAACTCCTGTTGCTCACGCAAAGGACCGAGGTGATATTCGTGGAGGAGGTAAGAAGCCTTGGAAGCAAAAGGGAACAGGACGAGCTCGACACGGTTCATCACGATCTCCGATCTGGGTTGGTGGAGGTGTTGCGCACGGTCCTACTAACGAGCGAAATTTTGATCGAAAGATTAATAAGAAAGCAAAAGTGAAGGCTATCTTCACTATCCTTTCTCGAAAGTTCCGAGATGGAGAAGTTCTCTTCGTAAAAGAATTAGCACTTGCTGCTCCTAAAACTATTGATGCTAAGGCCGCTCTCCTTCAGATCGCTACTGCTTCTGGCGTTGAGATGCTCGCTAAGCGAAGAAACAATGCCGCATTCATCGTGTCTCCTGTTGTTGAAACAAACGCAAAGCGTGGTTTCCAGAATATGAGTAACCTAGAGGTAAGCGAACTTCGAAATATTAACCCGCTTGCACTTCTACAGTACAAGTATGTATTGATTGCTTCTCCTGAAGCATCAATCGATGTGCTTAAGGCTAAGATGAAATAATTGCTGCAATATATAACGAACTATCATGACAATTTCAACACAAAAACACAGCAATCAGGTCATCAAGAAGCCTCGCATCACTGAGAAGGCTACGCTTTTAACTGATAAGAATCAGTATGTATTCGTAGTAGAGTCAGATGCTACAAAAGCGTCTGTTGCAAAAGCCATTGAACAGCTTTACAAAGTTAAGCCTGTCAGTGTAAACATGGTTAGAATTCCTGCAAAGAAAGTAATCGTTCGAGGCCGACAGGGAACAAAGTCAGCGATTAAGAAAGCATACGTCTTTCTTAAAAAGGGCGATAAGATTGAGCTCGCGTAAACCACACATATATGAAACGATATAAACCAACAAGCAAGTCACGAAGAAATATGATCACCATCTCATACCGAGGTGTGATTACGACTAACGAGCCATACAAGCCTCTTACACATGGTTTTCAGCGATCAGTTGGACGAAACAACACTGGACGCATCACCACTCGTCACAAGGGTGCTGGTAACAAACGAATGTATCGAGATATCGACTTTGTTTATGACAAAAAGGATATTCCTGCAAAGATTGTTAGCGTTGAATACGATCCAAACCGAACAGCTTTCATTTCTTTGGTAAACTATGCTGATGGTGAAAAGCGATATGTAGTTCTCCCTAAGTCACTTAAGGTCGGTGATACATTTATTGTCGGAGAAAAGGTAGAGATTAAGGCTGGTAACCGACTTCCTCTCCGAAACATCCCTGTAGGAACATTTATTTACAACATCGAGGTTAAACCTCTAGGTGGCGCTAAGCTCGCTCGATCAGCTGGAAACTATGCTGAAGTAGTAGCTCAGGACGAAGGCTTTACTCAGATTAAGATGCCTTCAACAGAAATACGAAAGATAAAAGATACTGCATGGGCGTCAGTCGGTGAAGTTTCTAATGATGAGAACAGACTCCAGGCGTATGGTAAAGCTGGACGAAGTCGATGGAAGGGTATTCGACCAACTGTCCGAGGTACTGCTCAGAACCCAGTGGATCACCCACACGGAGGAGGAGAAGGCCGACAAGGACGAGGACGACGACGAGCAATCTCAGTTTACGGAAAGCCTACTGGAAAGGGTCAGAAGTCTCGAACACCAAAGAAATATTCAAACAAGCTCATTGTCTCACGACGAAGAGTTGGAAAGGCAAGATAGTTTCAAAAAGGCCCCCACAAGGGGCTTTTTTGTTTCTTGTGACTTTCTGTGTTCACATTGTGTTGCACCGTGATAGAATTATTCATACAGATGAATAAGAATATTCTTGTTAAAACAATCTTGGTATTTTCAGGGATCGTCCTCCTTTCTTCAGCAGGGTATCAGGCCGCAAAAGGATATTCGAATCTTTTCCCTCCAGGGTTTATTGAGACTCTTCCGCCAATCCCAACTAATGATGAGATGAAGGATGAAAAGGATAAGAACAAGAAGAAGCCTCCTTTTAAAAAGACAAAACCTGCTTTGCGTGAGGATGAGGGAAAAATTACTGAAGACGAAAACTTCTCTGAAGAGAATAACCCAGCTCCTACAGAAGCTGAAAAGAAAGCTTTAGAAGACGCTTTGAATGGCGGTGAAGACAAGGGAGGAGGTGGTGGTCAAGAGAAAAAGAATGACCCTAATAACCCCCCGGTACAAAAAGAGGAACCACCAAAGAAGAATTTTCCTCCTGAGAAGGATATAACAAAAGGGGGTAGTAAGAATGCTCGCGGTACTTCAAACCCAAAAAATCAGGGCGGTACACCTATTCCAAATACGCAAGTTCATTTCTATTCATCAACGGAATCAGTTAATGATCCTGGCTCTAGGGCATCTAAAGGTGAGGGGAATAGATCTCTGACTCCTTTGGGTGCAGAAGGGAACGGGCCAGTATCGGCTGCTTCTAGCTACTACAAGCCAGGAACCAGGGGTACTATCGACATTAACGGTAAGAGGGTGGCATTTGAGGTGAGGGATAGCAATATTAGCCCTAAAACTGGTCGACCTGTAAACGACAGAATTAACAAGCCAAATTCAATCGAGATCTTCACGAGCCAGAAAAATCCCGGAAGTGGCTTAAGGACGTCGGGAAACATGACGATTACTCATAACGCAGGGGTTCGCCCGAATTATAGAAGATAAATATATGACTATATATCAAAAGATATTTGCAGGGTTAGTAGGTGCTGTCCTCACTGTGGTTCTAATTATTGGCGCCCTATTTGTCTTGAATTCATATTTGGGGTTGAAATTAGAATATTCATGGACTCCTGATCACTCTAAGATTGAAACACCTTCACAAATATACGCGAAAGTAATTGAAGACCTTTCTCCAGAGGTAAACGGTACAACTACGGACTATGTTTTGAAATTTTATAACGGCGAGAACGCTATAAGTAGCTACATTGCTGTACCTGTAGAAAGTTTGGTCGCAACAGGCGATGGAAAATTAGCCATCGCAATATATGACGGTAGTAGCGAGGAAAATTTAAAGGCCACTTATATCGCTGAAGTAATTGAAGACGAGTCTGCGATGAGCGCGGCTAATAATAATCGTCGTCCACCATTTATCGGACCGATTGTGCCTAATGGGGAAGTTTGTTTCTACAATAACGATTCAAAGATAGAAGAATGTGATAAGCGATACAGGTACACAATAGATTGGAGTCCTGACAATGATGATATTTTTCCGCCATGGCAAGAAGCTGAAGCGTTGGGACCTCTGTTATATATGGATGAATTTGCAGATACAGATGTGTATGTTCGCAAACACATCCCAATTGATATTCGTTTGATACCAGAAAGTGCCACCACTTTTACATTCGGTAGGCAATAATACGGCTATACAGAGCCATATATGCAGGGCAAAGCCTTAATTGACTTTTCTCGGTAAATGGTGTATAGTTATGACTAGGAATAGATAGATTCTTTGAAAGAGAACTTTTTTTAACACTGTTGATTTGACTGATTTACTCAGACAAATCTGATCAATAGTGTTATGAAAAGAACCACCCAAAATACAGTGGCCACCTTTCGTGGCCTCATGGCGATTCTCATCGCCTTCGTTGTTATCGCAACCCCTTCAACTGGGTGTGCGAAAGAAAAAAACAAAAACCCTACAACCCTTGGTAACCTTGGCAGTGTCAACATTTACCGCATTGAGTCAGTAGTGCGGGAAGATGAAAACGGGGCAACCATTACCTACGTAACGCTTCAAGCAAACGGGTCATGGTCCAAGGAGCTGAAGAAAAGCGATGTCCCCTACGTTCAACACTTCAAGGGGCAGTACTTCTCGGGAGTGAGCGCTCCCGAGGGGCTCATTACCCTGATGTTCTTCTCGGAGAACGACTCCAGTGCCTGTGACGCCGCCCTAAAGCAACGTCCTGACAAGGGGGAAACGGTGCTCTGGATTCGGAAGGCCCTGATAAGCTCGAACTGACGGGAATCCTTCAAGGAAATACACGATTGGCGGGGTTTAACCCCCTTCAGTTGTAAGGCGCGCAACCACCCCTGGTTGCGCGTTTTTCTTATATTTGACAGGGTATTTTTTTCTGATAGTATACGAGGACAAGCTCTGTTGGGGCTATTATTTTTCGCCAACGCGAAGGATAAACGAAAATACCAACAGAGAAGCGTCTCAAACCCGCTTTCCTAGGTTCCTCACGGAATCCGGTGACTTCGAAGACACACCAACATGACACGATCACTAAAGAAAGGACCATACGTTGAAGAGAAGCTCTTGAAGAAAATCGAGGGCAAAAAACCCACAGATACTGGGGTTATTAAGACATGGTACCGACGAAGCCAGATCTCTCCGGAGATGGTAGGTTTCATTTTTGGTGTTCACAACGGTCGACAGCATGTTGAAGTACTTGTCTCAGAAGAAATGGTAGGTCACCGACTTGGAGAATTCTCACCTACACGAAAGTTCATCCGACACGGAGGTAAGATGCAGAAAGAGCTCGATCAGGCTAAGAAAGACTCTGAAATCGCATCAGCTAAGGCTGCAAAGACAGCCACAGATGCCGCTCCAAAGAAATAATTTTAATATTTGACCATGAAAGCCGCGCTTAATAACTACCGACAGTCTCCTCGAAAGGTCCGCCGTGTTGCCGATCTTATGCGTGGTAAGTCAACGGCAGAAGCGCTTAAAACGCTTACTTTTACTACAAAGCGATCTATTTCACCTTTGAAGAAGCTTCTCGAAAGCGCTATTGCTAATGCAAAGAACGCCGGTATCGAGACAGAGAATCTTATTGTTAAAGAAGTACAGGTTAACAGCGGTGTGACTCTCAAGCGAATCATGCCTCGAGCGATGGGTTCTGCTTCTCGAATTAACAAGCGATCAAGCCACATCACAATTGTTCTTGGCGAGAAAGCTGCAAAGAAGTCGAAGAAAAAGGTGGCTCCTAAGAAAATAACACAGAAATAACATGACACATCGCGTACATCCATTTGCACATCGATTGGGAATCATCAGAGACTGGAAGTCTCGAGGTTTCGCGATGCACAGCAAATATCGAAACAACCTTAAGACGGACATTCTCCTCCGAGAATGGCTCGAAAAGAAGTTGCGAGGTATGTACGTAGCTGATATTGAGACAGAGCGTAATGCTAAGTCTCTTCGTGTCATCATTAAGACATCTCGACCAGGTATGATCATTGGCCGAAGTGGTGAGGGTGCTACAAAACTCAAGAATGATATCGCTGCATTCGTTACAGATATCAAGAACAAATCTATCAAGCAGATTCAGATTAAATACAAGAACGATCCTGAAACTATCAAATCTAAGATTGCTGAATTGCAGTCTGATATCAAGGTAGAAATTGATGAGGTTAAGTCTCCTGAATCAAGTTCTGCAATTGTCGCTCAGATGATTTCTGAGGGTCTTGAAAAGCGTATGCCTTTCCGACGAGTCATGAAGCAGATGGTAGATAAGGTTATGGCGTGCCGCGATGTGAAAGGGGTTCGACTCTTTCTTTCAGGACGACTTGGCGGAGCTGAAATGGCTCGACGTGAAGATCTTAAGAAGGGACAGATTCCTCTTCAGACTTTCCGTGCTGATATCGATTACAAACACTACGAAGCTAATTTGCCTTACGGTAATATTGGTATCAAAGTGTGGATATATAAGGGCGATATCTTTGCAAAAAAATAATTTATCTGTAGTCTAACGAAACCACCATGCTTCTTCCTAAGAAAGTAAAACACCGAAAATGGCAGACTTCCCGGGTAAACCCGAAGAAGATTGGCGTTGAGACACGAGGTATTCATCTTAACTTCGGTTCATTCGGTATTAAAGCTACAAGCGCTTTCCGTATTACATCGAACCAGATTGAATCTGCTCGAAAGGTAATTGCTCGATCATCAGGTAAAACTGGCCGTATCTGGATCCGAATCTTCCCTGATCGTCCTTGGACACAGAAAGCTGCGGAAGTAGGTATGGGTAAGGGAAAGGGAGATCCTCAGGGATATTGCGTCGAGGTTAAGCCTGGACGAATCATCTTCGAAGTTGACGGTATTGATGAGGTTACAGCTAGAGAAGCTCTTAGAAAGGCGGGCAGCAAGCTTCCTATCAAGACTCGAATCGTTACTCGACACGACGCATAAATTTAAATACACACCATGTCTGAATTCAAAGATAAAAATCCAAAAGACCTCATGAAAGCGCTTACTGAAAAGAGAAATGCGCTCCAGGATTTTCGATTTGGTATATCAGGTGGAAAGGCAAAGAACGTAAAGGAGGGTTCAATCCTTCGAAAGGACATTGCTCGAATCCTTACTGAATTGAATGCGCAGGCAAAGACAGTAAAAGCAGCTAAATAATTAATAAAAAAGTCATGACTACCACATCAACAACTAAGACGGCATCAAAGAAGCGAGTACTCTCGGGTGTGGTCGTTTCTGACAAGATGAAGGACACAATTGTCGTATCAGTAGATCGATACGTAAAGGTTCCTAAGTACAACAAATATATTACTCGATCAAAGAAGTTCAAGGCACATGATGCTGGAAACACAAAGAAGATCGGTGATAAGGTCGACATTCAGGAATGTGCTCCTATTTCTAAAGATAAGCACTTTACGCTTCTAAAGTAATTTTACTACCATGTTACAACCACGCTCAATCGTAAACGTCGCAGACAACACAGGTGCAAAGCTTGTGCGAGTCTTTAAAATCCTCGGTTCTTCAAAGAAGCGAACTGCAGAAATCGGTGACATCATCGTTGTTTCTGTTCAGAAGGCTGAGCCACGAAAGGCTGTAAAGAAAAAGGATGTACTCCAGGCTGTCGTTGTAAGACAGCGAAAGGCATTCCGACGAAAGGACGGATCTTATGTTCGATTCGACGAAAATGCAGTAGTTATCCTAGATAAGGGAAAGAAGGAGCCATTGGCAGGTCGTATCTTCGGACCAATTCCTCGAGAAATCTCGGAGAAGGGTTTCCAGACAATCGCGTCACGTGCGCCTGAAATCGTTTAATATTGTCGCATATATAAATATACTTTTATGAAAATCAAAAAAGGAGACAATATCATAGTGATCGCTGGAAAAGACAAGGGCCTTACAGCCAAGGTTATCAAGGCTATGCCTAAAGATGACATGGTGCTTGTCGAAGGAGCTAATATGCGAAAGCGACATAAGCGATCAAACAAGCAGGGAGGTAAGGGTCAGATTGTTGACTTCGCTACACCTATTCACGCTTCTAACGTTATGCTCGTAGAAGGAGGAAAGCGGACTCGAGTAGGAAAGAAGCTTGTTGGCGAGAAGTATGTTCGAATCAGCCGTAAGTCTGGAAAAACTCTCTAATCCTTTAAAGAAATTTTATGAAAAACCATCTTACAATTAAAGAAAAAGGAGCAGGAGTATTCGACTCATTGAAGGGTCAGTTCGGCTACAAGAATAAACTTCAGGCACCTCGTGTCGTTAAGGTGACTCTTTCTGCCACAACTGGTTCTATCAAAGACCCAAAGAAGAAGGATCTTATCGGTGATCGTCTTAACAAGATTGCAGGACAGAAGGCAACAGCTACAACTGCAAAGAAATCAGTTGCTTCATTCAAGGTTCGACAGGGAGACAAAATTGGATATCAGGTTACTCTCCGAGGTGAGCGAATGTGGAGCTTCCTAGAGAAGCTTGTAAATGTTGCTCTTCCACGAACAAGAGACTTCCGTGGTATTGAAGCTAAGTCGGTCGACGCTATGGGTAACTATACCCTCGGTATCAAGGAGCACACTGTGTTCCCTGAGACGACAGACGAGGAAATTAAAGATGTGTTCGGATTTGCTGTCACTTTGGTGACTTCAGCAAAGAAGAAGGAGGAAACTAAGGCTCTTCTAGAACATCTCGGCTTTTTGTTCAAAAAAGCTGAAAAATAACATTGACTTTAGCCGTCAAAATTGATAGCATCACGAAACATTACGTATTATGGCAAAAACATCAACAGTCGCACGATCACTTAAAGCACCGAAGTTCCAGAGCCGGGTAGTTCGACGATGTTTCCGATGTGGTCGAAAGCGAGGCTATATGCGAGACTTCGATATGTGTCGAATCTGCTTCCGAGAAGCAGCTAACGACGGACGAATCCCAGGAATAAAAAAATCATCATGGTAGACAGCATTTCATCACTTATCATAAAGCTTAAGAACGCAAACACTGCAGGTAAGACAGTAGTTTCTTTCCCATACTCAAAGATCCGAGAAGCTATTCTCAATACTCTTGCTAAGGAAGGCTATGTAAAGGCTGTTACAAAGAAGGGAAAGAAAGTTATTAAGGAAATTGAAGCTGAACTCGTTTACGAAAACGGTAAGCCTCGAATCACAGGTATCGAACAGGTTTCAAAGCAGTCACGACGTATCTATCAGGGTGCTAATGAACTTCGACCTGTGCAGAGCGGATTCGGTTCTCTTATTGTTACTACTCCTAAAGGAGTTTTGACAGGAAAGGAGGCTCGAAAGGAAAAGGTCGGTGGAGAGGTTCTCTTTAAGATCTGGTAATCATTTAAATATATGTCACGAACAGGTAAACAAAAAATCGAAATCCCAGCAAAGACAGAAGTCACTATGGTTGACGGTTTGTTTACTGTGAAGGGCCCAAAGGGAGAATTGAAGCGTGAGTTCAAGAGCGTTATCGCTATCAAAATCGATGGATCTTCTATTACACTTGAGCCTATGAAGAACTCACTAGAGACAAAAGCGCTCTGGGGCACATATGCTTCACATGTTAAGAATATGATAACGGGTGTAAACACTCCTTACGTTAAAAAACTCATTCTCGAAGGTATCGGTTACAAATCTGACGTCGTTGGAACCACACTTAAGATGGCACTCGGTTTTTCACACCCAGTAAATGTAGAGATTCCACAGGGTCTTACAGTTACTTCAGAAAAGGGTACAATTACTGTTACTGGTCCAGATAAGGAAGCTGTTGGTCAGTTTGCAGCAGAAGTTCGTGCTTTGAAGAAGCCTGAGCCGTATAAGGGAAAAGGTTTTCGATATGAAGGAGAGGTTATCAAGCGAAAGCAAGGTAAGAAGACAGCTTAGTTTATAGAACTACCATGAAACAACACATTATTTCATCAACACGAGATCGACGACGAAAGCGCATTCGCGCGAAGGTTTCTGGTACAGCAGATCGACCTCGACTTTCAGTGTTCAAATCAAACACAACTATTTACGCACAGCTCATCGACGATGATGCTGGCAAGACTTTGGCAATGGCCTCAACAAAAGGGTTGAAGGGGAACAAGACAGAGGCTGCAAAGGCAGCGGGGCTTGCTCTCGCAAAGGCAGCTCAGGGAAACAAAATCGTTGCTGTTGTATTTGATCGAGGCGGCTTTATTTACACAGGACGAGTAAAGGCTCTTGCCGAAGGCGCGCGAGAAGGCGGTCTCAAATTCTAAATATATGACTGAAGAAAACAAAACACAGGAAAATACAGAAACAACACCAGTAGCCCCAGCTCCAGCTATTGCATCAGTGCTTGCAGCTACGGCAACAGGCCCTCAGGCTGCTCCTACTCCATTCCAGCGAAATGATCGACGTGGTGCCTCAGCAGGTGGTCCTCGACGAGATGGTGGACGTGGTGGAGAGCGACGAGGTGGTCCTCGACGTGAACCTCGCGCTAAGCCAGAGTTTGATCAGAAAATTATCGATATCCGACGAGTAACACGAGTTGCATCAGGAGGACGACGATTTAGCTTTGCTGTATCTCTAGTTGCCGGCGACCGAAAGGGTCGTGTTGGTGTGGGTACAGGAAAGGGGGGTGATACAGCGCTCGCTGTAGACAAGGCAGCTCGAAATGCTAAGAAGAATATGATTCTTGTTAATCTTACAAAAACAGGAAGCATCGCTCATGAAATCAAGGCTAAATATTCTAGCGCGCGTGTTGAAATGATGCCTGCTCCTGGAAAGGGAATTGTAGCTGGTAGCTCAGTTCGAGATGTTATTGACCTTGCTGGTATCAAAGATATTACAGCAAAGCTTCGATCTGGAACAAAGAATAAGCTTAACAACGCACGAGCAGCTGTCATGGCTCTTGGCTTGATAAAGAAAGCGCGTTAATTTAGATATATAATTACACTGCCATGCAAATGCACAACCTCAAGCGAAAATATCCAACAGTTAAAACTACTCAAATAGGGCGTGGTGGCAAACGTGGTAAGACTTCAGGAAAGGGAGGCAAGGGTCAGACTGCTCGAGCCGGTGCTAAGGTTCGACCAGAGATTCGAGATACAATTAAGAGACTTCCTAAGCTTCGAGGACGAGGAAAGAACTCTTTCCTTTCTATCCAGACAAAGCCTGTTGCACTTAACCTTTCACATCTTTCAGTATTTAAGGCTGGAGAAAAAGTAACACCTAAGACTCTCGTTGATAAAGGTGTTATCACTATATACAAAGGACGATATCCATCAGTAAAGATTCTTTCTAACGGTGAGGTTTCTACAAAGCTTGTCATTTCAGATTGCGATGTTTCTGCCAGCGCTAAGACTAAAATCGAAGCAGCAGGCGGTAACGTAAAGTAATATGAATACATTCTTTTCAAAGATAAAATCACTTTTTTCAGACAGGACTCTTCGAAATCGAACATTGTTCGTTATCGGAGCTCTTATTGTTTTTAGACTCCTTGCGGTAGTTCCAATTCCTGGAGTTGACGAAGCGGCCCTTGCTCAGTTTTTGAACGGAAATCAGTTTTTTGGACTTCTTAATATTTTCTCTGGAGGAGGGCTTTCAACTCTCTCAATCGTTATGCTCGGTGTCGGTCCTTACATTACGGCTTCCATCATCATGCAGCTCGTTACGATGATGTCAGACAGAATGAAGGCTATGTATCAGGAAGATGGTGAGGCGGGAAGAAGGAAGTTTAATCAATACACTCGACTCATTACTGTTCCTCTCGCGTTTGTTCAGGCATTCGCGTTTATCGTTATTCTTCAGAGACAAGGTATTGTTGCTAATCTAGAGACTTTTGATCTCGTTCGGAACGTAATGGTTATCGTTACAGGCTCAATTCTTCTTATGTGGATTGGAGAACTTATGACAGAGTTCGGTATCGGTAACGGTCTTTCAATGATTATCTTTGCAGGTATAGTCTCAGGGCTTCCTCAGGCTATTGGGCAGCTTCGAGTGATTTACGATCCAGCTCAGCTTCCTCTGTACATTGGCTTGTTGGTTGCGGCAATTGTTGTAATCTACGCTGTTGTATTCATAACGGAGGCAGAGCGACCAATCCCTGTTACTTATGCAAAGCAGGTTCGTGGTGGAAAGGTGTATGGTGGAGCTTCTACATATCTTCCTCTTCGACTTAACCAGGCTGGAGTTATTCCAATCATCTTCGCCCTCTCTATACTTCTCTTGCCTCAGATGCTTTTCAACCTACTGTCATATGCTAACAATGTGACTATTGCTCGAATTTCAGTTGCTGTATCTGACTTCATGGCTAACCCATGGCTCTATGCTCTTGCATACTTCATTCTTGTATTCCTCTTCACATTCTTCTACACAGCTGTTACGTTCGATCCACAGTCAATTTCAACCAACCTTCAGAAGAATGGAGCTTTCATTCCTGGTGTTCGTCCTGGCGACCCTACATCAGTTCACTTGAGCAAGGTGGTTACTCGAATCACACTTGTTGGAGCACTCTTCCTTGGTATCATCGCGGTTCTTCCTCCTGTTGTTCATGCCCTTACAGGTATTCAGCAGATTACTCTCGGAGGTACAGCGCTCCTCATCGTGGTACAGGTTGTTCTCGACATCGTAAAGAAAGTCGACGCTCAGTTAGCAATGCGAGAATATTAATATCTCCATATTAGAATATTGAAATGGCTCCGAAAGGAGCCTTTTCTTTTTGCGTGATATGATATTAATACTATGACACCAAAGACCTTCATACTCATGGGTAGGTCCGGATGCGGAAAGGGTACACAATCAAAGCTACTTCGTGATGTTGTTTTAGCCAAAGACGAGGGCAAAAGAAAAGTCGTATATCTTGAGACCGGTGAACGATTCCGTGAATTCATCAAAATGAAAGGATTTTCCAGTGCGTTAGCAGCTGAGGTTAACAAAACAGGCATGCCTCAACCTGCATTTCTTGCCGTGTGGAATTGGGCACATCTTTTGGTGGAACAAATGACAGGTGAAGAACATCTTTTCATCGATGGTACACCGCGATCATATCAGGAGGCGTTGGTATTTGATTCAGCGGTAAATTTTTACAAACGTGAGAATCCTACAGTCATATATATCGATGTGAGTAAGGATTGGTCCCGTGAAAGATTGGTAAGTCGTGCGAAAACTGAAGGAAGACTTGATGATCAGAATGCGGAAAGAATCGAGAAGCGTCTTTCTTGGTTTGATACAGAGGTAATTCCAGCGGTCGACTTTTTTCGGGTGAATGAAAGATATACATATATCCACGTGAACGGGGAGCAGCCCATAGAAAAGGTTCATGCGGACATCATTGCGGAATTGGAGCGAAACAAGTAGTATGTTTTTTACATGACAGCGAGCATAAAGACAGCAGGAGATATCGAGATATTGAGAAAAGCGGGAGCTATCCTTGCTGATATTTTGCGTAAATTAGATATGGCAGCAAAGCCAGGTGTTTCCTCTCAAGACCTAGAAGATCTAGCTAGAAAGCTAACTGCAGAGGCTGGCGCTACACCTGCATTTCTTGGATATACACCACAAGGAGCGAATCACCCTTTCCCTGCAGCACTATGTCTCTCAATTAACGACGTAGTGGTGCATGGTATACCAAATGTTAATCCTTCTGTATTGGAAGAGGGTGATATTGTTACTATCGATATGGGCATATCGTACAAGGGGTTGATAGTAGACAGTGCGATTACCGTAGGTATTGGGGAGGTTGATAGCAGGGGCAAGCAACTTCTTAAGGCGGGTAAGGAAACACTCGATGCTGCAATTGAGCTTTGTAAGAACAGGACGGGGGCTATAAAAACAGGAGATATAGGTGCTGCTATAGAAAAAGCTGGTGAGTACTATCACAAGACTTATGGTTTTAATTTTGCAGAAGGTCTCGGCGGGCATGGAGTTGGATATGCTGTGCACGAAGATCCATTTGTTCCAAATTTTGGTAAGCCTGGACAGGGTGTTGTATTGAAGCCTGGAATGGTCATAGCTATCGAACCGATTTTGAATGAAGGTGACAGCAGAATCACTCTTGATGACGATGACTATACATATCGTACATTTGATGGAAAGCGCAGTGTGCACTTTGAACATACGGTTTTGATAACAGAGACAGGGGCAGAGGTTTTGACTGCGTAGATATATTTCACAGTTCTCTCTGGCTATCGCTCGGAAGTGAACAATGTCGTATAATAATCCTAATGGAACAACGCGGTTTAACATACGAAGGTAAGCAATTTAGTTCTCCTGAGGAAGAACTTCAATATTTACGACAAGTTGTCGCTAGTAAGGAACGCGGTCTTAGCTCTATTGGTGAAAAGAAAGAGCGTGAAGCAATAATTGCAGAAGAACTTTCTACATACAGCAGACAGCAAATGGATAAGGTGTTGCATGAGAGCTACAAGATGCCTGCTCACGAACAGCGAGAGATTGTTCTTGAACTTTCTCCTGAGCCTCATGATAAGAAAATAGAAGAATTGCTTTCTGTGATGTATGAGCGCGGAGTGCTGAATGCTTTAGCTGTTGCTGGTGCGTTCAATAATCCTCATATCGATGACGACTTCCACCGATTCCTTGTTGAATATATAAAGAAGGGGTTGCCGACACCTGGGCTTAAAGAGACTTTACCCATAGCTAAGGCTTTGAAACATACTCTGTACGAAGTTTCATTACCAGAGGCAAAGAAAGATGATCAGAAGAAGGTGTTGAAGGAAATGCTTTCATCTATGGAGCAATTCTACTCAGGTATGCTTTCTGTTTCAGGTGGTCGCGAGACTGCTGAGGAGAACCAGTTCTCGCTGGAGCTTGCAGTTGCAGAGGGTGGTGAAGAGTTTGTTTTCTATGTATCAGTACCTGACAGTAAAGCTGGGCTTTTTGAAAAACAGTTTCTCTCCATATTCTCGAATGCAAAAATAGTTGAAAAGAAGGATAGCTACAACGTCTTTAATGTCGACGGTTTTTCTGTTGGAGCTGAAGCTGAACAGACAAAGAATCCCATATTTCCAATTAAGCAATATGAACAATTTGATTACGATCCTTTGAACGTAATATTGAATACATTGTCAAAGATTGAAAAAGATGGGGAAGGGGCATCAATACAAATCATTTTCAATCCAGTTGGTGATTACTACACAAAGCTTTACAAAGACGCTCTTGATGAAATCAACAAAGGTACAAGTGTTAAGAAGGCTATCGATATCCGCCATAGTATATGGGGAGAGTTTACAAAAGTTGCTGGGGAAATGGCTAAGGATATCGCCAAGGAAGCAGTGACAAGTGGTAAGAAGGATGAAAAGAAAGATAAGCCAATTGATCAGATTGCTGTCGAGCAAATCACTGCGAAAATCTCAAGCCCAATAGCTGAAACCAACATCCGTATTGTCGCTTCTGCAGCCAATCGCCCTCGTGCAGAACATATTCTTTCTGATATGGAAGCGGCCTTTAATCAATTTGAGAATCCACTAGGCTCAGGATTGAAATTTAAAAGAAAGGAGGGTGGGGAGCTTAATGAGTTGTTCCATAACTTTAGTTATCGCCTGTTCGATAAGCGAAAGGCACTCCCTGTGTCTTTGCGAGAGTTGACCACCGTCATGCATTTTCCAGTTGAAAGTGTTGTAAGTTCATCTCAACTTAAACAGTCGAAAGCAGGAACAGCTTCTGCACCGATTGGATTGCCGAAGCAGGGGATTTTCCTTGGAACAAACAAGCATCGTAATACGGAAACAAAGATATATATGAGTAAGGAGGACAGATTACGTCACTTCTATGCAATTGGACAAACAGGTACAGGTAAATCCACCATGTTGAAAAACATGATTATTCAAGATATCAAAAATGGAGAGGGAATATGCTTCATTGATCCACACGGCTCCGATGTTCAGGATATCTTGGCACACATTCCTCCAGAGCGCTACGATGATGTCATATATTTTGATCCGTCTCATGTTGATCGGCCAATGGCACTCAACATGCTCGAATACAATCGAGATTTCCCTGAACAAAAGACATTCGTCGTAAACGAACTTTTTAGCATCTTCCAGAAGCTGTACGGAGGTGTGCCCGAATCTATGGGTCCAATGTTTGAACAATATTTCCGAAACGCAACAATGCTTGTGATTGAAGACCCGGATAGTGGTTGTACATTGCTCGATGTTTCTCGAGTAATGGCTGTTAAGAGTTTCCGTGATATGAAGATTTCGAAGTGTAAGAATCCAATAGTCGTACAGTTCTGGAAAGAGATTGCTGAAAAGGCAGGAGGGGAAGGGTCTTTGCAGAACATGGTGCCATATATCACAAGTAAGTTCGATGTGTTCCTTGCAAACGACATCATGCGACCAATCATTGCTCAGGAGAAGTCGAGCTTTAATTTCAGAGAGATTATGGACAGCAAGAAAATCTTGCTTGTAAATCTTGCAAAAGGAAGACTGGGGGATATTAACTCATCTCTCATTGGTCTCATTCTCGTCGGTAAAATTCTCATGGCAGCACTTTCACGTGTTGATTCATTCGGTAAAGATATGAATCCTTTCTATCTCTACATCGACGAATTTCAAAATATCACCACACCTTCCATCTCAACCATTCTTTCAGAAGCCCGAAAGTACAAACTTTCTCTAAACATTGCACATCAGTTCATCGCGCAGTTGGATGAGAATATAAAGGATGCAGTGTTTGGTAACGTTGGATCTATGGCGGTGTTTCGAGTGGGAAGTGAAGACGCTGAGTTTTTGCAGAAACAGTTTGAACCAGTATTTACCTCAAGCGATATTATGAATATCGATAACATGAATTGCTACTTGAAAATGCTTTCAGATGGAAAGCCAACTCGTCCTTTCAATATTGAATTCACATGGCCAGAGCCTGGTAACAAAAAGATTGTTGAGAAAATAAAGGAATTGTCGTATCTAAAGTTTGGACAAGACAGGGAAGAGGTTGAAGCTGCTATTTTGGAGAAGTATAAAAAAGAGCCTGTTCCCGAAAGACCTGCGAGAGAAAATCCGTTTGGTGTATAAAAAAATGAGCCCCGGTGCACGAACGATGTCGTGCCCGGGGCTGTTAGACGCGGAGGGTGTCCCTCGGCGTCGCTATCCTTTTCTGTCGATGGGCTGCGCGTGCCCGATATCTTCGCGCATTCGCGGCGGCCTCGAAACGAATCACTGCTCGGCCGCCCGTTTTCACAAGACTAACCCACTAACATGACATTCACGGTCACAATCGCGATTGGTCGCCGAGGATCATGCCCCGGCTAACGTTTTCGCCATGCCGCAAATGAACGAAGCCCCGTTACAAGTCCGAGTGGCTAAGCTCCTCGGAGGGTGACTTCAAGCCGTTCGCGGTACGTTACTCATCTGCATCCGATGCCTGTCGGAAGGTGCACTCATTTGATAACGTCTGATTTCCCACAGATATTCGAGCAAAGGCACGCTCGTCTATCCCGACAACTTTCTACAAGCTCTACCAGGCTCGTCATCCGTTGTCCTTGCCATCTATCATGTAGTAAAGAACCACACGCTAGGATTGGGATCCTGCGTCCGAATAGTCTGGTTGTTGACTATATTTAGCGATAACGCCCTTTCGGTCGTTCCCATCGCTCAATACAAGTATTATAGCAGTATATGGGAAATTGTCAATACCTGAAAAAAGCCTTTAAATATGGTTAAATGAGAACATGCACACCAAAAAAACAGTAACTGATCATTACAAATACGAACGAACCCTTGTCATCATCAAGCCAGATGGAATACAACGCAGTCTCATAGGAGAGATAATCGGGAGGTATGAGCGACTTGGTTTGAAACTGATTGGTCTCAAGCTCATGGTTCCAACTGAAGAGATGATAGAACAGCACTACACTCTCGATCCTGAATGGAGAAGGGTCACGGGAGAAAAAACCATTAAGGGATATTTGGATAAGGGGCTAACTCCTCCAGTTACTGATCCTTTAGAGGTCACAACAAGATTGTTACTTCGATTGAAGAAATATATGACAGCTGGTCCTGTCATTGCTATGGTGTGGCAAGGTGCGCATGCCGTTGAGGTGGTGAGGAAGATAACAGGAGGAACTGAACCTCTTAAATCTCCAGTCGGTACAATTCGTGGCGACTATGTTTTAGATTCATATCAAATGTCAGATGTAGACCAGCGATCTGTTCGTAATTTAATTCACGCCTCAGGATCACCAAAAGAGGCTGATGATGAGATTTCACACTGGTTTAAACCGGAAGAGTTACTTGATTACAAACTTGTGCAGGAACAAATCACATATTCAGCAAGTATTGACGGCATATTTGGGGAATAAGAAAGAATCCATTAATATCGAACTGCAATATTGAAACTTGGTGTTGTAAAGATTGCAACGCAAAATGAAAGTAGCATAATGAGCACAGGGTTACTGGATATGTTAGCTTAGATTATTTTCAAAACAGGGAGGTCGAGTAGGTTACAGCTTTGAGCTCTATCCTCAGACCACCCACCTAGATCACACTAGGTCTAACAATCACGGTAATCCTCGCGGAAACACCCGATGTCGAAAGGCACCGGGTGTTTGCGCGTCTGGATATTCATTTTTTTGTCGGAGGTTCTGGTGTGGGGTATAATTCAACGATATGTCACTACGTTCTAGATTTATCGCTGTCATAATTCTCATCATCATCCTTTTTTCGGTTGATATGATTGCCATAAAATTCTACCTTTACTGGTCATATGGATGGTTCGATAAATTTATGCATATCTTTGGGGGGTTCCTTGCTGGTAATATGGTTCTCATTGGTCGGCAGACAATGTTGCAGCGAAGGTCTAAAGCTCCAATGTCGAATTCTTCAGTCTTTTCCGTTGTGCTCTTTGGAGGACTTTTGGTGGGCATTTTGTGGGAGGCAATAGAGTTTTCATTTGGTATTTCAAAGCTTGGTCCGAATTTTGTTCCTGACACGATCATCGATCTCTCAATGGATCTCATAGGAATACTGATTGCATACATGACTTGGATAAAGATACCGCATAAAAATATAACAACACAAATATAATGATTGATAACTCTGAAGCAATACAGAAGGATGGGAAGTTGAGACTTACATTCTGCGGGGGAGTAGGTTCCGTTACCGGAGCTAATTTTCTTCTTGAAGGCCCACACCAAGGTGGTGGTGTATTTAAAATTCTTGTTGATTGCGGTATGGAACAGGGAAATCCTACTGCTGATCAGTCGAACCATGCTCCGTTTGCATACGATCCCAAAACCGCTGACGTTTTGCTCATCACTCACGCTCACATGGATCATATCGGTAGGATAGGAAAGATATTGCATGATGGTTTTGTTGGAACAATATATTCAACACCTGAGACTCGAGAGCTCTCCACTCTCATGCTTGAAGATGCATTGAAATTAGCGACACAGGAAGCTGAGCAAAAAAAGATACCTGCAATGTTTACTGAGTCGGATATAAAGAAAGCATTCTCACTTTGGAAAACAATTCCATATCACACACCAACTATTCTTTCTCCAGGCTTCGAGGTGAATTTGAAAGACGCGGGACATGTGCTCGGCTCAACAATGTACGAATTGACCTACACTGCTCCAGAAGGAATTACCGACAAGAATGGTAAACCATACAAAAGAAAGATTGTTTTCACGGGGGATTTGGGTAATAGTCCAACGCCACTTTTGAAGGATACTGAGGCCATTACAGACGCCGACTACCTACTCATGGAAAGCGTCTACGGAGACAGAAACCATGAAGATAGGGAATTACGCCTCCAGAAGCTAGAACAGGCCATAGAGGCCAATATAGCTCGAAATGGGACCCTTCTCATACCATGCTTCTCCCTCGAAAAGACCCAGGAATTGCTCTATGAAATCCACAAGCTCTTTGACGAAAAGAAGCTCAGCCGAAGTCCTGTATATCTCGACTCTCCACTGGCTATTAAACTCACTGCCATGTACCAGAAGTTGAGGGGGCAGTTTAACGACGATGCTAAATCTGACCTTGCTCGAGGCCACGATATTTTCAATTTCCCAGGGCTTAAGATTGTAGAGAGTGCTGATGAGTCTAAATCCATAAAGTACGCACCAGCTCCAAAGATCATTCTTGCAGGATCAGGAATGTCTAACGGTGGGCGTATTCAACACCATGAACTTAATTACCTTAGTGATCCAAATACTACACTCCTTCTCATCGGATATCAGGCCGTGGGAACTTTAGGACGCCAGATTCAAGATGGATCTAAGAAGGTTGTCATCTACGGACATGAGGTGACAGTAAACGCAGCAATTGATCATATTGATGGATATTCATCTCATAAAGATTCAGATCACCTCGTCGAATTCGTTGAGCACTGTGCTGAAAAAGTTAGACAAGTATTTGTCGTTATGGGAGAGACAAAGTCATCTCTTTTCCTAGTACAGAGACTTCGTGACTATCTTGGGGTTAACGCTAGTCATCCTAATGAAGGCGACACGGTAACGCTTGAGTAATTTTGATTGGGTGCTATGGTACAACCATGAGTTCGATACACAAATTTATTTCCATTTCAAAAGAGGTGGCGGCATATATTAACGGTCTCTTAGATCGAAGTGAGAGTGCGAATATGAAAATGACAAGGGAAGACACCGAAGCCTTTGATCACGGAGAGATGCAAGCACCTGTAAGTCAGTTACGAGTGATTGTTTCCATTATGCACATGATTGGCGCACGTAAGGTTTTAGAAATAGGTACGTTTCGCGGTATGACAGCGGCGCGATTGGCACAAGCATTTCCGAAAGATATCATTGGGGCAAAGGTGGTTACCCTTGAGAAGGATCTTCGATCTGTCGATGAGCTTAAGCAACGTTGGGCAGACCTAGATGTATCTGACAGAATTGAACTTCGAAGTGGTACTGCGACGGATTTGTTGGACAAGCTATCATCGGAAGTTTTGACCGACGGGTATTTTGATTTAGCCTTCATTGATGCTGATAAGGAAAACTACCGTACATATGTTGAAAAGACTTTACCCCTGATGAGATCGAGAGGAGTAATACTAGTAGACAACACTCTTTGGGGAGGCGACGTTGCTAATGCTAGTGCAGACTCTAACATCACAAAGAACATCCAGAATTTTAATACATGGGTCTTTGATAAGTTTGGTGTAAAAGCAAGTATTGTTCCAGCTTGGGACGGGATGACAATTATCGTTAAGGAATAGGTGATTTAAACAATATAACAATGAAGATAACGGAACCATTTAAAGCTGAACCAGAATATGAAGACGGTACTCTTATAGAGTTTATGGTTTAGACAAAAACTTAACGGATAAAATTAATAAAATATTCCGTAACAGATAAACAATGACGTGTCCGTAAAATCTTCAATCCGCATAAATCCAAGACATTCTGGAGGGCGACCAGTTGATACCGGAAACCCAATGGTTTGGTCAGTCTTCGGATAAAAGAAAAATATGCCACCAATGACGATCAAAATTATAATGAGAGTTTTTAAGGATTTTTTCATTGATTAATTTTAGCTTATCATTGGGAGACTGTCATTTATGAGGATGGTGGTGTCATAGAGTTTAGAATATTCCACAGGGGGAATGACTCCTCGCGTGATATAATTTGGGCTATGAATATTTACGTTACCCGTCAGATTCCGCAGATCGGCATCGACATGTTAAAAGCGAAAGGATATACAGTTGTAGTTGGTGATGATAGGGAACCCCCATCAAAAAGGCGTCTTAAGAAGATGGTTTCAAAAAACAAGTACGATGCAGTTCTTACTCTCCTTACAGACCATATTGATGGGGAATTTTTTGATGTAGCGGGCTCACAGCTTAAGGTGGTTTCAAACTATGCTGTAGGATATGACAACTTTAACTTGAAGGATGCAGCTGATAGGGGAATTACACTAACAAACACAGTTGGTATTTCAAGTGATTGTGTTGCAGAGCATACTGTTGCCCTCATGCTCGCTCTCACGACACGTATCATTGAAGCAGACAGCTTTGTTAAAAGAGGAAAGTATAAGGGTTGGGACCCAATGATTTTCATCGGCACAGACCTGTGTGGTAAAACCATTGGTCTCATTGGTGCGGGACACATTGGTGCACGAGTAGCAATGCATCTTGTGAAAGGATTTGAAGCTAAGGTCATTTACTACGATATTAAAAGAAATGCTGATCTTGAGGCACAGGGAGCGCAATTCGTTGAAAAGCTTGAAGATGTATTGGTGCAGTCAGACATTGTGAGTCTTCACGTACCACTTCTTCCTTCAACTCATCACCTGATAAACGAGGAACGATTAAAGATGATGAAGCCAACAGCATTCCTGATTAATACTTCTCGGGGCCCTGTCGTAGACGAAAAGGCACTTGTTGTCGCTCTCCAAAAAGGCGTCATCAAAGGAGCAGGCCTCGATGTATATGAAGACGAACCAAATCTTGCACGAGGATTAGTGAAGCTTCCAAATGTGGTTCTCACGCCACATATCGCTTCGGCGAGGGAAAGTGCTCGAAATCAAATGGCGGTAGTGGCTGCGCAGAATATAATTGACGTGCTGGAGGGTAATGAACCTAAGGGGAAAATAAAGACCGTGATATCATAAACAAATGCCAAAGTTCAATTTACATAATAACGATAAGCACAATCATCTCGTTCACAAGATTGGGGTTTCTGGTGCAGCAGATGTTGCTTTTCTCGGGCCTGAAGCATTAGAAATCGCGAAGGAGCTTGGAAGAGAAATTGCGAGACAAGATGTTGTGATGCTCTCAGGTGCGACAACAGGTTTTCCATATTGGGCAGCTGTTGGTTGCAAAGAGGAACACGGAATCTCCATTGGCTTTTCACCTGCAGAAGGTCCAAGAGAACATCAGGAAGTATATCGACTTCCTGTCGACTATATGGATCTCATCATTTATACAGGATTTGGATACAACGGACGAGACCTTCTTTTCACTCGCTCTACTGATGCTGTAGTCATTGGTCCTGGAAGAATTGGCACCATTCATGAATTTACCATTGCATACGAAGACGGTAAGCCAATAGGTATTTTGGAAGGAGAGGGTAAATGGCAGACAGATGAAGTAATTAAGAACATCCTTGAAAAGAGTCATCGAATTAATCCTAAGATTGTGTTTGATAAGGATCCAAAGGCTCTCATTGCTAAACTGAAATTGATGATAGACGCAGACAAAAATATGCTCAGGTCATATGAAAGTGCTGCGGAGCCGACTGGTATTGATGCTCCGATAAAGAACAGGGAACGGATCATGTAGTTAAAACAAAAACACCCAGCATGTGCTGGGTGTTTTTGTTAGGTGATTTACATTACCTGCTTAACGAGTCTTTCGAATGAAGCCGGAACATTCATCGCAAGGTCTGCGAGAATCTTTCGGTCTACTTCGATATTCTTTTTCTTAAGAGCGCCGATGAAGGTGCTGTAAGTTGCTCCGAGAGGGCGGAGTGCTGCGTTGATTCGAACATTCCAGAGTCTTCGGAAGTCTCCTTTCTTATCTCGTCGATGAGAAAATGCTGCTGCATATGAATGAACGAGCTGTTCGTATGCCAATCGCTCCTTATTCTTTCGTCCGTTTCTGAAACCTTTAGCCTGTTTGAGAATGTTTCGTCGGGTCTTTGCCGCATGAACACCTTTTTTTACTCGTACCATAGTAGTTAAATATTAGAAGATAGTAAGGAGGACTAGATAGAAGAATTAGACAAGAATCGAGACTTGTCTTTATTCGTCATGTGGAATGCAGTTGTTCGAGCCTTACCAAGCTGCTTTCGACCACTTTCCTTTGAGTTAAAGTGGTTCTGACCGGCCTTGCGAGAGATGATCTTACCGTTTTTGGTGACCTTCAATCGCTTGCTGAATGATTTGTTGGTTTTCATGTGTTTACGCGAGGCGTCGTCTCTTTAGGACGAACTTACGCATCTGCCTTGTTGTTTAACTTATAAATTCGAATCTCCAGAAAAGGGTGGTTTACGCCTTTTCTATAAGAATAGTCATGCCTTTTGGACTTTTGACTGCTGGGCCAGCTACATTGTAGTCGACCGTAAGCAGTTTAAGGAGGCGGTCCATTCTCTCTCTGAGGAACTTCTCATCGAGATACTTGGTTCGGCCGGGGAGGAAAAGGTCCATCTTGATTCGATGGCCTTCCGTGAGCCACTCTGAGGCCTTTTTAGCCTTGAGAGTGAGATCGTGCTCGCCGGTACCGATTTTGACCTGGAGACTCTTGACTTCAACAACCTTCGCTTTAGCTTTCGAAGCCTTTAGCTTCTTGTTTTCGTCGTATTGGAATTTACCATAATCCATGATTTTTGCAACCGGTGGATTGGCTTTTGGAGAGATTTCGATTAGATCAAGACCAGCGTCCCGAGCCCTAGATAGAGCCTCGGAAATGCTGATAACCCCGATGTTTTCGCCCTCTGCTCCGATAACTCGGACTTCTGGGACCCTGATTTGATGATTGATGCGTACTGAAGGAATCGACAATGTGGTGTGATTTAGTAAGGGTAATATAGCACAAAAGTAAAGAATATCAAAGGAAAGAGGGGAATTTTGTCTGATAAATTGACTTATCGATGAAAGGTTGTATAGTTTTTCTCAGACGCGGGATTACCTCGCCTCATAACCTTAACAAAGGAGTCCTTATTGAAAATTCTCTATGCTCTTGATCGGTGGGTGCTCGAACGAGTGTTTGAGCGCTTTTCTCGCTGGTTCCAGCGAATGACTGGTAAAAACTGTTTTTGGCTCGCGAGGCTGACCTGCCTCATTATCTTGGCTGGAATAATTTGCGAGATCGTACTCCAGCCATTTTGGGCTGAAAGTATTCCCAGAATCTTGGTTATCTTTACGCAAGGAGTTTTTTACAAGGTAACGATACCAATTATCGAGGAGCAGGTTACATCCTCGTTACGAAGGTCACTGCGCAATCACAGGGTTAAAACTTTGCGAAAGCAGAGGATTGGCGCCCTGGTCCTATTCATGGTAGTGATGGAGGAAGTTTCTCGATCTGGTTTTGTCGATCTTGGTATCTTGTGTCTCGCGCCTTGTTACCTGGCGCAGTTCTATTTTATCTGCTGCACGCCGCTTCCTCCTGGAATGAGTAAGATTCGCCAGGGCGTTCAACGTTTAAGGGAATTGTTTATCTCTCAGCCGGAGAGTCTTCCTGCACCTGCTTAACCAAGAGTTTGCCTTTCTGTCGATTGAAAGGCCACGCACCCGCGTCATTGTTTTGACGGCGGGTGTTTAGTTTATATATTACAAAAACTTTCTAATTGGCCATACCAGTATCTCAAGGAATTGTGAGAAGTATGATCGTCGTTGCCACATTTCAAGTGTCAGTTCGTCTGCATGTTGTAAATCGTTGGTGAAATGGCCGCCAATCTCTGTAGCAAAGTGGTGGTTTAGCGCGACAATGCCGGACTCGAAGTTATATCTCAAGCTAATGTTGTCGAGGTTTAGTGTTCCTACCATCGCCCAATCACCATCTATGACAGCGGTCTTTGTATGAATCATATCTCTGTAACGATGTATGCGAATGCCGCTAGAGAGAACTTTGTGAAAATATGTATGAGAACCCCTGTCGACTACAGGATGGTCGGAATTGTTTGGAATTAGAATACGAACATTAACTCCTCGTTTACGTGCAAGAATTAATACACGAAGTAGTCGGTTATCCGGAAGGAAATATGGAGTGGTGAGGTACACATATCTTTGTGACTGACGAATTGCTTCTATGAGTCTTCGATACAGATATCTTTGGCGGGGAAGTGGAGCTTGTGTCAGGAAACTAAATCCCTCAAGATTTATTTTCGCCCTATCTCCCATGCGTAGAGTTTTCTTGTGAGCCTGTCTCCACATTCTTTCAAACGGTGCTTGTGCTTGAGTTATTATATCGCCAGTCATTTCAATGGTTGTTTCCCTCCAATATTTCATTGGATCTCCGATGCACACTCCACCGGTGAAAAATATTTTCTTGTCGATGATGAGTGTCCGTCTGTGATCTCGGAAATACCACGTACGTTTGTTTCCTCTAGAGAAAGGGAATATCCAATTGAAGAAATGCACTTCGATACCTGCTCGTTCCATTGCTTCAAGGTACATAGATTGTCCTAACCCTACACTCCCCATTGCATCAACAAGAAGCCTTACTTTTACCCCTGCTTGCGCTCTCTGTATTAATGCTTCGATAAATTGCCTTCCAATATTGTCTGGTGCAATGTTGAATTGCTCGAAGTCGATTGTTTTTTCAGCCTTGAGAATGGAAGAGAGCATAGCCTCCCACGCATGGTGGGTGGTTGTGTAGAATTTCCACGTTGTTGGATTCTCTATATCGTTCATTGTATTAGTGTACAAGAAATGCTCTTTAAGGCCACTGACTTTTTGATAAATCAGATATATCGTATAATGTGATGAATATGGTAGCTATATTCATCATCCTCACATTCATTGTGACATTCATTGGCGGACTAGTCGGTCTTCGTTTTAAAGACCGTATGCATACAATTCTCGGCTTTACCGCTGGAGTTCTTTTGGCGGTTGTTGCGTTCGATATTCTTCCTGAAATATTCGAGTTAGCGAGTTCAACAGGTGCAGGGCTTGAGATGCCGATGATTGCTCTTGTTGTAGGGTTCCTCATTTTCCATATTGCTGAAAAGGTATTGCTCATTCATCATTCGCACGAGAAAAACTACGGGGAACACAAGCATCCAACAGTAGGAGTGTTTTCAGCTCTCGCTCTCTCAGCACATTCATTTCTCGATGGTGTTGGTATCGGTCTTGGTTTCCAGATTTCACCAGAGGTAGGTATTGTTGTTGCGATTGCGGTGCTTGCACATGATTTTTCCGATGGACTTAACACCGTATCATTGATGATTGCTCATAAAAATACAGATAAGAAAACACTTGCCTTGCTTTTCGTTGATGCTCTCGCACCTGTTTTAGGAGGTCTTTCCACTCTTTTCTTCACCCTCTCAGATCAAGCGCTCCTTGGATATCTTGGTTTCTTTGCAGGTTTCCTCTTGTATATCGGCGCATCAGACATTTTACCTGAGGCGCATAGTAAAGATTCGTCATTGCGTACTGTATTTGCCACTATTTTCGGGGTGTTGTTCATATTTCTCGTTTCGAGAGCGTTGTAGGTGATATAATAAAGGTATGAGAAGTCAAAACTTTGGTGCGATGGAGTCGCCTGTAACAAATGAAACAGGTCGACGAAAAATTCTAAGAAATCAGCTCATTTCTATGGTGCGTGAATTGTCTGAGCGTGGCATTACTGATTTTAGTAAACAGAATGATCCTGGGGTTGGTACTGCGATGGAAAAGTTTCAAGAGTATGCAGAAACAGCTAATGGTATAGAGGATCCTGAAGAGAAGCTTCGAGCATTTCTCGAAGAATACATGCTTATGTTTGATGCAGGGTTGGTTGTGGACAAGGATAGATTAGCTACGCTTGATGCGGAGCTCGACTCAGACTACCTCTCAAGGGCGAGAGAAGACAACTTCATTGGTTTGGAGCAAGATGTACTGGCGTATAAAAAGGCGATAGGTGAGAAGTTGAGTCAAATAAGGTAAAAGAACAGACGGTCGGCACAAGAGCACCGACCGTCTTAACTTCACGTGAAATTCTCTCGGGGTTTTTCCGGAGGAAGTTCAACGACAAGGTCTCGTGTTCCAGGTTCTGGGAAGGGAATTGCACCTTTTGGGTACAGCTGACACAACCCAAGTCCGTTGACAGAGAACTCCACGACACCGGTCTCTTTCATGTTGAGGTTTTCAAGTTCGACATGGAGAGGCTTGTCAGTATGTGCGTGGGAACTCCACGCGCCTTCTTCACGAATTTTGCATTCGTACCAGCCGCCACTGACTTCAATTGTGACGCACGGCCCGTTGATTTTCAGGGAACTTATTTTTGCCCATTCCATGAACTTCTTTCCTTGTGTCAGAATCACTCCACCGACGAAACGGTCGTCGTGGATCCAGGACAGATTTTTTTTATTGTGCATATCAAACTTCCTCGGTAACTAAGGTTGGGTTTAGGGTTTGTACGTCAGGATTTGAACCTAGAGCGTATCTAAATTTCTATACTATATGACTTTTGGTATAAAGCAAAATTATATCCCCCTTGTCTTTTCTGCGTCTCGAGAGTAGTCATCCCAGGCAAGTACCTTCCATCGCTCTTCTTTTGGTGGTCCAAACAATCCTTTACGATATTCGCATACGGTAATGGCGGCATTGTTTGAGGCGTTCACGATGCTTAGAGTGTTGTAGGTGGCAGCATTTAATCTTTCACCGTACTCAATGTATGCAACAACCATACGGAGGAAAATACCATGGGTGACAACGAGGATATTCTTTTCGGGGCGTGCGGCAAGGTAGTCGAGAAGTGCTCGTGCTCTGTCTTTCAAATCCTGGAAGTTTTCTTCATCAGAATGTCTGAAGTCATCGCTATGATATGACTTGTCGATTGTATCGATGATGCGTTTTACTTCTGGATCACTAATTGATTTACCAATGATCTCAGAAGGATTTCTTCGTTCGTGGAGGAGATCCACATATTCAATGTGTTTACCTCCTGGTATTTGTTCATTGATGATACCCGCTGTTTCTTTTGTTCGGACATATGGGCTAACCAATATTACGTCGATGACGTGATTTGCTAGTCTTTTACCAGTTTCCACGGCTTGTTCTTTTCCTTTGTCACTGAGGCCTCCTTCAGAACCCTGCCTAATGCCAGCAGCGTTCAAAAGGCTCTCACCGTGTCTTACGAAATAGAAAATTTTACGTGCCATATTGTAGATAGTATACCAAGAGTTACGTTTCTGTCTTGCTGACTTTTGCTTGGTCGCTGTGATTTTCTACCATAATCAATGTTATATATGTTCCAAGATATTCAACGGTAAAGTCTGATGAGAATTTTAATGCTGGAGAGTTCAACACATCGGCAAGTTCGGTGCGTTTTGCAATGATGTAATACCTGCCAGTACTTGTGGCTGTATCAATGTTGAAAATCTTAATTTTGTTCTCTGCGCTGTAGAATTTAAAGGTTTCATGTCCATTTTCTGTCATTTGATACACGCGCCCATTTTCGTTAAGGGGATAGATTTTTAATCCGGCCTCTCGTTCTTCTTTTGCTAATTGATATTGTTCTTGCATTGATTCGAGTCTGCGTTGTCCGATACTGATTGAGGTAGCTATGGAGACTATGATCAGAACAATACTAGCCACGACAGTAAGTAGGGTCGGAATATGTTTTGCATGTTGAATCTTGAAGAAGTGATATTGAATAGTTTCAACTCCAATAGCTACTGTGATTGCAAGAAATGGGTAGGTGAATATGGAAGGGGAATCAAAAAATATTGCAGTTACGGTAAGCAGAGTAATTGTACCCAGCAGTGATGATGTAAAGATATTGTAGTGAATACGATTAATGAAGAAAGGGGGAGCCAAAACCAAAGGAGCAAATATGATGAAGAGAATGCTCCATGGTAACCCGCCTCCAATTATCCAAGCAATAGATTTCATAACTTCTGCATTCTCAAATGTGAAGATATTGATTGGGTTGTATCTGTGCAAAATTGCACCGCCAGAAATTAATATTTGATATATGTGCCATGGAAATATTGTTAAGGCAGCAATGAGAAGACCGTGTCTTCCATTTGTGTCTCTAAAGAATATTGCAATGTTGCGAGAAAAGTCTTTGTCTTTTTTGTTTGTAATAATATCTAACGCAATGATAGGTATTGCAAGCATGCCTACGAACCCACCCACCATGCATCCAGTCGCTATGGCAATCCAGACCCAAAATATCCAAGATCGATCCTCATCTGCGCGGATGTATGCATAATATGCAAAGAGGATACTAGCAATTACTAGTACATTAGGATTTACCTGTCTTACACCGTCGATGAATATTCCACTTGTAAGGAGTATGAGTGATGAGATTGTTGCAATCTTTCTGCTTCTGGTTTTTTGAAGCACAATGAGCCAAACTAAAATTATGGACACAACCCCAGCAATTGCAGTCGGTAAGCGCATGGTGAATTCATTCGGCCGGAAGTCATCGTTTATTGCGGGAGTGAATATGGCTTTGAGGGAATGGGATATTTTTTCAACAATCATAACTGACCAAAAATATATGGGAGGGTTTTCTGTCCATTGTTCGTCACTTAATTTTAAAGTAAACGGATTCTGAGACATGGTCGTGTTTCGAACAACTTGGGCGTATACAGCTTCATTTCTATCAATAAAGGGTTCATCACCAAGGTTTGTGATATACAGGGCGGATGAGAGAATCCCCATGATCAATAAGGAGATCCACGGATGTAAAAGAGTGCCCCAGCGCTTTAATTGTTGTGTACCCGTCATAGCGCAACAATAACGTAACATCATGAAGACTTTATGAGGGAAAAGCTTGTGGTAAAGATTGCACCAGGACTTGTGCAGTTCATGTGTGATGCAATGTCTGCATATATAGATTTGCAAAAGAAATAATACACAGGAGTAGTCTGTACATCGAAACCCCTGATGTATAATCAAGGGTAATGAAATCTTCATTGCTTCTTTACTCAATCCTTGCACTTGTTGCTTTGCTTTCGATTGCCGCCACTTCTGAAAAGGGACAGATGGCTTTGGGAAGAAGTCTTGGTCAAATGTACGCCGCACCAGCCGCACTTACACTACCTTTAAACGTACCTGCAAATGCAGTTCAGTACGGTGATGAATGGTACTGCAAACCAGGATTCTACGTAAATGGTAATTCTTGTTCTAGCATTGAAATGACCCTGGGCACCCTCACCGATGGTCAAGGATGGTTTTGTGCGAATGGATACAAGAAGATGGGTAATTCCTGCGTAGCAGTTATTCCTCCTACAAATGCTTTTGTCCATTATGATAAATGGTTCTGCAAGGCTGGATATATGAATAGCACTGACTATCAAACCTGCGTTCAGGTTGATAGGGCGGAGGATCTTAAGACATCTTCAACGGGTAAGAAGTATTGTATTAATGGATATACACAGGTAGGTAATTCGTGTCAGAAAGTTTCGGTACCTCAAAACGCTAGAGCATACGGAACAGGATGGATTTGCGTTGATGGCTACAAGAAAGTAGGTAATCAATGTGAAGCTATTAGTAAGCCAGCAAATTCTCTTTTGTACGGTGATGATTGGTATTGCATACATGGATACAGGGCCGAGGGGAATTCTTGTGTCCCATTCTCAGTACCTGATGGAGCGTTTGTGTATGAAAATAAAATATATTGCTACGACGAACTAAAAGAAGTAGATGGAACATGTGTTACTGAGAATATCGGTGATACCAAATCTGTAGCAGATACATCAGGGAAGGGTGATGTTGGTACTAAGGATGTTGCGGTAAACAGAGCGGGGGATGTTACTACAAAAGATGTGCCTGTAAACGGGAGGGGTGATACTTCCAGCAGAGGTGATGTTGGCACAAAGGATGTTGCGGTAAACAGAGCAGGTGATGTTGCAAGAGACTCTATCGGGGATATGTCTCAAAAGAGTGATGTTGGTGGTGGGGATGTGTCTTCAGACAAGGTATCAGACATGTCAGTTAAAAAAGGAGATGTTGTAAAAAATGACATCGGTCAAAAAGATTTGGGAGTTTCTGATAAGTTGAGGGCGGCAACAGACGCGGTGATTAAAAAAACAAAATCAATAATTGGAGATGTAGTAGGTAAGATAAAGGATTCTACACGTTCAATCTTTAAGAGGTAAAGCGGTTTGATTCGGCATGCTCTTATTAAGTTAGTAATTTAAACAATATGCAAAACAAAAATATAGTTATAGGCGTTCTCGCCCTCATCATTGCTCTTGGTGTTGGATATGCTATCGGAGCATCAATAAATCGTTATGATAATGATGACTACGGTAGGGGCGGTATGCATATGATGCCTAATGGAAGTATGATGAATAACAGCATGGAGGGAATGATGATGGACATGAACGCAGCTTTGATTGGAAAAACAGGAGACTCATTTGATAGAGCGTTCCTTGCAGAGATGATCGTTCATCACCAGGGTGCGGTAGAGATGGCAGGGCTCGCTCTTAAAAGCGCAAAACATCAAGAAATTAAAGATTTAGCAACTGCAATTATTGCTGCGCAAAACAAAGAAATTGCGGATATGAAAGCATGGGAAAAGACTTGGTACGGAAAGTAAAAAGGTAGAGAAATTGAAACTAAAACACCCGAGCGAAAGTCAGGGTGTTTTGTTTTTGATGTGTGGAGATGCCGGGAATCGAACCCGGGTGCAGGTGAGTTTCTTAGATGAATCTACGCGACGTAGAGGGTCTTTGCGGCAGAGCCGTTTTAAAGTTCGTTACTAGAAGACAGACAAAACGTAACGAACCCGAGCTTTATGGTTTCGGCGGACGATTAAAGCAAATCGTCAACCTATTCTGAATATATACCACCGGCAGTTCTGCTTCAGAAAGACAGAACTGTGATGTCGCTAGGCGTGGAGCGTTAGGCTCGGGCTGTTGCGAAGGCGAAGTCCTTCACCGCAAAAAACGGAGAAGCTACCGCTTGTCGTGCTTTAGCACTTAAGGGTTCCAGCAGTTTTACTAGTTACTGGAGCTAGATCGCGCACAAAGAAGAAATGACACTTGTCGAAGCCAATCATCCCCATGTGTGTTATTGATTTTTCAATGTTCTCCGAATCTCGCGGTCGGTATCACGCTTTTTGATAGATTCACGCTTATCGAACCGCTTCTTACCTTTAGCAATGCCAATTTCAATCTTGACCTTGCCCTTATTGTTGTACAGTGAAATTGGCACTATTGTCAATCCCTTACCGCTTTCAATATCAGAGAGTTCCTGTATCTCTTTTTTCTTAAGAAGGAGCCGTCTGTTTCGAGCTGGTTCATAGCCCTTTGGTGTATTGTTCTGTTGAAATGGGGGAATGGTAGCACCCACAAGATATGCTTCACCTCCACGCACTACAATATACGCTCCTTCGAGTGAACCGTGCCCTGTCTTTATTGCCTTTACCTCAAACCCAAAAAGCTCGATGCCAGCTTCGAAGGCTTTCTCGACATCGTAGTTGAACCTTACCTTTCTGTTTTGGACAAAGGTTGTCATTGGTTAAAAGTATATCAGAAGACATATATATACAATTCATTTTCATATAGCCAAACCTTATGCATGTATTGTATACTCCAACTCTATGACATCTCGAAAAACATCACATAAAAATGAAAGGGTAGAGAATCAGGGAGATCAAAAACCTCCGGTTAGAATCCCACGTCCTCCACGTAAGAGTCCAAAGGAACCAAAGCATCTCGTGTTTAATAATATTGTGGGCACTATTATCATTTTTGCTGCCATCATTGGCCTCTACACATATACCGTAATTGGTACAGAAGTACCTGCGGTAATCAGCGTGTCTGAACTTGCAACAGATATTTCTGCTGGAAAGGTATCTTCAATCACTGTGTCAGGAGATGATCTTTCAATTACATATACCGATGAATCAAAGAAAGAGTCAAAGAAAGAAACACAAAGTTCTCTTACCGAAACATTAAGTAACCTCGGGGTTGCAAAAGATCCACTTTCAAAGGTGAAGATAGAAAACAAGACTGATGAGGGTTTGTCATATTGGCTAATGAATCTTCTTCCATTCATCTTCCCATTACTACTTCTCGCTGGAATGATTTGGTTTTTGACACGGCAGGCAAGAGGCTCTGGAGTACAAGCATTTAGTTTCGGACAATCACGTGCTCGTTTGACGAAGCCTGAAGATGAGAAGGTTCGTATTACATTCAAAGATGTTGCTGGTGCAAAGGAGGCAAAACAGGAATTGTCTGAGATTGTAGATTTCTTGAAGAACCCAAAGAAATTCTTGGATATTGGTGCACGTATTCCAAAAGGAATATTGCTCATGGGTAGTCCTGGAACAGGAAAGACATTGCTCGCTCGAGCGGTTGCTGGCGAAGCCGGTGTATCCTTCTTCTCCATTTCAGGTTCAGAATTCGTAGAAATGTTTGTCGGTGTAGGAGCTTCTCGAGTACGAGATCTTTTCCTTGTAGCAAAAACTGCAGCTCCTGCCATCATCTTCATTGATGAAATTGATGCTGTAGGACGAATTCGAGGAACGGGTACTGGCGGAGGTAACGATGAACGAGAACAGACACTGAACCAAATTCTAGTTGAAATGGATGGTTTCGAACCTAATGAAAAAGTTATTGTTATGGCTGCAACAAATCGTCCTGATGTTTTAGATCCAGCACTTCTTCGCCCAGGCCGATTTGATCGTCGTGTGACAATTGATCTTCCTGATCGAAATGATCGACTTGCCATTCTTGAAGTTCACTCGAAGGGAAAGCCATTTGCAGAAGATGTTCACCTTCCATTAATTGCAGAAAGAACTCCAGGATTTTCTGGAGCAGATCTCCACTCTCTCATGAATGAAGGAGCCATCTTAGCAGCTCGAGAAGATAGGACTAAGATTTCACAGTACGATCTCATCCGCTCAATTGAAAAAGTAATGCTCGGTCCTGAACGACAAAGCCATATCCTTTCTGACAGAGAAAAGGAAGTGACGGCGTACCACGAAGGAGGACATGCACTCATCGCTTCAATTCTCGAGTACGCAGATCCTGTTCATAAGGTATCGATAATCTCACGAGGTAGAGCTGCGGGATATACGCTTAAGCTTCCACTCGAAGAAAGAAAGCTTCAGTCAAAGAATGAATTCTTGGATGATATTGCGGTTTCTCTTGGAGGATACGTGGTTGAAAAGAATATCTTTAACGATCTCACTACAGGATCTTCTAACGATTTGCAGGTCTCTACCGCACTCGCTCGAGACATGGTTACAAAGTACGGTATGTCAGACAAAATTGGCCCTATAGCACTTGAATCAAGCGGTGGACGCACAATCGGAGGTGGTATGGGCGTTGGCGACAAAGACTATTCCGAGAATGTTGGTAGCGTCATTGATGGAGAGGTGTCTAAAATAATGAATGAGGCGTATGAAAGAGC
>CAZFOD010000001.1:123503-145125 GCA_964520545.1 uncultured Candidatus Saccharibacteria bacterium
GTAGCGTCATTGATGGAGAGGTGTCTAAAATAATGAATGAGGCGTATGAAAGAGCACTCAAGATCATTACCGATCATCGTGCAGCGCTTGATAGCATATCAAAAGCATTGATTGAAGCTGAAACATTGGAAAGGGAAGAGTTTGAGAAACTCTTGATCGTAAACGGTATTACTCCTAAGAAGAAAAGAGAAAAGGAGATATAGGAAACAAGAAAACCTCCCTTGCTCGGGAGGTTTTCTGTTTCTGTGCGCGTGCTTGGATTCGAACCAAGGACCACAGAGGTATAAGCTCTGCGCTCTAACCAACTGAGCTACACGCGCATGAGGGCAATAGTATAGCAAATATTCGACTTTATCAATTCTCCCAATTATTCAAAATGTATCTCCTCACGATCTCGTAAGATCTTAGCAATTCGGGCATGACTAGGGTCTGAAAGAAGGGGGTCTTTTGCAATGAGTGCCTGTGCTTCTTTTCGAGCAGCTTCTACCATTTTAATATTTTTTATGGCTTCCATTGCCACATCTGACACACCCCATTGTTTTCCGACATATAGTTCTCCAGACCCTCTCATTTGAAGATCAAGCTCTGAAAGCTCGAATCCATTCTTGGCTGTTACTAGTGCCTTAAGTCTTTGTATTGTTTTGTCACTCTTACTTTCCGTTGCAACGAAACAATATGGCTGATGATTTCCTCGAATGACTCTACCTCGAAGTTGGTGGAGTTGTGAGAGACCGAATCTTTCGCCTCCTTCGATGAGGATGACATTGGCGTTGGGAACATTCACTCCAACTTCGACTACAGAAGTTGCGACAAGAATATCAATTTCATGTTTTGCAAATCTGTCCATTACTTCTTCTTTTTCTGCAGGCTTCATCTTACTGTGTAATATTTCAATTCTTGAAGATGTAAAGACATCTTTCTTGAGACGCTTAGCTTCTTCTTTGACTGATTTTGCCATGAGACTTTGCTCTTTGTCTGGGTCGGGCTCGTCGATACGAGGGCAAATGACATAGCATTGTCGTCCCGCCGCTAGTTCCGCCTTCATTCGCTCATATGCCTTGTCACGTGCATTCATGTTGCTGGTGATTTCTGTGATGATGGTTTTTCTCCCCACTGGCATTTGATCGAGTATTGAAAGATCGAGATCTCCGTAGAGTGTGAGCGCAAGAGTTCGGGGAATTGGTGTCGCTGTCATTGAAAGAAGGTGTGGAACGATATCATTCTTTCTCGCAAGCTTTTGTCTCTGTGCTGTACCGAAGCGATGTTGCTCATCGATGATGACGTATGCTAAGTCTTTAAACTTAACTGACTTTTGTATGAGGGCATGTGTACCGATGACTACAGCAATCTCTCCATTGGCAACCCACTTTAGAAATTGGGAGCGAGAAATATCGGTCCATCCATCTGGATTTATCTTCGAAGGAAATTTACGGCACCCGTTTCCTGTAATGAGTCCGATCGAAATCGGCATATGCTTGAAGAGCTTTATGAACGATTCAAAATGTTGGCGAGCCAATATTTCAGTAGGGGCCATATATCCAACTTGAAGACTCCCGGCTGTTCTTCCTTTTGGTCTTGTTGTTACAGCTGCATATGAAGTGATGGCTGCTACTGCAGTCTTTCCAGATCCCACATCACCTTCAAGAAGGCGTGACATTGGTTGACCTTTTGCAAAGTCAGCAAGTATGTCATCTGTCGATTTTTGTTGCGCTTCTGTAAGAGGAAATCCTAGGCGTTCTATGAAGTTTTGCACTCCAGCGTGCGATGCTGACTTTTCTATGACAAATGCTTTCTCTTTTGACTGCAGGAGCCGTGTCTGTTGGTTTTTAAGTTGTATAAAAAATACTTCTTCAAATGCGAATCGTTTGCGAGCAACTACCGCATCAGAGTCTTTTTGAGGTGCGTGCATCCAAATGAGGGAAGTTGTGAGATTTGGAAGCTTATATTTCCCCCGTATATCTACAGGAATTGGGTCTTCATCTGAAAGTGTTTCAAATTCCTTAAGTTTGAATATCTTTTGAACTGTATGGAATATCCAACGAGAAGTTACTCCTTTTGTTTCAGAATATACAGGAAGGCCAATGTTTGCTGTCTCTCCTCCAAAAAGTGATTCACCGATTGAAGTTGGTAACGCTCCTACTGATTCAATCTCTGGATTGAGGAAGCCGAGAACCCCGTTCCTCTCTGTTGCCTTACCAGTGACTTTTACTAAACTGTCAGGTTGTATGAGTTTTGCAATATATGGCTGATGGAGCCAAAGCACTTTAATTCGTCCTGTATCATCTTCAACAAAACCTTCTGCCATTGGCATGCGTCCTCGGAATGATTTGCCTGTCTTGAGTGAGCTCACTTTGCCGAATATGGTGGCCTGCTCACCATCGACAAGATCTTTGATGAACTTGCCTGATGAGGAAGCACCGTACCGAACGGGGAAGTGATACAAGAGATCTCCTACGGTGACGATACCCATTTTTTTAAGGGCAGATGATTGAGCGGGAAGTATTCGAAAAAGATTTGAGAGATAGGTCGAGAGAAACATTAGACAGTTGTATTTCCTGGATGGTTAGGGTCGATGACTCGGACACGAGGATAGTATCGAATGGTGAGGGAAAGGGCGAGGGCAAATACGGGAGTTATTGAAAGCACGAAGTGAAGTTTTGTAATATTGATGAGAGCAGCAAGCCCAATGATTATTGTCGCAATTAAGTTTGCTAAGAACTTTTTGCGATTTGAAATGACCCAAGCTGCCATGAGTAGGCAAATGAATCCACCTACAAGTACCACCGAAGTGATGTTTGTCTGCCAGTATGTGATGCGGGGATAATATTGTACGGCTTCAACAGGGCGAAAGAAGGCTACTAACGTTGCATATATGAATGAAAGTGATAGCCCTATCTTCTGCACTAAGCTGGCCAAAGATTGTCTTAGCATATGTGGGTACTAGTATATCATTTTCAGGCAGTTTGAAAGCCTTTGCCTTTTTGCACCAGCATCCCTTCTTCTTTCATTGAAACAAGATTCTTCTCAACATTCTCTTCTTTTGCCGAAAGTATTTTTGCAATTTCTCCCACTTTTAGAGACTTTGTTGATTTTAATAGGAGACGGACAATACTAGATCTAAGTTGTCTGTTGGATCCAATGAAGGTCGATTGCTTTTTGTAGTGTTTACTTTTCCGGTGAATGGTTTTTGTTTCAATATCACTAGATTTCTTGAGCATTGCACCGTAGTCATATAGTGCGTAGTACCACTCACGAGGGTTTTTGTGATCAAGGGTTTTTTCGACAAGGTCTTTAATCATGATATCCGACACTGAAGAATTTCCTTTGAAGAAAAAGTGTAGAAATACTGAACGAATGTTTGTTTCAATGAATACGGTCGGTGTGTTGTATGAGAAGTTTAAAATTGCACCGGCAGTAGATTGTCCGATTCCAGGAAGCTTTAAAAGCTCGGCGTATGTCTTCGGGACTTTTCCTGCATGATCTTTTGTTATCATCTCTGCTGCTTTCTTTAAAAACAATGCTCGACGATTGTATCCTAGACCCTGCCACTCAACGAGAACTTCTCGAAGAGGAGCAAGAGAAAGAGATTTAAGGGTGGGGAACTTCTTTAGAAAGCTTTTGTACTTCACTAAAACTCGGCTAACTTGTGTCTGCTGGAGCATTGTTTCTGACACCAATATTCTGTAGGGGTCATATGTACGGCGCCAGGGGAGATTTCGGCGGTTCTTGACGTAGTGTGCCCATATTTCATCCTGAAATTGCTTGATTGAGGGTTTCATTGAATTTTACTGATTGCTGATATAATAGGGTATGAACCAAAAAACAGCATTGGCAATTATCATAGCATTAGTAATAGTTTTTGCTTTGACGTACGTATCGTTTGAGTCTGCGCGGACGAAGGGCCAGGTTCCAGTAGGAGACACCCCTCAGCAGGTTAGCTTTCAAGGTGAGTTCGTCTGTCTCCCGTTGAAATCGACATCCAAAGTTCCCGCTATGGATTGTACCCTCGGTTTGAAAACTGATAACAAGGTGTACTATGCAATCGACGCCCAAGGAGAGTCTGCGAGGAATGCACTACTTACTCTTCAGACAGGACTTAGAATACAGATTGATGGAACTCTCGTTCCAATTGCACAGATTAGTTCGGATGCATGGCAGAAGTATGATATCGGAGGAATCTTGAGTACTGATAGTATTAAGAGGATATAGTTTAAAGTTGAAGAAACCGCCTTCGTGAAAACACGAGGGCGGTTTCTTTTGATCCAGCAAATGCGGAGAGTGAGGGATTTGAACCCTCGAGAGGTTTTAACACCCCTACCTCGTTAGCAGTGAGGCGCTTTCGACCACTCAGCCAACTCTCCAATGGGCATTACCTTATCATATTTTACCTTGCCTTGCGAGGGTGTTTCTAATGAGCGAGGGATATACCATATATATGTATTGCCCCTGCTTCTCGAAGTGCTCTCGTACAGTCTTTCATCGTAGCTCCTGTAGTTATGACATCGTCGAGAAGAATGAAGCTTTTTGCGTTAAGGATAGCAGGCTTCACTTCAAATTTATGCGATGCGTGCAGTAATCTCTTAGGTCTAGTTCCAGCTTCTGTCTGCCTGTGTACGGCGAAATCATTGAGTGGGGAGATTGATATGATGTCATTCTTGTTATCAAGGGATATGAAGTTAGATATATGAGGCTTCATGGAATCAAAGACTTCTTGCATATGATCTGTCTTTCTCTCGCCAAGCCAGTGTGCTGTAGAAGGAACAGTTACGATCATCGAGAGCTCATTGAGGGGAGATACCCCTCTGGAAAGATGAGCAATTACTTCATCTGCGAGCAGTTCTGCGCATCTTTCGGTTGCCTCTATCGCGTTATGATATTTTGATGCCAAGATGATGGATTTTAAAGCTTTGTCCTTATATTCACCACAGTAAAAAGCTTCAAAGAGAGATTCTTTTAAGACACCCCAGTTTCTTCCAGGGTGTTTGCATGATGCGGGGGCACTTTTGTTAGTAGGAAATATTATTTCTAATATCTCTTTTGCAAAAGATATTAGAAAATATTCCACCGAGGCTATGATTTTTTCCATATGATGTTATATACTAAGGGCTGAACACAGCCTATATCTGGTCATGCCAAATTTTCTTCAAAATCTTCTAAAAAAAACAAGCGATAGTGTCGTTGGTATTGATATTGGGTCTTCATCCATTAAGGTTGTTCAACTTCGAAAGAAAAAAGGGCGTGCCGTACTTGAAACATATGGTGAATTAGCTCTCGGTCCGTATTCTGGTATGACTGTTGGACAGGTCACAAATCCTCCTCCTGACAAAATCGCGGAAGCTATTAAGGACGTATTGCGAGAAGCGAATGTAACAAGTTTGGTGAGTGGAGTATCTATTCCTTTTCGATCGAGTTTGGTTTCTTTAATTCAGCTTCCTGCAGCATCTACGGAAAAGCAGCTTCAGGAAATGATTCCTATAGAAGCGAGAAAGTATATTCCTGTTCCCATAAACGAAGTTACTCTTGATTGGTGGGTTGTACCAAATGAATCTGACGGTCCTTTGGGATATGTAGAAAGCGAGACGGATGAACTTACAACAACAAATCCAACAAGTGAAGTTAAAAAAACTGATGTGCTTGTTGTTTCCATACACAACGAAGTGCTTAATAACTACAATACGATAGTAAAGCAGGCGGGGCTTGATACTGGTTTCTTTGAGATTGAAATGTTTAGTGCAACAAGAGCTTTGCTTGCAGGTGAGAATACTCCGGTGATGATCTTTGACCTTGGAGCATCTTCAACAAAGATATACATACTCGAGCGTGGAGTTGTGAAGTACTCGCACATCATTAATCGAGGGTCACAAGATGTGACTGTGAGTATTTCAAAGGCACTCAACCTTACTTTCGAGCGCGCCGAACACGTGAAGAGAACTTTGGGAACTGGGGTAACTGCAGATGAGAAGGCTGTTTACGATATTATCTCTCTTACACTCGATTATATATTCTCTGAGGCTAATAGCGTGACTCTTAATTATCAGAAGCGATACAACAAAGCTATCAGTAAGGTAATCCTTACAGGTGGTGGCGTTGCGATGAAAGGAGTTTTCGAGCTTGCTAAGGCAAACTTTCAAACAGAGGTGGTAATTGGGGAACCATTTATGAAAGTGGAAGCTCCTGCATTCCTTGATGATGTCCTTAGAGTGACAGGGCTTGAGTTCGCTGTTGCGATTGGAATCGCACTTCGAAAGCTTCAAGAGATTGGATAGGTGGAAAAGTTGAAAACTTTGTTGAAGATACAGGCGATGAGGTGATATACTAATATCGAAAACTCTTTACGTACATGGAAACAAAATTCCAAACATCTTTCATCCCAAAACAACCGGTAACACAAGCTCCTGTCAGGAGCTCAGGTGGTAACTTCCTGTTTCTTATCGCATTCATTCTCTTCATGGTGAGTGTGGCTGTTGCTGGCGGTGCCTTTCTCTACAATCAGTTGGTTGATAGTAATATCACAAAGGGTAATGCGCAGTTAGACCTTAATGAAAATGCCCTTGACCCAACAACTATTCAAGAGCTAACTCGTCTCAATGACCGAATGATAGCTGCTAAGGGTCTCTTGCAGCAGCACATAGCATTTTCTAACTTCTTCGGTTCTCTTGAAAGGGCTACTCTTCGAAATGTTGAGTACAGCTCTTTCGCATATACATACGGAGGTGGAGACAAAATCTCGATTTCAATGAAGGGCACAGCAGGGAGGGGTCCAGTGAGTAGCTATGAGACTGTAGCTCTTCAGGCGAAGGAGTTTACAAACCCAGCATTACGAAATGTATTCCGTAGTCCACTCCTCACTGATGTTGGAGTTGATGCTGCTGGTAATTCATCTTTTAGTTTCTCTGCTGCGCTTGATCCGACGTTGATCTCATATTACAAGCTTCGAAAGGAGGAGGCTGCAACGGGTGCAGTTAATCCACCGCAACAATAAATTCAATGAGAGTAATCTTTCCAGCACTTTTAATACTTGCAGCAATCGGTATCTTCATCGGATATTCTAATCCGCTGTATCAGGAGATAAAGGTAAAGCAGGCGAGATTGGATACACTTACTGAGGCAAACAAAAAGGCAACACAGCTTCGAGCAGCTAGAGAGGCACTCACAGAAGAGCGCAATCAGATATCACAGGAGGACATCAATAGACTCCAGAAGATGTTGCCAGATGGTGTTGAAAATGTACGACTTGTTATTGATATTGATAATATAGCGCGTCAGATTCGTCCCGACATGTCGGTAAGAAATCCTCGTATCAATCAAGGGTCGACTGATAAGGAAACAAAAGTTGGTCCAGACGCTAATCGTTACGGGACAATCTCAATGTCATTCACCGTTACAGCTTCATACGAGGAATTCCAGAGGTTCTTGGCAGATCTTGAAAAGAGCTTGAGAATTGTAGATGTCACGTCATTGTCATTCGGGGCATCAAAGGAAAATATATATGACTTTAATGTGACAGTTCAGACTTATTGGCTAAAATAAAAACTATGTTCTCCCTCATCTCACATCACAAGAATATGATCATAGGAGTTGTAGTAGTAGTTTTACTCTTCATTGGCTATGGTGTATTTATGACAGATGGAAACAGTGAAGATCCATCAAACGCGCTAACACGACAAAACAGCACAGCAGCGTCGGCTTCATCTGAGCCTGGTAATACCGCAGCAAGGGAATTCGTCACACAACTTCTAGCCATTCAGAACATACACTTTAAGAGCGACATTTTCTCAGACCCCGCATATCTATATCTCCGTGATTTTGGTAAGGAAATAACAAAGCAAGATGTTGGAAGAAGTAATCCATTCCTTCCAATCGGACAAGAGAGCGGTACCCCGCCTACAAGTGTTAGAAGTACTGGTAGTTTTGTAAACACATCATCAGCTACCTCAACAAAACCAGCGACAAGTACACCTACTACAGGCGGAACAGTAAAAAAATAATAACGTTGCAGCATGAGTTTTCTCGATATCCTAGCAAAACAAAATACCATAACTCGAGATGATGTCGGTTACATCATGCAAGAGGCGGAAAGCTCTCATCGAACGATAGAGGATATTCTTCGTGATAAGGGGATTCCACCCGAAGTCATTACAAAAGCAAAGGGTGAATATTTGCATATTCCAACAAAATCTCTCGAAGACAAACAGGTACCCTTTGAAATATTGAAATATGTATCAGAAGAGTCAGCGACTCATTACAAGATTGTACCGCTTAATGTAGTGGATGGAGTTCTCGAGGTTGGCGTGGTAGACCCTGATAACATTGAAGCACGTGATGCATTGAGCTTCATTTCTGAAAAAGCGGGTATGCCGTTTAAGGTGTACATCATCTCTGAAGAGGATTTCCAGAGTGTTATTAACACATACAAAGGTCTAACTGGGGAAGTGACCAAGGCACTTGGAGTACTTGAGAGTGAACTCTCAGGAGGAGATGTGGAACTTTCAAAGGATGAGGAACTTGCTATGCAAAAGAGCGGTACGGCTAACATCATTGAAGATGCTCCTGTAACGAAGATTGTTGCTACTGTTTTAAGATATGCGATTGAGGGAGGGGCATCGGATGTTCATGTAGAAGCAATGAGAGAAAAGATCCGAGTGCGATTTCGAGTGGATGGTATTTTGACAACCAGTCTCATTCTTCCCGCTAAGGTGCATGATGCTGTTGTTGCTCGTATAAAGATTCTTTGCAACATGAAGCTTGATGAAAAGCGAAAGCCTCAGGACGGTCGTTTCTCGGCAAGAATTGATGGAAGAAAAATTGACTTCCGTGTATCAACATTCCCAACATATTTCGGTGAGAAGGTGGTAATGCGAATCCTCGATCAGCAAAAGGGTGTACAGAAGCTTGATGACATTGGCTTCTCACCAGAGAACCTCAAGATGATTAAGGATGCGATTAACAAACCATACGGACTTATTCTCATTTCCGGTCCTACAGGTTCTGGTAAGACTACTACTTTGTACTCTATGCTTAACGAAGTTGATCGTGAGGAGTTGAACGTACTTTCGCTCGAAGATCCAGTGGAATACAACATTGATGGTATGAGTCAGTCACAAGTTCACCCTGAAATTGGATACTCATTCGCTACAGGTCTTCGAACGACATTGCGACAAGACCCAGACGTAATCATGGTAGGAGAAATTCGAGACAAAGAAACTGCGCAGCTTGCGATTCAAGCTGCTCTTACTGGACACCTCGTACTCTCAACTATTCATACCAATGACTCTGTAGGTATTGTTCCCCGACTTATCGACATGGGTGTTGACCCTTTCCTTATCGCACCAACTCTCATTCTCGGTATGGCACAACGACTTGTTGGAAAGGCCGTCCCAGAAGCGACCATAACCATACCAGTAGATGGAAGCATCAAGGTGATGATAGACAAGCAGTTTGCGGATCTTCCTGCAGAGTTTAGGAATAAGATTCCGGAGATTAAGGAGGTGCTTCGAGTTAACCCAACAGCACAATATCCACGAGGTACAAAGGGTCGTCGCGCCATCCTCGAGGTGTTTAAGATGGATAAGGATCTTGAAAAGGAAATTCTTACCAATCCAACAGCTCTTAATCTCACGACAGTACTTCGTAAGAAGGGAATGTTGACTATGAGAGAGGATGCAATCATCCAAGCTCTCAATAAAGTGATTCCATTTGAAGAAGTGAATAAAGTATAGCGATACGTTCCTTGCTCTGTGTTATGATTATGATATGAACGGAGATCATCCATACAAAATTCTCATCGTAGATGACGATAAATTCCTTCTCAGCATGTATTCGGTAAAGTTTCAGAAGGAAAAGTTTGATGTGACAACGGCGGGGGATGGATCTGAGGCGGTGGCGAAACTGCAAGGAGGCCTTGTTCCCGATGCAATCGTTCTTGATATCGTTATGCCAAACATGGACGGTCTCGAGGTGCTTGAAAAGATGCGCCAAGAGAACTTGGCAAAGGATGCAGTGGTGTTAATCTTAAGTAATCAAGGACAGTCGAGCGACATTGAGAAGGCTAAGCGACTCGGCATCAATGGATATATTGTGAAAGCAACCACAATACCATCAGAAGTTGTCGCTGAGATTCTCCGTATGTTAAATAGTAGCCCGCACCATAAAATACAATAATTTAATATGAACTACGAAACAGAAATAAATGATTTGCTCAACACGGTGATTGTCCAAGGAGGATCTGACCTCCATCTTTCAGAAGGAAGACATCCCATGATTCGTGTTAATGGTTCATTGCTTCCTCTTTCAAAGAAAGAGGTTCTAACTCATGAATATTTAGTAGGTCTTATCACCGCACTTGTTGGAAAGGCAAGAGTGGATGCTTTCATTACAGAAAAGGAATTGGACTTTTCGTACCAATATAAAGATGTTGCTCGCTTTCGAGGAAATGCATTCTTCCAGCAGGGACACATGGGTGCAGCTCTCCGCCTCATTCCTAAACAGATTAAGAATTTTGCCGAACTCAATCTTCCTCCGTTCCTAGAAACATTCAGCCGACGATCTCAAGGATTCTTTTTGGTTGTGGGACCAGTAGGACAGGGTAAGACAACAACATTGGCAGCAATGCTTGAGCTTATCAATACCGAACGTGCGGCACACATCATTACAATTGAAGACCCTATTGAATATGTCTTTGAACAGAAGAAATCTATCATCGATCAGCGAGAGGTTGGTATAGACACAGATACATTCGAGTCAGGTTTGCTTTCAGTCTTCCGACAAGATGTGAATGTTTTGCTTGTAGGGGAAATGCGAGGGCATGAAACTATGGCTGCTGCTGTTACAGCTGCTGAGACTGGTCACTTGGTACTTTCAACTTTGCACACAAACAATGCTGCGCAGTCTATTGATCGTATCATTGACTCATTCCCCGCAGAGCAGCAGGATCAGATTCGTATCCAGCTTGCATCGTCTTTGACCGGAATCTTCTCACAGCGTCTTATCCCTCGTATCGCAGGAGGCCTTATCCCAGCTTATGAGCTTCTCATTTCAAACAATGCGGTTGCTAACCTTATTAGAGAAAAAAGAACTCACGAAATCAATACAGTCATTGAAACAGGCCAGCAGGACGGTATGATTGATTTCAACCGATGTCTCGCTGATCTTGTACGTCGAGGAGAGATTACAATTGAGAATGCATATCAGCACACACTCAATCCAGCAGTTCTCGAGAGATTGTTATAATAAAAATTATTGAGCCATGCTTTTCCAATACAAAGTAATCAACGAAAAAGGTCAGGAGTCAGAAGGATCAATTGATGCCGTTAATGTTGATGTGGCTATTAATTCGTTACAACGACGAGGTCTTGTAATCTCATCTATCCATGAAGCCGGTCAAAAGAGTGGAATCCTTAATGCTAATATTGGCTTGTTTGACAGAGTGAGTAATAAGGATATCGTGATTCTTTCTAGGCAGATGGCGACCCTCTTTACCGCACAAGTTTCTGCTCTCCGAATCTTTAAATTGCTTGCTGCGGAAACGGAGAATAAAGCTTTGGCGAAGCGACTCATGGAAGTTGCGGATGATATTCAAGGAGGAGGCACTATCTCCGCTGCACTTTCCAAGCATCCAAAAGTATTTAGTACATTCTATGTGAATATGGTAAGAGCCGGGGAAGAGTCAGGTAAACTTGATGAAACATTCAACTTCCTCGCTGATTACCTTGATAGAAACTATGAAGTAAACTCTAAGGTAAAAAATGCTCTTATATACCCAGCTTTTGTTATTACAACCTTCTTTGCGGTAATGGCATTGATGCTTACGGTTGTTATCCCAAAGATCAGTAGCATTATCACAAGTTCAGGGCAAGAGATTCCTGTTTACACAAAGATAGTTATTGCTATGAGTAACATACTTGTCGATTTCGGCCCCCTTGTTCTCATTCTGATTGTTATCGGAGGATTTCTCTTCTACCGTTTCACTCTTACTGACGCAGGAAAAGCTTCACTCGCTCAATTTAAAATCTCTACACCATACATAGGAGGACTATATAGAAAACTATATCTCTCTCGTATCTCTGACAACTTGGATACACAGCTTGGTTCAGGTATTCCTATGCTTAAAGCACTTGAATTAACAGGATCGGTGGTTGATAACCCAATCTTTGAACAGGTGTTGAAAGATATTACCGAATCTGTTAAAGGGGGACTCTCACTCTCAGAGGCATCATCGAGACACCCTGAGATTCCAGGTATTATGGTTCAAATGATGAAAATTGGTGAAGAGACGGGAGAGCTTGGAAACATCCTTAAGACATTGGCTAAGTTCTATCAGCGTGAGGTGGTAAACGCAGTAGACACACTTGTAGACCTTATTGAGCCTTTAATGATTGTTCTTTTGGGTCTTGGCGTAGGTTTTCTCCTTGCTTCTGTACTTATTCCGATCTACAACATCTCTTCAAGTATCTAGTCGGACTTAATGTTATCCACACGTGGTACAACGTGATACTAGGGATTTAGTATAATAAGGACACGTTTTTGGTCTGTCGAAGATCAAGGATTAGTAAGTTAGAAAGTAATTAATTAATTAGTTTTTTATCAAATGAAATTCAACAAAGGTTTTACACTCATTGAACTCTTGGTGGTTATCGCCATCATCGGTATCCTGTCATCTGTAGTATTGGCTTCTCTTACATCAGCTCGAACAAAGGGAACAGACGCTGCTATCCAGTCAGAACTCTCAAACATGCGAGCTCAGGCTGAATTGCTCTACAGCAATGCAAACTCTTACGGTCCTACATTCGCAGTTGCTGCATGTACTGGAGCTGCGGACAACTCACTCTTCGGTACTTCATCAACTGGAAGTTTGAAGAACCTTATTACTAGCGTAGACGCAAAGAACGGCTCGGGCGCTGTAACTTGTGTTGCTACAGGAGGTACAGCATGGGCAGTTTCTTCTCCTCTATCTTCAGGTCACTTCTGCGTAGATAGCCAGGGAAACTCTATTGCAACATCATCTGCTGTTACAGTTGCTGCTTGTAAGTAGCCGGTAAGTTAGTTTAAACAAAGAACCGGCCCTCAAAGGTCGGTTTTTTGTTTGGTTGTTGTATAATACCCTCATGAATATTTTCTTTACCATTGCAACTTTTATTCTTGGCACCATCATCGGCAGTTTCCTTAATGTAGTTCTATATAGATACAACACAGGAAGGGGGATAGGTGGTCGATCTCATTGTTTCTCATGTCGAAAGACTTTGACGACAATAGATCTTGTACCTGTTTTTTCTTACATATTCCTACGAGGAAGATGCCGTCACTGTAAGAGTAAGATATCTCCGCAATACTTAGCTGTTGAACTTCTTACGGGTATTTTGTTTGCTGGTGCACTTGTAATTGATTCATCTCTCTATTCTATCGGCTCCGCAATGTTCCTGTATGAGCTTGTATACCACTTCATTGTCATGTCATTCCTTGTACTCATCATTGTGTACGATATGAAGCACAAGATAATTCCAGATGCGTTTGCGTATGGGTTTGCGTTTGTTGCAGTACTCCATCTTTTTATCGGTATAAATCCAGCGGGTAATATCCAATTTCTACATCCCGGAGCGTGGGAGATGCTTGCAGGTGCAATGCTCGCTTTTCCGTTCTACTTCCTCTGGCTTGTATCCGGTGGCAGGTGGATGGGACTAGGTGATGCAAAGCTGGCACTTGGTATTGGGTGGTTTCTTGGTCTTTCTGCTGGTATTTCTGCCGTAGTGCTTAGTTTCTGGGTGGGAGCGGTAGTTTCGATTCTTCTCTTGGCAGTTATTAAGTTACTTAAAGGTCTTAGAAAGGAACTATCTATCGGTCTGAGATCCAAGCTCCCGCATCTCACAATTAAAAGCGAAGTTCCATTCGCACCCTTTTTGATTATCGGTCTCCTCAGTGTGTTCTTTTTCGGGTATAATATGTTCAGTAATCTTACATTCTTCTAATCATTCATGAAGAGAATAATTAAAACACTCTCGCGAGGGTTTACCCTCATTGAACTCATTGTGGTTATCGCAATCTTTGCGTTAATTACAAGTATTGCCTTGTTTAATCAGGGTAAGTTAAATAGCACTCTTCTCGTTACAAATCTTGCATATGAGGTAGCTCTTGCTGTTCGCGAATCGCAAACATATGGAGTCGGGGTGCGTTCTGACGGTACAAGTGGAAATTTCGAAGGGGGGTATGGTATTTCTTTTGATATAACACGACCGACGGAAATCTTGTTTTTTACTGATAAGGATAAAAATCATTTAGCAGATGCGGGAGAAATTGTCTCTCGGTTAATCATACAGAATCAGCGAGGTAATAAGATCGTGGCACTTTGTAGAGGTACAGCTGGAACTACTTGTTCAAGTGTAGGTGGTAGCCCTCATCAAGTTGGTATTTTGAATATCATATTCCGCCGCCCTAATCCTGAAGCAATATTTCTCTCGTATCCAGTTGGTGGCGGCTCGGAGAGTGATAATGCGGAAGGGCCTGCATATATTGTCGTAAACACACCAGAGGGTGATAACTGCAGGGTGGTTGTAGTTGAACAGACTGGCCAGATTAGTGTTAATAACGCAGCATCAGGCCTTTGCAGTAATTAAACGATATGACACGAACCAATATTCAAAGAAATATAAGTGGAAGGAATCAAGAGGGATTTACGTTGATTGAAATGCTCGTGTCGGTTGCGCTCTTCACAATCGTAATGACTATCGCCCTTAGCGTCATTCTCAGTGTTATTGATGGAAACAAACGGACTCAATCAGTTAACTCTGTTGTAAATAACCTTAACTCTAGTATCGATAGTATGGTTCGAGATATGAAGACCGGGTTTCGGTATAACTGCGATGATATATTGCCGGTCTCTCCTTCATCTTCTTCGTCTTGTGTTTCAAATGTGGCAACTCAGGTATTAAGTTTCACTTCTACTATTACAGGAGAACAGCGAAGTGTGCGATATAAATACATTCCAGCGACAGCTACTGCTGGAGGTTACATCGTTAAAGCAGTTTGTACAACAGCTTTTGATTGCCCATCGGGTGAAGGTACTCGTATTACATCGGCAGAAATCAATGTTACAGACATGCGTATGTATGTAAAACCTGGTGCAACAGGTATTTCTCAGCCGGGTATTCTTCTCATAATCTCTGGTACGGCAAAGACAAACCCAACAACTGTTTCTAATTTCAGTCTACAGACATTCGTGTCTCGTCGATTGCTCAATATATAATATCTATGAAAACGATGATTAAAACAGATAAAAAAGGATTCACTATCATAGAGACGTTGGTTGCAATAAGTATACTCACCCTTTCTCTTACAGGACCGCTTCTCATCATAACTCAGGCTCTTAAGGCTTCGAGCTATTCTCGAAATGAAATTGCCGCTTTCTATCTCGCACAAGAAGCAATCGAGCACATCAGGAATTTGCGTGACGAGACATCTTTGTCTACGGCTCCTGATACCGCATGGCTGGATGACATCACTGGGGGAGTAGCGTGTGCAGCAGCTGGTACTTGCGTCAATAACTATTTATCCGCTCCTCTATATACATTTGGTTTAGATCACTCAAGTGGTAGCTATGCATTTGCAAGCTGTGGATCAGGAGAATGCGCGCCTCTTCTCTATGACAACTCAGTCGGAGGGGATGCTGTTCCATACGGCGGAAACGGTGCTACTAACTCAATGTTTACTCGCACCATTTGGCTCACCACGGTTCCTGGTGATAACCCTGCTGACCCAGTAGCCACGCCTCCTACAAGAGAAGTGGTGGTACATGTGGAAATAAGGTGGAATCAGGGTACAACAAATAATAAGTTCGTGCTCGAAGATCATCTTCTTAACTGGAAACTTGAAAAATAATATGAATAAAAAAATAGCAACCAGCAAGGATGTTAGGAAAAACAACAAAGGTTTTACCTTGTTCATAGCCCTCATCGTTTCAAGTATTCTTCTTTCCGTTGGTTTTTCGATCGGGAATATAATTTTAAAACAAACTCAGCTTTCAACCGCAGGCAGAGAATCACAGATTGCTTTTTATGCAGCTGACAGTGCTGCAGAATGTGCCCTGTACTGGGATCGTAAGAATGCTTCTGGTGACTCTGTCATAGACGAGACCTTTGGAACTTCTACTGATTTAACCGCAACGAGAGCATTGGGTGTGAAGTGTGGCTCTGGAGCAGACGACGCGGGTACCGTATATATTGCTAGTAAGGAAGCTGATGCAACGGGTAATTTAAGTGCAACAACTACAATGTATATCGTATTTAAGGCTAATAATTTTGGATACAATTCTTGCGCTAAGGTTATTGTAGGAAAGACCGTAGATACTACTGTAATCGATGCTCGTGGATATAACTCGGCATATGTTGGTGATATGACATCGGGTATAAGTTGCGATATCTCAAATCCCCGAACTGTAGAACGAGGATTACTCCTCATGTACTAAGCCTTGTGCTAGTATGATTCCATGAAACAAGATCGATCTAAAGCCTCAGATAAGCCCTCAAAGGAGCTTGTTTTGCGTGTTCTAAAGCTGCGCGAAGCCATTGAAAAGCATCGATACAACTATCATGTTCTTGATAAGGAGGAGATTTCAGCGGAAGCTCTTGATTCGCTCAAGCGTGAACTTTCGGAAATTGAAGCCCTACACCCAGAGCTTCGAAGTGAAGACTCTCCTAGTAATAGGGTTGCGGGGGAACCATTGAAGGAGTTTGTTAAGGTGGAGCATAAGGTTCCTCAATGGTCTTTTAATGATGCCTTTACAGAAGAAGACATGAGAAGTTTTGATGCAAGGGTAAAGCGTTTGTTGCCGGAGCGACACCCAACATATGTATGTGAACTCAAGATAGATGGGTTAAAGGTTGTTTTAGAATACGTAAAAGGAGTACTTGTAACCGCTGCTACTCGAGGTGATGGAAAGGTGGGGGAGAATGTAACAATGAATGTACGTACCATTGAGTCGGTACCGCTTCGATTGCAGGTCCCCGTCGACATAATTGTAGAAGGAGAAGTGTGGATGAGTAAGAAAAACTTTGAAGCGTTAAATAAAGAGCAGGAAAAAAAAGATTTACCGCTCTATGCTAATCCAAGAAATGTTGCCGCTGGTTCCATCCGTCAGCTAGATCCCCGCATCGCTGCTTCAAGAAAGCTTGATATGTTTGTATATGATATTGCTCGATATGAATCTTCTGACAAGAGGTTCCCTGTACCTAGGACTCAGTTTGAGGAATTAGTTTTTCTTAAGGAGCTTGGATTTAAAGTGAATGCACACGCAACGCCTTGTAAGAATATTGATGAGGTGATTTCTTTCTGGAAACAATGGGCAGACAAGTCAAAGAAACAGGAATATTGGATTGATGGAGTTGTCGTGAAGGTTAATGAAGTGGAATATCAAAACATTCTTGGATATACTGGCAAAGCTCCACGATTCGGAATCGCGTTTAAGTTTGCAGCTGAGCAGGTAACAACAGTTGTCGAAGATATTACACTTCAGATTGGAAGGACTGGAGTTCTAACACCTGTTGCACACCTTCGCCCTGTTTTAGTTGCAGGATCAACTGTCTCTCGCGCTACACTCCACAATGAAGATGAGATTCGACGATTAGACGTGCGTGTTGGTGACACTGTTATTTTGCAAAAGGCGGGAGATGTCATCCCTGATATCGTAAAAGTACTTACCGAATTGCGTACTGGAAAAGAAAAGATATTTAAATTTCCTACATATGTACCAGAGTGTGGGGGTGACGGAAGTATCGAACGTGTGCCAGGTCAGGCTGCATGGCGATGTGTATATCGAGACTCTGCATCACAACAGAAGCGTCGGCTATATCACTTTGTATCAAAGCATTGTTTCGATATTGATGGGCTTGGTCCCCGACAAATTGATGTCTTTATGGAAAATAGCCTCATATCATCATATGAAGATATCTTTACTCTCACAAAAGGTGACATATTAGCGTTGCCACGTTTTGCTGAAAAGTCTGCTGACAATTTAATTACCTCCATACAGAAGGCAAGGAAAGTAACATTGCCACGATTCATATTCTCACTTTCCGTACCAAATGTTGGTGAAGAGACAGCCGAGGATCTCGCAGAGCATTTCAGCACGTGGAACAAATTAGCAAAGACTTTGGAACAAGGAGATGTCTCTGAGCTTTATAAGATAGAGGGGATTGGAGAAGTAGTTGCTAATGCATTGATCGATTGGTATGCAAACAAAAAACATCAGAAGATTGTTGAGAGATTACTTGAACATGTCACTGTTCAATCGTTTGCCACTAAATCCTCTAGAGAGTCCGCTCTTTTTAAAGGAAAGACTTTTGTCCTTACCGGTACACTCGGTAATATGAGTCGTGATGAGGCGAAGGCGAAGATAAAGGAGCGCGGAGGGGATGTCTCGGGGTCTGTTTCCTCAAAGACCGATTATGTAGTAGCCGGGGAAGAGGCTGGGTCAAAGCTCGATAAGGCAGAGCAATTAGGGGTACGGGTTTTAACTGAGGATGATTTTCTGAAGATGCTAAAATAGTCACTTTCTGGCTTTTTTGCTATGATACGCATTAATTATGATTGAGAAGAAAGATATTGAAAAACTTGCCACTTTGTCGCGAATGAAGCTTGGCGAAGAGGAAAAAGAACGATTTGCAAAAGAAATCGATTCAATTTTAGGCTACGTAAAGCAGATCCAAGAGGTTGCTGATACAACGAACCTTTCACAAAAAGGCACAGCACAATACCCACATCGGAATGTGCTTCGTGAGGATGTAGATGACAGGGAATTAGCTGATGATACTTCAGTTATTGTTTCTCTTGCTCCCGCATCACAGGATGGCTATGTAAAAGTTAAGAAGATTCTCAATTAACATGTCCATCGATCTTAAGTCATTAACAATTTCTAAAGCCCTTGCTCAGTTTGAGTCAGGTGCTCTTACATCACTCGATCTTGCAAAGGCATATCTTGCTGAGATAGAAAAGAAGAATGGTGAAATCAATGCATATCGTGAGGTGTACAAGGATGCACTTGAGCAGGCTTCCGCTGCAGACGCAAAGCGTAAGGCGGGTGATAAGGGGGCTCTTCTCGGTATTCCTTTTGCAATAAAAGACAACATAACAATAAGTGGAAGGATTGCGGGAGCATCTTCGAAGATATTGGAGAACTATGTCGCCCCATATGATGCGACGGTAATAACTAAGCTTAAAGCTGCAGGAGCAATATTCCTTGGACGAGTTAACATGGATGAATTTGCGATGGGTGGTTCAACTGAGAACTCTGCATATGGCGTGACTAAAAACCCTCATGATGTAAGTCGTGTGTCAGGTGGCTCATCGGGGGGCTCAGCTGCAGCGGTTGCAATGGACGGAGCTCTTGCTTCACTCGGTTCAGATACAGGAGGCTCCATCAGACAACCCGCAAGTTTCTGCGGACTTGTAGGACTTAAGCCAACTTATGGAAGAGTCTCCCGACATGGTCTCATGGCAATGGGATCTTCTCTTGATGTCATCGGTCCTTTAACTAAGACTGTAGAAGATTCTGAAATTGTTTTTAATGTAATTGCAGGGAATGATAAGCGGGATGCAACATCTCTTAGTGATTCTGAAGTTTCTGTAACAGCTACCCCTTTAAAAAATATTCGTGTCGGTATAATGCCAAGCATGCTGTCTATGGGAGGATTACATCCTGCGGTCATTGAGAATTTTAATACTTCAGTTGAACTTTTGAAAAAAGCTGGATGCGAAATAAAGGAGATAGATCTTCCACATATTAAATATTCACTAGCTGTGTACTATGTCATCATGCCAGCTGAAGTTTCTTCAAACATGGCGCGTTTCGACGGAGTAAAATATGGATTGAAGGTAGACGGTGCTACCGGTATCGAAGACTACCTAGAAACTCGAGGTGCACTTTTGGGTAGAGAAGTTCGCCGACGTATCATGCTCGGTACCTACGTACTTTCCGCAGGTTACGCTGATCAGTTCTACAACAAAGCGAATCAGGTTCGAAACTTAATCAAGAAGGATTTTAATAAGGCGTTTCAGGATGTAGATGTTGTGCTCACTCCAACCGCTCCTACTCCAGCTTTCAAAATTGGGGAAAAAACGGAAGACCCTATTCAAATGTATCTTGAAGATATCTTTACCGTTACAGCTAACCTCATCGGACTACCTGCAATGTCGGTACCTTCTGGTACGACTCAGATTGACGGAAAAGAACTTCCACTCGGTATCCAATTCTCAGCTCCTCACGCAAGAGAGGATGTATTGTTTGCAATTGGAAAGAAATTCGAATCAGTTCGGTAATAAGATTCTTTTGCGTTCGCTCATACGAAAACAATATCGTATAATGGAAAGATATGGCTGATCCTAAAAAAGACGGAAAAAAAGATGGTAAGAAAGACGCCAAAGGTGGAGGTGGTTTGCCATTAGAGGCTGAAATATTTTTCTGGGTACTCATATGCGCCATTGCCTTTTTTGTTGTTTTCCCCACGATATTGAAATTCTTTGGATTCTCGCCCTCACATTCTAGTTTCTCAAGTTGGTGGTCAGATTTCTCTTTTTCTGCAGTGCGAGCATTCTCCGCTTTCTTTAGCAGTCTCATATTCCTTTCCATATTCTTTAGTCTCATATGCATCATTGGTGTGATGTATGCAAAATTCAAACTGGGTCAGGTCGGACATGAACAAGCGGCTTCAAAGGAGGCGGCGGGTGAAGCTGGAGGTAGGGAACAAGCTGCGTTGTCTCAAATGTCTGACAAGGATTCGTTGATACTGCCAGCAGGGCTTCCTGGCGCTGAGGATGACAAGAGCTTCATCAAGCCTGTTGAAAATGAAAAGTGGAAAGATGTAAAGAGACATATGGAATCTGGAAATCAGACTGATTGGCGTATGGCAATTTTGGAAGCAGACATCATGCTCTATGACATGTTGGATCAAATGGGGTATGAAGGGGATTCAATTGGAGAAAAGCTTAAACAAGTTGAGAGGGCAAGCTTTAATACACTTGATGAAGCATGGAGAGCTCATAAGGTGAGAAATGTCATTGCTCACGAAGGAGCATCATACATACTGCCTCGACATGAAGCGGAACGTGCAATCAGACAGTATGAATCGGTGTTTAAGGAGTTCTACTACATATAAAATCACTCTTGATTTTTATGTTTTCAGTATGTATACTGCTCATTACCCTTAGGATAAGGGTGAGATAGCGGGGTAGAGAAGCAGCATCTCGAGAGGCTCGATTAGGGCTCGCCAGAGAGTGATCTTTGGCGGAAAACATCCATCAAATTCGGTGAAGCCTTTTCCGCGCTAAACAAGGAAATGGTAATACCGAGCCAAGCTTTCTATCGCAAGATAGACTGAAGGTGTAGAGACTAGACGGTGGACTCTGAATTTAAAATATCCAGATGAAGGTATAGTCCAGACCACAAACATCGCTCGCGATCGCAATGAAAATTGTAGTGGTATGCATAACCTCTAGACCCCGGTGCAAATCCGGGCCCCGCAACAAGTAGAGAAAGGCGCTTTGGGAAATTTCCTAAAGCGCTTTTCTCATACAAATGGAACAAGAAAATGCCTTATTCTATTGTTTTATGCCTTACTCTGTATTATATTGACAACACGTC
>CAZFOD010000001.1:145225-161385 GCA_964520545.1 uncultured Candidatus Saccharibacteria bacterium
AAATGCCTTATTCTATTGTTTTATGCCTTACTCTGTATTATATTGACAACACGTCGGGGTAGCTCAGTCGGTAGAGCACAGGACTCATAAGCCTGGGGTCGTGGGTTCGATCCCCACCCCCGACACCCCTTTAAGTCTTTTGTATGGCCATATCACGTGATATGGACATTTTGATGTATATATGATATAATCGAGCGCATGAGGTATGTGCCTCATTTTTGTTTGCCACGAAGGCACACAATACAACTTAGTTCGTTTACAACCTATGCGCATCCTAATAACGGGATTTGTCTTGGGCTCGATCATCTTGATCGGGCACTTGGTGAATTTCATCAACCAACCCGTCGAAGAGACCCCTTCCACTGTCCCGACAACCGTCGCGACAAGGGAATATCTCCAGACACTTCCAACAACCAACGAAAACTCGGGAATCACCCGCGTCGAAGGAACAACCTCGATCGAGATCCAGCCAAACTGAAACACCAACCAACATGAAAAAACTCAGTATCTCCGCAATCCTTAGCATCGCCCTCGGCCTCATCGCCGTTGCCCAAACGACCCCGGTCGTACCAACCTCGCTCCCCATCGGCTCGAAGGCGTCACTCACCGCGTACGCCAACGGTCAGGTGGCTCGCGGCTACATCACCCACGGAGGCCTCACAGTCCTCCAGAGTAGTGGCAGTGTCACCTACCTGGAATATCAGAACAGCGACATCGCTGATTTGATGAAGAGCCTTTCAGTCCAGGTCTCTTCGTTTGACGTCGCCAACACGAGCGACGCCATCTACACCTGGGTGAGCGTGATGAACAAAAACTGGGAAACGCTCTACAGCGGCTACCGCAATGCTCCGCCTGAAAAAGTCGGCGGGGCGTGGAAGCTCTTAAGTTCGCCGGTCAGGATCACATTGAGCGACTACATTCCGATCACATTCAAGAACGTTCAATATGCCCAACTCGTCCTCCGGGATCCGAACGGCAACATTGAGGTTCGACAAGTGCGAACGGGAACGGACTCGCTCTACTTCCAGACGGCGCTTGCTGGCTGGGGGAGCGAATTGCTCGTGACCTACAACACCGGCACGGGGTACGCCACAGCGGCATACTCTGTTTCGAATGATGGAAAGATGATCGTCCCCTCGAATGTCAGCGGCGCAACTGCTGCCTACATCGAGAACCAGACGAACCTCAATGACTCCACCATTCCAGCAGGGAACGCTCTGAGCTTCGCGATGATGTCAGGATACAACGATCAGGGTACGAGCGCTTCACCGCTCTTGCACCTCAAGATCGGAAGTGCCCGACAACTTGTTTTGAGCGCTACCGCGTTCTCAACCGACGTCGCTAACCGCCCGTACGTGAAGCCGACCAAGTTTGTCTTCTATCAGTTCAGCAATGGCGAGAAGACGAATGAGTTCGAAGCTCCTGCGGTCGGCGGGCTCATCAACGTTCAGCTCCCAGCTGGCACGTATGAAATCGTTCCGGATTACGGCGACATCTTCGAGTCGAAGGAGTTGCCGCCGCGCGACGACTACTACGGTGGTGGGAAGGGGTAACGCATCGGTATCAATATCAGCGCCGGCTTGTCTTCATGACGAGCCGGCGCTTTTTGTTATCTACCTTTACGGAGTCACCATCTTGGGGTATAAAGTGGGCAGTCCTGCATACGCAGAAAGCTCTTTTCAGAGCTACCCAACAACCAACCTGAGGTACACAAAACATGAATCTGTTTAAAAAATTCCTCGCCCATAAAGAAACGGGTGAGCCTTTGAAGGAAAACATCATCAACCCGCCGCCGGTCATACTGCTCGCCAGTGGACCTACTGCGAGTGGAAAGAACGTTCTCGCTCAGTGGGTGAAGACCCAGCGTGAAATCTTCGGAGACTGTCGTTCGACAACGACGCGGCCGCCCCGAGCTAATAGGGGGGTCATGGAGCGAAACGGCGTCGAGTACGATTTCGTTTCAAAGGAAAGATTTCGGCAAATGATTTGCGACGGGCTTTTCATGGAGTATGCCGAAGTTCACGGCGAGCTCTACGGGAAGCCATGGGCATCCATGCTCGAGCCGTTGGCACAACAACAAAGTGTCATCGGCGACATCGACGTGCAGGGGGTGGAGGCCATCCTCCGTATTGACAACCCAATCCTCAAAGAGCGTCTCGCAACAATCTTCATCGCTCCGCCAAGTATTACCGCGATGCAAATCAGGCTGCGTGGTCGCACAGAGGACATTACTCCAGAGGAGGAGAAACGTCGTATTCAAACGGCCGTGCAAGAGATCCCTCAAGCTCCTCGGTACGATCACGTGATTGTCAACGATCACCTTGATGAAGCAAAGAGGCAGTATTTGGAATTCGTCGATTTCCTTACCCTCCCGATGAGTATTCGGAAGCGCCTTGCGCTTTTCGAAAAACTTAGGGAACAGAGAGCTAGGGCAATCTCGTTCCTGGAAAGGGAATTCAGCTGGCAGCAGTCTCCTCGGTGGGCAGTTCAAGAAGGTCCGTCGCCACTGGCGTAGGAAGTTCTTTGGTCAAAGGCCGGCGTGTTCGAAAGACGCGCCGGCCTTTATCTTTGGCTATTTTTATGTATAATGACTTCACAAAATGCGGCCGTAGCTCAGCTGGTTAGAGCGCTCCCCTGTCACGGGAGAGGTCGTGGGTTCGAGTCCCATTGGCCGCGCAGACGAAAAACACCCATTTTATATGGGTGTTTTTCTGTGGGGAGTGAAGCGATTCTTACTGGGCTCAGTAGCTGTGTCGTGTGTTTTGTTTACTCATATTTTAAATAAGTTGTGATATTATTTTAATGCAAAGCTCGTAAAAGCTTATTAATTAAACAAAAGTATTATGTTTTCAATAGACTTGGTTTCTGTGTTGGTAGCTGCAATTGCAGCGTTTATCATTGGCTTTATGTTCCATGGCCCATTGTTTGGGAAGTTGTGGATGAAGTTGGCAAATATACATCCAACAGGTAATGAAAAGCTTTCTGACATGATTCCGCAGATGGTAACCAATATGTTGGCAAACCTTGTTTGCGCATACATACTAGCTATGTTCATATTCGTCACAGAAAGCTTCTACGGTAATCTAGGAAATGTTTTTGGTGGAATGGGAGTTGCATTCTGGGCATGGCTCGGTTTTCTTGTTACATCATCATCTATGGATGTAATTTGGATGGGTAAGTCAAAAAAGCTTTGGGCTTTTGAAATAGTGGCATCTTTGGTTTCATTCCTTGCGATGGGAGCAATACTTGCGGCTTGGTATTAATATATAAAAATATGAAAACATTTACATGCAGAGAGATCATGAACAATGAGGGTGGGTGCAATATGGAATTTAAGGGTGACGATATAATGCAGGTAGCAGGGCAATGTGGTCATCATGTCATGAGCTCGTCAGATCCAGAGCACAAACCTATGCGTGACAAGATGGCAGATCAGATGGCTAATGGTACTGAAGAAGATAAAGCAAAGTGGTTTGAGTGGTTTAAAGGAGAATGGGACAAAAAGGAAAATATCTAGTAGAGCTTTCCATCAAGCTCAATAACATGTGAATCGGGAAAGAAGTGCATCCTTCTTGCTATGCGAGCTGTGATTTCGCTTTTGTGTTCGTTCAATATCTTTTTAACCTCCTCAATACTTTTATTCACCAGATTTTCTGCCTCAATGAATTGAGCGATTTCTTCGATTGCAACCTCGGACATCTTTTTCCCAAAGTCACTATGTTCCACATCAAATTTGTCTAACATGAGCTCGTCGAGCTCCTTTCGTTCTAATTGAGTAACTTCCTGTAGGGCATATATCTGAAAAAGGGTATAGCTTTTCGAGGCTAATTCTAGAGCTTTCGGGCTTGTTTCCGGGGTGTGTAAGGTTTCTGTTTCCCGCATGTATAAACATTATAATACACTGACTTACTTGTCGCTATGCCCTTTAACGAGGTATGCTGTTCTATACAACCTATGATATCTCAAAGTAATACTGTAAACATACAAGGAATAGGTGAATGCGAGATTAGGAAGGGAATTAGCGATCAAATCGTGGGAGAAATATATGATATCCACGAAGGTCTTCTTGAGGACCGTTCATATGCTGACAAGGAGCAGGGGATAGCATATTTTAAGGAAACATATTCATACGAGCGTATGCACTACTGGCGTGCCGATTTTGTAATATCACTTTGGATTGGTGAGAAATGCCTCGGATTCGGTAGAGCGAAATATAACGGTTGGGTTACTCATGTTTTTGTTGGCAGGGCACATCAAGGGTTTAAGCTTGGTAAAAAGATACTCGATCTCCTTGAAGATGAGTTAGTAGCAGCTGGATTAAGAGAAATATATTTGAGTGCTGAGCCGAAGACTGTGCCTTTCTACGAGAAAAACGGTTGGAAAAAGCGCACTGATGAGATTATGATTCGGCAGGGAGTTATGCTTGTGCCGATGTATAAAGCCGTGTGATATAGTATTCCTATGCAATCTACAAAAACTCGTACCTACATCATTATAACCATCGTAGTCATCGTGCTCCTTGGGGGCGCATATCTTTTTGACCATCGATTTGATGGAGAAGCACCTAAGCAGTCGGCAGCCACATCTTCATTTGATTTTTCTACAAGCACCCTAGTAGCGCCTACTTCTACAGCTGGCACGGAGAACAAGTCAAATACAGTTCAAAAGGAGACTTCTCCAAATATTATAAGACTAGAGACGGTGGTAATGGCATCGAAGTCTGATACTTCAGGCTGGCAGACATATACGAATCTTCCATATAAATTTACGTTGAAATATCCTGCCGATGCATCAGTTCGAAAATTCATTGATGGAAAGAATTCTGAATACGGTATTGGTTTAACTTTGAACCAGTCAGGTGCTTTCTTTGCTGAGAAATACTTTGAAATGACAACAGAGGTTGGTAAGACTACAGTTTGTGATTCCCTCATTGATCAGAATTCGTCTGTTAAATCTGCATCCATAAACGGGCAGTCGTTCATACGAAGAGAATACAATGATGGAACTTCTCATGTCATGGAGTATGTAAACAAACAGGGGACTACCTGCTATCGTGGATATCTTCGTCTCAATAATCCATCTAATGGGCAAGCGGTCGCTGCAAGTGGTGATGCTCGCTCAAATACTGAAATGCAGATTCTTGAAGATATCATTTCAACATTCAGATTGACGAAATAACATATGGATCAAGCAAACTCTTTTTTCAACAAAGGGTATACGGTTCCTGTCAGTATCTCTCTAATTCTTGCTCTTCTCATCTTCGGTATCGCATATTTAGATCTTCGTACTACCACACCTCCTCCTATGTACGATCTCGTTGGTGAAGCGACTTCAACTCCACCTGTTGCTGCTTCAACTTCTCGGTATGTAGACAAACTTTACGGATATTCGTTTGAATATCCTGCTTTGCTTGATAAGAGCGAGGGGCAACTAAGAGCAACAAGCGATTACGACAATATCAAAGCAGATTCGCTTTTCATAGCTTCTTTCCCTAAGGATTTTGGAAAAGGAACTAATCTCTCTTCTTTGTCAGTCATGTCGGGTATTCGAGATGTTAAGAAAGAGGCATGTCACACTACAATGCATGGAAGCAATGTTGCATCTTCTTCTCCTCGCTTTAAATCAATTCCGGTTAATATAGAAGGTGTTGAATTCTTTTTGGCATCAATAGAAGGTATCGGTGCGGGAAATTTGTATGTAACAACTAGATATACAACGGTACACAAGAATCAGTGCTACAGTATTGCAATTGTGGCACATAGTTTTAATGACATCGAGACTTTTAATCAGGATAATCCGAAATCTTTGATAAAAAGATATGATCAGGACAAGATAGATGCGATCTTGGATAAGATTGTGCAAAGTTTTACTTTTACTGATTAGCTTTGTGTTGGTATACTGAACGCATGAAACAACAGCGACTTGATGGGTTGGCGGATGGAATCTTTGCAATTGTCATGACACTCTTGGCATACGAATTGAAAGCACCTGTAGTTGTTGGAGTACTGTCTGACAAAACTCTTTGGGATGCTATTCTCCTCCAAATACCAGTACTTGTGAGCTTCATTCTAAGTTTCACACTTCTCTTTACATACTGGAGAGCTCATCACTTCCTCGCTTCTGTATATTCCAAGACTCTCACTGTTGGTTTGGCAAACTACAATGCAGTCTTTTTCTTCTTCATCACTCTTGTCCCATTCTCAGCGCGACTTCTCGGTGAATTTTCAACCACACATGTCGCAATTGCAATCTATGGTTTCAATGTCATTGCAATCGGTGTTGCACTTTTCCTCATGCGATATCACATAGAGACGAGTCCTGTGATAGAAACAATTGTCATCACAAAGGCTGATCGAAGAAGTGGATATATCCGCATATTGTTTCCTGTATTTTCAGCAGTCGTAGCAATTCTTTTGAGCTTCTGGAACCCATCGTTTTCAATGGCTCTCTTCACTGTTGCAATCGTATTTAATATTCTTCCCGCTAGTACTAATGTCATTCACCGATTGCTCGACAAGATGTTTGTAGATGATGGGGAATATATTTAGCATATGGAAAGACACGAACTTGAACTTGATCCACGCAGCATAGTTGTCGGTAGACTTATGTCTTTGCTGAAGCGCGAGTTTGCAGATGAGCCGTTCCATAACCCTATGCACTCAGCTAATGTCGATAACATTTCATTTGCGGTCTGCGATCGTATTAAGGAAATAGATCCTTCACTATTGAACGAACAAGACGAACTTGCACGTGAAGCTGCAGCATGGGGCCACGATTCAGTAATCGAGTATGTTGATGCAATCACAGGTGGGCAAGCCGGGGAGCGTGTGCGTCGTCGCGGTTTTCTGGCAGCAGATATGAATGATAAGTCTAGGGAAATGGGACCTGGAAACGAACAGGCAAGCGCGCAGAAAATAATTGATTTCATTCATCAAGTTGATCCTAATAATGCAATCTACAAAGAGCAAGCAATCGAAGGAATTAAAGAAGCTGTCGCTGCAACATTCCCAGCTTTTGCTTTTGAAAAACTGCCTGTTGAAAAAATACTTCAGATGGATAACCGGGTACGAGCATATTTGGATGGTGAAGGAAAGGGACTTCGCATATATCAGCCACATGTCAAAGAAGATGGAGGTGTAGCTGCTCTGTCTCTTGCTCTAGGAGATCTTTCTTCGATGGGATGGTTGCCTGTTGAGGATTCAATAAAAATGGGAGATGGAGAATACAGGGAAGTGAAAGACAAAATTGGATATTTGTTGAAACAGGGAATACCTAACATTCCAGATGAAGAAAAGAAAAAAATCATCATAGATATGGAAAAATGGATGGATGGGCAGGTATCTTTTTTTGCATGGCGCAAGGTTGAGACAGAACATCTCATTGAAAACCACCAATTCAAGACGAGTAAGGATAATCAGGAGAGGATAAAGAGAATGTTTCGAGAGCGAGGGGTCTACAAGCGGTTTGATGAAGTTATCACAGCCGCTATCAATAGAGCTGAGAAATATAAGGAAACTTCTTTCCAAGCGCTCGGATTAAATGACCAGTTGGCAATACTAGCAAGAGATATGGGATATGACCTTTAGTTTAAATTCAATATTTAATCATATACGCAGTGATATGCTGCGGTTGTGAGAATTGAAAAAAATATTTTAGTTAAGGAATACTTGGTTAATAAGTTATCTGCACGTCAAATTGCTGATAAATGGAAGTGTTCATCTAATAGAATAAACTATTGGATGGAAAGGTACAAAATTAAAAAGAGAAACATCTCAGATGCAATTTATAGCCTAAAGAACCCAAACGGTGATCCATTTGAGGTGAGGGTTTTAAAGACAAGAGCAGAATTTCTTTTGTTTGGTCTAGGTCTCGGACTTTACTGGGGAGAAGGAAACAAAAGAAATATGAATTCAGTCAGAGTTACAAACACGGATCCAGGAGTAATAAACATTTTTGTCTCGTTCTTAAAGAAGATATACAAAGTCAAAGAGGATAAAATCAAATATGGGCTCCAATTATTCGACGATAGTAATCCAAAAAAGTCTCTTTTGTTTTGGCAACAAGTTTTGAATGTTGATGAAAGTAAATTTTATAAAGTAGTAATTAGCAAGGTAAGAGGTTCGGGTACATATAAAAATAAATCAGAAAACGGTGTTATTACTGTATATTTTAATAATAGTAAGTTGAGAAATATACTGGTAGCTGAGATTGAAAAACTGCGTAAAATGTAATAGTATGCAACAACTGTACTTACTTGGTACAAGTGCCGTTGTAGCTCAGTTGGTAGAGCACGTCATTGGTGAACAAAATTGCCCTTCATTTCGGAAACGAAATGTTGAAACCCGAATAACGGTTAATATCCATGATATGGACAAGACCGTGGCGACAGTCGCCCGAACGACTGACAAGGGGTGCTAAACCGAAAGGCACGCACAAGATACAGTCTAGCCCTCCCATAAGTTAATTTTAACGAAATGGAGGTATTAGTGAATGACGAGGTCTCCGGTTCAATCCCGGACAACGGCTCAAGTTGCCAAAGTAGCTCAGTTGGTAGAGCACGTCTTTCGTAAAGACGGGGTCGCGAGTTCGATCCTCGCCTTTGGCTCCATTACAAGCTCAATAACTAACAAACAATATATGAATGGCATCAACGAATTTACAGCAAAAAAGCTAGGAGAAGTGGTTGCATTTGCAAGACTCGGAACAGAAACTTCAAAGAAGGGTCTTTCAGCTCTTGTAAGTATCATGAGCGCAGAGGAAATAAAGAACATGCAGGAAACTAATGATAGACACGAGCGATCTCTATATCTTCTCGCAGAGCAATTCGGAGTTGTTGATATTATGGACAAAAAGGCTGACGCAACAGTTGAAAAACTTCGAACGATGCGGGATATGTATGTGAAAGATCAGTGGGATAATTCAGCCGAGATTTCTGAATGGTCAGGCTTCTTCGAAGGAGCTGCGATTGTACACTGGGCACTTGTTGAAGGAGCCGCGGAAGGTTCCAAGCATGAAGATTTACGATTGCTTGCTGTTGAAGCAAAGACCTACCACGAAAGTAAGCTTAAGCAGTTTGAATCTTTTCTAAAGACAATTGGTATCGCAAAGACTACTCTTTAATCTATGTCACAAGACACCAAAAAAGCAGCAACAGAAGCACGCATCGCAGAAATTGAGGCGATGATGATGGCTCCTGATTTTTGGGGTAACAAGGATGAGGCTCAGAAACTCATAAAAGAATTGCAGGATTTGAAAGCTGTCAAAGATGGTGCTGGTCCATACGATGGAGGGGGGGCAATCGTTACAATATTCTCTGGTGCAGGTGGTGATGATTCAGAAGATTTTTCTCGCATCCTGTTTGAAATGTACTCAAAATACATTTCAAAGAAAGGATGGACCGCCGGTATTCTTCATGAAAATCAAAATGATCACGGAGGTTTTCGTAATATTACATTTGAAATACATGGAAAGAATGTATATGGAACACTCAAACACGAATCAGGTGTTCATCGATTGGTAAGACTTTCTCCTTTTAATTCAAAACAGCTCCGTCACACATCTTTCTCTATGGTTGAAGTCATTCCTCAGTTTGAGAAAAATGCTTCTGACATTGAAATACCTGATGATGATTTGGAAATCACAACAGCTCGTGCGGGAGGTCCTGGAGGACAGAATGTAAACAAGAGAGAAACAGCTGTTCGTATTGTGCATAAGCCAACAAAGCTTTCGGTTCACGTAACTACTGAACGCTCACAGGCGCAAAACAAAGAAAAAGGCCTCGCTATTCTTAAGGCTAAGATATATACGCAGTTAGAACAGGAACGAATCAAAAAAGAACAGGGTATGTATGTAAGTAAGACAACTGAAATTGAATGGGGGAATCAGATACGCTCATATGTCATGCATCCCTACAAAATGGTGAAAGATCATCGTACTGATGTTGAGGTAAGTAATATTGATAAGGTACTAGATGGAGATATCGATGAGTTCATTGAGGCTGAACGCGCCCAGCTTTCTTCTTAAAACTTATTTGTCCACAGTTTAAGTATTTGTAAACTAAACCGATATCTTGGGTGATATAATGATTGTTGACAACTGAGAGTATTACAAATCATTAAATAATTATGAAGAAGCTTATTATATCGGTCTTGGCAGCAGTTTTATTAATTTCAGGACTGTCATTTTCTCGAGCCGAGGCCGCCGATGCTTTAAGTTACAAGATTGAGGCGCTTCGTACACAAATTGCTTCCCTCACGGCGGAGCTTAACTCTCTACTCGCTGAGCAAGGAAAGGGGAATGGAGGGTACGTGTTTAAAAGAAATCTGACTATAGGATCACAAGGCGATGACGTGACTGTGCTCCAGAAGTTTTTAGTAGGCAAAGGATATCTCTCGAAAGATAATGTTAGTGGATATTACGGAGTTGCTACAAAAACTGCTCTAGCTAAGTACCAGCTGTCTGTAGGAATCTCTCCTGCCGATGGATATTTTGGTGTGATAACAAGAAACAAGGTAAGTGCCGATATGGGAAGCCCAACTCTGGTACAGCCAACAGTGAGTCTTGTTCAAGCAAAAGCTGCTGATAATAATGTAATCTATTCAGATGAAACTATGGTTGTTTTCGGAACAAATCTCGACGGTGACACAAAGGTTTATATCCAGGCGGCTAATAGTTTAAGATATGAATTTAAGTCCTCTTCTCAGCAGAAAGAACAAATTTCAATTGTAGGTTTTGGTTCAGAAGTTGTTCCAAACGGATACTATGACTTGTTTGTCGTAAGATCAGGGGTGATGAGTAACAAGCTTCGAGTGCAATATATAAATCACTCAAACGGGCCAGCAATAGTTTCAATCTCTCCTAGTTCTGGTCCTGTCGGGTCAACTGTGTTGTTAACTGTTCAAGGCTTTGATACGAGAAACTATAATACTGTCATTTTTAACGGAAAAGATCTCACGGCTATCTCCTCGACTGATGGTAGGAGTATGAAATTTATAGTTCCAGAGACAGCTCCCGGAGTTGTTGGTGTCTCAGTCTCATTCGCAAATCCTAGTATATATTCAAATCTGACCGCAGTTCCGTTTACTGTTACTAAGTCTACGAGTACTTCAGTTGTTAATGTTATCTCTCCAAATGGAGGAGAAACATTTCAGTTGAAAAAGAATATTCCTTTTTCTTGGAAATGGACAGGTTCTGGGTCTCCAGCACTTGCTGTGATGTATTGGTTCTCTGAGTCATCGACCGAGCCTGTATATGCAGAAACACTTACGTATGTTCGTGGTGTTGAAACTCAAACAGGAGTTATTCCTTATAACGCTGGTATTAATCCGCAACCCGGTGCTTACAAGATTGCAATTTGTGATGGATATTTAAATCAACCAACTCCTACCCCTGTCACTTGTGATTACAGTGATAACTATTTCAAGATGACGGCTGCAGACCCAATAAATTATTCAATCACGGTACTTTCTCCAAATACACAGGAAATCTTGAGAGAAGGGGGCGTGTACACGATAAAATGGTCATCTAAAAACTTACCAAAAGAAGCTAAAATAAGTATTTCATTAATTCGATCAGATCAAGCAAATACAAACATTGTTTCAAATCTCCCGGCTTCTCAGGAAAGTTATCAATGGAAGGTTACCTCGAGTGGTAATTGGGGAATGGGATTACTAGAAAAAACAATGAAAGTAGCGCGATGGCTTGGTATTGGCGTCGCTCAAGCTGATGGATATTCGTATAAGATAGGTGTCGGTACTAATTGGATGACCCCAGAGGGTGGCGGTTACGCTGGAGATGAAAGTGATAAATCTTTTACGATTTCTCCACCGACTAGTGAATCTTCGATCACTGTAGTTAGTCCAAACGGCGGTGAAGTGTTTGGGACAGGCGAAACATATAAATTATTTTGGAAAGTTCCTAATAATATACCCGCCGGAAGTCAGATGGGTGTTCAGCTTTTGGATCAGAATGGTAAAAGGGCATCGTTCGGAGATAATCTGAAGAATCCATACATTTGGACGGTGCCTACTAACTTACCAGCAGGAAAATATAAATTAGCAGTTTTCTGTGCGGCAGGCGAGGCGTATTGTCCAGGTATCTCTGAAGACCAAAGTGATAATTATTTCAGCGTTGTATCGAAACCTTCTATAAATACACCACCATCAATACCAGTAAGTCCGACGGTTAGTATTGAAGGTCAGAGTGCTACTTTTGCTTGGACTGCAGTAGATTCCGATAAGGATAATTTAGTGTGGTGGTTTAATTATGGAAATGGAAATGCTGGTGGAAATACTTGTGCTGATGGTGTACCAGTTCACACCAACGGACGATCTTACACGGACCGTAACACATTTATGACTTCTGGAAGTTTCACTGTAACCGCTACCGTTGATGACTGTCGTGGAGGAAAGTCGACTAGATCTGTTGTTGTTAATATTGTAAATCAAACTAACCCTGGTGAACCTTCTCGGCCAACAACAGTACCTAAGGATCCTTCAATGAGTGGTGCAAGCGTCTACCAATCTATTCAAGATGCAATTGCTGCGTACTATAGAGGTTTGCGATAAACTTCTTAATGAAGACCTTACTGTAAAGTTTCGAAACTTCTAAGGACTCTATTGCCCAATTCTTTTCAAGCGATATACTGTATACATGCTCCTCTTGGAAAAAGTAACTAAACTATACGCCGATAATTCTATTGCTCTTGATAATATATCAATTAGTATCAAGCCAAGTGAATTCGTTTCAATTGTTGGACATTCTGGTGCCGGCAAGACAACACTCCTTAAGATGATACTCGGGGAAGAGCGTCCAACAGAAGGCTCAATCTCCTTTGAAAATACCAATATCAACTCTCTCAAGAAAAGAGAGATCAATAGCTATAGACGACGTATTGGTACTGTGTTTCAGGATTTCCGTCTTCTTCCTGATAAGACTGCATATGAGAACGTGGCCTTTGCTATGGAAGCGGCAGGACGACCTGATGATGAAATTGCAGCTGATGTACCACACGTACTTGAGCTTGTAGACCTCGCTCGAAAGATGCACAATTTTCCTCACCAACTCTCTGGAGGGGAAAAGCAGCGAGTTGCGATCGCACGTGCAATCGTGAACCAGCCTGATCTCATCATCGCAGATGAGCCAACAGGTAATCTCGATCCAGTTAATACATTTGATATCATTCAGATCTTAAAGAAGATCAATGACCTTGGAACAACCGTCATCCTCACTACACATAACACAGGTGTGATTGATAATCTTGGAAGACGAGTTATTAGTATGAAAAATGGAAAGGTCATCCATGATAGCCCCGAAGGGAAGTATCACCTTTAATATATACACACATGTTTTGGACTAAGATTAAAAGAACACTTCGGGCAGGCTTCGTCAGCTTTTGGCGTAATGGATATGTTTCTCTCGCTTCTGTTCTTGTTATGACAGTTACATTGAGCGTAATAGCTTCCATTCTTTTTACAAGCGCGCTACTTACCTCAACCCTTAACAGTATTAAGGATAAGGTGGATGTAAACGTATATTTTGTAAAATCAGTAAGTGAAGAAGAAATTGCTTCCCTTAAAAAATCTGTAGAAAGCTTGCCTCAGGTTTCTGAGGTGCAATATACCTCTCGTGAACAAGCTCTCGCTGATTTCAGAACTCGTCATGCTGATGATGAATTAACTCTAAGTGCACTTGAAGAGCTTGATGAGAACCCACTAGGAGCAAGTTTTAACGTAAGAGCAACTGATCCATCACAGTATGAAAGCATCGTAACGTTTCTTCAGAACAGAACATCTGCGAGTACAGGCGCATCGATTATTGATCGCATAAATTACGCGCAGAATAAGCAAGCGATTGATGCGCTAAGTCGTATTATTGATGCTTCGAAGAGACTAGGTAGCATCATCGTAATATTCTTTGTTATTGTTTCTGTGCTCATTACATTCAATACCATCCGTCTCGCTATATACATATTCAGAGAGGAAATCTCTGTCATGCGTTTGGTAGGGGCAAGTGAAATGTATATTCGAGGTCCTTTTGTAACGGTTGGTTTGATGTATGGACTTGTCGCGGGTGTCGTAACCTTAATTCTCCTGTATCCATTTACATACTGGGTTGGGCCAATAACGGTAAAGCTAGGTACTGGTCTCAACCTTTTTGATTTCTATCTCTCAAGCTTCGGGCAACTCTTTGTCGTAGTCATTGGGTCAGGACTCTTTCTTGGGGGTGTTTCTAGCTTCCTCGCGGTCAAGAAATATTTGAAGGTCTAAACCATCTCACGTATCTTGTGCCATGTAAAGATATGGCTTCATGAAAGCTGTGGAGGTAGAATATATAAACATGAAAAGTCATAAATATATATTTGTTGTTGGTGGCGTAATGTCAGGGGTGGGAAAGGGAATCACGACCTCTTCCATCGGCACCATCCTCCAGGCAAAGGGATATACCGTGAACATCTCAAAAGCTGACCCTTACTTAAACGTCGACGCAGGCACAATGAACCCCACCGAACACGGTGAGGTTTTTGTTTTAAACAGTGGACTTGAGACAGATCAGGATATGGGAAACTATGAGCGTTTTCTAAATCGTGATCTTTCAAATGCCGACTACATGACAAGCGGTATGGTATATCAAACCGTAATCAACAGAGAACGTGCACTCGGGTACAAGGGAAAGTGTGTGGAGGCGGTACCTAATATTCGCGATGAGATTGTGGAGCGCATCAAGGAATCAGGGCGTGTAAACAAGAGTGATATTTCTGTCATAGAGATTGGTGGAACTGTGGGGGACTATGAGAACATCATGTACATTGAAGCCGCTCGATATCTCAAGGTGAAATATCCAGACGATGTCATTTTCGTTATGGTTACATTCCTGCCGATACCAAGTAAGATCGGTGAAATGAAATCAAAGCCGACTCAAAATGCAATCCGCCAATTGCAATCATATGGAGTGCAAGCAGATTTCGTCATTGCTCGAAGTGAAGTGCCAATAGATATGCGTCGTAAGGAAAAGATTGCGACATCTTCTAATGTGCCAGTAGAGAATGTAATTTCAGCACCAGATATTGATAGCGTATATGACGTGCCTCTTAACTTTGAGAGAGATAAGATCGGGGATATGCTTGAGCGACAGCTTAAGTTGAAACACCGAAATACAGATCTTTCTTCTTGGAAAGGCTTTGTACGCAAGGTGAAAACTTCAAAGAAGGAAGTGAAGATTGCTGTAGTTGGTAAATATTTTGATTCAGGAGATTTTGTACTCTCTGATGCATATGTGTCAGTAATCGAAGCTGTAAAGTTTTCAGCATATTCTTTAGGTATGAAGGCTAAACTTGAGTGGTTGAATGCAAAGGATTTTGAAGGTGCAAGTCCGGCTGCAATAAAGCGTGTCTTAGCTAAGCGATTGTCTGGAGCGCAAGGCATATTGGTGCCAGGAGGGTTTGGGGAAACCGGAATAGAAGGGAAGATAAATGTCATTAAATACGCACGAGAGCAGAAGATTCCATATTTTGGTCTTTGTTACGGCATGCAACTTCTTGTCATTGAGTACGCTCGAAATGTTGCCAAGCTTCAAGGATCTCATACAACAGAAATTGATCCGATACCGAATCACCCCGTAATTGATATCATGGAGCATCAGAAGAAACATCTGTCTGAAGGGCGATATGGTGCGTCTATGAGGCTTGGTGGATATCCGTGCGTCCTCAAGAACGGTACTGTGGCACATGCAGCATATGATTCAGCAGAGTGGGGAAAGGAGAAGAGATTGAAGGGGGGTATAACCATACGAGAAGTGTGTGAACGACATCGTCATCGGTATGAAGTAAATCCAATGTACGTAACTCGATTACTTGAAGCAGGCCTCACGTTCTCAGGAACATCGCCTGACGGGCAATTGATGGAGATAGCGGAGCTTTCTAAGAAGGAACACCCATTCTTTGTCGGAACACAGTTCCATCCTGAATTCCTTGCACGACCTCTCGACCCGCACCCTCTCTTCACTGAGTTCATAAAGGCGTCTTCTAAGAGGTCCGTTTAATTACGTATTTATTGATTTTTTCAGTAAAAAAGGCTATTCTGTCAGGACATTGCCAGTTCGTCTAATGGTAGGACGACCGCCTCTGGAGCGGTTAATTGGGGTTCGAGTCCCTGACTGGCAGC
>CAZFOD010000002.1:0-3472 GCA_964520545.1 uncultured Candidatus Saccharibacteria bacterium
ACGCTGGTAGTAAGAACGAACGCCCTTTGAGATCTACTTCAACCTTTACATTAATGCGATCTGTAGATTATCCGCTGTTTTATATAACAGGGGAAGAGAAACGCTCTGCCCTGGTGAAGGCTTTGGCTGTTGAAGGTAATATCGCTGAAATTCCAGCGAGAATAATAAAAGAAATGAAATCACCACATGTTTTTACCAACATTGAAGGTGTTGATGATATTTCATAATTTACCGAACTTATCTTTATCAGACCTCTATATATCGCGTGATATAATTCAACTATGCAAAAAAATCTCTCACCATATGTCATCTCAGATACAGATATGGTCATGACAACAGGAGTTGTTCAAAAGCAGTACGTAACAAAGTTTAGGGATCTTCCTAGTGTCGATAAGCCTCGGGAGAAGCTTACGGAACATGGTCCAAAGGCTCTAACGTTACCCGAACTCCTGGCGGTAGTACTGAATGTCGGTACAAAAAGTGAGAACGTCCTAGAGATGTCGCAGCGTATTATGCGAGAGTATGGAAATAGTGCCATCATCGATCAGACAAATCCTCAGAAGCTTTCTGACGATTTGGATATTTCGTTGGGTAAGGCTAGTCAGCTCGTGGCTTGCATGGAGATAGGGAGGCGGCTATATCACCGTAATAATAGCGGTCTCGCTGTAATCCGTACAGCTGATGACCTTTTTGATTACGTAAAGGATATGCACTCACTACCAAAAGAACAGCTTCGGGGAATATATCTTGATACTCACAATCGAGTAATTCACGATGAAGTTATTTCGATAGGAACGATAAATAGTAATATTGTGCATCCACGAGAGGTGTTCAAACCAGCTCTTGAATACGGGGCAGCTGCAGTTGTTCTTGTGCACAATCACCCTTCTGGAGTTTCAACTCCGAGCGCCTCTGATGTGGAAATAACTGAGCAGCTTGTCGAAGCGGGTAAGATTATAGGAATTAATCTCCTTGATCATATTGTGGTAAGTCGAGATGGATTTAGTGTTGTTGACGTTCAATATTAAGCAAAACAAATGGGAACTCTATACATAGTCGCAACACCAATCGGGAACTTAGAGGATATAACACTCCGAGCTTTACGTATCCTTAAGGAAGTTGATCTCGTATTGTGCGAGGATACTCGTGTTACAAAGAAACTTCTTTCTCATTTTGATATTCATGTGCCAACACAGAGTTTTCATGCACACAGTACCTTAAGTAAGGTGGATCAAATCATTGAAATGCTTAGGGACGGTAAAAATATTGCATTAGTCACCGATGCTGGTACGCCCGCTATTTCCGACCCTGGATCATTGCTCGTGATGAAGGTTAGGGAAGAGATGTCGCAAGATGAGGTGAAGATTGTTGCGGTCCCTGGTCCTAGCGCTATAGTGGCAGCTCTTTCAATTGCAGGTATTCCAAGCGGTGATTTTGTTTTCCTCGGATTCTTGCCACATAAGAAAGGTAGAGAAACTCTTTTTAAAGAAATAGCGGATACAAGTAGAGCTGTGGTCTTTTACGAATCTCCACATCGGATTTTGAAAACCCTTAATTCACTCGTACAACATGTATCGGTAACTCAGCCAACACGGAAAGTCTCTATTGGGCGAGAGCTCACCAAGGTCTTCGAAGAGGTGCTTGAAGGTACACCAGAAGAGTTACTTAAGGTCTTCGAAAGTAATCCTGAAAAAGAAAGAGGAGAGTTTGTAGTTATTCTTTGGCCTCGCGCATAAGTTGGTATATACTGTTGGCATGTCAAAACGCACGTTGTGTACTATCCTCGGATTATGGGTCGCTATTGTACCTTTCTTCGGGTTACCTGGAGACTGGAAGCGGTGGATCATAACAATCTCCGGTTTGGTCATTGCAGTGGTTTCATACGCACATGTTAAGAGGCAGACTTCATCAACCTCGCAAGGTGAATCGACTCGATAAACGAGTAATGATTGTCGGGCTAGTTGGACAGATGGAATGGCTCATGTGGGATCTAAAGGATAAATATACACCCGGAGCGTTTAAGAAATAGGAGGTTTGGATGCCGTGCCCTTAAGGGGCATTTTTGCTTTTAAACTTTCGCGCGATACATTTTTACTGCAATAAGATATAATATGGACAAAAGCATGAATGACGAGGAAAAAGTAACATATTTTGCTGAAACTGACGCTAGGAATAAGCGCATAAAGTTTGGCATTAAAAGTAAAGATAGGTCGCGGCACATGTACGCGATCGGTAAGACAGGTATGGGTAAATCTACTTTGCTTGAAAACCTTGCGATTCAAGATATTCGCGATGGTAATGGTCTCGCCTTCATCGATCCTCACGGTAAATCTGCAGATCTCCTTCTTGAGTACATACCGAAGGAGCGTATTAACGATGTTGTATATTTCGCACCATTTGATATGGAATATCCAGTTTCTTTCAATGTTATGGAAGACGTTGGTCCAGAAAGAAGGCATCTTGTATCAAGTGGTCTCATGTCTGCTTTCAAGAAGATTTGGGTTGATGCATGGTCTGCAAGAATGGAATATATCTTGAATAATATTATGCTCGCCCTCTTGGAATATCCGGGCTCTACACTTTTGGGCGTGAATCGAATGCTTGCGGACAAGGATTTCAGAAAGAAGGTTGTTGATAATATTACAGATCCTTCGGTAAAAGCTTTCTGGGTTGATGAATATGCAAAATATACCGACAAGTTTGCGGCTGAAGCAGCTCCTGCTATTCAAAACAAAGTGGGACAATTCGTTACGAACCCTCTCATTCGAAATATAATCGGGCAGCCAAAGTCTACATTCGATATTCGAAAGATTATGGATGAGAAAAAAATACTTATCATTAACCTTTCAAAAGGAAGGGTGGGTGAATCAAATGCAAACCTTTTGGGCTCAATGCTCATTACAAAGATATATCTTGCTGCGATGTCACGTGCCGAAATGAATGAAAAGGAGTTGGCAGATGCAGCTCAGTTTTACCTGTACGTAGACGAATTCCAATCTTTTGCTAACGAGTCATTTGCAGATATTTTGTCTGAAGCACGTAAGTACAAATTAAATTTACTCATCGCACATCAATATATTGAACAAATGTCTGAAGAAGTACGCGCCGCCGTATTCGGCAACGTAGGTACGATGTGTGTATTTCGAGTTGGAGCATATGATGCAGAAGTGTTAGAAAAGGAATTTGCGCCACAATTTACCGCAGAAGATATTGTAAACCTGCAGAAGTACCAGATGTACTTGAAGTTGATGATCGATGGGGTGGGTTCATCACCGTTTTCAGCTACGGGTCTAGGTCCACCAGAGCGCCCTTCTCCTTCGTATGTAAAAGATATCATCGCTGCTTCTCGCGCTGCGTTTGCAAGACCTCGTGCAGAGATTGAAAATGATATTGTGAAGTGGCTACAAGACGGTCTTGAAGGAGCACAAAATAGTGCAGCTCAGGCTGCTGCCCGTGGAGGGGAGTATCGATA
>CAZFOD010000002.1:3572-7687 GCA_964520545.1 uncultured Candidatus Saccharibacteria bacterium
GTATTAAGTAATAAGGAAAGTACGGTGCGCGTGGAAAGACCAGATGATAGACCTCGACCGAACTTAGAACAGAAGAGACAACCGTCAGAGGTTCCAGAGGATGTACTGAGAAGTATCTTAAGTAGTGAAGAATAAATGCCAAAAGTAAGTGTTATCATGCCGGTCTATAATGGCGAAAAATATCTCCGACCTGCCATCGAAAGTATTCTTCAGCAGACAGAGTCAGACTTTGAATTTATTATCATCGATGATGGATCTACCGACAGTACCGAAAATATCATAAAGAGTTTTTCTGATTCGAGAATAAGATATGTAAGAACAAATCATAGCGGTATCGTTATTGCTTTAAATACAGGGATTAGTAAATCTTCAGGTCTGTATGTCGCTCGTATGGATGCTGATGATATTTCTTTACCAAGACGTTTTGAAATTCAGTGCCAGTATTTAGATCAGTATAAAGACATTGCTATCTGCGGTACGTGGGCGGATCTGATAAATGAACGGGGAGAAGTGGTGAGCGAAATGAATTTCCCCCCGAAAGAGATTGGTGTAAAAGATTTATTTTTACACAATCCGTTTATTCACTCATCGGTAATGATTAGAAGAGATGTTTTAATTTCTGTTGGTTTGTATAAAAAGAGCTTTCGACATGCAGAAGATTACGAGCTTTGGTCCAGACTTTTGGCTAGTCATAATGGGGTGAATATTTCAGAAAAGCTTTTACAATATCGAAAACACGAAAATCAAATAACTGTGACAAAAAGATTTAATACGAGGTATAAGGGAGCGGTAATACGAATACTAGTTTTATTTAGGAAAGTCTTTAAGCAAATTTAAAGACGCACCCATTCAGCGGGGCAGACATCGCTTGTATCAAATGATGTATCTTTGAGCCATTTCCTCGGGGCAATAACTGTTTTTTTTGTAGAAGGATTAAGCCACGCTCCCCACCAACTAAAGCTGGAATTGGCAATAATGTGATGTTCACACTTGCTCATGAGATATAGTTCTTCGTAATCAGCGATTTCCGGGTTAGATACAAATACTCTTTTCTGATTAGCGAGAATGTTTGATCTGGCCCATTCAATATCATCTGAAAATATATAGAACAAAAATAGTTTTTTATCGTACTTTGTAGCAAGATACTCATATGCATTTTCATAAAAGCTAGTGTCTACTGTTCCCTGATAGCTTGCGGCGTGTGGATTTGTTATACAATCTCCTCGACGGACATGAATAGAAATTGGAATTAATCCCTTTCCTTTGTTTGAATCAATTTCCAGCAGCATAGCTTTCGATGCGGATGACATATTCTTAGGCTGGATATCTTCTCGAATTATATCGGCATATTTTCTAAAATATTTTTCATTAATCCAGTGTCCTTCAAAAAAGCTAGATTTTGACTTAAGCTCATGTGGATGAAAGATATGATCTTTCTTATAGGTAAGACGGCGGTATATTTTTCGAAAAAGCTTTTTGGCGGGTGTATAAAAATTCAATATTTCTTCATTCTGGGCGATATGTGCTTTGATATTGTATTTATCAAGTAGAAATAATCGAGGTGTATCCTTGTTAGATGAGTTGGTATACCAAGATATATCAAGACCGAGTGGTCTATCTTGTTCTAGCGACAAGGCTCTACCAAAAGCATATTGGAACAATTGGTTGCCAAGCCCGGCTTTGATTTGAACGTAAAACATTGAAGGCATTATAGCAAATATGGTTATATGAGTTTATTTTTCAAATTAATGAAATATTTCTCCATGTATTTTGAAGATAAATGAGCTACGATTATCGTTAGAATAAACGAGCTGCCTATTGTTGTAAAAAAAGCTGTTCTACTCACATCCATACTTAAGAAACCAATTTTATAAAATAGACTAGCAACAAGCATGAGGCAGATGGTGTGATATGCATAAAGTCCGTAAGAGATCTTTCCAAGATAAATTGTTGCGTTGCCAACTTTCTTAGCGCTAGTGTGTAGTGCGTCTAGTAGGGGGTGCTTATGTTGCTTGTAGAAAGAATTAGTTCTCTCCACAAAGAAAAGAAGTGTGAGTATGAAGATGCAGTCAATGAGGGGAGTTTTTACAAGGCGTAGAATTTCAACGATAGATGATTTTAATATTGCAGTATTAGAATGGGTGAACGCTGCTGTGATAGCTATGAGAACAATGCCAACAGTAAACACAATTAAAGAATACTTAATAACCTCTCGCTTTTTATTTAAGAAATATCCGATACCGAGGAGCGCACCGAACCCAAGGTCCATGCCAACAGACCAAGGCAGGTAGTAATTACCAAGTCTATCTTCTGCCCAAATAAATTTATACAGGAGCGAAAGAGAAACTAGTAGCAAGGTTACTAGTAAAAGTTTTCTTGTGGTGCACCATTTTACAATCCATGGCCATACAAGATAAAATTGTTCTTCTATACAAACTGACCATAGAATACCTATTGAAAGTGAAGCAATACCGAGTCCGAGACCTTGGTAAAAGTTACCCAGAAAGAAAAAGAAATACGATAGAGTCTCAAAACTCATTATCGGATTTGTCATTGTTAATACGCTGTACGTTGATTCTGATATGAGAAGGGGTAGTACAAAAGCTCCAACCAGGAAGGTTGCGAAATAAACTGGCCATATTCGCAGAATCCTTTTCAAATAGAACTTACTTATGGTAACTGTTCCAGTACTCTGTTTCTCTTTTAGAAGGAGGAATGTTATAAGAAAACCACTAAGTACAAAAAAGAAATTTACGCCGTAAGATCCATAAACGGTAAACTTCATCCACAGATTAAGAGGGAAGTCTGACGTTACAGATACACCTGAGAATATTGTTCCAGTATGAGCATAAAATACTAGAAGAAACGCTAAACATCTAAGAGCGTCGAGATATTCAAAATATGTCTTCTTCGATTCCACAGATAGGTGTTATTTTCTTGTAAACCAAAAGCATCCACAAGCATATGATGCTTGTGATACAAGCGCTGGGGACGCATTCCTTATCATCGGACCCTCAGACTCGTGTTCGGGAATAAATGAGAATTCCTTCAGAGTGAATTCATCGTCAGATACATATGAAATTATCTGTTCGTAAGAATATATTCTATGTGCATTGAATTCTATTCTTGGTTTTCCAACTGGTACAACAATAATTAGATTGCCGTTTGAAGAGACTACACGTTTTAATTCATTAATTGCCTTTATATCTCCTTCGCTGTCTATCGTATCGCCGTATCGCCCAAGTCCAATGTGTTCTAACGTGTGCATGCATGAAATTGAAGTAACGCTTTTGTCTTCAAAAGGAAGATCTAATAGATCCCCCTTTTTCGATTCAAGGTTCGATAGTGATAGTTTGGCAGGTCGATAGTCGTAGAAATGAACTGGAATAAAAGCTGATAAAATACCAGAAAAATAGAGAAGGGAAGATATATCAATATGGAATGGAGGGTTTATTTCTTTAACAACCCTTGCTGCCCAGGCGGTGTGATAGACATAATGTCGATCAAAACCTGTGGTAATGGTTTTGTCCCTGACACAAGGATAGATGTCGGCAAGTTTTATTGAGAAGCGATTTGATTTACTAGAAGATTTATATTTGTACAAATCAACTAACACCAACGGGCTTAGCATGTAACGTCTAGTTTTTTTAATAATATTTATCAGCGATCTAGAGAGCATAAAGATTTCTTAATTTGAGTAAGGCAATAAGTTTTGCAAGAAGTGGCGCCTTGTTGATTATGTGAGGCTTATGATATCAAGAAAATGCCTTGTTGTAACCTTATCAGACAGCTTACTTAAACAGTAATCTCGTGCATTAAACCCTTCTATTTTCTCAACGAATAGGTCTATCTTTTGAGTTACATCTTCAGAACCTTTAAATTCCGCACCTGACTCAGGGGTGAGGTAGGGACTACCAATGAGGTCGTGCTCAAACTTATTCTCTTGAAATTCCCAATATCCTCTGTTCCAGACAAGTGAGGGCGTGTTACGAACCCAAGCCTCTTGGAGGGCTAGTCCCTGACTTTCCGACTTTGATAAATAAATAATACCGAGGGCGCACTCAAGAAGTGATAAGTAGTCCTCGTGTTTGAATGAGCCGTATTTAATAACATGG
>CAZFOD010000002.1:7787-15649 GCA_964520545.1 uncultured Candidatus Saccharibacteria bacterium
TACTTTGCGATAAGAAGCTCTTCTTTTCTGATCTGTGCTGACTTTGCTGTACTTATTTTAATACGGCGCGCCTCTTTGACCGGCTGATCAATTATGTTTTTTATAAACATTTCAAGATTTTGACGAACCTCTTTAAAATCATATCCAGTGCTAACTGGTTGATTGACGATGCTGAGATACAAATTATCATCAGCATCTATCTCCTTGATTCGAGATATTACATCGTCGAAGTCTTTGTAGTCATTGCAATTAATAAAACGTGCTGTGTTGAATTCTTTTCCGATTTCAGGATTACCCCAATATATAGGGATTGTGCAAGCCATGAGCGCTGTCGGTAGTTTTTCAGTGGTATATCCTTCTCGAGAAGAGTTTTCAAAGGCAATTGAGAATTTGTGTCTACTTTCAAATTCAAGTTTGTTAGGGGTTCTGCCCCCAGTATTGTTTAAATACGCACCTCCAGAATTAACTTTTTTGTACTGGCTAAGTTTTTCGAAGAATTCTCCACGAGCATTATCTGCAAGATAGTTTGAATATACAAAACTACAGAACCCAGTCTTTTTGGATAGATCATCACTTGTGAAAGAGAGCTGAGTGTCAAAACTTCTTCCAGCTAGTTGCTTTAACTCTTGATCTCGATAGAATGTTGCCGCGAGATACACTGGAAATCTACAGTATCTATCTCCGAATTGCATGTAATCGAAACCGATAGCATAGTCACACAAGTTAAAATTCGGGTGTACATTTTCTCCTGTATAGAAAATCTTTATACCCGTATAGTTGAGGTGCTCAAAGGTGGATTCGCTGTAGAAAATATAATCAGGATTTTCAGATAGTTCCACTTCGTAATACTTTTTAAGAATATTTAAAAGCAAATATCCGTAAGAGCAGTGATCTGATTGATCTAGATTGCAAATTTTAACTTTAATCTTTTTCATTTAATTATGAAATTGTACCAATTATTTCTTTCAGGTATGTGGCGTCAGTGCATTCTTCAGGGGTTCTCTCGTTTATTTCATTGAAGTATTTATACTTTACCTTTGTAAGTTTCGATTCTTTTCTTAGAAACATTTCGTACTCCATATCTATATGTCCCACATCAATAACCCTATATCCCTCTTTGTATAAATCGTAAGCTAGTACTTTTGCGGTTGGGCCTAGAGAAATAAGAATAAGATTATCCTTACTTGTTTTCAAGGCTACTTCTTTAATCCTATCATATTTATTAAAGGCATTTTCTGGGGGGCACAGGAGTCTTTGAACTGATTTTGCATTCTTAAACATGTCGTTACCAACACCGAGTCGGCTCTTTGCGCCTTCGATTAGAACAATCTCTTGATCTGCCCAGATAGAAAATAGTTTTTTAAATATCTTGTCAGCTTGAGATTTATCTTTGTATGCTAAATATGGTCGAGTCATGTTTGTGTCCCCGTATGTTTGGGTACGTGAAAGTAGGCTTTTCCACACATGACCATGTCGGTATATATGATGCATGTTGAACCAGTATGCGTAATCCTCGAAGATGTCTAGCTTGTCCCATATGCCAGGAATACAGATGAGAAGTCGCGGGTCATTAACCTTGAGTACAGCTTCAAGCTGAGAGGTCATTTTGTTATCGTGCTTTTGAAAAGCCGTATCACCTCCATCGAGAAGCGTAATTTCGCCATCACCAAATCTAATGACAGAAAGTTTTTCTTTAAGAATTAAATCGAGTGTGTCTTCTATTGATAGTACGTGTGGACGAGATCTGTTCTTTCGAAAATGAATGTTTGTTACATATATTGCATAGGCAATAACAGGTCCAATTTTGTGTCTGATTGAAAGGGGAGTATTCTGCCTGACAGTTTGCAGTATGCTCTGATGGAGGGATTTCTTCATGGTCAAATACTATATTAGTACGGAGTTTTGTACAAACTAAAGCTCAAAATCCTTCAAGAGTATGTCCTTTTTGAGAGCGTAATTCTTTTCGATGTTTTCAAGGGTTATTTGGTGTTCTAGTTCAAAAAGTTTTGTGTATGCCATAAGACGGAAGAATGCGTAATGAAGCATAATTATTAAACCAAGGGATCCGTTTTTGTAACTAAAACGTCCATATATCCACATGTATCGGATCATGGCAGCAAGCATTTTAATTAGGCTGAATTTGACACCCGAAGCAAATTTTTCAGCAGCTTCGGTCTCTGCGTAACGCATGTGTCCTGTTACAAATTTACGCATATCGTAGGTGCTAAAATGCTTTACAGCATAGCTGTCTTTGTTCGGTAAAAAGAGCTTCTCGTTTTTAGTGCCTGTAAAATCTCCCATGCTATGAATTCTGGCCCGAGTAAAATCAACACTGTCTCTATGATACAGAACAGGGATATAGGATTTGTGTGCGTAGTTAGTTATGTTACCCCAAAGATATGTATAGAGCGGCGCATAGACCGCTTTGATTTTATTTTGATTTGATACCTCAACTAGTTTCTCGAGGAGTTTTTTTGGAAGTATGTTGTCAACGTATCCCCAATATATCCAATCATTTGTCGTATTACTTTTTACAAAGTTAAAGTTTTCCAGTGTCTCGCTGTAGGGTTGTGTATTCTCGGGTCTGGAATAAAACTTTGCACCAAGACTCTCAACGATTTCCTTTGTTTTATCAGTACTTCCACCATCAAGGATGATAACGTCCCCGTACTTGATTAAGTTTTTTACAGCGTAAGTAATTCTTTTCTCTTCATTGTATGTAAGGAGTGCGAAGGTTATATTGCTCATGCTATTTATTATTTAGGCTCTTATAAAAATCAACAGTCTTCTCTAGTCCCATCTTCCAATTAACCTTTGCTACCCATTTGATTTTTGAGTTCTTTGAAATATCAGCGTGCGAATCCATGATTTCGTTTTGTCTGTACTGTAATTCTCCAAAATTGAGGTTCGACATGCTACCTGTGGTTTCTTTTAGATATGTCACGATTTCTTTGATCGATGTGGATGCTCCTGTTCCTACTCCAAATTCTTCAAATTGATCAAGCTCTGTATAATTTTCGATGGAATATAGGAAAGCTTCTGCTACATCATTAACAAAAACAAAATCTCTTTTTTGCGCACCTGAGGTCAGTGGAATATTTTCTATGTTTGAAAATAGCTGGTTAACAATGAAGGGAATAAACTTCTTCTCATTGTCATTAGGTCCGTACATCTGTTCAATTCTTAGATTGATGAATTTTATTTTAATACTTGAAGATGCATTTTTTGCAATATTTAGTAAGCTCTTTTTTGTCTGAACGTAATAGCTTTCATTTTTTTCAAATTTAATGTTCTCATTGAAGAAGGTGTCCGCATTGATGAAACACTTAACCCCAGCCTTCTCACCTAAACTTAGAAGCTGTAGAGGAAGAATTAGGTTTGCCTCGGCGACCTCTGACCACATTTCATTGCTTCTTCCGTAATTTGTTGCGGTGTGGATGATTGCGCTAATATTATACTTCTGAAAACATTCGTTAATATTATTCTTCTCAATCACCACCATCTCTAGATTAGGATGGTTAACAAAGTCTTGAAGACGTATGAGAGGGGATGTCTCACGAATGAGAGCAATCACTTTCTTATCTTTTGAAAGAAGCATCTCGACTATCTTTGACCCTAGGAATCCTGTTGCGCCAGTAATTAAAATAGTTTCCATGGTCTTGAATTACTTACGCAAATTTAGTTTGTGTAAAATACTTTTTACAAATTCCTTCAATGATATCCAGTACACTCGGCTCAAGAAGTAGCCCTTCACTCTCATTGATGAAAGGGATAGGCCGTAAAGGTCGCTGATCCATAAAACGGTATCAGCTGTAGCCTTACTTCTTTTTGCATTTGCCTCAAGGCCTGGAAATGTATCCCAGCGCATATTGTCATTACGAGTTTTAATGCAGGGAGAAGCAACTAGTACAAATTTACTATCTTTAAAGATGCTGAGTAGAATGAAGAGGTGGATTGTGTTTGTACCAATAAACTTTTCTTTTTCAGAAAAATCAGCCCAAGCTTTTCGTGAAAAGAGTTGCATGGACATGCCCCCGAAATTTCCTACAATGTCTATATATTTACTAATTGTTTTAACAAAATCACTCAGCGTGTTAAAAATTCGGTCTTCCTTTATGTCCCAGTTTGGATGACTAACGACAGGAGATGTCATCTCGTGATTATACCCCCAGCAATTTAGTATGTAGTAGGGGAAATTAAAATCGTCTATCTTTTTAAATATTATTGAAAGACTATTTGAAAAAAGAGCATCATCATCACCAAGGGTAAGACAATATTCACCTGTACTTTTTTCAATTACATTCAAGAGATTTTTATCGAAACCAATATTTTTTTCATTCTTGAAGTACTTAATATTGTCGAACTTTTCTGTGAACTTTTTTACAATATTAAGCGTATCATCAGTACTAGCATTGTCGGATATGATTACTTCAGTCTTTGTGTAAATATCATCATCTTTGAATTGTGCCACTATGCTATCCAAGCATTCATTCAGATAGGTTGCTCGGTTATATGTGGGGATGCATATGCTTAATTTCGGGGCAGACATTTTTAGAGGCTATTTGATTAATTTGTAATAGCAGTTACCACCATCCCAAAAAACTCTTTTGTAACCAAATTTTTCAAGATAATCGTATTTATAACCTTCGAGGCATATTACATCGGCCTTAAACTTTGTCCAATCATTGCTTTTAAGTACTTCCTCTTCAAAGCCTTCAACATCGATAGATATGAAATCTACCTTGGTAATATTATTTTTAGTAAATATATCTTGGAGGGGAGTGAGTTTAATAGTTCTACCTTTTTTTATTAAACCTCTTGATTCTGCAAGCTTTGGAATAAAAGTGTTACCTGAAATGTCACCCTCATTTTCATAATATGTCATTTCTCCTTCTCCAATCGCTGTATTTAGGTTGATATCCTCAGGTCTTCGTTTGAGGAATAGTGCATATGCTGCTGGATCTGGTTCCGCGTTAATTCCACGCCATCCTTTTTCATAGAATAGTTTTGTATTATTGATCTTGTCAGGATTAAAGCCTCCAATGTCTATATAGCTACCTTTTTCCTTGTAACCAGTCAACCAATCAATGACATTATCCTCATTAAGCTGAGAATAGGAGTGTTTCTTCTTTAGTCCATTTAACCTTATATTCAGGCGCCCTATATAGTATTTTAGTCTCATGTGGCTTCAAATTGTAGCACATCAATAATTATATCCGAAGTTTAGAAGGCAAGGAGTTTTCTTGCTTTTGGTAGCAATAAGACCATGAAAAAAGGTAGGGTGTAGGAGATAAGGGTTGCAATAGCTGCCCCTGCAATACCATAGGCAGGTATAAGGAATATGTTTAAAATGACATTCGATAACATTCCTAGGAAAGATGAAAAAAATAGCATCTTTTTGTGATTTTCTGCTAGCAGGTAGAAGTTTACGATTGTGTTTAAAGCTGTCGAGACGTTGCTCCAGACATATATTTTAAGAACTAATACCGCACCTATAAAAGCCGATCCAAAAACTATATTCACAATATAAGGGGTGATTACTGTTGTGCAGAGGGCAATGGTTGTTGTTAGTGTGATGAGTAACAATCCCAGTTTCTGAATTCTCTTGTAATAAATAACCTCTGAAACTTTTTTTGCATTTATGATCGCTGGGAATAATGATGAGGCAATTACCCCAGGGATAAAGTACCAAACCTCAGATAATCTTACGGCTGCGTCATATAGACCAACAGATTCTGTATCGAGCATGTTCTTGATCATGATTTGATCAATTCGCGAATATATAAGAGCGAATGCAGATGAAAACATAAGCGGCCAAGAGTCTACGAGTATTTTCTTTGTAATATCTTTGTCGAAAGACCATTCAGATAACATTCCAAATATCTTTTTTCTGTAATATACATATCCAATCGCGTAAAGGATTGATTCAAGTAATAAAACAAGACCTAGATAGAGCACTCCTCCTCCAAGAATGATCACGATTATTTTGAGAACGTTTAGAATAATTGTGATGTATAGAGATAAGAGAGACGGGTATTTTGATTGAACACGAGATAGAAACTCGTAACCAATTATTTGAGATGAGTTAAAAATAAATCCGATGCTCAATAAAATTATAAGGAAAAATGATACGTCTTTTGGTGAAAAAAGAATTGCAAAAAATAAACAGAGTATTACCGCTATGGCAGAACCAATTAATCTTAATACTAGAGCTGAGCCGAGGTATTGATTTCTTTTTTCTGGAAACTCAACAAGATTACGATAAAGTACCTGGTCTATTCCAAGGACTGCTATGAAAGAAAAAATGGAGACGAAGCTTACGGCATAGCTTAATTGGCCATAGTTCGTCGGCCCCAGGTGTCTTGCTATGTATGCCGTAGCGATAAAAGAGACCACCATGCTTCCTAGTCTTGCGAAAAAAACCCAGCCAGTATTTTGAAAATATCTCTGGAAGCCAGCATGCGCCCACTTGTCCTTTATATAGTTTAAAGATAGATATTGCATCTAATTGCTATAGTTTGGATAGTACCATTTTGAATGCAAGAAATCACCTATAAGATAAATTTATTTCCTCAAATTTAAATAGTCTAACATTTCTGGTATTGTCGCGTGACGGATGTGGTTAGCGGTTTTTGGCTCCTGCGCATATTTTATAAGTCTTTCAAACTCAGAAATTATATGAACTTCAAAAGTCCCTTGAACAGTGGAGTTCATATCATCCAGTACAGTTTTCTTTATAACCTGATGCCAGGAAATTCCTTCGTGGGTTAGGTTGTATATATTTGGCCAATAGTTAATTTCCTGCATAATTGCGATTGCCTGTAAAAAACATCGTAGCTGGTGATGCGGGTGACTCGCAATAATTATCCTTTTCCATTTGTTTTTCTTAGCAAGAGTGAGTAGCTGAATAGATTCATCTGCGGTGTGAAAAGCAGGAGGTGTAATGATAATGTCGCTACGTGGTATACCTCGAGACAAGAGGAATTTAAGCCATTTTTTGTAACCACAATAAGCACCATTTCTTGCATTACAGAGCTCTTTGGAAAGACCGTTGATTATGATTTTTTTAACCTGTCCTTTTTCGTAGCTATTAATAGCTGCCAGTAAAAGTATTTTATCAAGTGAGCTTTCGTATGGAGGGGCGTGCACAAAAAGCACATCATTTTTTGATGGAATGACATCTCTAAGTGCTATTATTTGCGCAATATTAATTTCGAGAGAGGTAGGACTCCACTTCCCGGAAGCTTTTTTCATTGAGATTATTTACCGCGCTTTGATAGAAATTCTGTAAATTTCTCTTTCAAATAATTCATCTGAGTTTCGTTTAGGCCATGGTGACATGCCACAACAAATCCTCCTCGCATGATATTCTCTGTATTTTTGTACTCCTTCGATGCTTTCTTATTGTTTATATCTTTGTATCCAGGTTGTTTGAGGATATTACCTGTAAAGATTGGGCGTGTTTGAATATTGTTTTCTTCTAGGAACGTAACAATCTCCAATCGTGTGAATCCAGCAGTCGGCTTAATGATAAGCGGGAAGGCAAGCCAAACAGTTTCGGTCTTTGGAGTTTGTCTAGGGAGCATGAAGTAATTTTCATACTGAGTGAAGAAGTCATAAAGATCAGCAAAATTCTTTTTTCTAAGTGTAAGGAATTTGGGAAGTTTCTTAACCTGCTCAAGTGCAAAAGCAGAAGAAATTTCAAGCGGAAGGAAATTGTATCCAATTTCACTAAAGATGAATTTATTATCGTAAGGAATACCATTTAGTTTACTGCTGAATCGATTCTTCAAGAGCTCAGAGTTTGCTTTTTCGCCAAAGAGTGAAGATCTTCGTCCCCATCCTCGAAGTACAACAAGTCT
>CAZFOD010000002.1:15749-35649 GCA_964520545.1 uncultured Candidatus Saccharibacteria bacterium
TATGATAGCATTTTGTAAGCCGAAGAGCACTTGACTTCGATGTTTTAAGTTGCTTAATGCGATTCTTGTACAGGCGACATTGCGTTGACAGACCCTTATTTAAGAAGTAATGTGATTCTATCTTTTGAGTCTAAAATTTACACACTAGAAATGAACGATTTCTATAAAAATAAAAAGGTTCTTATTACCGGACACACTGGGTTTAAAGGGTCTTGGTTGGTTCAAATTCTTTTAAATTTAGGAGCAGATATAGTTGGTGTCTCACTGCCTGTAGAAACCACCCCAAATTTATTTGATATTCTCCGATTTGATAGAAACAAACATGTCAAGAATTATTTTGCTGACATTCGAGACTTCAAAAAAATGAAGGAAATATTTGAAGTTGAAAAGCCAGAAATAGTTTTTCACCTTGCAGCACAAGCAATCGTTAGAAGCAGCTATGATGATCCTCTTAAAACAATCACAACAAACGTTGAGGGTACCGCGAACATTCTTCAGGCTATAAAAGAAGTCGAGGGGGTAAAATCCGTTGTTATAATCACAACTGACAAGGTCTATGAAAATAAAGAGTGGCACCATGCGTATCGAGAAAGTGATCCTTTGGGTGGATACGATCCGTATAGCGCAAGTAAGGCTGGGGCTGATATTGTTGCAAATTCATACATGCAATCATTTTTTAACCCTAAGGATTTTAAGGAAAAACATAATACATTAGTAGCTATTGCTCGAGCTGGAAATGTAATAGGAGGGGGTGATTGGGCTGAATACCGATTGATCCCTGACATAATTCGATCGATATATGAGAAGAAAGAAAAGATAGAAAGTAGGAATCCGCAGTCTATTCGCCCATGGCAGCATGTTATGGAACCCCTTTCTGGTTATATGATGCTTGCTCAGGGCTTGTATGAAGGAAAATCAGACCTATCAGGCGCTTGGAACTTTGGACCAAACAATGAAAGCTTTGTCAGTGTGAATGACTTAATAGACGAAGCCATTAGAATATTAGATGATGGAGTTCATGAGACTAAGGCTGATAATTCAAAACATGAAGCAGCTCTTTTGAGGCTCGATATTAATAAAGCGAGCGCATTGCTTAAATGGCAGCCACGGCTTAATTTCAAAAGTACATTGGAAATAACATTTAGCTGGTATAAAAATTACTATGAAAAGTCAGAAGATGTTGTAGAGTTTACAAATAGACAGATTAGCGAATTTTTTAAATAAATATTATGAAAGTCGTAATTTTGGCTGGAGGATTAGGAACAAGATTGAGTGAAGAAACACAAGTTAAACCGAAACCAATGGTGGAGATTGGTGGCAAGCCTATTTTGTGGCATATAATGAAAATATATTCGCAGTATGGTTTTAAGGATTTTATTATCTGTCTCGGTTACAAGGGATACCATATAAAAGAATGGTTCCATAATCATTATTTACACAATAATGATATTACTCTTGATCTTGAAAATAATTCCGTAGAGACAATTAAAAATCGTGGTGAGAAGTGGAAAGTAACTATGGTTGATACGGGGGATAATTCAATGACTGGGGGAAGAGTAAAGAGAATACAGGAGTATGTTGGAAATGAACCGTTTTTACTCACATACGGAGACGGTGTCGCAAATATAAACGTTAATGAATTAGTGGAATTTCATAAGAGTCACGGTTCGCTCGCGACGGTCACCGCGGTGACACCTGAGGGAAGATTTGGAGCTCTCAACATAGGTGAAGATAACGGGGTAACTTCATTTGCGGAAAAGGTAGATAATAAGTTTAGAGTGAATGGTGGTTTTTTTGTCCTCCAACCCGAAGTCTTTGATTATTTAAAAGAAGGCGATGCTACTGTCTTTGAAAAAGACCCATTGGAAAGTCTCGCAAGAGAAGGAAAGTTAAAAGCATACCATCACGATGGTTTTTGGAAGCCTATGGATACTCTCAGTGACAAGAAAAAGCTTGAAGAAATGTGGGAAACAGGTAACGCTCCTTGGAAGGTCTGGTAGTGGAAGACCTTACTTTGAAAGCGGGTCGATAATCATGTTTGACTTGAACTCGTCTCGAGGAAGGAGAGGGGAAAGGTCTTCAATAGGATTTCCGAATAATGTCTTTGGCACAAGGCGTTGTTCATCTTGAATTACAACATCAATAAGTGTAGGTCCTTTCTCTTTTAGAATCTTGTTAATTTTTGACTTCATGTGTCCAACTTTTGTAATAGACTCGGTTTTGATTCCGTAAGCTTTCGCTATTTTAATAAAGTCAGGGATGCCGTAACCTTTACCAGACGCTTCGAGTCTTCCGTTGAATAGCTCCTCTTGGAATTGTTTGATGATGCCGTATCCGTGATTGTTGATAATAAATATTTTGACAGGAAGTTTGTAGTAGAGGGCCGTTTCAAGCTCTTGAATGTTCATCTGGAAACCACCATCTCCTATGATTGCAATCACTGGTTTGTCTCCAATTGCAACAGATGCTCCAATTGCAGCGGGGAATGAATATCCCATCGGCGAATTTCCCATGGCTGAGAATAGTCTTTGGCCAGTTTTAATTTCCCAAGATTGCATTGTGAACACTAGGTTTCCTCCACAATCAGGAATAATTGTAGCGCCTTTAGGAGTTTCGTCTGAGAGAGTCTTCATAAATGCGTAGGCATTTAATTTTCCCTTTTCTTTAAAATATTTTGGAAGAACGCTAGGATATTTTTCTTTCCATTCCTGTGTTCTTGATATCCAAGATGTCCAATCTTTATTCTCCAGCTCCTTCTTTTTTGAAGAGATTTTCTTATTAAACTTTGTAAAAAAGTCAGTAAGGTTTGCATTGATTGATACATCAGGTGTTAGTCCGCGTCGTTTACCAATTTCATCCTTATCGATGTCTACAACAATTTTTTTAGCATTTCGTGCAAAGGTGCTAGGCTTTCCTCCTGTTTGTCTTGTATCGAGGCGAGAACCGAGACTGAGGAACAAGTCGGCATTTTGTATTGCAAAGTTTGCTCCACGACTTCCGTATACTCCAAATTGTCCAACTAATCTTGGGTGGTTGTATGGGATAACATCAAAACCGCTCCATGATGTAACTACTGGTATTTTGAGACTATCAACTAACTCCATCGCCTTCTCTACGGTTTTTGACAGTCTAATGCCTCCACCAAGAAGAATCACAGGTCGCTTTGATGCAGCGATTAGTTTTATAGCCTCCTCTATCTTTTTGTCTAAATCAGATAAATCTTTTTTATCATCCTCAGGTATTTCTTTGTATGATGAAAGTTTTTTTGGATCAATTTCTGCATGCTGGATATCCATAGGGATATCAAGAAGAACTGGACCAGGTCTTCCGCTTCGTGCCAAAGCTAGAGCTTTGTCTAGATGCCATTTAATTTTTTCAGGATCATCAACTTTTACAGCGTATTTGGTAATTCCTTTTACCATATCTACGATGTCAGTTTCCTGAAACCCCACCTGTCTTATTTTAGTTTCTCCTCTTGATTCATGTCTGTTAACTTGTCCTGTTATATATAGAACTGGGATTGAATCAAACCAAGCGCAGCAAATGCCAGTGATAAGATTGGTTGCTCCTGGCCCGCTTGTCGCCATCATGACACCTAGGTTTGACTTGTGGAGTCGAGCATATGCTTCGGCTGCCATAGCTCCAGCCTGCTCGTGCTGAGGACATATGTAGCGCATGTCCTTTCTTTTCCCAACAGAATCAACAAGATGGGCACAGGCGCCCCCGATTATGAGAAAGACATCATCAACACCAGCTTTTTTAATATAGTCAAATACGTAGTCAGATAATTTCATAAGGAAAGTATAAACAACCTCGAGGGGCTGTCAATAATAGTATTTTGCTTTTCTAATCTATATATGGTGCTATAATGCCTCCTATGAAATTAGCTAAAAGGATGGATGAATTGGCACCAGAGCGTGCTTTCAGTGTTTTTACACAAGCTCAAGCTCTCGAAGCGCAGGGTAAGAAGATTCTTCATTTTGAAATTGGTCAGCCTGATTTTAAAACCCCTCAAAATATTGTTGATGCTGGTAAACGAGCTCTTGATGAGGGGAAGACAAGATATACCCAGCCTTTGGGTATTCCTGAGTTGCGTAAGGCAATAGCTGAATATTTTTCAGCAACTCGTGCTCAAATAACACCTTCCCAGGTAGCGATTACGCCGAGCCCAAAAATGGCAATTTATCTTTCCATGATAGCAACGCTAAATCCAGGGGATGAAGTCATATATCCAGATCCTGGTTTTCCAACATATGAAATCCTTACTGGTTTTTTTGACTGTGTTAAAAAGCCAGTACCTCTATTAGAGGAAAATAATTTTAGTTTCGACATGGATGCGTTTAGAAAAAACTTTTCACCTCGGACTAAGCTTGTAATTTTAAACTCGCCATCAAACCCAACTGGAGGAATAATCCCTAAGAAAGATCTTGAAGAGATTGCGCAAATGGTCTTATCAAATCCAGATTGCTACGTGATGTCTGATGAAATTTACGCACGAATAATGTACTCAAATCAGGAGTACGTGAGTATTGCATCGTTACCTGGCATGAAAGATAGAGTTTTTGTAGTTGATGGTTTTTCAAAAACATATGCCATGACGGGTTGGAGGGTAGGTTTCTTACTTTTTCCAGAACAGTTTGAAGAAAAAATGGATTGGCTCGCAACTAATACATATAGTTGTGTTGCTCAATTTACACAGTACGCCGCTCTTGAAGCGCTCACTGGCCCTCAAAATAAGGTAGATGAAATGGTTGAAGAGTTCCGTGTTCGAAGAGATGCTCTTGTTTCCGGACTTAATTCCATACCAGGAATTACCTGCAAGGTTCCAGAAGGAGCTTTCTATGTATTTCCGAATGTGACATCTTTCAATAAAACATCTAGAGAAATTGCGGAGTATTTACTCGCTGAAGCAGGAGTTGCAGTGCTCGATGGAACAGCCTTCGGAAAATATGGAGAAGGATATCTTAGGCTTTCTTACACAAGTAATGTTGATAATATTACAGAAGCTGTTTCGAAGATTAAAGATGCTTTGGCGCGCATGTAATCAAGAAGATGAAAATTGCGATAATTGGCGCAACGGGATACATAGGAAAGTCTCTCTCATACCAGCTGTTGGTTGAAAACGACACAGAATTGTTTTTTGTTGTTAGATCGAGGGAAAAAATGTGTGCCTTTTTAAGAGACATAAACTTAGGAAAAACTTCACAAGTTTATACTATGGATCAGTTAAACTCTTTGAAATGCGACGCTATCATAAATTGTGCAGGAATAGGTGACTCATTGAAACTTCAAGAGAAACAGGGTGACATTTTTAATACAACCCAAGAAGTTGACGATATTGTTATTGAATATCTAAAGGAAAACCCAAAAACGTTTTATATCAATCTATCAAGCGGAGCGGTATATAAGGAGGGTATAAACAATTGGACTGAGGAGGTATTGGCTTTGAAACCTGAAACTTCTATTTCTCCTGAGAATTATTATTCAATAGCAAAGATGAGGTCGGAGGTTCTCCATAGAAATTTAAAATCTTTTAATATTGTAGACATAAGAGTTTTTGCTTTTTTTAGTCGTTTTGTAAATACGGCTTCAGGTTTTTTTATGTCAGAGCTTGTTAAGGCTATTAAAAATAAGACAACCTTTTACACAACAGGTGACGATATCGTCCGAGACTATATAACCACAGAGGATCTTTTGTCTTTTATAAAACTGATTTTGCAGAAGGAGTATATAAATGACTTTTTCGATATATACAGTAAAAAGCCTGTCTCAAAAAAAGAATTATTAGAATCCTTTGTTGGTACCTACAGTTTAGTATATGAGATTAAGAATGATCTGGTTAAAAATAGTCCTACAGGTTTTAAGAAAGACTATTATTCAACAGATAAAAAAGCAGAGGCGATACTGGGCTATTCACCGAGATTTAGTGCGTTAGAGGGTATTTTGAGGGAAGTGAATCATGCTTTAAATAAAGATTAAGTCATCAAGAGTTGCTTTTGTGTTTGTGATATAATCCTCCCATCATTATCATTATTCAGACGGCACTTAATAGCATATGACCACCAACAACACTCTCCGAAACATTATCATCGCTCTCCTGTTTGCTACCTTAATCATCCCACTCATTGTCTCTGGATCCATGTTTTTCCCGTACATTGCAGGTAAGGGGTTTGCTTTTAGAGCTCTGGTTGAGATATCTTTTGCCCTATACTTGGTGTTGATCATTAGAGATAAATCGTATTTGCCTCGAAAGTCAGTAATCGTTTGGTCTATAACTGCGTTACTTGGGGTGCTCGCAATATCTACAGTGCTCAGTGAGAATCCTGTAAAAAGTTTCTGGAGTAATTATGAGCGAATGGAAGGATATATTACATTCCTTCACCTTGCTGGGTACTTTGTGGTACTTGCCGGTGTGTTTACTAGAAATGTATGGGCATCGTTCTGGAATTCTTCTCTTGCGGCAAGCGTGATAATAGGGGGCTATGCTTTTATGAGTGATAGATATGCAGAAACACCAGTTCAGCGTATTCAAGGAACGCTCGGTAACTCTACTTACCTTGGTGTATACGCTCTTATACATATATTTATTGCTGCATACTTAGCACTTCGCATCGTCGAGAGAAAGGGAGGCTTTAAGAAGAATATCTGGGCTGTTGTTGCGTATTCAGTAGCAGCACTTTTCAATGTGTTCATTATGTACAGCACAGGAACTAGAGGTTCGTTTGTGGGTTTGGTCGTAGGTGCCCTGCTCTCTACGGTACTGGTTGTTATATTCGAAAGGAATAGAAAGGGTATGCGAAATGTCGCTATCGGACTTTGTATTGCCGTCGTTGTAGGAGTTTCGGTTCTTGGGGCTGTAAAAAATACCTCTTTTGTTAAGAATTCAAATCTACTTTCTCGATTCGGATCTCTAATTACTACAGATATTGGATCTGTAATACAAAATCAAGGATATGCTCGTTCCCTTATTTGGGGTATCGCAATTGAAGGCTTTAAAGATAGGCCAGTGTTTGGTTGGGGACTAGAAAGCTTTAATTATGTATTTGCAAAACATTACAATCCTGAGATGTATGCACAGGAGCAATGGTTTGATCGTAGTCATAACGTATTCTTTGATTGGCTTATAGCCGGTGGAGCACTGGGGCTTCTCTCGTATCTTTCTCTATTTGCAGCTATCCTTTATCTAATCTGGAGAAAGTCTCATGATGGAGATGAGTCTTGGACAGTTGCTGAAAAGGCAGTGCTTACGGGTCTTCTCGCTGCATACTTTGTGCACAATATATTCGTATTCGATAACCTCATAAGTTATCTACTCTTTTTCGCACTGCTCGCATATGTACACCAGCGAAGCACTTCTCACGATGCTCATAAACATCACGGACCCCTTATTTCCGGAGAAGTGGGACAAAATATCGCTTATGTAGTCGTGGGCGTTGTAGCTGTATGGGTTGTGTGGATGAGCGTATATCTTCCTTACACACAGAATTTAAATCTTCTGAACGCTCTACGTGCAAACGCTGGAATTGATGTAGACGGTAAAAAAATAGCACCAGAAAATGTGGGCGCAAAAACACTGCAGTTCTTCAAGAAGGCTGCTCAGGGAAATTATATTGGACGTACAGAATTACGTGAACGATTGGCAGAAACTGGCCCGTCTATTGTCACTAACCCAATAAATAGTAAAGAAACTATTGTAGGATTTGAAGAATTTATTCAGGCTGAATTTAAGAAGCAAATTGCTGACACTCCAAATGATCCTCGTGTGTACATGTTTTACAGTATGTACCTTCAGCAAACAAGTAGAATAGATGAAGCAATCGAGGCACTTAAAAAGACGGTTGAAATTTCTCCTAATAAGCAGAGTTTTTTGATGCAATTGGGAATCTCATATTTCAGTAAGAAAGATTACGCAAGTGCACAAGATTACTTGAAAAAGGCCTATGAGTTAGAAAAGAAAAATAAAGATGCCGCATCTGTGTATGCAGCTATTTTAGCTTACGCAAATCAACCTGTACTTTTGAAGGCGTTAATTGAAGAGACTACTGTAAATAAAATAGAAATTACAGATGATGAGAGATTTGTACAATCATTGGTTGATACAAAAATGTTCGATATTCTCACAGGTATTGTGAAAAAGAGAATTGCTCAGGATCCTTCAAATCCTCAGGTTCATGTAACTGCTGCCGCTGTGTACTTGAAGGCGGGGAATCGAGCTGCTGCTATTAGTGAGCTGAGAATAGCAATAGAACTCGAACCTCGTTTCAAGGAACAGGGAGAGTCGTATATAAAAACGATCCAAGCGGGTGGCGATCCTAGTTCTGATCAGTAATCCACAGTAAGGCTTGACTTTATAGAAGGATTGTGATACCATCAGTTTCGTGAGTGCCAGATTAATTAATGGCGCGCTCGAAAAACAAACGAAATGTTGGCAAAACCCCGAACCAGAAATGGTCTCGGGGTTTTGCCTTTTTTGGGGATACGCTATACTAGCAGCAGGAAATCATTAAAGTCTTTAGCGGTGGTGGCGAATCCGAAACAGATTGTAGACTCCGTCCAGAAGTGGCCGGCGGCTGCACTCACATACAACATTTCGTTTGGAGCTCGCACCCGCCGGCCGCTTGTGGACAGAGGTGATTTCTTAGATAACCCGCATAAATATATGCGGGTTATCGTTTTAAATACGGGTAAACAAAATAGGCGGTGAGGGAATCGAGTTCCTTCACCGCCTATTTAAGAGCTGACTAGTTCCCAGTGCCCAAAATGAGGAAACGCTCTGACCTTTGTCCCCAGTCCTGCAGACCAGATTTTTCCAGAACCTCGTCCAGAGGAACGGGATACCAGAGACGTACGGATCTCGCGATTTCTCTGCGCGCACCGTTCTCGATGGTGATGGTTTCCTTTAGTGGCGTTCCAGGCTTGGCTTTTGAAGGGAAGCTCAGTCCTCGCTGCTCAAAAAACTGAGTCGCTCGCAAGGTTTTAGGACCTGCCGGACCATCGAGTATCGTCTCCTTAGTGTCGCAGTCTTCCTCTTTGAGGGACGCGATGACCAGTGTCGAGGTTTTCGTCATCCCGAGATCGCGAAGGTAGTTTGCTGCCTGCGCGACTCGATCGGAAGAATATTCCTCTGTTGAGAGCAAGATGTGCTCCCTCCCGTTTTGGAAGTACTTGAGCGGGCCTTGAGCGCAGATAGCCGTGTCGTAACTCTCGCCGTTCATTTTCTTTGCGAGACCCACGATTGCGGGAATGGTTCTTTTTTGAATGCTCGCGACCAGTTTGTCATTCATCAGTCCCAGACTGTTCCGGACAAAGTATCGAGAAATTGACCGAGGCGGTGCGATTCGAAGAATCTGTCCCGCAAGGTTGCCGTCGCCGCCTTCGATTTCGAGGATACGCAGACCTTCGATATGGGAACCTGGTTTCTTGGGGAGCATGGCGTCTCGAAAATCCTTTGCCATTTCTCCCACCTCTTTGGCATGGATTGCCTGGTGATATTCCACCAAGTGCCTATCTGAAAGGGTTGGGTAGTTCATTTTTTTGTTGGGTTGTCGTCAAAGATCTTGGGCCGTCGGGCCACAAGGCCTTAAACGGATTGAATTTACTGGTTATTCTTTTACCTTTAAAGTCGATATATGTCAAATGGTAGAAACTTTTTTTATTTTCAATAAATAAAGTTATTACAAAAATATATTTTCAAAACTTTTTGCGAATAAAAGAAATAAATATTAAAAATAAATTAATTTATTTTTTTACAAAAATATTTTTGTAAAAAGTTATCCACAACATTTTGTAAAAAAATATTGCTACTGCGTGTGATGTGACCGATAATTAGATTACGTTTACACGCGCGACGTCGGCGTGAGTAAATATTAACAACAAATTGATCTTTCAATAATATGGCAGCAAAAAAGAAGGTAGCAAAGAAGCGAAAGGCAGCTCCGAAGAAAAAGAAGGCAGCTTCAAAGAAGAAGCGAGCTTAGTCTCTTCCCACTTAACAAAAAACCCTCGTCTGAGGGTTTTTTGTTTGGTTTGATTTCAATATATACACATGCTAATCTAATTTTGAATAAGTAGAAAGGAGGGTAATATTATGCGACCAACGCATATCAAAAAGGAAAGAAAGAAAATGAAGGCTTCTGTTAAGCGAACGAAACAGCAATCTGAGCTCGAGAAGAGTCTGAGGCGCCTAGCTCGCCAATGCAAACTTGGCCCTAAGGCGACTCGGCTGTATATCGCTCGAATGCTTGCACGCGATGACGCGACTCGCGTTACCGAGCAGCATGTTTCGGAACTCCTTGCCTGTCGGCGAGGTTAGAATCGCCACTGATGCCAACACTTCTCTTCTTTCGCCCCGGGTCTGACTGTACAGATCCGGGGTATTTTGTTAATTAAACATTCAGGTCGATATATGTTAGAGTAGAGCCCACAATATATGTCATTCATTTCATCGATATTTAATCATTCAGAGAGGGAAGTTAAGAGGTACAGGAAGGTTGTTGAGAAAATTAACGCCCTTGAGGAATCAATCAAATCTCTATCAGTAGAACAGCTGAAGCAGAAGACGGCTGAGTTTAAGGATCGGGTTGTTGCCGGCGAAACATTGGACGCCATCTTGCCTGAAGCTTTTGCAGTTGTTCGTGAAGCATCAAGACGGACTCGAGGCGAACGACACTATGATGTTCAGCTTATTGGTGGAATGATTTTGCACGAAGGAAGGATTGCAGAAATGAAGACTGGAGAAGGAAAGACTTTGATGGCAACACTTGCCGCGTACTTGAATGCAATTGAAGGAAAAGGTGTACATATTGTTACCGTCAACGATTACCTTTCACGTCGTGATGCTGTTTGGATGGGTGAGATATATCACGCACTCGGTCTTACTGTTGGTGTCATTAACCACGATATGTCATATCGGTATGACCCGTCGGCTTTAAGTAAGGAGGAGGAAGAAACAAAAGAAAAAGAAGAGGTGGAAGTTGGTTCATTTAAAGTGGTCTATGAATTTTTGAGACCTTGTAACAGAAAGGAAGCTTACGCCGCTGATATTGCTTACGGAACAAACAATGAGTTCGGCTTTGATTATTTGCGAGATAATATAGAGCATCACCCACAGGGAATTCGTCAGCGCTCTTTTAACTTTGCCATTGTCGATGAAGTAGACTCTATCCTCATTGATGAGTCACGAACCCCGCTCATTATTTCAATGCCTGTATCGGATGCTGAAAGTTTGTATCCTCGATTTGCAGAAATTGCTCGAAAACTTCAACCAGAAGTTGACTATGAAGTAGATGAAAAACTTCGTGCCATTAGTTTGACGCAAGAGGGTATTGATAAGGCCGAGAAAGAACTTGGTATGGGTAATATATATAGCGAAGGAGGAGTTAAGTATGTTCATCATCTTGAAAATGCCATCCGAGCTAAAGCTCTCTATACAAACAATGATGAATATATTGTAAAAGATGGAGAGGTAATCATCGTAGACCCTTCAACAGGACGATTACAGCCTGGAAGACGATGGAGTGAAGGGTTGCACCAAGCTATTGAAGCTAAGGAGGGCGTGAAAATTCAGCAGGAATCTCGTTCATACGCATCTATTACTTTCCAAAACTATTTCCGCCTGTATCCAAAGCTTGCTGGTATGACAGGTACAGCTAAGACAAGTTCAGAAGAATTTCTAAAGGTGTATGGACTCGATGTCATCGAGGTTCCTACACATCGGCCGATTGCTCGAGTTGATAAGGTGGATCTCATATTCCAGACTGAAATTGGAAAATTTAAAGCGATCGCACGTACTGTAAAAGAGTTGCATGCAAAAGGACAACCTGTCCTCATCGGTACTGTGTCTATTGAAAAGAACCAACTCCTTGCTGACTACCTAAAGCGAGAAGGTATTCCTCATACACTCTTGAATGCAAAACCTGAGTTTGCAGAACGAGAAGGAGAGATCGTTGCTCAGGCGGGTAAGAAGGGAGCTGTGACCATTGCAACAAACATGGCAGGACGAGGTGTTGATATTAAACTCGGTGGAATTCCAGGCTCACCTTCTTTGTATGAAGAAATTAAATCTATTGGAGGTTTGTATGTAATTGGTACAGAAAGACACGAAGCGCGACGTATTGATAATCAGTTGAGAGGACGTTCCGGACGACAAGGAGATCCTGGACAGACGCAGTTCTTCGTTTCTCTTGAAGATAGCCTTATGCGAATCTTTGCAACAGACATGCTCAAGAATATGATGGGCCGTTTCAAGATTCCTGAAGATGAACCAATACAGAACGGTATTGTGAGTCGTGCACTTGAAAATGCACAGTCTAAGATAGAAGGATTTCATTTTGATTCTCGAAAGCATGTTTTGGAGTATGACGATGTGCTCAATCAACAGCGAAAGAAGACGTATGAGCGAAGACGAAAGATATTGCTCGGTGAACAGGCAGACATCGAATCAGTTCTTACTGAAATATTGTCTCATGTAAGTGAAGAAGATCGTGCTTCAGTAGAAGCAAAGCGTGCGGAGGTAAAAGCTGCGACCGGAAGTGAAGATACTTTCCTCTCAATGGCAAAAGGCGTTATTTTGCAAACAATCGATCTTTTCTGGGTGGACCACTTGGAGATGATGGATCACATGCGTTCAAGTGTTAATCTCCGTGCATATGGTCAGCGCGATCCTCTTGTGGAATACAAGCGGGAAGGATTACAGCTTTTCCGAACTATGGAACAGGCGGTAAATGAAGAGGTGGTAAAGACACTTAAGACTGTAACTGCTGGAACTAACATTGGTCTAGGTCAGAATGTTCAGACAATAGAATTGCGACCTGATGCAAACACTGCAACTGCAAATATCACACCTAGCTCTGCTCCTGTTATAAAGCGTGGTATTGAGGTTGGTAGAAATGATACATGCCCTTGTGGAAGCGGTAAGAAATATAAAAACTGCGGATTGAAAAATACTGAGGAGCATCAGAAATTGATAGCCGGTAAGATCTAATAGAAAAAGAAAAAGCCGGGCCAATGGGCACCCGGCTTTTCAACTGAATCCAGCCCTTATTCCGTCGGGTCTGGATATGCATTGTCTTGATCCGTGCTTTCGAGCATCGCGAAAATATTGCTAATTGGCGACATGGCGCTGGCGATGACCTGTTGGAGGACGTCCGCGAGAATGACCCGTTGCTCTTCTCCCCTCGGGGCAAATTCACGGACAGCTTTGAGGACGTCTTGGTTAAAAAAGTTCACGACATTCAGAATGTGGGGATCATTCATCTCAATAATCGCGGAGACGATCTCGGGCTTGTTACCCAAATAGGAGTGAATAACGATCGGGAGATACATCTCCACTTTCTCGCGAGGGGTATCCTCTTCAAGGGCGTGGATCCCCCTTATGATTTCTTCGGTCTGGCGCTGTCTTAAGGCGCCACGGCGCATTGATTTGTAATGGTCTAGCATATCTGTTTTGTATTTGTGCAGGGCCGTTTGGCGACTGTATCAGACGGCACGAGGCGGTCTGAATTCAATCGCCAAAATCTTTGCTCAGAGTAGCACTTTTTGCATGTTTGTAAAATATGTTCTCTGCTTCGAGAATGCGCACCAAACCTTTGAGTACACGCGTATCAATATTCAGGGAGCGCATCGCAACATATATCGCAGCGCATATTACCCTCGGCCGTATATACAGAACATGCCTAGAGCCGTGACGAGATTATTTATTTAATTACTTTTTACAAATGTCTAGACGATTGATAATTACGGGTATGTCGGGACTAGTTGCTGTGGCGTTTTTAGCAGCATCGCCAGTAGCAGCTGACACCATTAAGAAAATGCCAGGTATACATGCCCTTCATTCTCAGGGTATGCCAATGGGTTTGGGTCATAAAAATCATGCATCTACAACGATGCCTATGAGACCATTCCCAAAGAATGCATCTTCAACTGAGCATATTAGGGCCAATTTTACACTTGGAAATGTCACGGCAGTAAATGGTTCAAGCTTCACCATTGAAGACCGGGGTCATAAGGGTATGGCGACAACGACATACACAGTTATGACTGACAGTGCTACGACCTTTAAAAAAGCAGGTCAGAGCGCCACGCTCTCCGATGTGACGGTCGGACAATTCGTCATGGTTGCGGGCGCTAAAAATTCTTCCAACAACGCCATTACCGCAACGAGTGTTAACGTAGTCACTAAGAAGATGCCAGAAGGGGCAATGCGTCGTGGTCATCTAATGACTATATAGATTTACTAATCTAATTTAAATATGGCGGGAAGGGTGTTTTGAGGAAACCGACTCAAAATACCCTTTTTTGCTTTTAGTGTTATAGTTATTTCATGAATTTACAGAAGCTTCAGAATATTTATTTCCTCGGTATATTATTAGTTGTCTTGGTTCTTACCGTCGGTATCTTTTGGCCTTTCTTAACAGTTATTGCTCTCGCTATTATGCTAGCGATGGTCCTCAATCCTGTATATGTCCGAGCGACTAAAATTACACGAGGTTCAAAGAATCTTGGGGCAATCTTAACTATTTTGTTTCTTTTGCTTGTTGTGATCTTACCACTTACATTGGTTGCTACTCAGATATTGCGTGAAGCACAGGGAATCTATGTAGCCCTTACAAGCTCTAACGAAGTATCAATTGATCAGTTCAGTAATATAATTCAGCAGAAAGTCAGCGCCATTGCTCCTGAAGTTAATTTAAACCTTAGAGAATATGCTGCAGCTGCATCTGCATGGATTGTGTCGCATTTAGGAAACTTTTTCTCAAGCACATTGGACTTCATGATTAAGTTGGTTCTGGCACTTGTTGCTCTCTTCTATTTCCTTCGTGATGGTGACAAGTTCCGTGACCATATTGCAGCTCTTAGTCCTTTGCCAGAAGGTGAGGATGAGACAATCATAAAAACACTTAAGACATCAGTAAATTCTGTTGTAGTTGGCTCGATTGTCATTGCTGTTGCCCAAGGATTACTCGCAGGAATTGGTTTTGCTATTTTCGGTGTTCCAAATCCAAGCTTGTGGGGAACAGTTGCTGCAATCTGTTCACTTGTTCCAGGTGTAGGTACTGCGATTGTATGGATACCAGCAACTATATACCTCATTGTAACTACTACTGGATACGTATGGATCGGACAGCTACTGTGGAGTGTGTTGCTCGTTGGGACAGTTGATAACTTCTTGAGTCCTCTTCTTCTTGAGCGAGGTATTAACATTCATCCAATTCTGATCCTCTTCTCCATTCTTGGCGGTCTCCAGTTCTTTGGTCCAGAAGGGTTTCTTCTCGGCCCACTTGTGTTAAGCCTTCTCTTTGCGCTTGTAAGGGTATATCAGCATAGTAGTAGCAATTCTAAGAAAGACGTAGGGGAGGTGATAAATGAAAAGAAAATAAGTACGCACGCGTAGATACATATATATGAAAACGATTGCAACCCATGGAGTGAATTTCCACAGTGATGATTTGTTTGCTACAGCGTTAGTCATGATGATGCTCGAGAAAACAGCGCCGAAAGAAAAGGTGAAGCTCATTCGTATAACAAACTTTGATCCAAAGAATTGGAAAGATGCTGACTACGTATTAGATATCGGGCGAGAATATTCTCCTACAAAAAATCGTTTTGATCACCATCAAGAAGGAGGAGCTGGTGCCCGAGAAAATGGAATTCCATATGCAACATTTGGACTTGTATGGAAAAAGTTCGGAAAAAAGCTTGCGGGTTCTCAGGATGTTGCTGACTATGTCGACAGAAAACTTGTGCAGCCAATAGATGCTGAGGATAATGGAGTTTCTTTGTACGATGAATTGAAGTATGAAAAAGTCGGACCTTTTGTTATTCAAGATTATTTCTATCTCTTATGCGACAAAGCAAGCGAGGAACACCAGAAAAATGGGGATGTAAAAGTATTCGACAGGACATTTAACAAGTTGCTACCTCTCGCGAAAGAGTTGATAAATATTGTAATTGAAAAGGGGAGGCACAAGATTGCGATGCGAAAGAAGGCTGAGGCTTTAATAAAAAAAGCGGAAGATAAGCGGGTAATCATTATGAATGATTTTGTTGGTTTTGATTTTTCCGAATTTCCGGAGCCTCTAGTTGTTGTATATCCAGATCGAAGATCGAAGGGAAACTGGGCTGCAAAAACAGTGAAGAAAACTGATAGAAAGGATCAGTTTGAAGCGAGAATGTATTTTCCAAAAGAATGGGCTGGAAAGACGGAAGATGAACTGTCTCGAATAACGGGAGTTTCTGATGCTTTCTTTTGTCACAACGGCAGATTCCTCATTGTCGCGAAATCCAAAGAAGGCATACTGGCATTAGTAAAAAAGGCTCTTGACGTGGTATAGTCACCCCACTTATGGCATTCGTCGACGAACTTAGTCTACACATGAAGGCAGGAAAGGGCGGCAAAGGTGTCGTCCGTTGGCTGCATGAAAAATACAAAGAATTTGGAGGTCCTGCTGGTGGAAACGGCGGTCGTGGTGGCAATATCTATGCAAAAGCTGTTCGAGACTCATGGCTTCTTGCTCGATATCGACACAAGATTGAATTTATTGCTGAAAATGGTGCCGATGGTGAGAATCAAAGTAAGCACGGTAAGAATGGAGAAGATCTATATATAGAATTTCCAGTAGGAAGTATTCTTACAAACCGAACAACTGGTGATGTTTTTCGTCTAGACGAAGAAGGACAAGAAACTCTTCTTTTAAAGGGTGGACGTGGTGGACTTGGAAATGAACATTTTAAGGGTTCTACAAATCAGCAACCAAAAGAGTGGACACCGGGAAAGGATGGAGAAGAAGCAGATTTTGATATTGAGGTTGAAATAATTGCGAGTGCTGGTCTCATTGGGCTTCCTAACGCAGGTAAGTCATCGCTTCTAAACGCTCTTACAAGAGCTTCTGTAAAAGTAGGCGCCTATGAATTTACAACGCTTGAACCGAACCTCGGTGACCTCTACGGGCATGTGTTAGCGGACATTCCAGGTCTAATCGAAGGAGCTTCAGAAGGAAAGGGATTGGGTCATAAATTCTTAAGACACATCCGAAGAACAAAAGTACTTTTGCACTGTGTTTCTCTTGAGAATGCGCAGTCAGCAGAAGACCCAATTGAGGGGCTCGAGAAGATATATGAGACAGTTCGAAAGGAATTGAATGAGTTTGACCCAGAGCTTTCTAGTAAGGAGGAAATAATTATCGTGACTAAAAGCGACATATATCCTCCCGGAGAAGGTGAAAAGCTTGCTAGTAAGGTGGGGGCTTGGGAAGGAAAGAAGAAATTCGTTGTTTCCATCTACGATGTAGATGCTCTTAAGCACCTCTCGGACGAGTTAGTTAAGATGCTCAAGTAACCTAATTGTGTTAGGATAATTTCGTCATGTCAGAAGTTTCTACAACAGAAAAAAAATACGTCACAGTCGTTGGTCTTGAAATCCACGCTGAGCTAAAGACCCGCTCAAAGATGTTTTGCTCGTGCAAGAACGATCCTGATGAGTCACGACCTAATCATAATGTTTGCCCAATTTGTATGGGCCACCCAGGAACGCTTCCAACAATAAATAAGGAAGCTGTTCGTCATGTAATTCGAATAGGGAACGCTGTCGGTGGAAAGATAGCTGATTTTACTGAATGGGATAGAAAAAACTATTTCTACCCAGATATTCCAAAGGGATATCAAATAAGTCAGTATGCACATCCTCTTGTTGTGGGTGGAACTCTTGCAGGTGTTGCTTTGACGCGAATCCATCTTGAAGAAGATACTGCTAGCTCATTGCATGATCAGGGGGACTTCTCTCTTGTTGATTTTAATCGATCGAGCGTGCCTCTCATGGAGCTTGTTACCGAACCAGTGATTCGAGATGCGAAGACCGCAGGAAGTTTCGCTCGTGAATTGCAGCTACTTTTAAGATATCTTGGTGCAGGTGATGCCAACATGGAAAAAGGAGAAATGCGTGTGGAGGCAAATATTTCTGTCACCGAAGATACATCAGGAGACCATAAGAAGTTTGGAACAAAAGTAGAAGTAAAAAACCTTAACTCTTTTAAATCTGTTGAAAGAGCAATTGATTTTGAAGTGAAGCGACATATCGATCTCATTGAACGGGGAGAGAAGATAATCCAAGAGACTCGTGGTTTCGATGAATCTACTGGAAAAACATTCTCTCAGCGAGTAAAAGAGGATTCACACGATTACAGGTATTTCCCAGATCCTGATCTGCCAAAACTATTTACATCTGAAATTCCTGAGTTTTCAGCTGAGGTAATAAAGAAGACACTACCTGAACTTCCATGGGAAAAACGAGCTAGGTACAAAAACAATTATGGAATGAAAGATGAGGACGCTGAAATGTTTGTTCAAGACGACACCTTGAGGACATTCTTTGAACAGGTGGTAGCTAAGCTTCCAGATGTTTCTGCGCAGAAGCTCGCTATAAACTACATTACATCTGACATTGCTGGGCTAATGAAAAAGACAGGAGAGTGGAAGGTTCTAATCTCACCAGAACACTTCACCGAATTAATTTCCATGATATCTTCTTCTGAACTATCATCACGATCCGCTAAGGATATACTCGCAATGGTTTGGGATGGTAGCGAGGCTGGAAAATCACCTAGAGCCATTGCTGATGCACACGGGATGATACAGAAGAACGATCCTGAGGCTTTGAAAAAGATGATTGAGGAAATCGTTGCTGCAAATCCAACTGTTTTAGCTGACTACAAATCTGGAAAACAGGCAGCTTTGCAGTTTTTCCTGGGACAAATCATGAAGCAATCAAAGGGTTCGGTGAATCCGGCGGCAGCAAAAGAGCTCCTCATCACAATCGTGGACCGGTAGGCTAGGTGTGGAGAGTAGTGTCTCTGTATCAGAGTTGATATATAATGGGAGGTATCAACTAATTACTGAACATAAGAACACATAATATGAGCACCACACGAGTAGCGATAAACGGAGCAGGACGAATTGGACGAGCATTCCTTAAACTAGCAGTAAAAGAACCTTCTCTTGAAGTCGTTGCAATAAACGACCTTGCAGATATTGAGAATATCGCATACTTGATGAAATATGACAGCGCATATGGTAGAAGCGATCTTGATATCAAAGCAGATAAAGCTCGAAACGTACTCATCATTAATGGAAAGGAAGTTAAATATCTAAGTGAGAAAGACCCAGCCCTTCTTCCTTGGAAAGATAATGCAGTAGATATCGTTATTGAATCTACTGGCTTTTTTACTTCATACGAAAAAGCTTCTGCTCACATGAAAGCAGGTGCTAAGCGTGTTGTCCTCTCTGCTCCTGCAAAGGATGAGCCAGGTTCTACTGTTGAAGGAGTTACAGTTCTCATGGGATTAAACGAAGATTCTCTTTCAACATGCAGTCTTTCTTCTAATGCATCTTGTACTACTAATGCCGCAAGTCCTGTTATTTCAATCATCGATGAAGCAATCGGTATCGAAAAAGCTATCCTCAACACTGTACACGGATACACTGCAAGCCAGGCTCTTGTAGATGCTCCAAACAAGAAAGATTGGCGGGAAGGCAGAGCAGCGGCTATGAACATTGTTCCTTCATCTACTGGTGCAGCAATTGCCGTAACAAAAGTTATCACAGGCCTCGCTGGAAAATTTGACGGTGTTTCAATGAGAGTACCCGTCATTACAGGTTCAATCGTGGACGTCACCTTCATCACAAAGCGGCCTACATCAAAAGATGAGGTTAACGATATCTTGAAGAAGGCAGCAGAATCTCCTCGTTGGAAAGGTGTATTCGAAGCGTCTAATGAAGAATATGTATCTCGAGATATTGTAGGTAACCCTCATGCATCTATTGCCGATCTTAAATTCACACGAGTAGTAGATGGAAACTTGGTTAAGATTCTTGCATGGTATGACAATGAGATGGGGTATACACATGC
>CAZFOD010000002.1:35749-94755 GCA_964520545.1 uncultured Candidatus Saccharibacteria bacterium
GAAACTTGGTTAAGATTCTTGCATGGTATGACAATGAGATGGGGTATACACATGCGCTTTTGGCTCATGTTATGAAAGCAGCAGTGCATATTAAATAGTTTTACTCGATGAAAATATTCATAGCAGCAGATCATGCCGGATTCAAACTCAAGCAATTTCTGATTGAGAAGCTTGGAACTCACCATGAAATGATAGATTGCGGGGCGGACCAGTTGATTGAGGGTGATGACTATCCACAGTACATAAGTAAAGCCGCACGTGATGTTTCAGAAGCAGAAATAGCTCGAATGAGAGGTGTTTTACCTGAAGGCTCTGATGAAGTAAGGGGAATTGTCATTGGAGGCTCGGGGCAGGGAGAAGCCATTCAAGCAAACCGATTCGAATCAGTACGTGCTGCTGTATATTACGGCGGTCCGATTGATATCATTAAACTTTCTCGCGAGCATAACGATGCAAATATTCTTTCTCTCGGCGCTCGGTTTCTTAGTAACGAAGAGGCGCTTCACGCAACTGAGTTGTGGCTTAAAACAGAATTCTCTGGTGATGAACGCCACTCCCGACGGATTGATCAGATTGATGCTGAACATGAGACAGGAATTTTCAGTTAATATACACGTATGGAATATATTTCAGAAAAGATAATACCGGCGGTAATGCCGAAAAGCTTCCAGCATTTAAAAGATGAAATGAAACGATTTGTTTCGCTTGTACCACTTGTACAGATAGATGTGATGGATGGAAAGCTTACCCCATCAAAAAGTTGGCCTTATCAATCAGGGCAAGTTGACAGCGAGTTTCTGAAAATTGTAAATCAGGAAGAAGGTTTCCCATGCTGGGAAGATCTCGATGTGGAAGTTGACCTTATGGTCACAAATCCTGCACAGGCTGCTGACCAGTGGATTGCAACAGGTGCAATGCGTATCGTCGTGCACTTCGAGAGCGCATCATCTGATGTGATATCTTCAGTACTAAGCTCTATTAAAGAAAAGGGAATAGAAGCTGCACTCGCAGTAGGACTTGAAACGCCGATTGAAACCGTTCTCGACTTCTACGACAAGAACGGTGAATCTATCGACGTTGTTCAATTTATGGGAATTGAGAAGATTGGTTTTCAAGGACAGTCTTTTGATGATCGCGTCATTCAGAATATTAATGCATTTAAAGAAAGGTTCCCAGAAGCAGTGGTTTCTGTTGATGGAGGAGTGAATGGCGAAACAGTTTCAAGACTCGCTGATGCTAAAGTAAACCGTCTCATAGTCGGTTCCGCACTTTCAAATGGAGACTCGGTGGAGGAAACGATACAGAGCTTTGATGAATTTCTGAACTAGCTAGATTTTTGCGTTACATGTTGATAACCATATGGTGATATTAGGTTATAATCACATGGTATGGCTCTTACCGACGAAAAAGTAAAAATCCTTGAACAGCGCGCGAACGATATTCGTCGTTCTATTATCGAAATGCTCCTTGAAGCTAAGTCAGGACACTCTGGAGGACCGCTTGGTATGGCTGATATCTTTGCTGCTTTGTACTTTCACTCCCTTAATCACGATCCAAAGAACCCACAATGGTTGGAACGCGATCATGTGGTGCTTTCAAATGGTCACATCTGCCCAGTACTCTATGCGGCAATGGCCCATTCAGGATATTTCCCAGTTGAAGAATTGAAAACACTTCGTAAGTTTGGTTCACGCCTACAAGGTCACCCACACCGTGAATTCTTGCCAATGCTTGAAACAAGCTCTGGTCCTCTTGGCTCAGGCCTCTCTCAGGCTGTTGGAATGGCTATCGCTGACAGGATGGATTACGGAAAGGTAACTCCTCGATTCATTTACGCGCTTCTCTCTGATGGAGAGCATAACGAGGGACAGATTTGGGAAGCTGGTCTTTTGGCCGGTAAAGAAAAGTTAGGAAATCTCATTGCCATAATCGATCGAAACAATATACAGATCGATGGATATACAGAAGATATCATGCCCCTTGCTCCTTTGTATGATAAGTGGAAAGCATTCGGTTGGCATGTACAGGAAATTGATGGGCACGATATGAGCGCAATTGTTGGTGCTATTGAAGTTGCACAGGCAATATTTGAAAAGCCATCAATGATCATTGCTCACACAATCCCAGGCAAGGGAGTTTCATATATGGAACGACGTTTTGAATGGCACGGAACACCTCCAGGTATTTCTGATGTTGTTGGTGCTCCTCCAAAGGTCGAACAAGGGAAGGTTGCCCTTGAAGAGTTGGCGGTTAACAAGTAGTAAATCTGTATGAAAAAGTTTAAAGAAAACACAGTAAATACAATTGGATTCATACTTCACGCTGTTCAATTTCATAAACCAACAGGTGCTTTCATCATGAAGCATGTGGATGGATATTTTTGGGTACTCATGTTTTTGTTTGCAACCTCTATCGTTTCTAATCTTTTCATCTCATAATATATACAATGAATTTAAATCCCCATGTTTTTAATACAGACGTTGAACAAGCAGCAATCCGTGAAGGATTTGGTGATGGGTTGGTAATTGCTGGTGAGAAAGATTCTCGCATAGTTGGTCTTTGTGCCGATCTTACAGAGTCAACAAAGATGCTTGCATTCAAGAACAAATTTCCACAGCGTTTTGTAGAAGTGGGAGTAGCTGAACAAAACCTCGCCTCACTCGCTTCGGGTATGGCTGCTATGGGTAAAATACCTTTCATTAGTTCATACGCCATGTTTAGTCCTGGACGAAACTGGGAACAGATACGTACAACGATTTGCTACAACGATCGCAAGGTAATTATCATCGGCTCTCACGCTGGTATTTCTGTAGGGCCTGATGGTGGTTCCCACCAAGCGATTGAAGATATTGCTATTACCCGAGTAATTCCAAATCTCACAGTAATCTCTCCTTGCGATTCAATTGAAGCAAAGAAGGCAACCATTGCTGCTGCATCAGACGATGTGAAAGGTCCTGTATATATTCGGGTGGCAAGAGAAAAGACGCCTATAATAACTACAGACTCAACACCGTTTGAAGTGGGGAAGGTTCAGGAATTTTTCAGAGGGAAGGCTGCACCTGTTGTTGCGGTGTTTGCTACAGGTGCCTTACTCCATAAGGCTTTGAAGGTAGCACACGAGCTTGATGCGCAAGGCGTTTCTGTAATTGTCATCAATGTTGCGACTATAAAGCCTCTCGATGTAGCCGGTGTAGTATCAGCCGCTAAAGAAGCAGGTGCTGCTGTTACAATTGAAGAGCATCAGATTGTAGGAGGTATGGGAGGCGCAATTGCAGAATGTCTAGCATCAGAATTTCCAGTACCAATTGAATTTATTGGAGTTAAAAATCTATTCGGGCAATCTGGAACACCTGCCGAACTTATCGAACACTACGGAATGGGTGAGAAGGATATAAAGGGGGCGATAGAGAAAGTGCTAAAGAGAAAGAAATAATTTCATACTATGTCAGAACAATTAGAGAATGATGAAAAGAAGGCATTAGAAGAAGCTGCTCTCCGAATGCAGGTAAAAATCGGTGGTCTATATCGCAGTTTTAAAAACAAACAGTTGTATCGAGTGAAGGCAATAGCGAAACACTCTGAGACCCTAGAAGACTTGGTAATCTATGAAGCACATTCATACAAAAACCCACTTTCAGATATATGGGCAAGACCTATAAGTATGTTTCTAGGGGTTGTTGAGAAGGATGGTGTAAAACAACCACGTTTTACCCTTGAGGAAGAGATACCACCAACTGTTTAACTATTCCAATACCTGCAACTTCCATGTTGCTGGTGCTTGAGCTACAAATTTCTCAATAGCATCTCTATGCAAAAGTCCTTTCTGAGCTCCTACGCTCTGTACAACACTCATTGAATTTACTGATCCCCATTTCAATGCAGTTTCTATTGTTTCCCCGTGTGCAATTGCAACGCTAAATGTAGATGCAAATGCATCTCCCGCACCTGTTCTTTCGTAAGGTGCTTTTGGATCTGGATATGCTGGCATGAAAACAACTCGCTTGTCGATCAGTGTGTATGCACCTTTTGGTCCATCCGTAATGACAGGGAGCTCTGGCCCTAATACTTGAAGAGCACCAAGCAAGCGTCGCACTTCACGAGTTTGTATTCCGAGTATTCGCTGAGCTTCTTCGAGGTTGCAGAAAAAGAGTTTTGATCGCTTGTAGAGTCTCTTTAACTTATCCGATCCAAATTTCATCTGGAATGTACCAGGTTGGAATATGAGGTTGATGTCAGGATGTTTGTCTAGGTAATCAGCAAGTACCTCGTGGAATTCAAGTGAGTTTTCACCAAGAGAGCTTAGATAGAACCACTTTGGTGAGCCAATGTTTGGCATAGTAAGAGGGAATATCTCGTGTTTAATGAGTATTGTACGTTCATCTTTGTACCAAAGGACATAGTGGTAGTTAGTCTTTAGGCCTTTGTGCTTCATGATGAACTGAGTCTGCACATTCTCGCTTTTAAGTTGTTCAATACACTCATCACCGTGTCTATCATCTCCTGCATTTGCGATGAGTGCAGATGAAAGGCCTAGGCGTGCTGCTGACACTGCTGCATTTGCACTGTTACCCACTCCCGCTAGCTCCTCTGAGAATTCAAAGGGGATCTTGTCACCATACGTCATACATATCTCCTTAACGCCTGTATTTGGGTTTTCTATGATGTGCGCGCAGTCATCTTTAAGTCGAATGAATGCATCGAGTACAACGTCACCAATTGCCATAAATTGTACAGCTTCATTTTTTGGGGATTTCCTAGAGAAAATGGACATGCGAAATTTTGTTATCAAAATTATATCACGACCTTCTTCATCTGGCTTGGGGATTGCGAAGATATTCCTTGTGATATCATATGGGAATGAAATTAACCCTAAAGAATTGTTTGAAGCAGGCGCGTGCACAAGGTCGAGCTATTGGTCATTTTAATATTTCAAACATGGAGACATTCCATGCAATTTACAACAGTGCAAAAAAACTCAATGTACCCGTTATCATCGGAGTATCAGAAGGGGAACGAGACTTTTTTGGTGTAGATGAAGCTGTCGCTATAGTTAAAGCTGCACGAGAACGAGATAATTTTCCAATATTCTTAAATGCAGACCACACATATTCATTTGAGAGGGTAAAGCAGGCTATTGATGCAGGTTATGACGCTGTAATTATCGATGCTGCAAAACTTTCTTTTGAAGAGAATGTAAAACTTACAAAACAATGTGTAGCATATGCAAAGTCTGCAGCGGGATTGTTTGGAGAAAAGACTCTTGTTGAGGCAGAGCTTGGATATATCGGTACTTCATCAAAGATCCTTGATGCAATCCCAGAAGGTGTAGGTCTTGACCCCGCTTCTCTTACATCAGCAGCTGATGCGAAGAAGTTTACCGTTCAAACAGGTATTGATCTTTTTGCTCCTTCTGTGGGTAATATCCACGGCTTGATCTTAAGCGGAAATCCAGCATTAAATATTGGAAGGATTAGAGAAATCTCTTCGACTGTTAAGACACCTTTGGTTCTTCATGGCGCATCAGGTATTTCCAAGGAAGACCTTACAGCTGCAGTTGATGCTGGTATTTCGATTGTTCACTACAATACAGAACTTCGGGTAGCGTTTCGTGATGCTCTTAAGAAATCAATAGCCGAACACCCTGATGAAGTAGCTCCGTACAAGATGTGCGCTCCTACAGTTGAGGCGGTGTCTAAGGTGGTTGAGGAAAAGTTGAGGATTATGAACCGAATTCAGTAATAGGTAGGATATACCTCCCCTTTACTGCTGATTTGGTTGAAATATTGCCTTTTTCCTGGAAATATATATAATCAAAGCCCTATGGTAAATCTTACAGTTGAACTCCGAAAGGGAAGCGCGGATGCCGTCCGAAATCAGGGTAAAGTACCTGCAGTTTTTTACGGTCCAAAAGCTCCCACAACATCAATCGCAATTAACGAGGTTGACTTTATTCGTGTTTGGAAAATAGCTGGTGAATCAAGCATTGTTACTCTTCAGGGTATTGATGAAGATCATGATGCTTTGATCCATGATATTGATCGAGATCCTGTTTCAGGAAAGATCCGACATGCTGACTTCTACGTCATTGAAAAGGGTAAAAAGGTTAAGGTAGGTGTACCAATTGAATTCGTTGGGGTATCTGCTGCGGTTAAAGATCTCGGAGGTGCGCTTATTAAAGTGCTTCACGAAATTGAAATCGAAGCTCTTCCAAAAGACCTTCCACACAATATCGAAATTGATATTTCTCCACTCGCTACATTCGAAGACCAGATCAAGGCTTCTGATATTAAGCTTCCAGCAGGAGTTACTCTCGTTCTCGAGCCTGAAGAAGTAGTTGCGCTTGTAGCAGCTCCTAAGGAAGAAGTTGAAGAGGTTGCTCCAGTTGATGTTTCAGCTATTGAACTCTCTGAAAAGAAGGGTAAGAAGGAAGAGGAAGAAGGTGCTGAAGCTCCTGCCGCTGAATAACAGGCATATAGATTTTGTAACAAAGAAAGCGCTCCAAAAAAGAGCGTTTTCTTTTTGATTAAGATTAAAGAAAGAGCCTTTCCTTTTGGTCGTATAAAATTTATAATAGAATCCATGCGCGGAAATTCTGTTCTCTACAGCATTCGGGTGCGATCTATCATAGTGGGCCTATTTTTCACGGTCTTTTTTGCTCTCCCTGCAAATGCTCAAGCTACATACAAGTGTGACACTCCCGAAGAGAAGGCAGTTTGCACCTCTTTACTTGATCAGGCTGAAAAAGAGATTGCTAATCTCGGTGCACAGTTAAGTGCTAAAGCTCAAGAGGGATCATCGCTTGCTCGTGATAAAGCAGTGTTGGATTTGCAGATTAAACAGGCTCAACTGAAGATTAAAGCGCGTGAACTTGCAATTGCAAAGCTGGGTAAGGATATTACGGCAAAAAGCGAAACTATTAATACACTGACAGGCCAGATTGCTGATGGTAAGGATGCTATGGCTCAGATTATAAGAAGAACACACGAGGTAGATAATCTCTCCATTGCAGAAGCTTTTCTTAGTAATAAAAGCCTTACTGATTTCTTCATTGACTTAGATTCGTTTAGTGCCATAAGAACTGATCTTGAATCAAGTTTGAATACCGTTAAAAAGGATAGACAACAGACAGAGGAGGAGAAAGACCAGCTCAATACTCAGCGAAACAAGGAGCTTGATTTAAAAAAGGAGATTGAAGCAGAAAAGGCAAAGGTCCAGGTTGCGGAAGCTGAAAAGCGAAGGCTTTTGGCACTTAACCAAAACGAACAACAGAACTATCAAACCCAGATTAGTAACAAAAAGGCTGAGGCAACCAAAATCCGTAACGCACTCTTCCAACTTAGAGACAGTGCTGCTATTAAGTTCGGTGATGCTGTAACCTATGCAAAAGCTGCTTCTGCAAAAACAGGAGTACGAGCTGCATTCATTCTTGCTGTCATTCAACAGGAAAGTAATCTTGGTGCAAACGTAGGACAGTGCTATCTCACAGGTGAAGATGGAGCGGGTATACGAAAGAGTAGCGGAGCTGTGGTTACTAACCTTATGAAAGCGAGCCGAGACGTGCAGCCTTTTCTTCGTATCACAAAAGACCTCGGTCGCGATCCATTTAAGACTGTAGTTTCATGCCCACTCTCAGTCGGTTACGGTGGAGCCATGGGTCCTGCCCAATTCATTCCATCAACATGGGTGTTGAATGAAAACAGGATAGAGGCTGCGACTGGTAAGTCAGTTGCAGATCCTTGGGATCCTCAAGACGCATTCATGGCCTCAGGCTTCTATTTAGGCGATCTCGGTGCTGCAGGGGGTACATACACTTCTGAAAGAAACGCTGCGTGTAGGTATTATTCAGGTAAAACCTGCAGCGGTAGTAACCGATTCTATGGGGATCAGGTGATGGGTAGGGTAGAGACCCTTCAGGCGAACATTGATCTTCTTCAAAACCTCTAATATAGGCCGTACTTGCGTTATGCAGTGTACGTGATATATTACTAAAACTATGAAAGCAGACATCCATCCTACATATTTTGAGAAGGCAACTTTTACCTGTGCTTGCGGGGCGGTTTACACTATGGGTTCAACTAAGGAAAAGATAGCAATTGAAATCTGCTCTAACTGCCACCCTTTCTATACAGGTAACGAAAAGATCCTCGATACAGCTGGCCGAGTAGAGAAATTTAAGACACGACAGGCAAGCGCAAAGCCAAAGGCTGCGAAGAAGTAGCTACGCTAGGGAAAAAGTCGCTTTATACCAAAGCGGCTTTTTCTTTTGCTAGAATGTAAGATATATATAAAAACAAATGGAAAACCTCGACGAATTAAAACAGAATCATAAGACAAGCTACTTCGCGTATGAATACGAGAGGCTTTTGGGTCAGAAAAAAGAGGTAGAGGAAATGGCAGCGGATCCATCTATGGCTGATATGGCGGCGGAGGAGATGAAGACGATTGATGAGCAGATAAAGGGAATAGAGGACAAGTTGAAGGAGATACTTAAGGCTGACGAAGTTGCAGATGAGTATCCTTCAGAAATCATCATGGAAGTACGCGCCGGGGCTGGAGGAGACGAGGCTGCTCTTTTTGCAAGACAGCTCGCTGAGATGTACCAGAAATATGCCGTAACTCAAGGTTGGTCTAGCAAGGTTGTTGAATCATCAGAGACTTCTGTAGGGGGATACAAGGAAGCTTCAATAGAAATGCGTGGTCCTGAGATATATAAGTACTTCAGATATGAAACAGGAGTGCATCGTATTCAACGAGTACCTGAAACTGAAAAATCTGGACGTGTGCATACATCAACAGCTTCAGTTGCGGTGTTGCCAATTCGAAAGAAGTCTACATTTGAAGTAAACCCTGCGGATATAGAGATGGAGTTTTCACGTTCTGGGGGTGCTGGAGGACAGAACGTGAACAAGGTAGAAACGGCTGTACGTTTAATCCACAAGCCGACAGGTATTGATGTTCGAAGTACTTCAGAACGAAGCCAGCTTAAGAATCGAGAAAAGGCCATGTCTATCCTCCTCGCAAAACTTGAACAGAGAAAGGAAGAGGAGGAAATGAAGAAATTTGCCCAGAATCGTAAGGACCAAATCGGAACAGGTGACCGTTCTGAGAAGATTCGTACCTACAATGTACTCCAGGACCGTGTTACAGATCACCGTATCAAGCAATCTTGGCACAATATTGAGGGTATATTCTTGGGGAATATTGGGCCTATATTCGATGCGTTGCAGAATCCGCCTAGTGATACGGATGGTAAGGGTAGCGAAGACGAGGACTAAAATAGGCCCTTTATAAGGGTTGCAGACCCCATTTCCTTGTGATAGACTGCCGATTACACATTTATGTCAGCAACAAACACAAAATCAACCCCTTCAGTCGACGGCATGTTTAAGGCCGGCGCTCATTATGGTTTCATCAAGTCACGAAGACACCCAACAATTAAGCCATTTATATTCGGAACAAAGAATAAGGTAGAAATCTTCGACCTCGAAAAGACAGAGGTTCAGCTTCAGGCTGCTATTGAATTTGTAAAGAAAATTGCCGCTTCAGGAAAGCAGATTGTTTTTGCAGCAAGCAAGAGCGAAGCAAAGGAGGCAGTAAAGAATGCAGCTGAAAGCATTGCACAGCCTTACGTATCAGGGCGATGGGTTGGAGGTACATTCACAAACTTTGTAATGATTCGAAAGCGAGTTGAAAAACTCCTCGACCTTATGGGTCAGCGTGAGAAGGGTGAACTTTCAAAGTACACGAAGAAGGAGCGCTTGATGATTGATCGAGAAATTGATCGACTCAACGGTCTCTTTAGCGGTATCACTTCGATGGACAAGCTTCCAGGAGCTCTTTTTGTAGTAGATTCAAAGAAGGAATACATTGCCGTCAATGAAGCTCGTGATGCCGGTATTCCTGTTATCGGTCTTGCAGGCTCTGACTGCGATGTGAGCGTTCTCGACTACGCTATCGTAGCTAATGATGCTGCGGTTGCGAGCGTCGAATACTTCGCTCGAGCTATTGCATCAGCATACAATGACGGTAAGAAAGCCGTTATTGAAGCGGCAGTCACAGGCAAGTAATCAATTTTCCAACAGTGTACCTATGGTATACTGTTATTAACCTTCGTTTTACAACCTCAATTTTATGTCCACAGTCATCAGCATGGATCAGGTAAAGGCGCTCCGAGAGAAGACAGGCGGTATTTCTATTATGCAGTGCAAGAAAGCACTTGAAGAAGCTGGTGGCGACGAAGAAAAGGCAATTATCCTCCTTCGAAAGAAAGGAGCTGAAATTGCAGCTAAGAAAGGCGACCGAACATTCGGCGCCGGTGTAGTTCAGGCATATATCCATTCAAACGGCACAATCGGATCAATGGTAGAGCTTGTTTCTGAAACTGATTTCGTAGCAAACAATGCAGACTTTAAGTCTTTGGCATATGACATTGCTATGCACATTTCAGCTGCTAAGCCAGAGTTCGTTCGAAAGGACGAAGTAACTGAAGAGGCTAAAGCAAAGGCTATGGAGGTGTTCCAGGAAGAGGTTGCAGGAAAGCCTGAGAATCTTAAGGAACAGATTCTCGCGGGTAAGCTTGAGGCATATTTTAAAGACAGCATCCTTCTTGAACAGCCTTTTATTAAGAATCCGGATCTTACAATCCGAGAGTTGATTGATAATGCAATTCAGAAGTTCGGTGAGAAGATTGAGGTGGCGCGATTCGCACGCTTCAATGTGCTCGAGAAATAATCATATATGATAATTGCTCTTACAATTCTTTGCGTCTCATTCATCGCCATGGTTACCGTGGTGTGGAATAAGAATTCAGAAATGACTACAGGTCGGACATTTATGCATATATCTACACCTGAACGAGATGCTCGTCTAGAATACTTGTATGAAAAGGCCGTATATCAAATAACACATGTCAGTTACCGCTCTATAAAGAACACTCTCCATGATTGGCTCGTCGCCGTGGAGAATTTCTTTTTAAGAATGTTCGTACGGCTCGGTAAGAGATTCTCAACCATTGGTGATATCGTCCGAGGGAAGAATATTCCGAAGAATCGCGGTGCAGTATCCTTCTTTTTGAAGAATATTGAATAAAGTTGGAAAACCGTGTAATATGGGCGAACGACGGCAGGGGCCGAAATAATGCCACCTTAGCTCAGCTGGTAGAGCAACTGTTTTGTAAACAGTAGGTCCCCGGTTCGAATCTGGGAGGTGGCTCAAAGAGAAAACACACACTGATATGTGTGTGTTTTTGTTTCTTCATGCGGGTATATATCCTACGTGATATAATTCCCGTAATGAGTAGAAAGTTCACATATCTTTTTTCGGTTGCATTGATTGCAGCAGCATTCATCCCAGCTTCTACCGACGCATATGTCTTTTTAAGGAATCTTACACAAGGAGATACAGGTTTGGATGTTCGTGAGTTGCAGATTGTACTTAACTCAAATCCTCTCACTCAAGTCTCGAAGGTCGGGGCAGGATCTCCTGGTCAGGAAACCACATATTTTGGAAATGCTACAAGGCGATCGGTAAAGGTTTTGCAGGAGATGTACAGGGATGAAATTCTTTCGCCACTAGGGCTCTCTGTGGGGAGTGGGTTTGTTGGGGAAAAGACTCGCAATAAGTTAAATCAACTCTCAGTGGCTACAAGTAGTGCTACGTCTTCAGCTGTACGACCAGCCCAGAGCCTTTTATCTGGCGTTCCTGTAATTACTCATCTTTCAACGACAACCATAGCCGACGGAGACGTTTTAATCATATATGGCAAGAATTTTCTCCCGTATAACAATGTAGTTATTTTTGGAGAGGTACCTGATAAGTACAAAGTGGTGTTTACAGCATCTTCTACATCAATTACCATCAACTTTTCATCGACGGTGACGAATGGATTGAAAAAGAATTTTGAAAAGTTTGATAAGGATGTTAAGAGTAAGGTGGTTGAGAGCATAACAAAAGAATTAAGTAAGAATTCTAGTTCCGGAGCCGTTTGGTATTTCCCATCAAATGTCTACGTTAAGAACGATTACGGAATAAGTAATGCGGTTCCAATTAATATTAATTTCTTAAAAGGAATATGATGAAATTTAATATATTTTTAATATTTGCAGCTGCGAGTCTCTTTCTTTTTCCTTTTATGGCTACTGCTCAAAGTGAGCAAACTTGGGGCGGTTTGCACCTAGTAACTCTTGGAGCTGAAACCTGCACATGTTCTGGTAACTCAAACTGGATTCTTGATTACAAAACTAAAAGTCTCATCACCCTCTACTATCAAGCTGGTCAATCAAGATTGTTTACGAACTACAATACATATGCAACTTATCAATTAGGCACATATTCTTCGGGAGGGCAGCCGTGCAGTATTCTTGTGGGAGAAGCGTGTGTGGAGATTATAAACATTGGTACTTATGGCATGATGCCAGGGACAGGTACAAGCCTCACAAAGAACAAGGAAAAAGCGACTGTCGCTCTATTTCAGCCATATGAACCAACTCATCCAATCAATGATTCATATTTTGCGTCAATAAAGAATACTTCAAAGGGTTTACTGAAGGCCTTGTCTATATAGCTGCATCATATTCTTATCCACAGTGATACGGTGTATTTGATACATACATTTGAATATAGAGGTATAATTCATTCATGCGTCAAGTTTCTTTTTCAAGTCAGAACCCAGGGAAGACCATTGCAATTGTGTTTCTGGGAATTGTATTAATTGCAACTGCTTTTCTTGTCGCTAAAGACTATGCATGGGTTTTTAGCAGGATGAACAGGACCCTTTCAGAAGAAGAGCAAAAGAGACAACTCCGTGAGGCTATGAAGGTAGAATCCACAGTTGTCCTCACTGCAGAACAGGAAAAGGAAATAAAGGAGGATGTTACCGCACAGCCTTCAGGTAAAAAGTCTCTAAGTGCCACAGAGCAGGCCAATTTAAAGAGTCAGTTTAGTCAGTAATTTAATAATACACCATGATAAACTTCGCTAAAAAACTAACAGCCGTCATTCTCGCCATCGTTCTCGCATTCGGGTTGAACATTGTCATTGCTAGAGCAGCTTGGACTTCAGCTCCCTCAACTCCTCCGCAAAACAATGTTGACGCTCCCATCAATGTAGGCGCTTCTGATCAAACAAAAAACGCTCTGCTTACCGTAAAGGGTCTTTGGTCAACAGCTGGTGGATACTTTTCAACAATGATTGGTGTTGCCACTCTTGTTTCTCCGCTTACTCTTAATCTCGTTGCTTTGTTTAATGGAAAGATTGGAGCTGTGGCGTATTGTGATGTTAATGGTGAGAATTGTCATACAGCCGCAGAAATTGGGAGTGGTGGTGCATCTGGTGGAACAGGTGCAACCGGAGGAACTGGTGCCACTGGCGGGACAGGCGCTACAGGTGGGACAGGTGCCACTGGTGGAACTGGTGCAGCAGGTGGGACAGGTGCAACCGGCGGAACAGGTGCAAATGGTGGTTCAACAGGAGTTACTTCAGCGAGTACTATTCCTTCAGGTGCTGTAATGTCGTTTGATCTTTCTACTTGCCCGAGCGGCTGGACTGCTTATACAGCGGCAGCGGGAAGAAATATTATAGGTACAGGGGTGGGTTACAGTCTTGGTAGCAAGGGTGGGGAGTCGGCACATCAAATGGCACTTTCTGAGCTCGTAAATCATGCTCATGGATATAGAGTGGGTACACGTGATGTTGGTTCATCAGGTAGCAAAAAAACCGTTCTAGACAACGACTATGGTTCTTATAGGTTGACTGATGGGGCTAACGGTGCCAACAACGCGCCATTTAATGTTATGGATCCTTACGTTGCTCTTCTCTACTGTAAGAAAATTTAATTGTAGTTTTTAGACATGTCATACCTAAAAAAACTAACAGCCGTCATTCTCGCCATCGTTCTCGCATTCGGGTTGAACATTGTCATTGCTAGAGCAGCTTGGACTTCAGCTCCCTCAACTCCTCCGCAAAACAATGTTGACGCTCCCATCAATGTAGGCGCTTCTGATCAAACAAAAAACGCTCTGCTTACCGTAAAGGGTCTTTGGTCAACAGCTGGTGGATACTTTTCAACAATGATTGGTGTTGCCACTCTTGTTTCTCCGCTTACTCTTAATCTCGTTGCTTTGTTTAATGGAAAGATTGGAGCTGTGGCGTATTGTGATGTTAATGGTGAGAATTGTCATACAGCCGCAGAAATTGGGAGTGGTGGTGCATCTGGTGGAACAGGTGCAACCGGAGGAACTGGTGCCACTGGCGGGACAGGCGCTACAGGTGGGACAGGTGCCACTGGTGGAACTGGTGCTACAGGCACTTCAGCAACGGGTACTTCAGTGGGTACTGTGCCTTCAGGTGCTGTAATGTCATTTAACCTCTCGTCATGTCCTGAAGGTTGGTCTACTTTTAATGCTGCTGCAGGGAGAAATATTATCGGAGCAGGTGCTGGTTCAGGTCTCACACCTAGGGCTAAGGGTGATACCGGTGGGGAAGAGAAACATACTTTGACTGTCGCGGAACTAGCGAAACATAATCACTCTTTGTATCCTAATTCAGGTGTTGTTTATGCTCGATATCAAATTAAGTTCAACTCAGGTGGTTCGTATTTTTCCGATGGTGCCCCGGGAGGAGTTGGTATAAGTAATACAGGAGAAGATAAGCCGCATAATGTCATGGATCCGTATATCGTGCTCTTGTATTGCCAAAAGAATTAATCAATAAACATGAAGACTAATATATATAAAAAAATCAAAGTATCCCTACTTCTTACGGTTTTAGTGTTAGTTTCTTCTTTTATCGTAAATTCTATAGACAGAGTAGACGCCCAATCTACCGCCGTATCTCTTTCAGGATATGCCTGGTCCTCTACAATTGGATGGATTGATGTAAGTGATGTTAGTGTCGACAGTGCAAGCGGAATATTCAGTGGCTATGGATGGTCTTCAAATGTTGGTTGGGTAAGTTTTAACGCCGCTGATGTTTCGGGGTGCCCCGGAGGTACTTGTACTCCAACAGTAAGCGTGGCTGACGGCAAGATTTCAGGATTCATTCGAGCTTGTGCTGGTACGGTAGGCGGTAATTGCCAAGGAGCTTCTAGAACAGATGGTTGGGATGGGTGGATAGAGTTATCCGGATTAAGACATCCATCGCCTCAGACTGATGGTTCAGGAGGTGTAACTTATAACGATATATCAGAGAAGCTTATGGGATATGCATGGGGTTCTGATGTTGTGGGTTGGGTAGATTTCTCAGGTGTCGGCGTATCTCTTAACTCGCAATGCTTGAACGGAGCTACCAATCCACCTTCTTGCACAATCTGCGCGAATGGAGCAACTATGATTGCTGGAAAATGTGTTCCTGGCGATGTAACAGGCTTATCAGCAAACACAAGTCCTATTTGTGGAGGTAAGGTAAACGTTTCTTGGGATCCGTCACAGGCTGACTTCTACAGGGTGTATCGATCTACAAGTTCAACAGGACTATATAGTTTAATTGCATCTCCAAGTGTTCTGACATTTAGCGATACTGCTAATCCGTCAACGACATATTGGTACAAGGTTTCAGCTGTGAAGAACAATATTGAGTCTGATCAGGGTTCGGCTGTTTCGGCACTATCATCAGCGATTTGTACGAACAACACGAGCACATCAACATCCTCAACCACTACCACAACAACCACTACTACCACTTCAACATCGACTATTACTGTAGGTGGTTCACTGCCTCAAATCAATTCGTTTAAAATGACACCAGGCCTTGTTAAAGCAGGAGATAGCTGCACTATGACGTGGGCAACTCAGAATACTGCAAGTTGTGTCATTACTGGCCCAGGTTTTGGTACTGCTCGCAGCGTCTCTGCTTCGGGTAATCTTGTAACTCCTCCTGTTAATGCTAAAAGCGTGTATACCCTTACATGTAGGAGTACAGGAGGAGGCACAGCTTCAAAAAACGCTCTGTGTTCACTTCTCCCTTCAGTTATTGAAAACTAGTCGTACGACTGTCGATTTTTGCCAACTTCCGCTATACTATGGCTTATGACAAATCACGGTCACTTGCATCCGACAACCGAGGTCGCAAATGAGATAAACCGCATCTTTGCAAAGATGGGTTTTTCCATTGCTGAGGGTCCTGAAGTCGAAACCGAATTCTATAACTTCGATGCGCTAGGAACTGCAAAAGATCACCCATCTCGCGATATGCAGGATACCTTTTGGCTTAAGGACACAGGTCCAAATGGAGAACGACTTCTACCACGAACACACACATCACCTGTTCAGGTTCGATATATGCAGAAGCATAAGCCTCCCTTTAGAATCCTTGCTCCTGGTAAGGTGTTCCGAAATGAAGCAACAGATGCAACACATGAAGCTGAATTCTTTCAGGTGGAAGGCTTGATGGTTGGAAAGAATGTCTCGATGGCTGATCTTAAAGGTGCACTCCAAGTGTTCGTTGAAGAATTCTTCGGTAAAGAAATTGAGACTCGTTTTAGACCTGTATATTTCCCATTTGTTGAACCAGGGATTGAACTTGATATTAGGTGGAAGGGTAAGTGGCTTGAGGTTCTCGGTGCCGGCCTTGTTCATCCTAAAGTTCTTCTTGCGGGAGGTCTCGACCCAAATGAGTGGAGTGGTTTTGCTTTCGGTATGGGTCTTGATCGTATGGTTATGCTTAAATATGGCATCGACGATATTAGACACATGTATTCAGGTGATCTTCGTTTCGTTAATCAATTTTAATATATGATCGTCTCATACAAATGGCTCCAGTCATATTTCAAAGAAACACTACCTCAACCAAAAGAGTTAGCAGAGCTTTTGACTATGAAAACGTTTGAGGTGGAAGGATTGGAAGAGAAGGGTGAAGACAGTTTGTTTGATATTAAAATATTGCCTGACAGAAGCCCATATTGTTTGTCTCACCGATACATAGCACAGGAAATCGGAGCTATCATTAGGCAGGAAATGGCAATGCCTGAGATTAATGATGTAAAAGTTACGGATACAAACAGAAGGGTATCAATTAAAATTGAAAATGAGGAGTTGTGTCCTAGATACATGGGAAGGGTTGTTGAGAATGTTAATATCGCACCATCTTCAAAGTGGCTTAAAGATCAACTAGAAGTCTTGGGGCAGAGATCTATAAACAACATCGTAGACTATTCAAACTTTGTCATGCTTGAAATCGGTCAGCCGATGCACGCATTTGATGCTGACAAAGTGGAAGGAAATATTAATGTACGTTTAGCTAAGGAGGGGGAAGAGATCGTAATACTTGATGGAACAACTATTAAACTCGCTCCATCAATGCTCGTCATTGCGGATGATGCTGGGCCACTCGCCATCGCTGGTATCAAAGGAGGTAAGCGCGCTGAAATTTCTGCATCCACAAAGAATATCATCATCGAGGCTGCTAACTTCAAGGGTTCAAGTGTTCGAAGAACTTCTCAGGCTACAGGTATTAGAAATGATTCCTCAAAGAGATTTGAGAATCAGGTAACCGCTGAAAGGGCAGAAATTGCCATGAGGATGATGTGTGACGCGATTGCGAAAGAGAATCCATCTGTCAGTTTTGGCGAAGTCGTTGATATATATCCAAAGCCAGTTAAAGAACGAACCATTGAAGTGTCTGTTAAGAAAATTAACGCAGCCCTTGGGTGCGAAATCTCTGCCGATGAAATGGTTGATATTTTAAATTGGTGCAAGATTGATACGAAGAAAAATGGGGATGCTTTAACCCTACAAATCCCTACATATCGAACAGATATTTCAGCAATCGAAGATGTTGTTGATGAAGTTGTGCGGCTCTATGGATATGAGCGTGTACCGGTAAAAATTCCGCAGCAGGTGGAGGTGCAGATAAACAAAGGTTTCCATTACAAGAACCTCATTAGAAAAATCTTAGTTGAAAAAGGATTCTCTGAGATATATACATATACCTTGAAAGAAGGGGGTGACATGGTTTTGGAAAACCCGCTCAACAAAGAACGTGGAACTTTGCGTAATGACTTGTCTTCAACTCTTGCAGAAAAACTCGAGTTCAATTTGAGAAATTCAGAATTGCTCGGGCAGAAGAATATAAAGATATTCGAGATCGGGAATGTGTTTGCATCAAAGCAAGAACACTCATCTCTTGCTGTTGGAATTGCACAGCCAAAAAATGTTAAAGGTGAGTCGGTAAATGACCAGATAAGGAATCTTCGAGAGGAACTCATCTTAGCACTTGGAATAAACATCCAAACGGTATGCACAATCGATGATACGGGAGGTATTATTATTTTAAATAACAAGCCGATAGGGGATATTAACAAGATAGATGGAGTAATGGAGATTGACCTCGACAAGGTAATTGAAGCACTACCTGAGCCGACTGGTACAGTTGAGTTACCCCCACTTTCAAACACTGCATTCAAGAAGATATCTCCATATCCGTTTATGGTCCGTGATATTGCCGTATTCGTTCCAGGAGAAGCGGGAAGTGAAGGTGAAGTCTTGGAGTTAATAAAAAAGCACGGTACTGAACTTCTAGTTCGAACAGATCTCTTTGATACTTTTACAAAAAAGAAGGAAGGTGAACCGACAAAGACTTCATATGCGTATCGAATGATATATCAGGCAGATAACAGAACTCTTACTGATGATGAGATAAACGCTATCATGAAAAACATAACTGATGACATGAATGCGAAGGGTGGGTGGCAAGTGCGTTAACCTCAGGTTCTTACGTCATAGCGGCTAAATAACCCCACTTTTCCCCTAAAAATCAAGTGCATTAAGCTTTGATTTTTGATATACTTATTAGACATTATGGCTACGGATAAAGAGCAAAAAAAGGCTAAGGTAAAGGGCGCTTACGGCGCTGATGAAATTACAGTATTGGAGGGTCTTGAGCCTGTACGAAAGCGACCAGGTATGTACATTGGAACCACAGGTCCCGATGGTCTCCACCACCTCATTACTGAGATTTTCGATAACTCAAGAGATGAAGCGATGGGTGGTTTTTGTAATCGAATTGAAGTTGCCCTTCTTCCTGATGGATATGTTCGAGTCGTGGATAACGGTCGAGGTATCCCGGTAGACATCCACTCAAAGACAAAAGTTTCAGCTCTTGAAACTATCATGACAACCCTCCATGCCGGAGGTAAGTTCGGAGGAGATGGATACAAAGTTTCTGGAGGTCTACACGGAGTAGGTGCTTCTGTAGTGAATGCGCTCTCTGTTCATACTAAGGTTACAGTTCATAAAGAAGGAGGTATCTATCAGCAGGAATATAAGATTGGAAAGCCACAGTACAAAGTGAAGCAGACAGGGAAGACAAAGCTTAGCGGTTCTATAGTTCAGTTCAAAGCCGATGCTGAAATCTTCAAAGAAGGAGTTGTTTACGATTGGAGTAAGGTAATGAACCACCTTCGACAGCAGGCATATTTGGTAAAAGGCTTGGAGATTAATGTTCTCGATGCACGAAACATTGATCCGAAAGTAATTGATCGTGTTCTTGATGATGCTTTCTATCTCAAGGATGAAATGATCGACATGCCGTCAATGAGCTTCTACTTCGAAGGAGGTCTCCGTTCTCTTGTTGCTTTCTATAACCAGTCACAGAAGCCGATTCACAAAACAATTTTCTATGTTGAAAAAGAGGTAAACAATGTTCAGGTGGAAGTTGCGCTTCAGTATGTTGACGATATAAATCCAAAGCTTGTAGCGTTTGCTAACAATACATTTAACTCAGAAGGAGGTACTCATGTTTCTGGATTTAAAACATCACTCACTCGAATTATTAACTCATACGCGAAGAAGAATAACATTATTAAGGATGGTGACGGTGATAGTCTTACTGGAGACGACGTACAAGAAGGTCTTGTTGCTGTTGTTTCTGTAAAGATGCCTGAGATTCAGTTTGAAGGACAAACAAAGGCAAAGCTTGGTTCTACAGAAGCGCAGGGTGCAACATCTACAGTTTTTGGTGAAGCATTCTCTGCATTCTTTGAAGAAAACCCAGAAGAGGCAAAGGCAATCATAAACAAAAGCTTGCTTGCTCTTAGAGCTAGAAAGGCTGCAAAAGCGGCAAAGGATTCAGTGCTTCGAAAAGGAGCACTTGAAGGAATGACCCTTCCTGGAAAGCTTGCAGATTGCCAAAGCAGAAAGGCAGAAGAATCAGAACTCTTCATTGTGGAGGGAGATTCCGCTGGAGGTACGGCAAAGATGGGACGAGATCGACGAAGTCAGGCAGTACTTCCACTTCGAGGTAAGATTCTAAACATTGAACGAGCACGTCTCGACAAGATGCTTGCATCGGAACAAATCCGTAATCTTGTTGTTGCCCTTGGAACTGCAATTGGGGACACATTTGATATTTCAAAGCTTCGATATCACAAGGTGATTATCGCAACCGATGCCGATGTGGACGGTGCACACATTAGAACCCTTATCCTGACTTTGTTCTATCGATATTTTAGACCTCTCATCGATGGTGGATTCATTTATATCGCACAGCCACCTCTATACAAAGTAAAGAAAGGAAAGGAAGTTTACTACTTCTACAACGATGAAGAGAAACAAGCCTTCCTTAAAAAGGAAGGTGTAGATGAGGCTTCGATTCAGGAAGCTGAAGAAGGGGAGGAACAAGCAGAAAATACAGGTGAAGAGGCTGCTCAGGTTGAGGAAGCAACAGATGTTAAGGGCAAGGCTAAGTCTGCTGCTAAGATCCATATTCAGCGATATAAGGGTCTTGGAGAGATGAATGCTGATGAACTAGGCGAAACCACTATGGACATCAATAGACGCGTCCTTAAGCGTGTGACGGTGGATGATGCTGTAGAGGCAGATAAGATCATCGAGGTACTCATGGGAAATGATGTCCCATCTCGAAAGACATTTATTCAGACAAACGCTCGAACAGCAAATATTGATATTTAAGAGAAACAAAAAACACCCGGCACGTGCCGGGTGTTTTTTGTTTGGTTAATATCCTACGTTGAAACTAGTTGAGATTGTATTGTTTCCTTCGTTTGATTCGTACACGTAGTTTCCGTTATCAAGATAGATATTCACGGTGTTGTAACCAATCTGAAGATTACTGAATCCAATGATGTAAGTGAGGCTTGTATTTCCAGCAATGCTTCCTTCGTTTGAAGTATATGACTGAGGTACATTACCGTTTATATCAGCTCGGAAGTTCCAAGCACCTGTCGAATTGCTTCCAGTGTTATTCACCTTGAACTTAATCGCTACACGGTCATATGTGTGGAATGAGTTGGTAGGGATGAAGTTGTTTGCGTTATCAAGAATACCAACTTGGATGATTGAACCACTTAGGTCAGCTTGAGTACCTGTGTTTCCAGGATAGCCAGTATTGGTACCTCCTACAGAAAGGATTGTTGAAGCAATATTGTTCGATGTGTCGATCTCACCCTTTTGTGTAAGTTCAACTGCAACAGTTACGAGAGAGTTGTTACCGTATGCAGGTCTATCGAATACAACCTGTCCTACAATTGCAGTTCCTGCAGGCATGCTACCATTTCCATTTACAGCTCGAGACTGATCAACGCTATTAGTTGAAGGCATTGTGACACGGAGGTTCCACATACCTGTAGGTCCGTTTCCACGGTTTTCAATTTTGAATTTAACAACAACAGTGTCTGATGTTGTGAAATTATTTGTCTCAATATATTGACCAGTAGTATGGTCGAGGATTCCTCGAGAGATTATTGTAACAGCAATGTCAGGTGTTCCGACTACTGCAGTACTGTTTGCGGGTGTATAGTTAGTAGATGGCGGGGTAGTGGTATGAACAGGAGTGCTTGTTGCAACAGTTGTTGTTGCAGGAGACATAGTTATATCGCTCGGTGTTGACGTGCTTGTTATTGTAAAGCCATTTGGAGTTGATGTGGCGGTGTCTGACTTAAAATCAAAAAGTGATCCAAGAGAGACGCTTGCAGATGCTAACGCATTGATTGCTCGAGGAATAACTCGCACGATTCCAATGCTGAGGAAGATAAGTATCGCAAGGATACCTCCCACGACGAGCACTCGGAGCACTGTGTATGTTGTTTTATTTTCGTTTTCCATAGTGGTTGAATTATATCATATTATGTATATAAGTCAAATATGGGTTATTGACCAAACGGCACAGTTGTAGTATAATATTTACACATGAATAAACTCTTTCGAAAGAATGAACTCCAATTTATCGCGTGGTTTTCAGGTATTCTCCTAGCCACATTGGCCTTTTTGGCTATATTTAACTTGCTCCCAAGTGAGCTCGAACAAGGGGGAAATAACCTTAGTATCTTCGAAAAGGCTAAACTCGTTGTTATGGGCGCCTCAGACGTTACAACACCTAAAAAGGAGGTTACGCCTGCAGTTACTCCTACACCAAAGCGGAATTCTCTGACCGCAGAAGAGCCGGTAAGAATAGTGATTGCTAAGGCAAATGTAGACATAACGATCCGAAATCCTCAAACTACAAACGCTGATTATCTCGACACTGAGCTTAGTCGGGGAGTGGTTCGCTATCCAGGCTCTGGTATGCCAGGCATCGGAAATATGTTTATTTTCGGCCACAGTACAAGTTTTAGCGTAGTTCAGAATGCCGCGTATAAAGCATTCAACGAAATCCATAATTTAAAGAATGAAGACGAGATTAAGATATATTCGACAAATCACATATATGTGTATAGAGTGCAGTCAGTGAGGAAGGTGGACAAGAATGATACATGGGTCAAATTTGACGGTAGTAAGAACATGCTTACACTTTCTACATGCGATAGTTTCGGGTCAAAAGCCGACCGGTACGTGGTAGAGGCTACCTATGTAGGTTTGGTTGAAATAGCAGGTAAATAAAGGGGATAAACGACATGATATTGACTTATTGTCAATCATGGTATATAATGTACGAGTTATGAATTTGAAAACAATTATTATGAAAAAAACAAACATTCAGCTTATGGGCGCTATATGCGCAGTCCTTTTTGCTGTAGTATTGTTCACGGTTCCAACACCTGCTCATGCTGGTGGTGAAATCGTAGAATATGATACGTACGGTGAATATGACACTTACGGAAGTTATGACTATCCGGAATACGATACTTATGGAAGCTATGACTATCCTGAGTATGATACATACGGAAGTTACAACGCTCCGTCTTACGATACAGATTATGAGTATTGTACGAACTGTGGAGGAGGTTATGATTACTATACGCCATCGTATAACTACTCAACTCCTTCGTATTCTTACACACCACCTGTGTACACATCATCTTGTGGATCATCTTGTGGAGGTTCAAGTTACTCAACCCCGATGTATCACTACACAACTCCTACATACTCTACACCTAGTTCTGGTTGTGGATCATCTTGTGGAGGTTCAAGCTACACGGCTCCTACATACGTAAGTACGGTATCTTCAAATCACAATGCAAATGATGTGAATAGTACTAACGCAAACAACAACGCAAACAACAACGCGAATAACAACGCAAACAACAACGCGAATAACAACGCGAATAACAACGCGAACAGCAACACAAACAACAACACATCAAACAGCACATCTGCTGCGAACTCAAACAGTGCGTCAAATAGTACGTCAAACAGTACATCTGCTGCGAATTCAACAAGTAATGCAACTGCAACTGGCGGTAACGCGACTGCAACTGGCGGTAACTCAAATTCATCTTCTAGCGTCGGTAACATAACAAACAACAATAACGTAACTGTTGTCGTGAATACTCCGGCATCAACTACTACTCCTCCGCCTACTGTATACCCACCATATTACCCACCTACATATCCTCCAATATACCCTCCGTATTATCCACCTGTTGTAAACAACAACATAGATGCGTACTGTGTAATTAACCCTTCAAACGCGTACATCAATCAGGATCTTACATTCAGTGCGTATGCTTCAGGAGGTAACGGTAGCTACACATACAGCTGGTCTGGTACAGACGGTATCTACAGTAACTCTCAGATATTTACAGGACGGTTTAGTTCTGTCGGAACAAAGACTGCAACTGTTACTATCTACTCAGGTAACCAGTCAATCACTCGATCTTGTACTGTGTACATCCAGGGTCAGCAGACAGCTGGAGTAACAGTCATCAGAACTCCAGACCTAGGTACACCGGTTTCCGGCGTATACCTTAGTCAGATTCCTGCAACTGGTATCGACTTCAGTCTTAAGACAGTTCTCTTCGGACTCGGTCTTGTTATCTGGAGCGCATTCGTGGCGTATGTCATGATTAGCCGTCGAAAGATGGCACTTGCAACTGCAGGTTCTACAATCTCAAAGGCGGAAGCTTTCAAGATTGCAAACATGCAGAAGCGAGGTCTTGCTGCATAATCTTAAAATTCAAAAGACCCTTTGGGATATTCTCCCAGAGGGTCTTTTGATTTTAAAGGTTAATATCCTCTCCTTGTTACGAAGAAATTGCCGAACACTAGAAGGTTGGAAGTTACCAGACGTAGTGCCTCTATACAGGCTTGAGCGCCCTCTGGAGCGATTTCTAGCTCCATGTAGAAGCTATATGTATATCGGAATGCTAAACCCTGTGGGAGGTCTCGGAGAGAGGTCATGTTTGCGTTATGTGCGAGAAGGACAGAAGTTACCTTATGGAGAGCACCTGTCTTGTTTAACAGGTCGAATTTTATAATGATCCTTTTAGTGTCCGTCTTTTGTTCTAAACTGGTAAGTCCAGGTAACCCTTTTCTTTGGAGTATGCCGAAGCGAGTAATATTTCCTGGATTATCTTCTGCACTAGATTCCAGTATTTGAAGATCAAATTCCTGGGCTGCAATCTCTGATGCTATGGCGGCAAGTCCTCCACTCAGTGTACTCTCCGCAACGAGTCTTGCAGCTTCGGCTGTACTACTTACTTCGCGAACTTCCACACCTAGCTTTGAAAGAATTTTTGAACATTGTTTGATTGCTCGCTCGTGCGAAAGGACAACCTTTATTTCTTCAAGAGATGTTTCTTTTTTTGCCATGAGGCACTGATGTATGTCGATGATGAGCTCTCCAATTATTTCTGCTCTAGATTCTTTTTCTTGTTGGCACCAAGTGAGCCAGTCGGGAACTATTCCTGCGGCATTATTTTCAATTGGTACTATACCAAGTTCTCCTTCACCCTCAGTATGTCTTTTGCACAGCGATAGGTTCGTATCACAGAATGTGTAGGTAGCAGATATTCCATGCATCGCTGCTATTTTATTCGCCGCTTGATGCCCGAAAGTTGCACGAGGTCCGAGTATTAATATATTGGTTTGGTTTTTCATGATTTAAATATTTGTGTTAGAAAAGAAAAAGCTGACCTTTGGGATCAGCTTTTTCTTTCACTTGTGTTGTGTGAAAAAGGCTAATCCGTGGTCAGCGTACTAAAGAAAAATCGGCTCTGGATACCTGATAGAATGGCGATACGTTCTTTGGTGATGGAAAAGCTTTTCATGTATTTTGATTTTATTAACTCCTAGCCGCAATGTCAACGAGAAGAGAAGAGATGAGGTCGGCAACTGATTGTGCACCTGTGTTCCCCTTGTCTCGGTTCTCAACAGTAACTGTCTTAGCTTCTACTTCTTTGTCTCCAATGACAAGAACATACGGAATCTTCTCTGTCTTTGCGTTGCGGATTTTCTTGCCAAGACTGTCTCCTGACTGGTCGAGTTCTACACGAATACCAGCTGCACGAATCTGCTCGAACACTTCAGCGGCATATGCCTCTTGTCGTTCTCCAATCGGAACCACCTTTACTTGAACAGGGGAAAGCCAGAGAGGGAAGGCGCCGGCAAAGTGTTCAATCATGACACCCATAAATCTTTCGAGTGACCCAGAGATTGCACGGTGAATGACTACCGGTCGTTCTTTCTCACTTTTTTCATTTATGAATGAAAGATCAAATCTCTCAGGAAGGTTAAAATCGCACTGGAGAGTAGCGAGTTGCCATTCTCGGCCAATTGCATCTTTAAACATAAAGTCTAGTTTTGGTCCGTAGAATGCGGCTTCACCTTTAGCCGGCTTGTACGTAAGATTTTCACTCTCACATACCTCTTTGAGTGCTGTTTCTGCTGTGTTCCACACTTCATCGCTACCAAGATATTCAGAGGTATTATCCCCTCGAAGTGAAAGTCTAACCCAATATCCGTCCATCATATTCATTGTTGAATAGAATTTCTTGATTATGCCGATAATTACTTTTGCCTCATCTTGAATTTGCGCCACTCGGCAGAAAAGGTGGCCATCGTCTTGTGTGATTGCTCGTACACGAGTAAGACCTCCAAGTTGTCCTGATTTCTCATCTCGGTAAACCGTTGCAGGTTCAAAATATCGAACGGGCATATCTCTGTATGAAAAATGATTGTCTGCAAATATTTGCATGTGGTGAGGGCAGTTCATCGGCTTCATGATGAATTTTTCTTCCTTCCCTTGAACTCTAAAAAGTTCATCACCGAATTTTGCCGCATGACCTGAAGTCTCATAGAGTGCTTCCTTTGCAATGTGTGGAGTCCAAACACGGCTATATCCAAAACCTTTGTGTAGTTCCCATAGGTAGTCTTCTATTTCTTTTCGAATGATCATTCCTTTAGGCTGCATGAGTGGAAGACCCGGTCCAATAAGGTCTGAGATTGTAAAGAGCTTAAGTTCCTTACCTAACTTCCTGTGATCTCGTTTTTTTGCCTCCTCTTGCTGAACCTCATATGCTTCAAGTTCCTCTTTTGTATTGAAGGCAAGACCGTAAACACGTGTTAGCATTTTGTTCTTTTCGTCACCTCTCCAGTATGCACCCGCAATACGAGAAAGTTTAAAAGAATCTGGTGCGATTGTTGTTGTATCCTCGACATGTCCTCCACGGCAGAGATCTGTAAAAAGGCCAGAGGTGTAGAGTGTAATCTTTTCCCCCTTTGCGGCGATCTCTTCGATGAGTTCAAGCTTGTATGGGTTATCGGCAAAATATGTTCGAGCTTCTTCAGCAGAAATTTCTTTTTGGACAAAGCTTTTCCATGTCTTCAAAATCTCCCGCATCTTTTTTTCGATTCGTGAAAAATCTTTTTCTGAAAGTGTGATGCCTGCAACTGAAAAATCGAAGTCGTAATAGAAGCCATTTTCAACAGCTGGGCCTATGGTATTTAGGGTCTTTGGATAGAGTTCGGTTATCGCTGCTGCTAGAAGATGGGCAAGGGAATGACGGACGTGTTCAAGGTTGGGTGAAGACATAAAATATAGGTATCCTTATAAGGTATACGTATAGTATCAGGTTTTATTGCTGTTTTAAAGGGCTATGGGAAAGGAGGATTATTCCTAATTTAGTGCTTTGACGGTGTCGAGTAGAAGGCCGGGTTCGCCATTACGATTAGAGAATTTTCCTTTTATAACCACACATTTTTCAGGTAGAAGCACCGACTTGAATTGTTCATATGCCTTAGGGAATACAACTGCTTCCATGGATCCTGTTAGATCTGCAATGCGAAGGAACATCATACGTTTTGTGGGATCCTTCTTTGTGGCAATTTCTTTGGCTTCCTCTATGATGCCTGCGATGACATACACCTTCTCTTCCTTCCCCTCAGCTTTTATTTTCTCGATATTTATATCCCTCCCAGCTAATATCTCCCTGTATTTATCCAACGGATGCCCTGAGATATAGAGCCCGAGTAGCTCTTTTTCCCACGCTAGTTTTTCTGCAGCTGTGGCGGTACCCTCTGCGACGAGGCGAAGGTGACTTTCCATTCCTACAGCTGCTACTCCAAAGAGCGAATCCTGATTCTCTGATTGCTTGTGCTGTTCTTTGTTGTATTCCAAAAGATCTGGAAGGTTTGCGAGCATTACTCCTCTGTCTGCAAACTGATCCATCGCTCCTGCTTTTATCAGTGCTTCAAGTGATTTTTTGTTGAGGTTTTTGTCTTTGATCCTGTTGAGGAAATCTTCTAGTGTTTTGTATTTTCCATTCTTCTTTCTTTCCTCAATAATTGTGTTACCAATACCTTCGCCGAAATTCTTGATACTAAAAAGTCCGAAACGGATTTTGTCGGGTATTGGATTGCCGTTTGAATCCATGCCTCCTCCTTTGATGACTGTAAAGTTACCAAATGATTCATTAATGTCTGGCGCGAGAACGGGAATCTTCATTCGCTTACATTCATTGATGTAAATTGAGACTTCCTCTACATCTCCATGGGCACCTGTTAGTACCGCTGCCATATATATGGCAGGGAAGTTCGCTTTCATGTATGCAGTCTGGTAGGCCAAACGGCCGTAGCTTGCAGCATGAGCTTTGTTGAATCCGTAAGCTTGAAACGGTTCAAACAATTTCCAAAGATGTTCAGCAAACTTTTTTGTCTGTCCATTTTCAACAATTCCTTTGGTGAACTTTTCTTTTTGCGCTGCCATTTCTTCTCGAATCTTTTTACCTACAGCTTTTCGGAATTTGTCAGCTTCAAGCCAAGAATATCCAGCAAGATCAATAGCACAGAAAAGAAGATCGTCTTGGTACACGATGAGACCGTGGGATTCTTTCAAGAACTTTTCCATGCGAGGATCCTCATATTTAACTAGTTTCGGATTGTTCTTTCGCTTAATGTATTCAGGAATCGTTTCCATAGGGCCTGGTCGGTACAAGGCAACCATGGCATTAATGTCGTGGATGGTTGTTGGTTTGAGTTCTTTAAGATATCTCGTCATTCCGGAACCGTTTAGCTGAAAGAGTCCTTCAGTTTCTCCACGAGCAAGCATTTCGAATGTTCTCGGATCGTCGAGTGGAATATTATCAAGATTAATCTTTACACCCTCGATCTTTTCAGCAAGTGCCACAGCATCAGCAAGTTGGGAAAGGTTCTTGATACCAAGGAAGTCGAACTTCAAGAGGCCTGCATTGTTCTCATCAACAGATCGCATGTCGTACTGAGTGATGACACGCCCTTCACCCTTGGGATCGAGCTGAAGTGGAACGATGTCTGTAAGTGGAACAGGGGAGATGACGACACCCGCGGCGTGTACAGAAATGTGTCGAGCACAGCCTTCAATCTTCTTTGCCATATCTATGACCGCTTTCACATCCGCTTCTTTCTGGTATATCTCTTTGAGTTCGGGAGTCATTTCAATCGCTCGGTCAATGGTCATGGCAAATCCTTGTTGGCCCATTGGTATGAGTTTTGCAATTCGGTCTCCAAGTGTATATGGATATTTCATCGCTCTTGCAACATCTCTCACGGCACCTCTGGCCATCATGGTACCGAATGTACCAATCTGGGCTACTTTGTCATGGCCATACTTTCTTCTTGAGTAATCAATCATTTGATCTCGTCTGTTGTCGGCAAAGTCCATGTCGATATCAGGAGCTGATGGTCGTTCAGGGTTCAAGAATCGCTCAAAGGGAAGTTTGTATTCAAGAGGGTTTACGTTTGTAATACCTGTAAGGAATGTTGTCATGGATCCCGCAACAGATCCTCGAATGTTTGTAAGGATTCCGTTTTCATGAGCATATTTCAAAAGATCCGCTACAGTGAGGAAGTATGGGGAATATCCTTTTGTTTTAATGACATCGAGTTCGTAGTCGATTCTTTGCTTTACTTCAGGAGTTAGTTCAACTCGGCGACGTTCAAGTCCTGCGTATGTAAGGTCTCGCAGCTCATCATCAGCACTTTTTCCGCTCTCCACTATGAAATTTGGGAAAAGCCATTTTCCAAGTTCAAGTTGCAAGTCACATTTTTCAACTATCTTTTGGCAATTGTCGAGTGCTTCAGGAATATCTTTGAAATATTCCTCTGCTTCGTCAGGGGTGATGTATGAGAAGTCAGCTTCGTCGTCTGTATTTCTTTCACTAAATTGATCTTGAATTGAAACAAGTGTCTCTCTCGCTTTTTTGTCTTCTTTGTTTATGTAGTACGTATCATGTGCTGCTACAAGTGGAATATTCTCTGCTCGTGCAAAGTCTTGAAGTTTCTGCATATTCGCCTGGTGCCCTTCGAGCTCTGGATGGTGTGTTATCTCCATGTAGAAATCATCTCCGAATATCTTCTTGTACCAATCACTGATTGCTTTTGCATGCTCAAGGTTTCCAGATTTTATGGACTGTGTTAATTCACCACTGAAGGAAGGGTTGATGACAATCAATCCTTCGTGATATTTCTCAATGAGTTCTTTGTCGATTCGGGGTTTGTAGTAGAAACCTTCAATCTGAGAATCGGTAACAAGTTTAATCAGATTTTTGTAACCAGCGACATTCTTTGCAAGCATGACAAGTCGGGTACGTCGGTTGTCGATACGAGGTTCCTTGTCGTGCCGAGTTCTTGCCGCAACGTAGAAATCAACACCGAGAATGGGTTTGATATTTTGTTTCTGACACTCTTTGTAGAATTCAATTGCTCCATACATGTTGCCGGAGTCGGTAAGAGCAACCGCGGGCATCCCACGCTCAACCGCTGCTTTTACTAGAGCTTTAATTTTGGGAAGGGCCTGTAGGAGGCTATAATGTGAGTGCGAATGGAGGTGGACAAAGCGAGAAGGCATATTGGATACAGTATAAAGTTTTTATGCAGAAACTCCAAAAAAGACAGAAAAAAACGTTTAGATACCTCATCGGGATTGATGAAGTCGGCCGGGGGCCCCTTGCGGGTCCTGTTGCTGTTTGTGCCTCTATGATTAAGTTCGATTCCGAAAGGAAACTGTCACAAAGACTAAGGACTCAATTTTCAAAGAAAGGATTACCTAAGTTGCGTGATTCAAAGAAGCTCACCGAAAAGGGAAGAAGCGAATGGCTCAAACATCTTGTTGAAGAAGACGGTATAACATTTTGTCTTTCATACGCTTCAGCGATAGAGATTGATAAAAGAGGGATTGCTGTTTGTATTAAATCTCTTGTAAACACAAATCTCAGCAATCTTAAGAAGAAAGCTAATTTTAAATATGAAGATGTCCTTGTCTTGCTTGATGGGGGGCTGAAAGCTCCAAAAGAATATCTACATCAGGAAACCATCGTAAAAGGCGATGACAAAGAGCCGATCATTTCCTTCGCTTCAATATATGCCAAGGTTAAAAGAGATGGATTAATGAAAAGACTAGCGATTACATTTCCACAATACGGCTTTGATCAGCACAAAGGATATGGTACGAAAGCTCATATATCCTCCATTAAAAAACATAGTGCAACAATCCATCACAGGAAAAGTTTTTTAAAGAATATCAGCCATTGACATACAGTATTAAGTCTCGTATTGTTTTGTCAGGTCCGCTAGGTATGGAATAACAATCACCTAAACAATGTACGTCTGGAATTTGCGGAAATAACAGACATATAACAACAACGTGCAGAAGGAGCACATACCGAGATGAAAACTTTAACGCAGTACACTCGCTACGCAATCACGGGGTGGTCCGATCGCAAACAAAAGGTTGAGTTTGTGGATCACTACTCGCTCCATTTAGTTACTATCGGTGAAGGGTATGATTTTCACGGAATACTGACCTTCGACAAGAGGGGGTGCATCGTACCCGAGGGTTCGATGTTGCGTGACGGTGATGGGGTTTCCAAAATCATGAATGGCAAGTTTGGCATGGACAGGAAGGAGATTGTCTTCGTTAAGAAGTCCTATGACCCTCCTGTCCAGCTTACGATCCACGCAAGCCTCCACAAGGGGGATTGCTGGTGTGGAAACTACGAAGGCGACACAGCGCAGGGGAGGGTCAGATTCGTCCTCACTCCGCTACCGGAGGGTCTATTCTCCGAGGAGTCGCTCCTAAAGGTGGGAGTGAGTCGTAGGAGGGTCCCTCCTTACTGAAAGAGTTCTAAAGAAGGCCGGTCGCATCACGCGATCGGCCTTTTCTCTCAATACGGGCTAGATTCTTGCCACATTTATAAAAAAATGTATACTGTAGCCCTATGGTAAATCACATGCGACATACCCGTCACCAGACGGGAATTCGACGAAGTCATCACGCGCTTACAGCTGCTGGTGTTATTCTTTGCAAGGATTGCGGACAGCCTAAGCGAAAGCATGTTATGTGCGCTAGCTGTGGTAAGTACAAGGGAAAGACTGTCATTGATCTCGCTGCTAAAGCTGACAAAAAGGCTGCTCGTAAGAAAGCGGTAGCTACACGATAATCACAGCTTAGCTCTTGTCTTGTTTTTTTCTGGTATACTGTACACAGTGTCGTAAGTCATTGTGTATACATCCTTACGAACCACAACATTCTGAAACTTTGAAAATATATGGCTAACCGACATCTTTCCAGATCGATCGTCATGCAATCACTCTTCGAGTGGGATTTTCGATCTTTTGACGACTCTGCTATTGGTGAAATTTTGGAAAGAAACGTGGAAGAATTCGCTCCTGGCATGGGCGATTTTTCTTTTGTTAAATCTCTTGCAGATGGGGTATTGAAAAAGCGCACCGATCTCGACAACATCATTGAAAAAGCTGCACCTGAGTGGCCTATAAAAAAGATATCTATAGTTGACCGAAACGTACTGCGCCTCGGTCTTTATGAATTGCTTTTTGCAGATAAAAAAGAAGTGCCAGCTAAAGTTGCTATCAACGAAGCGATTGAACTTGCAAAGACATTCGGTGGTGATACTTCTGGAAAGTTCGTGAACGGTGTGCTTGGAGCAGTGTACAAAGAACTTGGAGAACCTGGAAAGGATGAGACATCTCCTCGAAAGAAGCAAAAACCTAAGGATGTACCATTCGACCAAATGCCTGTAAAGATTCTTGGAGGTGCTGTCGTATATGCACGAGACGGTCAAGAGGTATATCTCGCTCTTGTTCATGATGTTTTCGGACACTGGACTCTTTCAAAGGGAAAGCTAGAGGCTGGAGAAAATGCAGAGCAGGGAACTATTCGTGAAATAAAAGAAGAAATGGGAGTTGATATTGAAATCCAGGATGAACTCGCGAGTAATGAATATGTAGCATCACACCCTGAAGAGGGAAAGATCCGTAAGCAAGTGAAGTACTTCTTGGCGGAAGCAAAACATGTACCCCTTACCCTCGGTACAAGCGGTGGTCTTGATGATGCTCAGTGGTTTAAGATGCAGGACATTCTCTCGCTTAATTTCTATAACGATATTTTGCCAATTGTAACTAAGGCTATCAATATACTTTTGAAGAAGTAGGTTTTTGTATAAAAGGAAAGGGCCAAGGACATCATCAGACATCCCAGGCCCAGAAGAAAAAGAAGGAAGTAAAAGTATTAGAACTCAGTAAGTAAACCTAAAAGTAGCTGAGGAATCAGGAACGTGTGTAAAGACGGTGGTGGAATAGAGTTTAAGGTGTAGGTAGCAAAAAACCGCAGGATTATTTGCCGGGCTTACCTCAAACTTTCTTCTCGGTAGGACACGACATAGCATGTCATGGCATATTCGAGATTACTTATTGTTTGGGCTTTCCGAATCCATGCGGTAGTCAATTCGCGTCCATCCTTACGGATAAGTGGAAGTGTGACCAGTCTGCTCCCACGAATAGGATAATTTTATCATTTTCTATAGAAAAAGGAAGATGGTAGTGCAGTAGAGTTTAAAAAGTACAGCCGGCCCCCAAAGGGAAGCCGGCTGCAATACTTTCTGGTTAGTGTCTCCCGCTATTCGCAAATTCCTCGAGAGGATAGATGATCATGGGCGGTAGACCCGGCGAAGTACGCCGGCTTTTTCTTTTTTTCTTCATACGTCTTCCGTGATAATATCACCCAATCTTCACCACACATAAATTGTCAAAACACTTTTTCCGTGGTACATTCAGGCCAATAAACATATGGACTTCAGTATCTTCGAACGAAACGCCGGCGTTACATTCACCGACAAAAACCTGTTGAAGCAGGCGTTCATTCACCGTTCATTTCTTAATGAAAATCGTGATACAAAACTAGAGCATAACGAACGTCTTGAGTTCCTTGGTGATGCTGTCCTTGAGCTTGTCATTACAGATTACCTCTACCACAAATATCCAGGAAAGCCTGAGGGTGAGTTGACCGCATACAGGTCATCACTAGTAAATTCAAATACACTCGCAGCCGCAGCGGAAAAGCTCGGTATGAATTCATTTCTACTCCTATCAAAAGGAGAAGCAAAAGACACAGGACGAGCTCGACAATATATTTTGGCCAACACATTTGAATCATTTGCAGGTGCATTGTATCTAGACCAGGGATATGGAGCAGCTCGTGATTTCATTGCCTCACAGCTCTTCGGTCTCATTGAAGATATCATTTCAAACAAAGCATTCATCGATGCAAAGAGTTTCTTTCAGGAACGTGCTCAGGAAAAGGTTGGAATCACACCAGCATACAAGCTCGTAAAGGAAACAGGTCCAGATCACAACAAGATATTCACAGTTGGGGTATATCTAGGAGAAGAGATGATTGTCACAGGAGACGGTAAGTCAAAGCAGGAAGCAGAACAAAAGGCTGCACAAGCCGCACTCGAGAAGAAAGGTTGGTAATATCCATAGGCTAATTCATATATTTTCTGCTAGAATAAGGGGCACATGCAGCTCAAGTCTTTGGAGATAAACGGTTTTAAATCTTTCGCAAAGAAAGGTGTTTTGCAGTTCAATTCCTCAATTACAGCCATCGTCGGTCCTAATGGATCAGGTAAATCAAATGCCGCTGAATCATTCAGATTCGTACTTGGAGAGCAGTCCATAAAATCAATGCGAGGTAAGAAGGGTGAAGACCTCATTTTTAACGGGGGTAAAGATATTGGAAGATCAAACCGTGCATCCGTGAAGGTTGTGTTTGATAACGTCAATCGAATGTTTGATCTTGATTTTGACGAGGTCTCTCTCGAGCGTGTTGTTCACCGAGATGGAGTAAACGAATATTTCATAAACGGAACACAAGTTCGTCTTAAGGATGTTGCTGAACTTTTAGCATATGCGAATATTGGATCTTCTGGCCACCACATCATCTCTCAAGGTGAAGCTGACCGACTATTGTCCGCACAGCCCTTGGAACGACGTGAGATGATAGAGGACGCTCTTGGTCTTAAGGTATATCAATACAAGAAGGAGGAAAGTGAGAAAAAGTTGGAAAAGACAGCAGAGCATATGAAAGAAGTTGAGTCTCTTCGAAGAGAGATTGCTCCGCATATCAAATTTCTAAGGAAACAAGTTGAAAAGATTGAGAAGGCACAGACATTGAAAGCTGAACTCATAGCACAATATCAAGAATATTTTAGACGTGAAGAGGCGTATATAAAGATTGAGAAGGCAAGAATAATTGAAGACAAAAAAGCACCAAGTGAAGAATTGGAAGGATTACAACGACAGCTTGCAGATCACAAAGCTCTTCTTGCCGCATCTCAAAAGGGAGACTCTAAGAGTTCGGAACTCATTACTCTTGAGGGGCAGATAAGAGAAACGCGAGGAAAGAAGGATTCTTTAACTAGAGAATTAGGACGCCTCGAGGGTGAGTTGGCATATCTTAAACGCGCCATCGACAAAAAGGTGCGAGATGCTGCTGAGGCAAGTCAGAAGCAAATATATCTCGGTGAAGTTGAAAAACTAAGTAGAGAGATTGATGAGAAGGTTGCCGTTGCTCTTTTAATACAAGATATTTCAGAACTTAAGGTTGCTTTAGAAAGCATCCGCAGCTCATGGTCTGACTTCTTGAAATATCACAAGTCTACAGAAGCTGCTGTTGATACAAAAAATGAGGAGAGTGAAATAGAACGGGTGAATCAGGATATGAAAACATATGAGTTAGAACTCAAGGGTGTTGATACTGCAGAAGCTGAGCAGGCTGCAAGATATGCAAGTATCAAGCTAGATATTGATAAGGAGAAAGATAAAAACGTTGAATCTGAGAAGGCAATTCTTCGTATCATGTCTAGACAAAACGAGCTTCATAACCAACTCGAGCATTTAAAATTCCGTGATGAGCGTGTAAGAGTTGCTGAGGAAGAATGGAAACGAGATATGGAAGAGGCAACAATGATTACTAATCGAGATGCCATTTACTATGAAAAGATAGAGCTCGCGACAATGGCTGATGACGTGAAGCATACGATTGAAGTGGAGCCAAGGGAGATGCAGCAGGAGCGACGACGTGCCATTGAAAAGAACAAGATTCGTCTTGAAGAAATGGGAGGAGCAGGAGGAGATGAGGTGATGAAGGAATATACAGAAGCTGAGGAGCGTGATGCTTTCTTAGCTCGAGAGCTAGAAGACTTAAGGAAATCAAGTGAAACCCTTCAGGGAATGATACTTGAACTTACAGAAAAGCTTGACGTTATGTTTAAAGAAGGAATTAAGAAGATAAATACAGAGTTTGAAAAGTTCTTTCGTCTCATGTTCGGTGGTGGAGATGCTCGTTTGGATATTGTTAAAGAAGAAAAGCGTCGCCGACGAAAGACTGATGAGACAGGAGATGATCTTTCAGTTTTGGATTCTCAAACTGCCGAGGAAGAAACTCCACCACAAGAGGGTATAGATATTTATGTTGCATTGCCTCATAAGCGAACTAAGGGATTAATGATGCTTTCTGGAGGTGAGCGAGCTCTTACCTCAATTGCTCTTCTTTTTGCAATGTCTCAGGTAAACCCACCACCATTCATCATTCTAGACGAAACAGATGCTGCGCTCGACGAAGCTAATTCTCGAAAGTATGGAGACATGATTGAAGCACTTTCAAAACATTCACAGCTCATTCTCATTACCCACAATAGAGAGACAATGTCTCGAGCAGGAGTCATTTACGGTGTCACAATGGGAGGTGAAGGACACTCAAAGCTCCTTTCAATTGCGTTCGATGATGCTGTTGCGGTAGCTAAGTAGCTATAGCGTTTTTGCCAGTTGTGTGTTACTATTTCCCCTAGTAAAAAGAACACATGAATCGAAATCCCTTGATTTTAGGGAGAATCGCCGATTGGCTTGAAGAATGCCGTCGTAATAAGGATGAAGAGTTCAGGATAACGCTCGTGACAATGGATGGTTTTGTTGCGGACGTTGAGTTTGGAGCGGAAAATATCACGGTCTGCCGTCAGGGCAGTGACGTGATTAGTGTGCAGTTAGTGCCGAAGAAGATCCATTCGATGAGATGGGCGGGGAAAGGAACTGTGAAAAACAAGAACCGACCCCGTACGTTTATCTGGAAAAAACAAGGCAAGAATTGCAAACATTCCACCCCAGCAGTAATCCGCATTCTGCATCCTGGCGATGCAGTCCCAAAGGCTGCGGCGAAGAAATCCCAACCAAGAAAGTAGCTCTAAGGGCCCCGGCAATTCTGTTGCCGGGGCCTGAACTTTTTCCCCTTAAGGAAATCTTAATATTAAGGCGTATACTTAAGATTATTAAGAATAATTAAAAATACATGTCATTCCTACTTCATATTCTGGTTTCAGCATTGGCTATCATCATTACGGCTGCATTGGTGCCGGGTGTCCAGGTAACACTCGTTGGATCGATACTCTTGGTAATTGTCTTGGCAATCTTGAACATATTTCTTAAGCCGCTTCTAGTGCTTTTGACTTTGCCTGTTAACATACTTACTCTCGGTCTCTTTTCGATTGTGATAAATGCATTCCTTGTATATGTGGCATCAGGCCTTACTCCAGGATTCATGGTTGTTGGATTCGGTTCCGCACTTATATTCGCCGTCGTCTTGGCGCTTGTTAATATCGTATTCAACTCTTTTTCGGATTCTAGGTAATTGTAAACAAAAAGGCGTAGCCTCGTGCTACGCCTTTTTGCTATTCCGCTAACGCAAAGTTTAGCATTCTGTTGTCGAGGTCTGCACCATTGAGAATGACTTTAATCTTTTGACCGAGTTGGAATTCTCTCTTAGTTTTCTCACCTACAATCTTGTAGTTCTTTTGATCGACTGAGTAGAAGTCACCAGGGAGGTCTCGTACTCGTATCAATCCTTCTGCCTTTGCTTCTGGTTCTTCCACATACATACCCCACTCGGCAATACCTGAGATTGTTGCTTCAAATGTTTGTCCTACCTTGTCCATCATATATTCCACCTGCTTGTATTTGATTGAAGCACGTTCTGCATCGGCAGCTTCTACTTCTCGTCTTGAAGAATCCTGACAGATTCTTTCAAGTGTTGCGATCATTTGTGATGAGACAGATTTACCGTTGAGTACATCTGCGAGAATACGGTGTACTGAAAGGTCCGGATATCGACGAATTGGAGAGGTAAAGTGTGTGTAATATTCAAACGCTAGTCCGAAGTGTCCAACATTCTTTGTTGAATACAGAGCTTTCGCCATTGATCGGAGTGTTGCTACTTTTATGGCAGCTTCTGCACCGTGTCCAACTGATTGGTTAATGAGGTGCTGGACATCTTTCGGAGTAATCTTTTTTCCAGGGTGGAAGTCGAGCCCAAGAGCGTTTACAAATGTTGTAAGATCGTGAAGCTTCTCCTGATCTGGTAAATCGTGTACGCGATATACGCCAGCCATGTGTACATCAGCGCCATTCTTGTTCTTGTTGAATATGAATTCAGCAACTTCTTTGTTCGCAAGGAGCATGAACTCTTCTACGAGTCGGTGTGTGTCTATTCGCTGTTTCTTGTATACGGCGATAGGTTTGCCTGTTTCATCGAGTTTAAATTTGATTTCAGTACTGTCGAAATCAATTGCCCCTTTATCCTGTCTTCGCTTAAGCATGAGCTTTGCGATGCGATTGAACTCTACGAGTTGTTCTGAGAACTCTCCCGTTGGAATTGGCTTGTCGCTTCCTGAAGCTTTTCCTGCCTCCTCGCTTGCTGTTAGTACCTCTTGTGCATTTTCGTAGCTGAATCTCTTGTTTGAGTGGATGACAGTGCGTCCAAACCATCTATCGAGAACTATACCGTCTCGATTCATTTTGAATACTGCAGAAAATGCGAAACGGTCTTCGTTTGGGTTCAAACTACATACTCCGTTTGAGAGCACATGGGGGAGCATTGGGATTGTTCGATCAACGAGGTATACAGAAAAGGCACGCTTTCTTGCTTCTGTGTCGAGTGCTGTTCCTGGTACTACAAAGTGTGCAACATCTGCAATGTGAACTCCGATTTCAACAAGAGTTCGACCTTGTTCGTCTTTCTCATCTAGGTCTCTAAGTGAAAGTGCATCATCAAAGTCTTTCGCATCTATTGGGTCTATCGTGCACGTGAAGACATCTCGGAAATCTTTTCGATCAGCTATTTCTTCGGGAGAGATAGTTGAGAGTTTTTTACTAGCTGCTTCAGCTTCGGCAATTACGTCAGCAGGGAAGGTTGTGTCGAATCCTCGTTCGAGAACGATGGCATACATCTCTGCATTGTTTTCTCCTTTCTCGCCAATAATTTCAAGGAGACGTCCGTCAGGGATACGCCCTTCTGCCCATGTGTCGAATATTACTTCCGCAAAAACTTTTTGCCCCTCGTTTACCTTGCCTTTGAATTCGCCCTCATCAATATTTGAGAGTTTGATTGTGATATGAGCCCGATGATCGTCCGGTTCGAGATATAGGTTATTGGGGTTCTTGGTACCTCGCACGACAACTCCTACGTACTTACCCTTCCTGCGTTCTGTTACTTTGAGAATCTTTCCTTCTAAGGCACCTCTAAATCCCTTGTATGTTTCAACTTCAACAGTGTCTCCATGAAGTGCTACCCCTATATTTTCAGGCTGTATGACAATATCCTCGTCGTCTTTGTCAGCATCTGGAAGGGAAACAAAGCCTTTTCCTTTAGAGTTTATGCTTATAGTGCCTGTTACAACCTTGCCCTTAGGTCGTGTATCCTCTGAATTTGAGTTTTTTTGCATGTCCCCTAATGCTACACAGAAAAAGGCTTAAATACAACAAGAATTGACGTTTAGAGGTTCATTTGTTAGTATTGCCCCTACATATGTTAATTATCCGACTACAGCGTATTGGACGAAAGAACGAGCCTTCATTCCGGCTTGTTTTGACTGAGTCTAAAAGCGCAGCAAAGAAAAACGCCATGGAGGTTCTTGGCTCACATGACTTTAGAAAGACTAATACAATCCTCAACAAGGATCGAATCGAGCATTGGATAAAGATGGGTGCTCAGGTTTCTGACACAGCTCACAACCTTCTAGTTGCAAACAAGATCATTGTAGCTAAGAAGCGTAACGTTCTTCCAAAGAAGACAGCTCCTAAGAAAGAAGAGGTAGTTGCGGAGGCCGCTCCTGAAGCAGCTCCAGTTGCAGCTTAAATATCAAGCTCTGAAATAGCCCGAAAGGGCTATCTTCATTTATGCCCAGTTGTAGCTTGCGGAAGGGTTGCCAGATTGTATAATTATTGTATTACTTAATATTTACTGAAAAGACATGAACGAACGAGATACACAGTTTCTAGATTACGTTATTAAGGCTCTCGTCGACAATCCAGACGCAGTTAAGATAAATCGCACCGTCGATGAAATGGGCGTACTCCTAACTCTTGTCGTGGATCCTGCAGATATGGGTAAGATCATTGGCCGAGACGGTAATACGGCAAAGGCTATCCGTACCCTCCTTAGAGTTGTGGGTATGAAAAACAATGCTCGAGTAAATCTTAAAATTAACGAACCAGAAGGGGGGATGCCACGAAAGGATAACCCTATGAAATCTGTGGATGAAGCTATGGCTGATCTTAAGCTCGAATAGTATAATATAAGGGTAAGGTAATCTTAATAAATAATTTAAATTTTTATGAAATCTCTTCACATGATAACTTTCATCCTTCTTGTAATTGGAGGATTGAACTGGCTTCTCGTTGGCGTATTGGGATGGGATGTTGGAAATATCTTTGGAGGACAGGATGCTGTAATTTCTCGAATCGTGTATGTTCTCGTTGGTCTTTCAGCTATCTACGAAATCGCTACACACAAGAAGAACTGCAAGGAATGTGATTCTCCTGCGTCATCAATGTAATCACGACAGTAGACAAAAACAAAAATCAGTGGCAATATAAGGCCACTGATTTTTGTTTATGAAAAAGCTAAAAGCATCAACACTGACTTTCCATCTCATCACTCTCTTCCCGGAGAGTTTTTCTTCCTACCTTGGTGAATCAATATTAGCGAGAGGTCAGCGTGAAAAAAGAATAGATTGGAAATTCTACAACCCTCGAAATTTTGTTAAACCAACCAAGAGTCAACTTCTAAAAGAAAGACCATATCTCAAGATTGATGATAAGCCATATGGAGGCGGGCCTGGTATGGTGATGCAGGCGTTGCCAGTTGCAAAGGCGATTGATAAGGCACTTACTGCTGCGAAGAATAGAAAGGGATTTAAAAAAGCTCAGATCATATTTCTGTCACCTTCTGGTGAACAGTTTACAAACGAATCCGCAATATCTATTGCTGATTCATATACAGATATCATCATAATCTGCGGACGGTATGAGGGCATCGATGCACGTATCAAAAAAATGTTTAAGATGAAAGACGTGTCTGTTGGTCCATTTGTCACAACGGGTGGTGAGCTTCCCGCGATGATTATGATCGACGCCGTCGCTCGACATGTACCAGGAGTCCTTGGAAATTTTGATAGCAGGGAAGAGTCTCGTACTGCTTCAAAGGATGTATATACAAGACCAGAAACAGTTGAGTTTAAACAGAAGAAATACAAGGTGCCGAAACTTCTGCTTAGTGGTCATCACGCTAAAATCGACGGGTGGAGGGATACAAGAAAGGGTGGGGTGAAATAGGGATAAGAAATACAGCCGCCCAATACCGGACGGCTGTTTCTTTTGAGGTGTTAGGACAAGTCCTCGAACTTAGTCGATTGACGACCATTACTTCTTTTTTAGTACTCGTCTGATCTCTTTGACCAGCAATGGAACGGAACAGTTGATCCAGTGCATCTTTCCCCGAAGGTCCTTGGCGATTTCCAGAGGATCAACCTTGTAGAGTTGCTGGCCTGGACTTCTTGGATAGATGTTTTCAACCAGTAACGGACCACCGATTATTCCGACGGGGTATGTATCGATGATGTGTCCGTTCGGTGTCAAAAGCCAACTGTGTTGAGATCCTACTGCAAAATACCCATCTTGGACCTTGAGGTTGAAACATTGACCAATCGCGCGAGCGAGCATGTGACAGGAAAGTACGATCGAGTCGCTACCTTCGCGATAACCAAGATCGATATCATCCATGGCATTAACTACCTCGCGAATCTGTTGGAAAAGCTCAATATCCGCCCTCGGAATGAGCTTGTATACAAAGGGTGTCATATTCTGGTAAAAGAGTACCTACCGTTAAAAGATGTGTCAAATTAAAGGTTTTTGGTCAAAGTCAACAATTCTGTGGATATGTCCTTTAGGAAAAGTTGATGGAAAATCAATATGTCAACAAAAAGGCGTTGACAGCTGTGGATAAATCGATTATAGTGAGGTTCCTGCGTAAGACGATTGAGTTCTTGCCGACTCTTCGCGGAAACGTTTCTCTCAAACAAACCGGGTAATGCATAAATAAACTCACAACAAAAAACAGTCCACTCGGCTGTTTTTTGTTGTCTGTCTGCGTACCGTGTTGGAACCTCAGAATTTCTCCTTCATCTTTTCTTCACTGAAAGGATGGGGTGGTGAAGAATCTTGAGGCTTCAACATACATACAGCAGAGCGGCTGTCGATTTTATATAACGCGGAGCCAATTATTAATTCGGTATTTTATCGCCATACATATATATGATGCGTCAGAAAAAATACTTCTCACGATTTAAGGAGCCGCTCGCGCCGCTTCCTAACCTCGTGGAAGCTCAGTTGGTTTCTTACAAATGGCTTCTTGAAAAAGGCCTTAAGGAGGTCTTCGCTGAATTCTCTTCAATAAAAGATTATTCTGACAAGAAGTTTGAACTAGATTTTACAGGTTTCCAGCTCGAAAAGCCTAAGCACGACGAATTTTTTGCAAAGGAGAATAAGATGAACTATGAAGCACCATTGAAGGTGATGGTTCGACTTAAGAATAAAATTCTCGGTTCTGTAAAAGAACAGGAGATTTTTATGGCTGATTTTCCTCTCATGACAGATCACGGTACCTTCATCATCAACGGTATCGAACGTCTCATTGTACCCCAGCTCGCGCGATCGTTCGGGGTATTTTTTACAGTTCAAGAGCTTAAAGGCAAGAACTACTTCGGTGCAAAGATCATTCCGGCACGAGGTGCTTGGATTGAAATCGAATCTGATTCAGACGGCGCGGTATATGTCCGCATCGACCGAAAGCGAAAATTCCCGGTTTCTTCGCTTCTTCGAGTATTCGGTGCAAAGACAGACTCTGAAATTCAGGCTCTTTTCAAGGGTAGTGAATTTGCTAAGCCTTACATCGATGCCACTCTCGCTAAGGATCATGCAAAGACAACAGAAGAGGCATACATTGAAATTCACAAGCGACTTCGAGATGGAGATCTTGCAACAGCTGAAAATGCTAAGGAATTCGTAGATGGACTCTTTGGAAAAGATCGATACGATCTTTCACCTGTTGGACGATTCCGATTCAACCAGCGATTCAACAAGTCTATGGAAGAAAAGGATCTTGCGCAGATGAACCTTACAATCGACGACCTTGCTACAACGATCATCAACTTGATTGAATTGAACCATAACCCAGCAGCTGAGAAAGACGATATCGATCACATGGGTTCACGACGAGTTCGATTTGCAGGAGAACTTCTTCAGCAGAAGATCCGTGTTGGTATGACTCAGATCCGAAGAAACATTCAGAACAGAATGTCTACTATCGACACTGATGCTAACTTGCCAGTTCAGTTCATCATTCCTCGACCACTTCAGGCGCGAATCAAGGAATTCTTTACAACAAACCAGTTGTCTCAGTTCATGAGTCAGGAAAACATTCTTGCTGAGCTTGAACACCTTCGACGTGTTTCAGCACTCGGCCCCGGCGGTCTCACACGAGAACGAGCTGGTATCGAAGTTCGAGACGTACACCCTTCTCACTACGGAAGAATTTGTCCAATTCATACACCTGAAGGACAAAACATTGGTCTCGTACTTCAGCTTGCAACATACGCACGAATCAACCACTTCGGTATGATCGAAACTCCTTACGTAAAAGTAAAGAACGGAAAGATCACAAAGGAAGTTGTGTACTTGAATGCATTGGAAGAAGAAGGACACAAGATTGCTCACGCCGCTACTTCATATGACAAGGAAGGAAAGATTACAGAAGACTTGCTTGAAGTTCGATTGAAGGGAAAGCCAGTTATGGTAAAGCGAGAAGATGTAGATTACATCGACGTTGCTACAGAGCAGGCATTCTCAGTATCTACTTCTATGATTCCATTCCTCAACCACGACGACGCGAACCGAGCGCTCATGGGTTCTAACATGCAGAAACAAGGTACTCCTTGCATCATTCCTGAAGCTCCATTTGTTGCTACAGGTATTGAAGACAAGGCTGCCGTAGACACAGGTCGTGTCATCATCGCTCCTGAAGAAGGAACAGTTACTTATGTAGATGCAAGCAAAGTCATCCTTAAGGGAACAAAGAAGGAACACGAATATCGATTGGTTAACTTCAACCGAACTAACCAGTTCACAGCATTCCATCAGCGACCTACTGTTGATCTTGGTCAGAAAGTGAAGCGTGGAGATGTTCTCGTTGACACATCTACATCAGACGGCGGACAGATGGCCCTCGGTCAGAACGTACTCATTGCGTTCATGGCTTGGAGCGGAGCAAACTATGAAGATGCGATCATCGTTTCAGAACGATTGGTAAAGGAATCTAAGTTTACATCTATCCATATCGAAGAATTCGTCATCAATGTTCGAGATACAAAACTTGGACCGGAAGTAACTACTCACGATATTCCAAATGTTGGTGAAAACCGATTGAAGAATCTCGATGTTGACGGTATCGTTCGTGTCGGTGCAGAAGTTCGACCGGGCGACATCATTGTTGGTAAGATCACACCTAAGTCAGAAACTCAGCTCACTCCTGAAGAGCGACTTCTTCGATCTATCTTCGGTGAAAAGTCTCGAGACGTTAAAGACACATCAAAGCGATTGGAAAACGGAAAGCGAGGACGTGTTATTGGCGTCAAAGTATTCTCACGAGAGAAGGGAGACAAACTTGAATCAGGAATCCTTAAGAGAATCCACGTTGAAGTTGCACTCCTTCGAAAGCTTTCAGTTGGAGACAAGCTTGCTGGACGACACGGAAACAAGGGTGTTATTTCACGAGTGCTTCCTGTCGAAGATATGCCATTCCGAGCAGATGGAACTCCTGTTGATATGATCCTTACACCTCTTGGTGTACCGAGCCGTATGAACCTCGGGCAGATTCTTGAACTTCACCTTGGACTCGCAGCTGAAAAGCTTGGATACCAAGCTATCGTTCCTCCATTCACAGGAGCAACAGCTGAAGAAGTAAAGGAAGAATTGGTAAAGGCTGGATACAATTCAAATGGAAAGATGACACTCTTTGACGGACGAACTGGCGAAAAGTTCGCTCAGGATGTTGCTGTCGGATACATGTACATGTTGAAACTTCACCACATGGTTGAAGACAAGATTCATATGCGATCAATCGGACCCTACTCTCTCATTACACAGCAGCCACTTGGAGGAAAGGCACAGGGAGGAGGACAGCGATTTGGAGAAATGGAAGTGTGGGCACTCGCGGGTTACGGTGCTGCTCATGCGCTCCGAGAAATGCTTACAATCAAGTCCGATGATATTCAGGGACGATCACAGGCATTCGATTCCATCGTTAAGGGCCATAAATTACTCGAGCCAAACGCTCCTGCATCATTTAACGTACTTTTGTCGAACCTTCGAGGTCTCGGCATCGATGTTGAACTTGCCAAGGATTCGGTCGAAGGCGAAATTGTAGAAGATGATACTGCTGATAATCGATAATCTTCTAAAATAATCTCAACACATATATGAAAACTACACCTAACATAAAAAATCAGCAGGCGCCTGTAGACGAGTTTGATTCAGTGGTATTGAAGCTCGCTTCACCTGATCGAATCCGAGAATGGTCTTACGGAGTTGTTACAAAGCCGGAAACAATGAACTATCGAACACAGCGTTCTGAAAAGAACGGTCTCTTCGATGAGAAAATCTTCGGTCCAGAAAAAGATTACGAATGCTACTGTGGAAAGTACAAGGGTATTCGATACAAGGGAATTGTCTGTGAAAAGTGCGGAGTTGAACTTACACGTTCAATCGTACGACGAGAACGAATGGGACACATTGAGCTTGCAGTTCCTGTAGCTCACATTTGGTACCTTCGAACTATGCCTTCTCGAGTAGCTCACATCCTCGGCATGAATGCTGGAGAAGTTGAAAAGGTAGTCTACTTTGCAGGATATCTCATTACAAAAGTAAATGAGATTGAAAAGGCAAACCTTTTGAAGGAACTCGATGGGGAATACAAGAACAAGGTAAAGACACTTCAGGATGAAAAGACAAAGGATGCAATGTCAGAACTCCTTTTGTCTACAAAGCACGATATCGAAATGATTCAGATTGGACGTGTACTCGACGAAGTTCAGTATCACAAGTTCTCTCTTAAGTACGGAACATGTTTCGAAGCTGGAATCGGTGCTGAAGCTGTTTACAACATCTTCAAGAATCTCGATACAAAGAAGCTTCTTGAAACTCTTGAAGCTGAACTCCAGAAGGCTGGTGCTGCAGAACGAGAAAAGCTCTACAAGCGAATCAGTCTTGTACGATCTATGGTAAGAGCAAACATTCGACCTGAATGGATGTTCATCAATGCTCTCCCTGTCATTCCAGCAGCTCTTCGACCTATGGTTGCTCTTGATGGCGGACGACATGCAACATCAGACGTAAACGATCTTTACCGACGTGTTATCAACCGAAACAATCGATTGAGCAAGTTGAAGGAAATTCACGCTCCTGATGTAATTCTTCGAAACGAAAAGCGAATCCTCCAGGAAGCCGTTGATGCATTGATTGATAACTCAATCAGACACGGTGGAACTGTATTTGCAGGATTAAATGCTGCACAGCGACGACCTCTTAAGTCTCTTGCTGACGGATTGAAGGGTAAGCGAGGTCTCTTCCGACAGAACCTCCTCGGTAAGCGAGTGGACTACTCTGGACGATCAGTTATCGTTGTAGGTCCTGACCTTAAACTCAATCAGTGTGGTGTTCCAAAGCACATGGCACTTGAACTCTTCCGACCGTTTGTAATCTCAGAACTCTTGAAGCGAGAACTCGCATTCAACATTAGAGGCGCATCACGACTTATCGATGATGGTATTCCTGAAGTATGGGCAATCCTCGAACAGGTCATTCAGCACAAGTATGTTCTCTTGAACCGAGCTCCTACTCTTCACCGACTTTCAATCCAGGCTTTCAAACCAATCCTCATTGAAGGTAACGCTATCCAGGTTCATCCACTCGTTTGTTCACCGTTCAACGCTGACTTCGACGGAGATACCATGGCTATCCACGTACCACTTTCAGAGGAAGCTCAGAAAGAAGCGGAAATGATCATGGCGGCTGACAAGAACATCCTTAAGCCAGGAACTGGCGAGCCTACAGTTACGAACAAGATGCTCGACATTGTACTTGGTGCATATTGGATGACAAAGGTAGTTCCAGGTGAGAAGGGCGAAGGAAAGATCTTCGCATCTCCTGAAGATGCTATCGCTGCTCAGAACTTTGATCAGCTCTCATACCGTGCACTCATCAAGGTGATGGCTCCTGAGACAACAAAGTACAAGGAGTTTGATGGCGCAATATTCGAAACAACTGTAGGAAGAATACTCTTCAACAACAGCTTGCCTCTCGACTATCCATTCATCAACAAGGAAATCACAAAGACAGTTATGAGCTCTATCGTAGATGACATCATCACTCACCGTGGTATTGCAGATGTTCCTCAGCTCATCGATGATCTTAAGAAGTTCGGCTTCTACTATGCAACAGTCTCTGGAACAACATGGGGTATTGATGACGTTATGATCCCTGAAGGAAAGAAGGATATCGTTGCTGCAACTCAGAAGGTTGCTGAAGGTGTTCTTGATCAGTACAACGAAGGTCTCATCTCTGAAGAAGAACGAATGCGAAAGAATATTGAAATTTGGCAGGCGGCTAAGAGTGAGATTGAAAAACTCATCCCAGTTACTCTCGACAAGAATGGATCTGTATATGACATGGTAACGTCTGGTGCCCGAGGATCCCTCGGTAACCTTACACAGATGGTTGGTATGAAGGGTCTCATTGCAAACGCGCAAGGAGAAACAATCGAACTTCCAATCATCTCATCATTCAAAGAAGGATTTACACCGATTGAATACTTCATTTCAACTCACGGAGCTAGAAAGGGTATGACAGACACAGCGCTTAACACCGCTCGAGCTGGTTACCTCACACGACGACTCTTCGTAGTAGCTCAAAGCGTTATGGTCACAGAAGACGATTGTGGAACAAAGGAAGGAGTTATGGTTTCAAAGATTGGTGCTTCTGGAATTGAAACATCTTTGGTAAAGAGCGTCTCAGGACGAATTCTTGCTAAGGAAGTTGCTGGAAAAGACGGAACAGTATTGTTCAAGCGAAATCATTTGATTACGAAGGATGATGCAGCTGTCATTGAAAAGGCGGGTATTACAGAAGTTACAGTACGATCACCACTTACATGTAAGACACCACAAGGTATTTGTGCACATTGTTACGGTAACGATCTTGGACGAAACAAGATGGTTGAAGTAGGTGAAGCTGTTGGAACCGTTGCCGCACAGGCGATCGGTGAACCAGGAACACAGCTTACAATGCGTACCTTCCACGCCGGAGGTGTAGCGACAGTAGGTGGAGACATCACTGCCGGTCTTCCTCGAGTAGAAGAAGTATTCGACAACCGACGACCTAAGAACCCAGGAGCAATTGCAACTGTTGACGGTATGATTACAAACATCCGAGAAGTTGGTAAGGAAAGAATCATCAACCTCCTCCCAGATGTACCTGTAAAGGCATCTGCTAAGAAGGGAAGTGAATTGGAATATACAGTTCACTACGCTCGAGTTCCATTGGTAAAGATTGGAGACCATGTTTCAAAGGGAACTCCACTTACAGACGGATCACTCGATGTAGATGAAATCTTCGAAGTATCAGGAAAGGAACGAGCTCAGGAATATATCATTTCTGAAGTTAAGAAACTTTACGAACTTCAGGGAGAAAACGTTTCTCGAAAGCACATTGAAGTGGTAGTACGAGAAATGTTCTCACGAGTGAAGATCAAGGAAGTTGGAGACTCTCCATTCTCTATCGGCGATGTAATCGAAAGATTCGGATTCGACGAAGTGAACAAAGAAATTAAGGACAAGGGAGGTCTTGAGGCTAAGGCAGAACCTATTGTTATGGGTATCGCTGAAGCATCACTCAACCGACGAAGCTTCCTTTCTGCAGCTTCCTTCCAGCATACAAACCGTATGTTGATCAGCGCGTCTCTCAAGGCAAACAAAGATCCTCTTTATGGAATCATGGAAAATGTTATCATCGGCCGTTTGATCCCAGCAGGTACCGGATTCAAGGGAAGTGAGAAGCAGAAGATGATTTCAGATCTACAGGAGGAAATGCGAAACCGAGAAGGACAGGAATTGGTTTAGTAAGTTCGTTTCATTGTAATACGAGTTAGTTCGGGAAAGTTCAAAAGACTTTTCCGAACCTCTCGCATTGTAATTTCCACAATACAAATCTCATGAAAAATTTTATCATCCGTAAAGCTGAAGATAAGGACGTTGATGGTATTTTTAACAAGCTCGATTTCTAATCTATGTCATCTTCCTCCGAATTAATTAAAGAAAGATTAAATATCGCTGATGTTGTAGGTTCATACATTAAGCTTGAGAAAGCTGGTGCAAACTACAAAGCAAAGTGTCCGTTCCATGGAGAAAAGACACCCTCTTTCATGGTTTCTCCAGGAAGAAATTCATACTACTGTTTTGGCTGTGGAGCGAAAGGAGATATCTTCACATTTGTTGAAGAATTTGAAAAAGTAGATTTCATCGGCGCACTTAAACTACTTGCTGAAAAAGCAGGAGTGGAGCTTGAACAATTCAAAGGAGACAATGCATCTAAGGGAGAGATGGATAGACTGCGAAGTGTATTGGAACGAGCTACAGTCTTTTTTGAAAACGAATTGAAAGGGAAGTCAGCAGATTCAGTAAAAGCTCGAGAATATCTTCTTGGAAGAGGGCTTACTGAAAAAACAATTGAAGATTGGAGAATTGGGTGGGCTCCGAATGAGTGGCGATTGCTTTCTGAAACATTGGCAAAGCAAGGTGTTGATCCTATGGATATGGAAACCGTTGGGCTTGCGAAGAAGTCTGAGAAAGGAGACGGGTCATATGACAGGTTTCGAAGTCGTGTAATATTTCCACTCTTTGATGCGTCTAGTAGGGTAATCGGATATTCTGGCCGAATGTTTGGTGTTCCGGACACTGAAGGTCCAAAGTACCTCAATAGTCCAGAAACGCCTCTGTTCAACAAGTCTGAAGTTCTTTATGGATACCACAAGGCAAAGGATGGTGTACGTCAGTGGAAATATGCAATCTTGGTTGAAGGTCAGATGGATCTTCTCATGTGTCACCAAAACGGTTTTACCAATACAGTGGCAACATCAGGAACTTCATTAACACTTGACCACCTTGCAAAGATAAAGAAATTGTCGGATAATTTAATGATCGTATACGATGCTGATAAGGCAGGCCTCAAGGCAACGCTTCGTGCGTGGACAGCCGCTTTGTCACTTGGTATGGATGTAAAAATAGCCGCATTGCCGGCGGGTGAGGATCCGGCATCAATACTCCTTTCAAACAAGGAAAAATTTAAAGAGGCTCTTAAGCACTCAAAGCATATAATTGAATATCATCTCGATATGTTATCGAGAGAAAAGTTGGACGAGCGAAAGCTCTGGCACGCGGTTGAAACAGAAGTTTTGCCATATGTGGCAGCCATTACGAGCGCCATCGATAAATCGCACTTCATTTCAACCATCAGTCTTAACACTGGAATTCCGGAGAATGATCTTCGGGAACAATTAAAAAATACAACACCTGTCACTGCAGAGGCTGATTCTCGGGCGACAATAACAAGAGCAGCACCGCTTCCACCGTCGGAAGGTAAGACTCAGAAGGCTTCGATTGAATCCGTTCTCGAGCGTCTCATTGGGATTTCACTTTTGTACAAAGAAAAGAATGCAGATCTTTCTGACCGTATCATAAGGCAAGTGAAGGAGATACTACCTCCAGAAGATGGGAGTCGTATAGACCACCTCATCAATTCAAATTCTGATGTGCTCGTATTTGAAGCTGAAATGTTGTCTGTAGAGAGCAATATAGAAAAAGACGTCGGTGACCTCCTCTATGAGCTTGAAGATAGGGTACTCAAGGAAGAGCAAGCCAAGTTGTCAGCGGAAATAAGTATAGCGGAAAAGAAAGGAGACAAAGAGAGTTCAGAAAAGATTTTCATGAAGTTTCAGGAAGTTTCAAAGAAGGTAGCGCAATTGAACAGTAAGAAGAATAAAATAATTTAAATTAAGAAAACGCACGTGAAAAAGACATCAAAAAAAACCGATAAGAAGACAAAGAAGGTGGTAAAGAAAACCGCACCTAAGAAGAAGGCTAAGATAGTTAAACCTGCAAAGGCTAAGAAGCCAGTAAAGGTAGTGAAGAAAGTCGTTGCAAAAGGAAAGCCTCAGAAAAAAGGGGGACAGAATCAGGATGCAAAAGCTGATCATCTTTTGAAGAAGGGAAAGGAACGAGGTTTCATTACGTACGATGAAATTCTTAAAGAATTCCCGACAATCGAAGACGATGTTGTTTTTCTCGAGACATTGTATGAAAAACTTTCTACAGCTGGTGTTGATGTGCTTGAAGGAGGAGGACTCCTTGATGTTAAGGGTGATGAGGAAGAAATACTTAAGAAGTATGCTCAAGGTAGTAGAAGTGAATCAGGGTATGACTCCATCCAGATGTATCTCAAGGAAATCGGTCAATATCCATTGATTAGTGCGCATGATGAGAAGGAGCTCGCTAAGCGAATTGAAACCGGTGATGATGAAGCTAAGAGCCTCCTTGCAAAAGCTAACCTCCGATTGGTGGTATCTATTGCAAAGAAGTATGCAAACCGAAGCCCTGATCTTACTCTCCTCGATCTCATTCAGGAAGGTAACCTCGGACTTTTCAAGGCTGTTGATAAATTCGATTGGTCAAAAGGTTTCAAATTCTCTACATATGCAACATGGTGGATTCGACAATCAATTACTCGAGCTCTTGCAGATCAGTCTCGAACAATTCGAGTACCAGTTCACATGGTTGAAACCATTGCTAAATACAAGCAGGTAGTACGACGTTTGTTCCAAGATCTTGGGCGAGAACCACTTCCTGAAGAAATTGCTACAGAAATGGGACTTGATGTTGATAAGATATATACAATTGAAAAGATTGACCAGAATACTGTCTCTCTTGATACACCAGTAGGTGAGGACGATGACAAATCTACATACGGTGATTTCATCGCTGATGAAAAGATTCTTTCTCCAGACCAGGAATCATCACGACGAATTCTTTCAGATCAAGTACGAGAGATCTTGAATGATCTTTCTGAAAAGGAACGAGAAATCTTGGCACTTCGACACGGACTTACTGACGGTATTCAACACACTCTTGAAGAGGTAGGAAAGATGTTCGGTGTAACAAGAGAGCGAATCCGACAGATTGAAGCTAAGGCTCATGAGAAGATACGACAGCACGAAAAGATTAACCGGTTGAAGAACTACTAGGAATAAATAAAAAGCGGCTACTGGGGAATGCCCAGTGGCCGCTTTTTTTGGTGAATTGTTCAGGTTGAAGCACCGTCGTGAACATTTGCGAGTTCAAAAACGAGTTTGCGTCTTTCGCCGTAGGATCCAAGTTGGAAAATGTTGTTTTTCACGACAAGGTTGTCCGGTGAGCTACTCGAGTATCCTTCGGTTCCGAACCAGACATGATGCTCTTTTTTGATTTCCAAGTGAAGAGTCTCAGGGTCTGCGTCTCGGGTTTGAATGAGCATGTCGATATCCTCGTTCGGCCAGATTGTAGCTGCGAGGATAATGTAGGGGCAATCCTCAGCGAGGTCCGCCACGCACATGGGTAGTCGCCCTGCATACTTGCAGCGGGTGTAGATATATCCGCACCAAACATTCAAAAACGAAAATACGGCGAGCGTACTGATTTCATTTTTAATTGCAGCTAGTTGAGACCCCGGAAGGCCAGCAATATAAGTCAGATGTCCCAGGATGGAGACTATGACTGCGCTGCAAAGAAACATTAGCCAAAATGCAATTATTTTCATGACTTAGGTTGTAGAGTCAAAGATCGAGAGCCTGAGAGGCTCTTTTGTTGAGCGATCTCTGGCGGGTTTGAAATAAAGATATGTGTTTATGGCCTACCTGTCAAATATGAAAACGCCTCTGCGAAAAGACCGGAGTCCTTTTGCAGAGGCGTTGTTCTACTGACCTTCTGGTCATCGATTTACATCGTTGTCTGTCCTTCTCGAGGGCCGGACCGCAAGATAGAGTACTGCCGGAAGCAGTCCAAGACTTGGTGCCCAAGGGGGAGCTGGATGGCGGTAGCCGAAGACAGCTGCCGCCACCAGTACAGCGATGAAAGAGATGACAACCAAGGTTTGAAGCAAGGTTTCTTTCATGGGAATTTAGATAAAATCCGAAAAGATCATGTTCCGTCGGGAATACAATCTCGGCGGGCTTCCATCATTAAACCACCTAGAATCATATTGTCAACATACTTTTTCTTCTGAAAATAGAGACTCGGGATATATACTGTAGGTATGAAGATGGACTTCGACGGTGCATACAAAAACCTAAACAAAGCACAAAAGCAGGCCGTAGATACAATTGAAGGCCCGCTTCTTGTTGTTGCGGGTCCAGGGAGTGGTAAGACACAAATCTTGAGTCTTCGAGTTGCTAATATATTGCGCCAGACACAGGTACTTCCTTCAAACATTCTTTGCCTTACATTCACAGAATCAGCCGCACTCAATATGCGAGAAAGACTTTCTCGATTGATGGGGCAGGAGGCATATCGTGTTGCGATTCATACATTCCACAATTTTTGTGTGAATATAATACAGAAATACCCAGAATTCTTTTATGGCGGTGCATTGTTTGCCGCAGCAGACCCTTTGGGGCAGGTGGCGATTCTCGAAGAGATATTTGATTCACTCCCGCATGATAATCCACTTCGTTCAGTTCATCCTGAACAGGGGTATGTATATTTGCGTTCTGTGGCAGGTTCAATTGCGAGTATAAAAAAAGCAGGACTTACTCCAGCAGAATTTAAAAAGATACTTTCTGAAAATGAAAAAGAGTTGAGTGATATTAACACGCTGCTCGCTCCTTTGTTTGAAGCTCGCTTAAGCAAGAAGAGTTTTGATGATATTGAGAAAGCAATAAAAAGTTTGGATACATTAGCAACGCAGGTAAAGAAGGACTCCGGGGATTCAGTTCATGTACCCCCACTAGCTGGAGTGGTCGCAAGGTCACTTGAAGTGGTATTGGAGCGTGCACGAGAAGCTGGTGAGACTAAGCCTCTTTCTGCCTGGAAGGAAAAGATGATGAAGAGAGATGATGAGAGTAATAGAGTGTTTAAAGATGCCTTGAATATGGAGAAGATGACTTCACTTGCTGATATCTATGAAAGATATGCAAAAGCAATGCATGAACGAGGTCTCTATGATTTCGATGACATGATACTTGATACAATCTCTGCCATTGAAAAACATCCACGTTTACGATATGAATTGCAGGAGCAATATCAATACGTTTTAGTAGATGAGTTTCAAGACACTAATGATGCACAGATGCGAATCCTGCGTCTCATTGCAGACGCCCCTGTAAACGAAGGTCGCCCTAATTTAATGGTAGTAGGTGATGACGATCAGGCGGTGTACAAATTCCAAGGTGCTGAGCTTTCCAACATCCTTGATTTCAAACGAGTGTATACCGATGTCTCGCTTGTTACTATGACTGCAAACTATCGATCTACTCAAGACATTCTTGATGTAGCTTCACATATCATCAGAAAGGGGGAGAACAGACTAGAGAATTTACTTCCTGAAATGGAGAAGACATTAATTGCTTCACACCCAGAGCTTTCAAAGAAGGGACAAGGGGAGATTGTTCATAAGCGATTCAAGAGTAGTCTTCACGAATATCATTTCGTCTCGAGAGAAATTAAAAAGCTGTTAGACGAAGGTAGGAAGCCAGAAGAGATTGCTGTCATTGCTAGAAAGCACCACCAACTTGAATCCATCGTTCCCTTTATGCAAGGTGCTGGTGTGCCAATTCGATATGAGCGAGAACAGAATGTATTTCTCGAGCCTCACATCCACCAGCTCATTATGATGGCAAGGTTCATCGTTTCAATTGGCAGTGCAAATCAAGATGAGGCAGATGAATTGTTACCCGAAGTTCTGAGCTATCCATTCTGGAATCTTTCAAGAAATACCATTTGGAATATATCAGCAGTAGCCTCAAAAGGGCGTTTTAATCAGAAAGAGGGAGATATTGGTAAGTGGCAAAGGACAACCTGGATATCTGTCATGCTCGACAGTGATGATCCTAAAGTGCGAGCAGTTGGAAAGTTTTTGCTAGAACTTGGTACAAAGGCTGCACACGAACCACTTGAGAAAATGCTCGACATGATGATTGGCGCTCATGTAGTTCTCGCTGCTGAGTCAGAAGACGAAGACGATGCTGATGATATTGGTAAAGTATTCAGTACGGAAAAAGATCATGAATATGTCAGCCCCTTTAAAGAATACTATTTCAGCAAAGATCGGTTTGATCATGCTCGTGCAGAATATCTAACATTCCTTTCAAGTTTACGTGTATTCGTCAGAGCACTTCGAGAGTACAAGGGGAAGAATAACAAAAATGAATTGTTACTTCTTAGCGATCTTGCTGACTTTGTGGATCTTCACGAGAAGAATGATATTCCCCTCAATGACAAGAGCCCTTTCGGAAGTATGAATTCATCAGTGCATCTTTTGAGTGCTCATAAGGCAAAAGGATTGGAATTTGAAACCGTGTTTGTACTCTCATGCCAAGATGATGTTTGGGCAGGAAGGGGATTGGGAAAGAAAATATCATTCCCTTTGAATCTCCCAATTGATCCTGCGGGAGATGATCAAGACGACCAACTTCGCCTTTTCTACGTAGCCTTAACTCGAGCAAAACGATATCTGTACCTCACCTCATATAAAGCACGTGACGATGGTGAACCATCGGCGTTGCTACGTTTCCTCTTACCAGGAGAACAGGATGGTACTGCTTTGGAAAAAGAAGCTTTGAGGAATATATATAGTTCGGTGGAGGGTACTTCTGATGGTGTCGCTCCAGAAGCTCACGAGCTTCTCACAGCTTCATGGCTTCGATATCATACGCCACCATTTCTTGGTGAAGAAAAGAAACTACTTGAATCTCTACTTGAAAACTATCAACTTTCAGTTACGCATTTGAATAACTTTCTTAATGTAAAAGGAAAAGGTCCACAAACTTTCCTTGAACAGAATCTCTTGCGGTTTCCGCAAGCCAAAACTCCTTCAGGCTCATACGGCTCCGCAATCCACTCATCACTTGAGCAGTTGAGCGTCAACTTGAGACGCGAGGGAAAGATTCCGACTCTAGAGCAATTGCTCCTCTGGTTTGGCGAATATTTGCGCAGAGAGAGGCTTTCGAAGTCTGACCATAGAATGTACGAAAAGCGAGGTATAGAGGCTTTAACGGCCTTTTATGGCGCTAAGAAGGGTACTTTTAACCTTACGGATAGGACTGAAGCCAACTTTAAGGATCAGGGGGTTGTTCTTGATGGGGGTGGCAAGGAAGGATGCGATGCTCACCTTACGGGGAAGATAGATAGGATGGTGGAAGGTGCAGGATCATCGTTTGAGGTTCATGACTACAAGACAGGAAAGGCGAAGGATAATTGGGATGGAAAGGATCAGAATGAGAAGATAAAATTGTATGAATACGAACGACAACTTGTCTTCTACAAACTACTCGTAGAAAAATCTCGTGATTACAGTGGAAAGCATTCAGTAAACTGTGGAGTACTTGAATTCGTTGAACCCCTGAATGGAAAGATTGTAGATCTTTCAATCAATATCACTAAGGAGCAAGCAGATCGTGTTGCAAAACTTGCTTGTGCGGTTTACGGAAAGATATTGAAGTTAGACTTCCCAGATATTTCTAAATACTCGCAAGACCTTGAGGGTATTAAGGCATTTGAGGAAGATTTACTTAGTGGGTTGTAGGAAAACAAAAAGACCGAGCAATTGCGCTCGGTCTTTTTGTTTCTGATGCTATTTCAAAAACGACTCAATAATCGATTTAAGTGATGTGTAAGGAAGCGCACCCAATCCTCTTCCTTGTTCGTCGACAAGTGGAATATTCTCACCGCCTACTATGAGTACTGTGTATGGTGTACCGTTAGCGCCAGCAAGTCTTCCTGCAGCGTAATCTGCATCAATCTTGGCTGCATACTTTCCGCTATTAAGACATGTTGTAAACGCTACTTTATCAAGTCCAACCCTTTCCGCTATCAAGGGCAATTGTGCTGGGTCAAGACTGTCGTTTGAAGTTGTCACTTTGTAGATCTCATCTGTATATTTCCAAAAGCCGTCATTACCACCAAGTTCTGTGGCACACTCAAGAGCTTCTGCTTCTTTTGGAGCTTTTTTGTGAATATCAAGAGGGAAGGATCGATACACCCATGCAACTGTATTGTTTGCTCCATATTCATCAAATATTTTCTTCAAAGATTCATGGAAACTTTTACAGAAAGGACACTCTGTATCTGAGTAGTCCACAATCACGATCTTTGCATCCTTCTTTCCACGGATATGTTCACTGTTTGAAACAGGCGCTACTGTAATTTCAGCTGCTGTGTTCAGTGTATCTGTAACGCTTGGAGTTTTTGGCTTGCTCTGTGTCATGAAAATAGCTCCAGCAACGAGTCCTCCCGCGATGACGATGGCGATTGGAATAATTAATTTTTGTGCAAAAGTGTTCATTGTTTTCTGTGATTATTTGAATAAGTATACCATGATGACAGGGACTAGAATGGAAGGCTGTATGTCATCTTTGCTTCTTCACATGTCTCCCATCCATCGGTTGGAACAGGGAATTCGATGATTTGTTCACCGTCTTTGAATTTAAGCTTTTTGTTTGCTAGTGCGTATTCATACACTTCTTTTGTTACCTTTACGTCCTCAAGACAGTATTTAATTATCTTATCCACCTCTCCCTTTTTCCACCACTCAACAGCCTCAAGACCGTGTCCGCTCTTTCCCTTGTTGAGTGTTCCTTGAGCAATGACACCGAGGCCAACTCGGTGACCAAGTGATTTTCGTACCTCTTTGAGGAGATCCAAGCTCTTTATTTTCTTAAGGTCACCCGGGTAGTACTTATCCAAAAGTGGAATATCAAAATGATCACCATTGAATGTGATGAGAACATCGGCTTTTTCAATGATGGGCCAGAGCTTATTGAGATCTTCTTGAAGGTAGCTTGAGTAGCTGTCAGTTTCAGAGTCATGAATGCATACTACAGATATATCGAGAGCTGCAGGTTCTGCTTTCCCGACCTCTTGGAAGGTATTGCGGGTTTCAATGTCCAGTACTATTTTTCGCATATTTATTTCGCTTTTTTAATTTCAGTAACTATTGTTTCGTTTATCAAGTCCTTAATCTCATACGTCTTTGAAGCGGTTTCTTTTTCTCCAATTATGATTGCGTAAGGTATTGATTGCTTAACTGCGCTTTTGATTTGATCTCCTGGAGATTTGTATGTGTAGTTTACCGCAACGTTAATACCTTGCTCTCGGAGGTTAGTAGCCGTTTCGTTTGCGAAAGGAAGAGATTCCTCATCAAGTGTGCAGATCATGACATCAGCAGAGGATCGGTAGGTTGGTAGAAGCTTTCGAATTTCAAGGAAATCAGCAATTGTCATGTCACCCATGCCAAAGCCAAATGCTGGAACTTTGTCTCCTCCGAAGAGTGAAAGAAGGTCATCATATCTTCCGCCTCCAAAGAGTGAACGATTGTTCTGTGGAT
>CAZFOD010000002.1:94855-105498 GCA_964520545.1 uncultured Candidatus Saccharibacteria bacterium
TTCATCAAGTTCATACCAGTTGTTGAAGATTGCATTCATAAGCTTTCTGCTGCTTATCTTTATACTGAAATCAGAATCGGAAGCACCGAATGCTTTCATGATGTCGTAAGCAATCTGAATACCTTCAATTTCTGCTTCTTTGCCGCTTAAACCAAATGCATCTACATTGAGCTGCCAATGTTCTCGTCCACGTCCTCGCTGTGGTCTTTCATATCTAAAGAGATTAGGAATTGAATACCAACGTGCAGGGAAGCCAAGCTCTCGTCTTTGTCCCGCAATCATTCTAGCTACCGTAGGTGTCATTTCAGGTCTAAGTGTCACTTCACGATCACCTCTGTCGACAAACGTATATGTTTGTTCATTGATGATTTCCTCTCCTGATTTTGCTTTGTAGAGCTCAGCTGGCTCAAGTATTGAAGCGTTGTATTCTACATATCCATACTTCTCAACTACCTTCCTCCATGTGTCGAATATGTACTTCTGCTGTGCCATTTGCTCTGGGTAGAAATCTCGGACACCCTTGTATGGTTCTGTGCTCAGGTTGCTAGTGTTTTTGCTCATTGTGCGTATTATTGTATCGTACCGATGACTACTAAACAAATGCCTAATTCTGGCCTCTTATCTATATACAAAAAGCAGGGAGAAACACCTCTGCAGTGCCTTGATCGATTAAGAGCCGAGAGACCTGAATTTACATCTCTAACTCTAAGCTACGCAGGCCGTCTAGACCCTATGGCATCAGGACTCCTCCTTGTCCTTGTTGGAGAAGAGGCAAACAGGAACAGAAAGGAATATCTACATCTCCCAAAGTCCTACGAAGTTGAAGTCCTCTTCGGCTTCTCAACTGACACATTTGATGTGCTTGGTAAGGTTACGGATTTTAAAGAGTATGATGCTGAGAATACAAAGCAGAAGGTTGAAGAGGTGATACAGGATGTATCTAACTTCGAAAGAATGGAATATCCTCCATATTCTTCAAAACCAGTTGAAGGAAAATCACTGTTTCAGTGGGCTCGAGAGGGATTGATTAATACGATTTCAATACCAAAGCAAAAAGGAAAGATTGATTCGATTTCTCTCATTGATGCAGTGTTTGAAACCCCCGATATGCTCAAGAGTGAAATCACCAACTTAATTTCTCGTGTATCAGGAGACTTCCGCCAGCAAGAGATTGTTTCAGATTGGAATGCATCATTTGAAAAGTCTGTATCAAAAGAATATTTGATATTAAAATTTAGTATTGAATGTCAGAGCGGAACATATATGAGATCTTTTGCCGACAAGCTAGGAAAGATTGTTGGTGTGCCTGCAATAGCTTTTTCTATTTTAAGAACAAGAGTCGGGGAATATCTTTTAACTGATATTTGAAGATTTCTTTAAATAGTCTTCGGTAAGTTCGCTCTATTGTTGTTTGGTGGAGAAAAAAAGAGAACAACTTCGAGTTACAAGAAAAAACATTGATTCAATCTCATCGTTCATTGATGGTTTGATTGATACTGCCTCAGAAGCTCGTTCTTCGGATATTCACATTGATCCAAAGATGCAGGATGCAATAATCTTTTTCCGTATTGATGGCATATTGCATCAATATTGCATGCTAGAAAAGGCGATGATGGGAGAAGTAGTGGGGCGCATCAAAGTACTTTCAGGACTGCGAGGTGATATTCACGACAGAAGCCAAGATGGTAGGTTCTATAAACAAAGTAAGTTTGGACGTATTGATATACGGGTATCAATAGCTCCTACATATTACGGTGAGAATGTTGTGATGAGACTTTTAGCGAGTGATCACCAAAGAGTTAGTATGTTGAGTGATTTGGGATTCTCTAAAAAACACGAAACTGAAATCGTAGAGGCTCTCGAGGGCTCTCAAGGAATGGTAATTGTTGCTGGTCCAACTGGAGCGGGAAAAACTAGTACGCTTTACAGCATGCTGCAACATGTCTGCACGGGAGACAGGTCAGTGGTGAGCCTTGAAGACCCTGTTGAATATCCATTGCCTTATGTAAGACAAATACAATTGAAACCTTCAAATGGTTACGGTTTCCATCAGGCACTTCGCGGTATTTTAAGGCAAGACCCTGATGTCATCATGGTTGGAGAAATTCGTGACAAAGAAACAGCTTCTGTTGCTGTCCAGGTTGCTCTCACAGGTCACCTCATCATCACATCAATCCATGCGGAGGATGCCTCGCATATCATTCCACGGCTCATAGACATGGGCATAGACCCATATCTTCTTGCTGCAACAGTTCGTGTCATGGTGGGGCAGAGGCTTGTAAGGAGGATAGACAATGAACAGAAAGAATACCAAGGAAGAGTCGGCATCTTTGAAGTCCTGAAAGTAGACGATGATATTAGATCAGCAATATTGCAGAAGTCATCTGCTCAAAGGATTGAAGAAGTTGCGACAAGAAATGGATTTAGAACTATGGTCCACGATGGAGTGAATAAAGTTTCCATTGGGATTACTACAACAGAAGAAATTAAAAGAGTGTTGCAGAAATAGGTATGAGCAAGAAAGAACAATGGACATTCTTACAAAAATTCTCCTCTTTGCTCGAGGCATCTTTACCTGTTGAAGATGCAATGCATATCTCATCGAAGAATATTCGGCATTCAAAGTTTAAATTACATATTACACGCATGATTGCAGAGGTTGCTGAAGGCAGATCTTTGAAGGAGGTATTTGAGAGACACCGCACGCTTTGGGGTAACGCAACCATTTCATTAGTTTCTGCGGGAGAAGTCTCAGGACTTCTTGCGGCAAATTTAGAAAGAGCTGCAAAAGGAATGAAGTCTCGTTATGAGCAGAGATCCAAAATGATTTCCTCACTTTTCTATCCTGCCATAATTTCATTTCTTGCTTTAGGTATAGTCATATTTCTTCTTGCCTTTGTGTATCCGAAAATAATACCGTTGTTTACTGGTATGAATACGAAGCTACCAATCTCAACACGAATGTTGATAAAGATCAGTAACTTAATCGGTTCATATTGGCACTATGGAATAATCACCCTCATTATCTCCGTACTTTCATCAGCATATGCAATATTAGAATTCGAAAGAGCAAGACTCGTATTTGAGAAGATATTACTCAGTACGCCAATTATCGGTGGCATCGTCTTGTTAGGACAACTCTCACAGATTGCGTTTATCACAGGATTACTTTGCCAAGGAGGTATGACAATGTCTGATGCAATAGAAATGGGAGGGAAGTCTTCTTCATTTAAAATTGTTAGAAATATATTTTCCGAATTGCACCTTAGAGTGAATTCAGGCGTACCGATTTCAGAGTGTGTAGAAGAAATTAAAATATTTCCACCAATTTGGGGCGATCTAATAATCGTAGGAGAAAAAACAGGTTCTTTACCCTCCATGCTCATAAACATATCCCATATGCACAATGAAGATATTGATGAGCGGGTTGGGCTTTTAAACAAGTTGGTCGAACCTCTCATGATGATTTTTGTTGGACTTGTAGTTGGTTTCATTGCTCTTTCGATTGTGACTCCAATGTATTCACTTACTCAGCATGTTAATAGATAACAATAGGGGAATAATCAGTGTAGAAATCTTGTTAGCCTTCTTTCTGTGGGCAATATTCCTTACTGGCATAGCAAGCCTTTGGTTTAGTCTCTTCGGACCGAATATTCCTCTGTACACATATATTGAAGACCAGAACTTTTACATTGACCCAGAAGGTACCGGAACTCCTAAATTCATTGATAGGGGAATAAAGAAGGTTGAAGGTTCGGGTGGTTTAACCGCACGTATTTCAGATTGGAATAATGGATTTGGTAAAAGAACATGTAGGGGATTGAACTCTGCTAATGTAAAACAAGTAGTAACTGAACCACTCATGTTAGACAGTGCCAATGTCGCCTCATCAATGTTTGTACGCGGGTCATATATATTTCTGACCACCAATTCTGCAAGTACTACCGACCCAGACTTCTATGCGATTTCAATAAAGGAAAAAACCAATCCTACCGTCATATCGAAAATTGATACAGGTCCAGGCCTCTCTGCAGTTTCAATCGCTGGATATGTAGCATATGTAGCAAATACAAGTGTTAATTCACAAGCACAGGCGATTGATGTAAGCGATCCATTTAAACTGAAGGTGATGTGGTCTTTTAAAGTCCCTGGTTCTAACAGCTCTTCAACTTCTCTGGGCAAATCCATTACATCTAATGGTACTAGTGTTTTTCTTGGTACAGCGAAGAGTTCTTTTTCGGAGTTGATTATGCTCTCAGCAACCTCCGGGCAAATGATCAAGGGATATGAGATTGGAACAGGAGTTAACAATATTTTTGTTGATAAAGATAAATTGTTTACTCTTTTGCCGATTGATCCTGAGCTTATGGTTTTCAATCTACATCTTGAAACCACTGCTCAATATGATGCTCCTGGTGGATCGGGAAACGGTAAGTCGATTGATATCTTCAACAACGATATGTATCTTGGAAGAACACTCGGAGGAAATGAGCTTGTAGGGTTAGATACATATCTTTCACCGCTTTACGATGCCCGCATTGGAGCAACTGTTGATGGAATAATTTCAACAAGGGATTTTTTGTATGTACTTACTAGCAACTCTCAAAAGGAATTGCAGGTGTGGAGAAAGTCAGATTTAACACTTAGTCAGACAGTAGATTTACCATCTCGCGCGGTCGGTATTGGCTGCAGTGGGCAATACCTGTATGTTGCTATGGGAACAAAAACTCCGCTTTTAATATTTGAATAATGAAAAACAAAGGTATTACTCTCATAGAGATTTTGATATATATCGCACTTTTGACGGTACTGATGTCGAGTGCGTTTTCCATAGTTTTTACATTAGGTAAGGAACAGGAGGTCATTGATTCTTCGGTTGAACGCCAGACGTACACAATCTCTTTCCTAGAATACATGAGGACGGTAACAGGCCCTGTGAAATATGAAAATGGAAATTGGATGTCTCCAGATGGACATGTTTTTAAATACATAGCCAGTAGTACCGCCTTCTCGCATCCAGATTCCTCTCATATATTTATCAACGGATACTTTGAATTAAGAGGTGGTGTTATTCATCCTTTTCTCTATCCAATATATGCACATCCGTTATGAACTCAACGTGATATGATATTGATATAAATATGTCTGTACCAGGAAATAATACAGGAGCTCCGTCGAATAACGGTATTAAGGCGAAGCAAGATACGTTAACCAATGAAAGCGGCACTTCTGAGCGCCTGCGTCTTGAACAAGCTAAAAAAGAACATGACAGAGTTGAAAAAGAACGTGCTGATAAAGAACGGGCACGAATAGAAAAGCAGCGTGCTGATGAACGCCTGCGTCTTGACCATGCTAAAAAGGAACGCGAGAGGGTTGAAAAAGAACGGGCACGAATAGAAAAGCAGCGTGCTGATGAACGCCTGCGTCTTGAGCGTCTCAAAGAAGAACGTGCCCGAATTGAAAAAGAACGTGCCAAAGCACAATTGACTGAAAAGAAAAACAAACGTGAAATTCAAAAACTTGATTTGCATAGGCGCGAGATTGAATTGCAGAGGATGCGCGGTGAAGTCACAAGGACTCATGCCGAAATGCAGCAATATAGTTCAAGTGTAAAGGCAAATGATGGATTAGGACCAGAGAGTAGAAACAAGGTGTTTGATCTCGAGGCTAAGATTTTGAAGTTGCAGGGGGAAATAGCTCAGTTTAAAAAGCAGATTGATAACATAAATTCCGAAGCATCTCGTGCAAGAGTTGATACTGAATATAAGAAAAAGTTGCTTGAGAAAAAACAAGAGGTAAACCGAGAGGCAGAAATGCGTGTGAAGAGATATGAAGTTGAGATGGATAGAATAAAGGCTGATATTGTAAGACTCGACATAGAGATACGAGCCCTTGAACAGAAGGCGAATTAGCTACTTACTTCACGAGGTTTTGACCTGTCATTGATTCAGGCTTCTGCACCCCGAGTATCTCGAATATTGTTGGTGCAATATCGATTAGTGATCCTTCAGAACGAAGATCTATACCTGTTTTTGTCACAATTGCAGGTACTTTGTTAATTGTGTGTGCTGTATGTTTTTCATTAGTGAAGGGATCAATATTTACCTCGGCATTTCCGTGATCAGCTGTAATGAATGCAATACCTCCTTTTTGGATCAAGGCGTCAACGACTCGTCCTAGCTGTGTGTCTACTTCTTCCACAGCTTCTATGATTGCTGGAACATTTGCAGTATGTCCGACCATATCTGGGTTTGCGAAGTTTATGAAAATAAAATTGCAGCCTTTATTGATCTCTTCGATTGCTTTGTCGGCAATGGCTTCTGCACGCATCTTTGGAGCAAGGTCGTGTGTTTGAACATCTTTTCTACTGTCTAATAGTATGTGAGTTTCTCCAGGGTAGGGCTTTTCAACTCCTCCGTTAAGAAAGTACGTTGCATGAGGAAACTTTTCTGTTTCAGCAATGTGAGATTGTGTAAGACCTGCACCTGAAATTTCCTTGGCCAATGTTGTTTCAATCGGAGTCTGCGGATATGCAACGAGACATTTGTATTCACTTCCATATGATGTGAGTGTTACAAAACAAAGATTATTCTTCTCACCCCGTTCTATCATCTTCGAGGAAAGCATGCGAGCTCTGTCTGCTCGAAAGTTAAAGAAAAACACGCCGTCATTGTCTTGTATCTTGCAATCTGATCTAAATATCATTGGTTCAAGATGTTCGTCGACTTTGCCTTCTTCGTAGAGAGTTTTGAGAACCTCAGATGGTTGGATTTCATAAATATGTCCCTTTGCTTCAAATAATGCTTGTTCTACCTTACTTAATCTGTCCCAGTTGTTGTCTCTGTCCATTGCAAAGAATCTTCCTGAAACAGTTGCTATGAATCCAATTTCAATACGTTCAAGTAGTTGCTCGAGGTCTTTAAGGTATTCTGCTGCACTTTGTGGGGGAGTGTCCCGTCCGTCAGTAAATACATGTATGGCAATGTTTTTAATCCCTGCATTTTTTGCTGCATGAATGAATGCAAAGAGGTGATCGGAGTGACTGTGCACACCACCGTCACCGAGAAGACCCTGTACATGGAGTGTCGAATTATTCTTCTTCACATGATCAAAGAGTGTTTTAAATGCAGGATTGTTTTCATACTCACCGCTATCAATCGCTTTCTTGATTCGTACAAGGTCGGTATCAATTGGCTTACCTGCACCTATGGTCGTGTGCCCAATTTCACTGTTTCCCATTTGCCCCTCTGGAAGTCCAACGGCAAGACCGCTCGCTTCAAGTAAGGTGTGTGGGTATGTGCTCCAGTATTTATCGAAATTTGGAGTTTTAGCTGCTGCAATTGCGTTGTGCGTTGAGTCTTCACGATATCCCCAACCGTCGAGGACGATGAGTACAGACTGCGAAGTAAGTGCGGTATTTTTTTGTGTCATGTCGGCTATTATATTACAAAAAATATGAGTGGTGCTATGTGTTCTACCGCCAGAGCAATGGCAAGGATGATAAAAAGGAGATTCGCTGTGCCAATGAGTTTTCCTCTGTAAAGTTTTGGATCCACAAAGAGTGCTACAGATTCAAGAAGCCATAGAGTGACCGCTAATGTGAAGAGGGCGATATATTTAAACTCATGTTTTTCGATCGCATAGACAATGATGAGCACTCGAAAGAATACAGCAAAGGGTCTACGATAGAAAAGACTAAAAAATCTGTCTGAAAGGTTTGATGTGGGAGTAAGTTGGACCATGCTGGACAATTGTACACGTTTGTGGCATTTTGTTAAGCAGACATCCAAGAGACGACCCGCTGTGGGAAGTTGAGGATGGCTTTAGAACCGTTGATTATGAAAAAGAAACCGCAGACAGTGAGGGGCACCACTAGCGCCCTTCTGACAGGTGATGCTCAAAAAGTCGCGAAATGGCATCCCCCACAAAACGCCGGCGCCGTCGCGACGAAAAGTCGCCCGTTCTTCAGGAACACGAGGATGCTCATCCTTATGCCCATCCAAACACTGAAGCAGACAATCACTCGGAGCTTCGGCTACAGCATGCAGGAGCATGAGTGGGAACACTTCTTCGAGTACCTCGGCGCGACGGTGATCGGTCTCAAATGGAACGGCTCGGTGTTTGTCCCATCGACACTGCGGCAGTTCGTCGATCGCTACTTCCAGCAAGTCGCCTGACCCTCGCTCGGCAACAAAAACAGCGGCCCCACAACAGGGCCGCTGTTTTTCTTTTAAATATTATGCTTTAAGAGCAGCCTTTCCTGCAAACTTTGCATTCTTTCCAAGTTCTTCTTCAATACGTAGAAGTTCATTATATTTCGCCACTCGGTCAGTTCTGCAAAGTGATCCCGTCTTAATCTGCCCACAACCTGTTCCCACAACGAAGTGTGAAATGGTTGTATCTTCTGTTTCACCAGATCGGTGGGAGATGACAGCTGTCATACCTGCTTTGTGCGCCATCTTTACAGACTCGATAGTTTCAGTAACAGTTCCGATTTGATTTAGCTTGATCAAGATAGAATTACCAGCCTTTCGTTCAATACCCATTCGAAGTCGTTCGATGTTTGTGACAAATAGGTCATCACCAACAATCTGCACTTTCTTTCCATTCTTTTTTGTCATGAGCTCATATCCCTCCCAATCATCTTCAGAGAATCCGTCTTCGATAGATACAATTGGATACTTAGCAATCCATTTTGTATAGAAATCCACCATTTCTGCAGTCGAGAATTTCTTTCCTTCTCGTTCGAGATCATAATGTCCTGGCTTTCCATCTGCTCCTGCTTTGTAGAGTTCTGTTGCTGCACCATCAATTGCAATGGCAATATCTTTACCTGGTTTGTATCCAGCTTTTTTGATGGCTTCTAGAATTACTTCTAGTGCTGCTTCGTTTGAAGGAAGGGAAGGGGCATATCCACCCTCATCTCCTGTTGTTGTAGATAGTTTCTTGTCATGAAGAATTTTTTTCAAAGCATGAAATACTTCAGCTCCCATTTGAAGTGCCTGTGTCCAGCTCTTTGCTCCAACTGGCATAACCATAAATTCCTGGAGGTCGGTTGAATTCTCTGCGTGCTTACCACCATTTAAAATGTTCATCATCGGAAGGGGAAGTGTCATTGGCTTTCCTGTCTTTGCAATCGCAGCAAAATATTTGTAGAGAGGTTTTTTCTGTGACTTTGCAGCAGCATGAGCAAAGGCAAGTGAAATGCCGAGAATGGCATTTGCACCAAAGTTTCCTTTGTTCGCTGTGCCATCAAGAACAATCATGCGATGGTCGAGAGACTCTTGAGTGAATTTCATTCCAGTCAAAGCTTTTCGAAGGTTTGTGTTGACGTTGTGTACCGCCTTAAGTACTCCTTTACCTCCATATCGCTTCTTGTCGCCATCACGAAGTTCGATAGCTTCGTGTGAGCCAGTAGAAGCTCCTGATGGAACTGCTGCTCGTCCAAATGATCCATCGCTGAGGATGACATCAACTTCAACTGTAGGGTTTCCTCGAGAGTCGAGTATTTCTCGTCCGATGATGTTTTTGATTGCAGGAAGTGCTCCTTTAGCTGGAGCCGTTGCTGTCTTTTTTGATGCGGTCGGCATATCTGTTTATGTAAATTGTTTTGTTATTAATATCTCGTGCGGGGTATTGTAGCATGAGAAATGTATGGGAGAAACAAAAGCAGGAGAGGTGATATTTCAATATTAAGGGAATAGAAAAAGGCCCCACTCGTTGAAGTGTGAGGCCTTTTTCGATGTTACAACTTGCTGCCGTGCTTATCGCACGACCTGGATTCTCCTGCGCTGGGGATTTTCGAGGCGGTCTTTGAAGTCGAGAAGCCAGCATCCGAAGACCATGGCGCCGGCGAGGCCGAGGACCAGAATCACGAGGGTCTCGGTATCTTCGTTCGGATTGTTTTTCCGGTGCTTTTCCGCTTCGGCCGCGCGTGCGCGCTGCGGTTCTGCGGAAGGAGTTTTCGGATCAGCGACTTTGACGGATCCAGTGGGGCCAGCGACGGCGAGGAGGAGCAGGATGATTGCGGTTAGGAACGTTTTCATTGCGGGGCTGCATGTGTCTGTTGTTGTAGGTTGTGTACTCTGCGTTAAGCTTTGTACGGTTTGGTTTGTCCCCGAGCTTTATGTCGTTGTGTTACATCGATATGAAAGAACGGGCGCTAGGAGTAAATGATAGGACATATTTCAAAGGGCGTCAATAGTGTGATATAGTGCCTGAACATATGGTAAATCTAGGATTTTGGACACAAATGACACCTGCGGCTTTAGGCCGTCCTTGTTACGTATTGGCCCCAATGGCAGACGTCACTGACGCTGCTTTTAGACGTACCATAAACAAGTATGGAAAGCCTGATGTGCTCTGGACTGAGTTCGTTTCAGCCGACGGTTTGATTCGTGCAACTGAGGAAGGGAAGAAGAAGCTCATGAGAGATCTTCTTTTTGAAAAAGGTGAGCATCCGATAGTTGCACAGCTTTTCAGTTCAAACCCTGAACACATGAGACAAGCTGCAAAGCTTTGTGCAGATCTCGGATTCGATGGAGTAGACATTAATATGGGTTGCCCCGATCGAAGTATTGAAAAACAAGGATGCGGTGCTGCGATGATAAAGAACCCGGCAAAGGCACGAGAAATCATTAGAG
>CAZFOD010000003.1:0-104676 GCA_964520545.1 uncultured Candidatus Saccharibacteria bacterium
TCTCTGTCATTTCTTTATGGGTCACAGTGTAGTGTATGAAGGAAATATGTCAAAATGTATATTCTATAAATATATTTCTGCGAAAGAGGATCTTGCACCCGAACTCCACGAGGTTTATGCTGGCTTGTTTGGTATAGGTGAAATAGAGGATTGGAAAACGTATGTAAAAGAAAACGCACGACTCGAAAGTCGTGCGCTCTTGTGTATTAGGGGTTTGAACCCACGGTCTGCACCGATCAGGCATTTGGAGATGCTGACTTCCGATCCTTGAACCAGACCCAGAGACCACTTTGACCGCGATCTTGGTGGGCATAGCCAGGTTTGCTCACCTCATCTTCAACCTTGAACGATCCGATGGAATCGAGATGTCCCAAAGTCCCCGATGTCATCCAAGGTTGCAGTGTTTGTTTGCGTATGGCAATGACTGTCCAGTTGTTGTCTTCGGTTGTCCAGTCACCGTGACCACACTGAAGACGTCCAAGGACGGGCCAGCAATTCTCCGCTTCATTTCCCAGGGCCGCTTTAAGCAAAGCTCTGGCTCCCTTTGGACCATCGTCCGTAAGGATTTCAACTGCTTTTTGTCGTTGCATAGTCGATGTGCTGTTGTGTTTTAGTTTGGGACACAATGGCTTCCTTTCAAGAGCCTTAACCCATTAACAAATTTACTAGTAATAGAGTAACATAAATATCATAAAAAGTCAAACAAAAAAAGCCCTACAAATAAGGCTCCTTTAGAATATATTTCTGGTGCCAGAGGAGGGACTCGAACCCTCAAGCCCTTGCGAGCGCTCGATTTTGAGTCGAGTACGGATACCAATTTCGTCACTCTGGCGTAGGATGAGCATACTATAAAAACAACCCATATTCAACGATATGTTTCTTTTCAATATCAACATCTTTTCCACCGTTTTGTCATCTTCAAGTCCTTGGAAAAGGTGATATCATAAGTCCATATATGACACAGCCCGCATCCCAATATTTCAACAACAGCATCTTCTGGATAGAACTAGAAAAGATTGTTCCGAACCCATATCAACCTCGTCGAGAATTTGATCAGACTGCCCTTAAGGATCTTGCAGACTCAATTCGCATGTACGGTCTTCTTCAGCCTCTTGTTGTGACAAGAAGAGAAGTCATTAAGGAAGATGGTGGTCTTGCTGTAGAGTACGAATTAATTTCTGGAGAAAGACGTCTTCGAGCTTCAAAACTTGCTGGTTTAGCACAAGCTCCTGTAATCATTCGGGCTGGAGAGGAAGATGCGCGAACAAAACTTGAGCTTGCAATCATCGAGAACCTTCAGCGAGAAGATCTTAATTCCGTAGATCGAGCTCGATCTTTTCAGCGACTTGCTGACGAATTCGGTATGAAGCATGCGCAGATTGCTGACAAGATGGGAAAGAGTCGAGAATATGTAACCAACACCATTCGTCTTCTTGCATTGCCTGAACGAATGCTCATTGCTGTATCTGAAAAGAAAATCAGTGAGGGACACACTCGTCCACTACTCATGTTGACTGACCGACCAGAAGAACAGGAAACTTTGTTCAAGGAGATTATGTTCAAGAAGCTCACGGTAAGAGAAGCTGAACAACTTGCTCGTAAGGTTGCAGTAGATCGTGTTCGTAAAAAGGAATTCATGCCTGATCCGGAACTTTTGGAACTTGAAGGCAAACTCAACAATGCTCTAGGTACACGTGTGCAGATTGAGAGGAAAGATACCGGCGGAAAGGTTGTGATTGATTTCTTCACAAACGAAGACCTCCGACAAATATTAGGGCTTCTTGAATCTAACAAGGCTTCCATTGCTCCAAACATGCTCGACAAGCATATGGCATCTCTTCAGAATGCACTTGATCCTAGTGCCGTTCCAACTCCAGATACCACGTCAGCTGCCATAATTGCAGCTGAGACTGTAGCATCACCAGAGCCTGTGGTTCCTGTTGATGATACGACAACAGCAGATCCTGATATGAACAATGAGGAGTTATATTCGATAAAGAACTTCAGTATTTAGTAATATGAAAACTCTTAAGTTTGTTACTCACCTTGCAGATATGATAATTGCTGGGGAGAAGACAACCACTTGGAGATTCTTTGATGAGAAAGAGATTCTCGAAGGAGACGATTTTGTTTTTGTTAATAAGGAAACAGGAAAAGAGTTTGCGCACGCTGTAATATCAGAAGTTAAGCAAAAACGATTTGCAGATGTTAATGATGATGATCGACTTGGACATGAAAAGTTTAAAGACAGGGAAGACATGCTAGAGACATACAAGAGGTACTACGGAGACAGGATTAATGACGATACATTGGTTAAAGTGGTTAAATTTAAGATTACAAAACTAATATGAAAATATTCATCTGTGCCAGTAAACATTTCTATAACCAAATACCTCCGATAAAGGAGGCGTTGGAGAAAGCTGGGCATGTCATTACTCTCCCTAACAGCTATGACAATCCAAAGCGTGAAATGGAAATGAAAGAGTTGAGCGCGCAGGAGCATGCAAAATGGAAAGGGGAGATGCTTCGTCTGCAGTCTGAAAAAGTATCAGCTAATGATGCGATACTCGTTCTCAATATGGAAAAGAATGGGCAACAAAATTACATTGGCGGTGCCACCTTTCTTGAAATCTTTAAAGCATTTGAATTCGGCAAGAAGATATATCTATTCAATCCAATACCAGAAGGTATTTTTAAAGATGAATTACTTGGTATGAACCCTACCGTCATACACGGAGATGTTAGCTTGATTTAGAATATCTCCTTCGGCTCTTCCTTTCCCTCTGACTTAGTTTCAGATTTCTCTTCCGCTGCTTTCTTCTTCCATGCTCCTCGTCTTCCAATCTTCTTTGGTTCTCTTAATATCTCAATAGCTCGATCAAGTGTGATGGTATATACGTCATCGGTCTTTAGGGATCTGAAGTCTGCATCGTGAACGATATATGGACCAAAGCGTCCTACGTTTGCAGAGATAACTTTTCCTGTATCTGGATATGCTCCAAGCTTTCGAGGTAGTGAAAGGAATGTAAGGGCGTCACCGAGGGTAATATTTTCAGGATCAAAGGCTTTAGGAATGCTTGCCATACGAGGCTTCTTGTTTTCCTTTGTTTTTTCACCGAGCTGTACGTATGGACCAAATCGTCCGATCTTGGTGTAGATAGGAAGGCCTGTTTCAGGATCATTTCCAATCGGCTTGTCTTTCTGTATTTCTTTTCCATCAATAGTGAGGGCACCATCACATTCAGGATATTTTGCACAGCTTAAGAATTTTCCTCCTCTTGAAAGCTTTACTGTCATTGGTCCTCCGCACTTTGGACATACGAACTTTGAATCTGCCTCACCGAGATTTGTAAGCTTATCAATCTTCTCTTTAGAGTGAACATCTTTGCTAAAAGGGCCGTAGAAGTCCTTAAGTGTCTTTACATACTGTGCTTTTCCGATGGCAATATCATCAAGCTTGTCTTCCATGTCAGCAGTGAAGCTATCATTTATATACTCCATAAAGTTTTGTTCAAGGAATGAGCTAACAACATCACCTGTATCGGTTGGTATGAGGGATTTGTTTAGTTTTGTTACATATTCTCGCTCCTCAAGAGTTCGAATGGTGCTCGCGTATGTAGACGGTCTACCAATACCTCTTTTTTCAAGTTCTTTAATTAATCCTGCTTCTGTATATCGTGAAGGTGGTTCTGTTGTTTTCTCAGTTGAAATGATGTCGAGAAGGGTAAGTGGTTCGTCCTTTTTTACGTGGGGCAATTCTACATCCTCGCCTCGAGCATCTGGATCAGCTTTGAGCCATCCTTCAAAGATGACACGAGATCCTACGACAGTGAAATCTGGAATATTTTCTTTTCCAGTTATGTTTGCAGTAATTTTTGTTCGTGCAAGCTTTGCATCTGTCATCTGACTTGCAAGTGTTCGGGCCCTGATGAGGCGATAGAGTTTCTTTTCATCATCATTTGAACCTGCAGATTCTGTGCTCAAATGTGAAGGTCGAATAGCTTCATGGGCTTCTTGTGCATTCTTGCTCTTTGATGCAAATGTCTTTGTGTTTACATATTCCTTTCCAAATGTGTGTTCAATGACACGTGCCGCTTCGGCAAGTGCCACTTGGCTCAAGTTTGTACTGTCAGTACGCATATATGAGATGTGTCCAGCTTCATAGAGCTTCTGAGCAAGACCCATAGTTCGAGATGGTGCAAAGCCTAGACGTGTGCTTGCAGTTTGCTGCAGTGTAGACGTGATGAATGGAGCTTTAGCAGAACGCTTCACTTCTGATTCCTCCATGTCTTTAACTATCCATTTGTTTTCTTTTCCAATTGAAACAATTCTTTCAGCTTCTTTTTTGTCTCTGGGCTCTTCAACACAGGTGACGGTAAGTGGTGCACCATCTTTTGTCTTAGTGTCAGCAGTGATTACATAGTAGTTTTCAGGAATGAATGCACGTATTTCTCGCTCTCGTTCCATGATGATACGAAGTGCTGGAGATTGTACACGGCCAGCTGAAAGACCATATCGAACTTTCTTCCAGATGAGACCTGAAAGGTCGTAACCTACAAGCCGATCAAGTACTCGTCGCGCTTCTTGAGCTTGCCGAAGATTTTCATCAATCTCTCGAGGATGTTTGATGGCTTCCTGTACTGCACCCTCTGTGATTTCGTGAAAGACAACACGCTTTGGATTCTTAAGACCAATGGCTTCTTTGATGTGCCATGCGATTGCTTCTCCTTCTCTGTCGGGGTCGGTCGCAAGTATTACTTCTTTTGCTTTCTTAGCTAAGAATTTAATCTCTGCGATTACTTTTTCCTTTCCTGGAGATATTTCATAGTGCGGAACAAAACCACCTTCGATGTCGATGGCTTTTTTGTTGCTCTTTGGCAAGTCTCGAACGTGTCCAACAGATGCTACTACGGTATATTCCCCCTGAAGATATTTTGAGATGGTTTTAGCTTTTGCTGGAGACTCTACGATCAGTAGTTTTTCTCCTTGTTTAAACTTGCTTGGAGCTTTTTTAATTGTTGCGGTTTTTTTGATCGCCATTTTTGTTTTCTTCCGAACTTTCTTTTCGGTTTTTTCGTAGTATGGCAGAAGGAGGCGGATAGCGCAACGCAACGGTGCCATACGCTTCATGAATGATTCCACGAACATCTAGCATTGAAAGCACAACTTGGAGCTTGTGATTTGGCATATTAATACACTTTGAAAGTTCTTCGCGAGTCTTTGGATTGTACAGTTCTTCTGCAAGTAACAACTCTTCCTCGGAGCATCCTAAGTATGGATTTTGATGGAGTTTTCTTGATGAATATATTTCATCAGACATGTTTAGTCCTAGAAGCTCGTGCAAGTCTTCTGGGCTCGTGATTGGAGTAGCTCCTCGCTTGATGAGATTGTTTGTACCTCGACAGCTTTCTGAAAGAACTGAACCTGGTATGGCCCCAATATCACGATCATAGTCGAGAGCGAGACGCGCTGTTATGAGTGTGCCAGAATCTTCCTCAGCTTCAATCACAAGTACTGCATGAGAAAGTCCTGCTAAGATTCTGTTCCTCATTGGAAATGTCCAAGGACTTGCTCGTGTTTCTGGTGGATATTCTGATATGAGTAAGCCACCACTTTTCACAATTTCTTCGGTGAGGTCGCAGTGAGATCGGGGATACAGGGTATCAGGGTGAAGTCCTGAGCCTGGGACAGCAATTGTAGGTAACCCAGCGTCAATTGCCGCTTGATGCGCAATTCCGTCTATACCAAGCGCTAGTCCAGAGACAATTACTACCGGCATACCAGCTAAGCTTTTAATAAGTGATGTGCACACCTCCTTTCCATAGTTGGTAAATCTTCTTGAGCCTACAACACAAAGATATTTTGCATCTTTTAGCCTGAGGACATCGGTGTTTCCAGAGGTGTAAAGCTTCAGGGGTGGGTCGGGGATTTGTTTTAGGAGCTCGGGTAGTTCTGAGTTGCTGATAATGGCCGATTTTCCCATTTTTTGTTTATTCATTGGCTAAATAATAGTCATCTGCTATGATAAAACGATAAAAAACCGCTAAAAACATTCTGAATTAACGATTCTGTAACAATCATGCTCGACATTAAATTCATTAGAGAGAATAAGGACCTCATAGCCGCAGGGGCAAAGAAGAAGCATATTTCATACGATGTGGATCGACTTCTTGAGGTTGATACAAAACGCCGTGAGCTCATGTCTTCAATAGAGGCTAAGAAGACGGAGCAGAATAAGATGAGTCAGGAGATAACTGGTGCAACAGATGCAGAAGCTCGAAACAAGATGATTGCAGATATGCGAGCGGTAAAGGAAAGTTCAAAGGTGGAAGAAGAACAGCTTGTAGAGGTAATGAAAGAGTGGCAAGCGCTTATGGTAGCCGTTCCGAACATTCCTGATATGTCTGTGCCTGAAGGAGCGAGTGATGAAGAAAATGTTGAAGTTAGACAGTGGGGAACTATTCCAAAATTTGATTTTGAACCAAAGAGTCACATTGATCTCATGCTTCAAAACGATATGGTGGACTTTGATCGTGGCGCAAAGATTGCAGGCTTTCGAGGCTACATATTAAAGAATGATGGAGCACTCCTTGAGTTCGCTGTTTGGCAGTTTGCACTTAATGAGTTAATTAAGAAAGGATTCACGCCAATGATTGTGCCTTCACTCGTTCGACGAGAGACGCTGATGGGAACTGGATATATTCCTCAGGGAGAAGATGATCTATATAAGACACAAGACGGTGACTATCTCGCTGGTACTGGAGAAGTTGCGACAATGAGTTACTACGGAGACGAAGTACTTGATACAGCACAGCTACCAATTAAAATGCTTGCGTTCTCTCCATGCTTCAGGCGAGAAGCGGGAAGCCATGGTAAAGATACCAAGGGTATATATAGAGTGCATGAATTCTTTAAGATGGAACAGGTAGTTCTCTGTGAGGCAAACCATGAGGAATCTGTAAAACTTCACGAAGAGCTTACAGAAAACGCAGAGATGCTTTTGCAGGCACTTGAACTTCCATATCACGTTGTTGTGAATTGCGGAGGAGATCTAGGACTGGGTCAGGTAAAGAAATACGACATCGAAGCTTGGAGACCATCTGTCGGTAAGTATGGAGAGACTCATTCATCTTCATATTTCCACGACTTCCAGTCACGTCGTTTGAATATTCGATACCGAGATGCTGAAGGTAAAATGAAATTTGTGCACTCGTTGAATAACACAGCAGTTGCAACACCACGTATCCTCATCTCTATAATTGAAAACAATCAGCAGGCTGATGGGTCTATTAAAATACCGAAAGCGTTGCAGCCATACATGGGAGGAAGAGAAGTAATTAAAATGAACTAACCTATGCTACGAAGTCATAATCATCGCAACCGAGATTATCTTCGTTCTGATCGTGCTGCTAAAAGGAATCGTCGTCGGATGACGTTTCGTTTAGGCTTGGTAATATTCATATTTGTTTTCCTTGCAGTTGGCATGCTCATCGTGACACGAATAGATGCATTCGCTGTTAAAGATATTTCAGTAGAAGGGAATCGTGAAGTAACATCGTCAGAATTGATTGATATTGCACAAGTGCATGCAAGTAGCAGTTGGCTATATTTCTTTCCTAGAAAAAGTATTGTTTTGTATCCAACAAAAGAACTTGAAGCTGATATCAAGGCAAAGTTTCCAAGATTTTCAGATGTTGCAATCAACAGAAGTGGTCTGAGCTCAATTCGTATACGAGTAATCGAGAGAAGCCCTCGAGCCTTGTGGTGCGATGATGTGCAGTCTTCTTGCTATACAGTTGATGATCAGGGATATATTTACGCACGAGCCGATGATTCATTCGCGACTACATCTGAACTCATTCGATTCGTTGGAGGTAACTCTAGCTCTACCTCCTCAGTCATTGGAACTAATATTAATTCCTCTTCTACTTTTAGTGATATCGTATCCTTGCTTCAAGGTATGAAAGATAGGGGTCTTACACCGGAACAGGTGGAGATTAGGAACAATCACGAATTCTCCGTGAAGGTTCACCCGGGTGGATCTGTGATATTTTCTGATATCCATCCATTTAATGAATCCCTTGGTAATTTAAGCGCTGCGCTTGAAAGTGCTGCTTTTAAGGCGGCGTCTAGTTCCAAGGATTTTGAATATATTGATACACGTTTTGGTAACAAGATATTCTTTAAGCTAAAGTAGCGACAATTTTGGCTTTCGTGTTACAATTTTTCATATGCAGCCTTCCGATACCGCTCCAAACAACGTGCAAGCTCGATTCATGAGCCTTGGATCGCCTCGTTCCATACTCTTACCGCAGCCACCTCGTCCGTCATATCACTTTGCTCTCATTCCTGAGAGAGTCTTTCATTCATATGGAAAGTGGCACTATATCGGCTGGGTGGTTCTTGCACTCATCATCGGAATATCTGTTGCTTCGTTTGTAACCGAGTCAATATTGGTTGCTAGAGACTATCTCGTCGGCTCTGAAGTACGACTTGTACTAAACACAGAAGGTGGTCTTCGTTCAGCAGATGCAACTTCAACAAAGAGTGGAAACGAACCGCTTGGTTCAGATGATGGTGCTTCGGTACAAACAGATCTCATTGCATCTTTGGGGCAATATCGATTGGCAAATGCTGATAAGTTTCCAAAGATGAATGCTGCAGCATTTCTCATTGGTGATATTGATACAGGGGAGGTGATATACAAAAAGAATGAGACTCTTGTTGCACCGATTGCATCTGTTTCAAAACTAATGACTGCTGTCATTGCAGATGAACAAATGAATATGGATCAAATGGCAATTGTATCTCGTGATTCATACAACACATATGGAAGTGAAGGAGGGCTTTTACTTGGAGAAAAGATCAGGCTCAAAGATCTTATGTATCCACTTCTCATCGAATCAAGTAATGACGGAGCAGAAGTCATCGCTGATGCGTATATGGGAGGACATGACAAATTTATCCTTGCGATGAACCAGAAGGCGAGACAGCTTGGTATGAATGATACAAACTATGAAGATCCAAGTGGGCTCTCTGCTAAAAACGTCTCAAGTATTGAAGACTTGTTCAGACTCGGTAGATATATCCGTCTCAATGCTCCAGAACTTTATGACATTTCTCGCGTTCGACAATATGCAATCTACAAACATCAGTGGACAAACAAGAATGTACTTTTGCAGCGCGACTACTTCCTTGGTGGAAAGAATGGATTCATCGACGAAGCAAAGCAAACAACAGTTTCTTTGTTCGAAGTTCCTATGGCGAATGGTATAAAAAGAAATATTGGGATTGTAATCTTGCGTAGTGCTAACCGCACGGACGACTCGTTGAGGATGATAGATTTCTTGAAGAAGAATGCCTACTTTGAAGTGGGGACAGGGGAGGTTGCTACTACAACGCCTGCGGTATAGTATCGCTTGATAAGTGGGACTTTCGTGATATAATACAAGTGTAAGAACTTTGACAGTCGTCTCACCCATTCGGGAGCGATCGCAAAGAGTCTCATTTTTAAACGAAAGAAGCGGCCGCTCCAATACAAAACGGGGCGGCCGTTTTGTATATTGCGATAGCTCTCGAGTGGGAGGGACGAGTTTGGCAATGAGCCGACGGACATCACTTGTCGAGTGCTGTCTAAAACAACCCCTTCCCATAACTTCGAACACTATGTTTCGAGCTATAGGATTCGTGATCGGACTCATCGCCATTAGAGTGCTCATGCCTGATGTATTTCATGCAACCGAGCACGCCCTCATTCAGTTCCTTACCATGGCAAGCGACATAATCGCTCACGCTCCAACGAACGTGACGATAGACGCAAGCCAGATGACGGCTGGGTACATAGTCCAGCCTCAGTAAGATACAAGAGACCATCGCGCATGCGGTGGTTTTTGTTTTGTATAAACCATGAAAGATGATATAAAGACGTCACATGTCAGAAAAGAAACCAATTTCTTTTTCCATTGAGAAGAAGCTCGGTGGAAAGCTCGGTCGCGCTGGAATATTAAAGACTCACCACGGTGTCATCGAGACACCCGCTTTTGTTACTGTGGGTACAAAGGCTACTGTAAAAGGAATCACTCCTGAGATGCTTGCTGACCTTGGTGCTGAAGTAATGCTTGCAAACACGTACCACCTCTACCTCCAACCGGGAGATGAAATCATTAAAGATGCAGGTGGGATGCAAAAGTTTATGAACTGGAATGGTCCTACGATGACCGATTCAGGAGGATTCCAGGCATTCTCTTTGGGAGCGGCATATGGAAAGAATATAACTAAGTTTACAAAATCTGGTGCTGATCCGCTTCTTCTTGAAAATCAAAAAAAAGGAGACGACAATCCAGTTATGGCAGCTGCAAAGATTGATCCTAACGGAGTGATGTTTAAATCAATCATTGATGGTAGCGTCCACTATTTCACCCCAGAAAAGTCCATAGATATTCAGCACAACATCGGGGCGGATATGATATTTGCTTTTGATGAGTGTACTTCTCCTAATGAACCATATAACTATCAAGCTGAAGCACTAGATAGAACACACAGATGGGCAAAACAAAGTCTTGCATATCACCACTCTAAACCAAATGCTGAAAGGCAGGCACTTTTCGGTATTGTACAAGGAGGACGACATGAGAATCTTCGAAAGGAAAGTGCTGACATTTTGGCAAAGATGGAGGTAGATGGAAATATGTTTGATGGATTTGGCATCGGTGGATCTTTTGCAAAAGAAGACATGAGTACTGCAGTCGAATGGGTGAATGGTATTTTGCCTGAAGAAAAACCTCGACACTTGCTTGGCATTGGAGAACCTGAAGATCTTTTCGGAGCGGTTGAGAATGGTTGTGATCTTTTTGATTGTGTCATGCCCACACGAAATGGCCGGACAGGTACGCTTCTAACTTCTGAGGGGAAGATGAATATTTCAAATGCTTCGTTTGTAAATGATTTCGAACCTGTAGAGGAAAATTGCGGATGCTATACCTGCAAGAATTACACACGAGCATATCTCTCGCATCTTTTCAGGGCAAAAGAAATGCTTGGCGGAACATTAGCGACGATACATAACCTGTATTTCACAATTCATTTGGTGAAGAATATGAGAAAGGCAATATTGGATGATACGTTTGATATGTTTAAAAAAAACTTCTTAGAGCGATACTTAAAAGCTGAGTAATTTGAAAGGCCAGCTCAACAGTTGTCGAGCTGGCCTTTGATATGTTTGTCTGCGGGTTTCTAGGCCGCTGCCGGCATATTCGGTTGCCAGCCTTTGATGAGGGCAAGGTCCGGGTGCCGCGTGATGGTGAAGACCGGATGATCGGTGCCGATGAGGTCGAGGACCTCGAGTGTTTCCTTCATCCAAGCAGGATCTGGCATCCACAAGCCAGCCTTCTTCACGCACTGTACCGCTTCCTCCTCGGTCTTGAAGAGCGCAACGACGGCAGAGGTGTGGCCGCCCCAGTAGTGGGTGTTCACCTCCCCAAGTTCCCGAACGAGAGACGCTGAACTCGATACCGGGCTGTGTCCCTCGGGAATGTACATCCATAGTTGCCTACCGATGGACAGCATGGTGCCGTTTCCGAGTTTGGTTCCAACCCGGGGACTGTCATCGCCCTCGAGAAAGATCTTCGTGACGACTGGGCCATTGGCGGTTGCTTCTGCGAGGTAGATGGACCTTGAAAGCGGCCCTCTGGTGACCGCATAGAATCGATCGAGACGATTGCTCATATATATCCTTTCGTGGATTGTTGATTTTGTGCAATTTAGGGGAATACCCCTGTTTACGATAACGCTAACACAGCTATATATCATAATCAATCATTGTGATATATTTCATCCATCTATGGCATCTGTATTTAAGATAAGGAATGAATTTAGCCCAGCGGGCGATCAACCGCTTGCTATTAAAGGTTTAGTGGAGGGTATTAAAAAGGGTCTGCGCCACCAGACTCTTTTGGGTGTGACTGGGTCTGGAAAGACCTTTACAGCAGCGAATGTCATTGAACAAATTGGGAAGCCAACGCTCGTCATTGCACATAACAAAACATTGGCTGCACAATTAGCACAAGAGTACCGAGAATTCTTTCCAGACAATGCTGTTCACTACTTTGTCTCATATTACGACTACTACCAGCCAGAGGCATATATTGCTCATTCAGATACATATATAGAGAAGGAGGCACAGATCAATGAAGAAATTGAACGCCTTCGCCATGCTTCTACTCAAGCCTTACTCACTCGCAAAGATGTCATCATCGTTGCATCAGTTTCTTGTATTTACGGTCTGGGATCTCCTGTGGAGTATGAGAAGGTCAATTTGAAGCTTCAGAAAGGAATGAAGGCAGATCGGGCAGAACTTTTGCGTCGCCTCATCTCTATGTACTACACGAGAACATCTGCTGACCTTACACCAGGTACATTTAGAGCTCTTGGAAACTCCTTGGAAATCATGCCTGTTTCAGAGCGTGTGATATATAAGTTGAACTTTGGTGTAGGAATCATATCTTCCATTATGGAAATAGATGCGGTGACAAGACAGTTGCTTAAAGAGATTGATGCTTTTTTCTTGTTCCCAGCAAAACATTTCGTAACTCCCGAGAATGAAAGACAGCGTGCCATTAAAGATATTAAGCACGAACTCGATGAGCGTCTTAAGGTATTGAATGCAGCAGGGAAGATAATTGAAGCGGAACGATTGAAGCGTCGCACCAACTATGACCTCGCAATGATTAGAGAGGTTGGATATTGTAACGGTATTGAAAACTACTCACGACACTTTTCAGGAAAGGCTCCCGGTGAAGCTCCAGACACTCTTCTCTCATATTTCCCCCATAAGGTAGATGGTACAGGAGACTTCCTCACCATCATTGATGAATCACACGTTACCATTCCTCAGATTGGGGGTATGTTTGCCGGGGATCAATCTCGAAAGGAAAATCTTGTGAACTATGGATTCCGATTACCCTCAGCAAAAGACAACCGACCTCTTAAGTTTGATGAATTTGAAAAAAGAGTTGGCCAAGTCATATATACATCTGCAACTCCAGGAAAATATGAGGGAGAGCATAGTGAGCAAACGGTTCAGCAAATAATTCGACCAACTGGGCTCATTGATCCTGTGCTTGAAGTAAAGCCAATTGTAGGTACATCAAAGAAAGGATCAAAGAATGCAATGTACGACGGGCAGATAATTGACTTCATCGAAGAAGCATCGAAGGTCATTAAAAAAGGCCAGCGTGCCATCGCCACAACGCTTACCAAGAAGATGGCAGAAGACCTTACCGAATTCCTTAAAGAGAAGAAGATAAAGACACAGTATGTTCACAGTGACATTGAAACCCTTGAACGTATTCGTATCCTCACAGAGTTTCGAAAGGGAACATTTGATGTACTCGTTGGAGTTAACCTCCTTCGAGAAGGTCTTGATCTTCCCGAGGTTTCCCTCATCGGTATATTAGACGCAGACAAAGAAGGATTCCTCCGTTCTGAAACAGCTCTCATTCAAACAATTGGCCGAGCCGCTCGAAACATTGATGGACGCGTAATTTTGTATGCAGACAATATGACAGGCTCCATGGAGAGGGCTATAAAAGAAACAAATCGACGACGAGAAATACAGCTTGCATATAACAAGGAGCATGGTATTACACCAAAAACTATTGCCAAGAAGATTCATGATATTACAGAAGCAATACAAAGTGATCACCAGAAAACAGTAAAGAATCTTTTAGTTCTCGATGCTGCGATGTATAACAAAGATCCTAAGAAGTTTATTAAACAAAAAGAGAAACAGATGGAAGCGGCGGTTAAGCAACTCGATTTTGAAACGGCAGCGATTCTCCGAGATGAAATAAAGGAACTATTAGAGCAATCAGAAAAGTCTGCCAAGAAAGTGGAGAAGGATAGAAAAGAATTGAATAAAGGGATTAGAGCAAAGAAGCAGTGGATGCAATAGATTGTTTTTGACGGTATGTGCTTTTTGTGTTACTGTATCCCCGGAACAGTCACTCCCCAAAACAATAAGTAAACCCAACCAATTAGAAAGGCACATTGTGCAACCAGAAAATCAAATAAAGAAAAGGGTCTTGGTCGTCTCGGCGCCAAGTCAAACCGGCGAAGAAACGTTTGCCAACTTCATGGAACATCGCCACGGTCACCAGATTGATCTCATGACCGCGGATAGTTTCGAAACAGGAGCAGCTCTTCTTTTCCCGCGGTTTGACCATGCTAAAGCGGAAGAAGAGATGAGCAAGATTAAGCTGCCGAAAGGGGCTCGCTTCGAGATCAGCACAACCCGATTCGGGCACCATGTCCACGTCTATGACGAGGACGGGAAGAGGCTTCAGTACGGTAACATGGAGCATATGAGTCTCGGCTTGGCCGTGGAGTCAATTCAGAAGGCTTGTCGAATAGCTCCGTTCAGCACGCTGATCACTGAAGAGACCATTCCGCTGAAATCGATACCCAAGTCTCCGAGGACCCACCTCGGACTCGGGCTGATATCGTTGGCTCAGATGGCTGGGGTTAAGCGAATCGGTATTCTCATCCCGAAGGACTCACAGGACGTCCGTCACTACCTCGGTGACATCGGCTGCGAGGGAAACAGGATTGCTCTTTGCTTCAAACATACCGATTGGTCATTCGTGTCACGAGAACTAATCGGGGTGTAGCACCCAAACGAAAATCATTCAGCCGCGGAGCGCAAGTTCCGCGGCTGATTTTCTTTTTATTTACTTTTTTCCTAATAAGTTTATACTTCCCATATCAATATTTCATCATAAGTAGCCCCTAGGAGTGTCCGACGGGCGGATTTGTGTTATGGAACCATACATATGACAAAAACAAGCGGCAAAAAACAAGAACATGAGGATGGAGTAATCATCGTTAAAGGTGCTCGTACTCATAACCTTAAGGATATAACGGTAGAGATGCCGAGAAACAAAATGGTGGTCATCACTGGCCTTTCGGGTTCCGGAAAGTCTTCATTAGCTTTCGATACAATCTTCGCTGAAGGACAGCGAAGATATGTGGAGTCTCTTTCCTCATATGCAAGGCAATTCCTTCGACAGATGCAAAAGCCTGATGTCGATGAAATTGTCGGTCTTTCACCAGCAATCTCCATTGACCAAAAATCAAGATCTAACAACCCACGATCAACCGTTGCAACCATTACTGAAATCTACGACTACCTCCGTATTCTCTATGCACGTATTGGTAAACCGCATTGTTTAATTTGTGAGAGGGAAATTAAAAAGCTATCAAAGGAGGAGATTCTCGAGACAATATTTGAAACAGTAAGAAGTAGTGCAGGTGCTGAAAAGGGTGGAAAGGGTTCTAAAAGGGTCATGGGTGTTGAAGTCTCTGATGCAGCGTTCAAGATTTACGCTCCAGTTGTTGTTGGCCGAAAAGGTGAATACTATCAACTCCTCTATGATCTTCTTGGAAAGGGCTATGAAGAAGTCCTTGTTGATGGCAATGCAAAGAAACTTCGAGAGCAAATTATTCTTACAAAAACAAAAAAGCATGACATCGATGTGCTTGTTGATCAATTCTACGTTTCTGAAATAAAGGAAAATACACCTGCATTTAGAGAGAGATTAAATGAAGCAATTGAGCGTGCACTCCATGAAGCTGACGGATTACTCCGTATCGTCACAGGAGAAGGTGACAGCCACCTCATTTCTTCAAAGTTCATGTGTCCTCATGATGGATTCTCTTTCCCAGAAGTAGAACCACGTCTGTTCTCCTTCAACTCTCCGTACGGAGCATGTCCAGAGTGTAATGGTCTCGGTACGAGACACTTCTTCATTAATGATCCTTGCCCTGTTTGTAAGGGAGCACGTCTTCGACCAGAAGCATTGCATGTTTTCTTGATGAAAGCGGAGCGGAAAATAAATATTGTTGAACTTACAGCAATGAGTATTAAGGATTCACTTGAGTTCTTCAGATCTTTACCACTTTCACCAAAAGAAAAGGAAATATCAAAAGTTGTCGTTAAGGAAATATTGTCTCGTCTTGAATTCATGAACAATGTCGGTATCGACTATCTTTCTCTCGATCGCCGAGCAAATACGCTTTCTGGTGGAGAAGCGCAGCGAATCCGACTTGCATCACAATTAGGTTCAGGCCTTGTTGGTGCTTTGTATGTTTTGGATGAGCCAACAATCGGCCTCCATCAGCGTGACAACGATCGTCTCATTAAGACACTTGTTCAACTTAGAGATCTTGGAAATACAGTAATTGTTGTAGAGCATGATGAAGATACCATCTATGCTTCTGACTACATCATCGACATTGGCCCAGGGGCTGGAGTACACGGAGGTAATGTTGTTGTTTCTGGATATCTCGACGAACTCCTTACTGCAAAAAAGAATGTCAGTGAGTCTGTAACCCTCGCATATCTACGAGGGGAAAAGCTCATTGAGCTTCCTGAAATGCGAAGAGAAGCAAACAAAGGATCACTAAAGATTACAGGAGGGAAGGTAAACAACATTAGCAATCTAAACATTGAAGTACCTCTAGGAAGAATGGTTTCTGTTACCGGTGTGTCGGGATCTGGAAAATCATCATTTGTGTACGAGATTCTTCACAAGAATCTTCAAGCTCGGCTCGAAAGAGATCATCGAAGTGCCAATATATATAACTGTACAAGCTTTACTGGCACAGAATATTTAGGACGCACCATCCTGATCGACCAGTCAGCCATTGGAAGAACACCTAGATCAAACCCTGCTACATATACAGGTGCTTTCACGCATATCCGCGATATGTTTGCTGAAACAACTGAAGCAAAGGCTAGAGGCTGGAGCTCAAGTAGATTCTCATTTAACGTAAAGGGCGGACGATGTGAGACATGTCAGGGGAATGGAATGATTGAAGTGGAAATGCATTTCCTTCCAACCGTATATGTCACCTGTGATGTCTGTAACGGAAAGCGCTTTATGAAAGAAACACTTGAGGTTAAGTACAAGAAAAAGAATATCTTCGAAGTATTGGAAATGACAGTAGAAGAAGCTCTCGCATTCTTTGAGGATGTACCATCAATCTCTGATCGCCTACACACATTAAACGAAGTAGGTCTTGGATATCTTAAGCTCGGACAATCAGCAACAACACTTTCTGGTGGAGAAGCTCAGCGTGTAAAGATATCTTCAGAACTTTACCGCCCTCATGTGCAGAAGACAATCTATCTTCTCGATGAACCTACCATTGGTCTTCACTACGAAGATGTTCGTAAGTTGATTGAAATCATTCAAAAACTTGTGCAGAAAGGGAACACAGTGCTGATCATCGAACACAACATGGATGTCATTAAATCATCTGACTATGTAATTGATATCGGTCCAGAGGGAGGCGATAGGGGAGGGAAGGTTGTGGCGAAGGGAACTCCTGAGGAAATTGCAAATAGTCCGAAAAGCTTCACAGGTGAATATTTGAAAAAGATATTGAAGAGAAAGTAAAAAAGTAGCCGAGCGACCTCCACGGGGGAAGGTCGATCGGCTACGGGACCGCGCAATGTTAGGGTTGGCGGGTACGAGGGGGAAATCACAGAAAGATCATTTCCTTGTGTATCGGTGATACGCAAGGACAAGCAGTATTACTTAATACACTAAAAAGGTCAAGCGGGACAATATGTAAATTAAAAGCCGCGCCAGTCTCCCTTGAGACTAACGCGGCTGATATTCCGAACCGTTACTCGACGACCCCGCCGGCCATTGTGATGAGCCACTCCGTCGCCTTGACGGCATTAGCGCGGTTCCTGCAGACTACGGCTTGTCGGTGAATCATCACGCCGTCGTCGTGAGCTTCCATCTTGAGGACGACGTGCGCGAGGAGGTCTCGCGGTACGCTGTTGAGATCTCGTTCCAGATCTTGCGACTCGATAAGAAGTCGGCGCAAATCGAGGAAGTTTTCGACGGCTGTGAGTGGCCGACGCGGGATGCGGAAGGGCTTTTGAGGCGCTGTGACTGCATGTGATACCATGATTTGAATCCTTTCGTTTTTGGTTGTTGAATTGGTGTGCTTTCCTTGTTTCCTGAACAATATGATAGAATAACAAAGATGAAACGTCAATACCTGACAAAAAAGAAGCTTCCTGACTCACCCGGCATATATATCTTTAAAAAGGGCCGGGATATTCTATATATCGGCAAAGCCACAAGTCTCCGTGATCGTGTCAAAAGCTACTTCTCAAATGACCTCATAAAGACAAGAGGTAGGCTCTTGGTGGACATGGTTACGACCGCTACATCCCTCGATTTTGTTAAAACAGACTCGGTACTAGAAGCTTTTATGCTTGAATCGCAGGAAATAAAGAAGTATTTACCGAAATTCAATACAAAGGAGAAGGATAACAAGAGTTTTAACTTTGTTGTCATGACTGACGAGGATTTTCCACGGGTACTTGTAGTACGAGGTAGAAATCTTGAGAAGGATACGGTGGATTTTGAATATAAATATGTCTTTGGTCCATATCCGTATGGTGGAGAATTAAAGGAAGCAATGCGTTTGATACGAAAAATATTTCCATTTCGGGATAGTGGATGTTACCCGCTCCAAGGAAGACCTTGTTTTAACAGAAGCATCGGACTTTGTCCTGGTGTTTGTAGCGGTGAAGTAAATAAACAAGAATATGCTCGAACGATAAATCATCTACGCCTTTTCTTCCAAGGAAAGAAGTCTCAGTTAATGACAGTGCTTAAAAAGGAAATGAAAGCATACGCAAAAGATCAAAAATTTGAGATGGCAAACAAAGTCAAGCGCACGTTGATGGCGCTGGAGCACATTCAAGATATTTCTATGATAAAGAAGGAGCGATTTGATCCTCTCAACTTGAAGGAAGGTTTGTCTCAAGTAGTTCCAGAAGATTTAGGAGATGTGACTGTGGTACCTACTGAAGACCGTAAGGCATATCGAATGGAGGCATATGACATAGCACATCTTTCTGGAACCGACATGGTTGGTGTGATGACGGTGATGGTTGATGGTCATTTTGATAGGGCGTCTTACAGAACATTCATCATTCGAAGTGTTGATAAAAGCAATGATACCGCTGCCTTAAAAGAAGTGATCAGCAGGCGACTTACGCACCCAGAGTGGCCACTTCCGAGCCTTATGATCGTCGACGGAGGAAAGCAACAGCTTTCTGCTATGACAGAAGCTGTTAATGAAAGTGCTGAGATATTTGGAGTAAATGATATGGCAATGCCAGTCATAGTTTCAGTCGTGAAAGATGATAGACACAGAGCAAGGGAGATCTTAGCCGAAGGGGAGCATGAGCTTGTCGCAACTGAACGATCGAGGGAGATAATTGAGTTGAATGCAGAGTGTCATCGCTTTGCAATTGCTACACATCGTAAGAAAAGAACAGTATCTCGTGGTCTTAAAAGAAGGCTCTAGACGGAGTAATATATCTGGGGTACTATTGTCTCAGGTAGTTATTTCTGTGAAAAAAAGTGTGAAGGGAGCACCCGTTAGTTTGGACAAGGAGATTCCTGTACGGTTCGCTGGACGAGCGCGACAATTAGGCGAAGACGCCTCTCGTTTGACGAGACATCGGTTAAGCCTCCCAGTGGGCGGCAACAAAGATTATTCACCCGATGCAATCAGGCTGCGTTCGAGCTTGGGCCGCTCCCTTCACACATGTTTTTCATGGGCATCAGCGCATTCACCCTCCAGGGGGTGGGTGCGCTGAATTCTTTTTAAAGTTGTACACAGACTAAAACCCTCATTTGTATATATAATGGTTTACATATGTCACAGATAAAAGTAGGAGTGCTTCGTGGAGGCCCATCTTCCGAATATGACGTGTCTATGAAAACCGGAAAGCATATCCTCGGTCTTTTAAAGCATCCCGATCTTGCAAAGGTATATTCTGCTACAGACATCCTCATAGACAAGAAAGGAGTGTGGCATGTGAATGGTGTTCCTACAGAACCATATGATGCGGTAAAACATGTTGATTTAGTTTTTAATGCGCTCCACGGAGAATATGGAGAAGATGGTAAGGTTCAGCATCTTCTCGAAGCCTTTGCTATACCATTTACTGGCTCAAGGTCTTTCACTTCATCTATCGCCATGAACAAATCAATGGCAAAAGAACATTTCAAAGCACATGGTATCAAGACCCCATATCATAAAGATCTACAAGTAGGGAAGACAGATGACCTTGAACCTATTGCACACAATCTTTTTCGTAATTTTCCAATGCCGGTTGTTGTAAAACCACGAGGCCTTGGTTCTTCTCTTGGTGTTTCTCAGGCTTCAAACTTTGAAGAGCTTCTTAAAGCTCTTGATCACGCACGCCTTTTTTCAAATGACATCATAGTTGAAGAATATATCTCAGGTAAGGAAATCATTTCAGGAGTCATTGATGATTTTAGAGGAGTACACCCATACACACTCATGCCAGTAGAAGTCAGACACAAAGATCCTAAGCAAAAGATATTTGATTGGGCTTCGAAATATTCAGGGGATGTGGAATACAAGACACCAGCAGTGCTCACTCATTCTGAAAGGCAACAAATCGATGATGCTTTGAAAACAATCCATCAGGTTTTGGGACTGCGACACTATGCTACCGCTGACTTCATCGTTACCCCAAAGCGGGGAGTATATCTCTTGGAGGTTAATACCCAGCCGGGTATCCATGAACATGCCCCTCTGGTCCATTCTCTTAAAGCTGCCGCTATTCATGAATTTGAATTCCTCAAACACCTCCTTAAGTTAGCTCTAGGGACGGCATAGTTGACAAAATCACATATTGTGCTATTCTGCTTGTAGGCAACGATTTTTGATTTGGTTGGGACAGGGCGGGCGCCATCACGTTTGAGACTGCGTATTCGGTCACAGGATAACTGATTTGCTTTCTTTGCAGGAGCTTTCAATTGCCATCGAATGGTCAAGAACCTTGGCGCCCGCCTATCCACCCACTTCAATTTCGAAGTACGTCCCGTGCAAGACTGTTGCATATCTTTTAAGAAGACACCCTGATCCGGTGTCTTTTTTCATTTATGTATACGTCTTGCTCTTGTGTCGTTTTTTGGGTAAGATATCACCACGACACATATACGGGCCCTTAGCTTAGTTGGTAGAGCGCCTCATTTGCACTGAGGAGGTCGGGAGTTCGAATCTCCCAGGGTCCACCACCGTAGACAAAGTCAGATAAACATGATACTTTTCAGATGAAATTCAAGCGCCTAACTTGATGTTAGGACCTTCGCTTGATTCAAGCTCGTTGATAGAAAGGATTTACCATGACGATACTCACTTGTTTGGGCTGGAAGACTCCTGCGGAAGCCCTTGCTATCTTCAAAGAGGCAGGACTGCCTTCAGGAGAGCTCAGGAAAATTTTGGAGAGGCTTCGTGATTCCGCGGAGGCTCAAGAGGCTATGGAACATGTCTTAAAAGCCCCTCAATGTATAGCAAGAAAATTCGGGAGATTTCAAAAAAAAGAGGAAGCGAAGCAATCCTGATAAGGAAGCCGATATCAAGGTACTCCGACATCGTGGATTTCCTGGGACTTTGTGGTTTAAAAACTCGGATCTTGGTCGTTCAAGACGATGACCAAAACGGACCTAGGCCTGCTTTCTTGGCATTTGATGGGTTAGAAATAGATCGAGAGGACATTGAGTTCTTGGAAAAGGTTGCCTGTAGCGGTAAATGGAGCGGCCAACGTCGATCTTTCAAGGCCACGATCGTGATAAGAACCCTGCAACAGAAGTTGGGATTTTCAGCTCTGTTCAATAATCGCGTGAATGAGTTGTGTCTGATCAAGATCCTGGAGGAGCGAACCGCTGAGCTGCTTTGGGAATAGTCAGATTAGGAGATTGAAGGCACCCCGTAACACATGAGTTGTTGCGGGGTTTATTATTTTCACCGCGTTAACATGTGAACTTTGTGAACATTATTTGATACTGAGAATTTCTTTCAAGTAAATCAACTCATTTGCTATTTGGTTCAGAAAAACAACATTGAAGTCCGCTCGCATAGACATTTCTATAATTTAATGGTATTTTAATTTCGCTGTCGAAAGGACAGATGCGGTTGCATAGTGCGCCGTAAATCCGAAAGGGATTAAATTGAACAAACATAGTCTAACAAAAACGGAGCTATTCATGCTCCAGCTCACGCAGTGGATTATTCAAAAACAGTTTGACCTAAAGCAAGGTCAATTCACCATCGTAGGGCAATCGTTTCAATCTGGCCCTGTGATTGAGGCTGGAGATCAACCTGATCTGGAAAATAAGTTAACCCTGGAACGATGTCGTCGGGAGTCTCCAAACTCAACGGTGTGTCAGGTCAGAGATCTACGTCTTTTGATCGTCCGAGACGGTGTTGACGAAGCGCGCTCGATGAGGATAACTTTCGAGACTGGCTATCGTCGGTTCAACCCACAATCGCCTAAGCTCATAGATCGAAAGCTGTTTTATGTCTTCGCGCGTGATCACAAGTTGCGTAGGGGATATTACTTCGGTGCCCCAGACATTTACGGAGGAATCGACCACGTCGCAGACAAAATCTGGACAACGCTCGAGAATTTTCATCGAGTGACATTCTAACAACCCACTTAAACCTTTAGGGAGATAGCAAACCCTAAGGCATCAGGTGGGTTTTCTATTTTAATATCGCCAAGTGATGGAAATAACGCATGTATCTTAATGCTCGTGCTACAATGTTTTCATGATAAAACTCTTCGAAAAGTTCGTCCTATGTTTTCTTGCATTGACTGCAGCGGTTGTTGTTACTGTTTTCTTTATGCCAAAAGAAAGCGTTCAGGAAGTGGTTCCTTCTTTGCATGAAAGTGACGGTGCAATGTCAAAAACTGTTTTAGGTTTTGATAGAGATAATAAGACTTTTGCAGTTTTAGGTGAATCATCACTCGCCACCTCTACATTAGAACCTATCCAGTTTGTTCCCCCAAATACTGAAGTGCATACTTTACAGGTTTCTCCAGATGGAAAGTCTGTATACTACGTTCTTCGTACAAACCTCGAGTATGATGTTGTAAATCCTCAGGAAGGCAACCCCTCTGGTAGAATCGAATCCTTTGCAGCAATATATCGATATGATATGGAGAGTAAGGCTACGGAAGATATTTTGAGCGACAAGGATGTCAATCTACTATATCCTTCTAAAATGATATTTTCGCCTGGGGAAAAACGAATCGCTTTCGATGCGTATGGATGCACTAATTGCGGAGGTGGAGGACCTCGTAATATCATAATTTTCAACAAAGAAATTCCGGGTTACCTTCAGCAATTCAAAAATCTCGGTCCTAGCGTGAATTTTAAATTTACAGGTCCAACCACATATGAATACAATGAATGGATCCTAGATCCTGAGTGTAAAGCTGAGATGGCAGCTGCTTGCTCTAAGGCTGGTGCTAAACATACGGGAGAGTTTTAACTTGAATTAGTGTCTGTACTCTTTCCAGAAGCATGACGATTTTAAGGTTTGGTGCGCGAGGTTAATACAGGTTACGTAATATTGACGGATTCATAAACTCATTATATATTTCAGTCTGAACTTTACGTTCCCAAACAATTAACCGGAGGAAAACCAAATGCCTGAACAATGGCCTGAATCGTATTTAAAGGCATTCGATGCCTTCGTCGCTGACCCGCGTTCTGAACGCTACGTTGCAGCACTCTTTGACCACTATCGCACTGAACAGATGAAGGCGGCAGAACCTAAGAGTTGGAAAGTAATGGATGTGTGTTGCGGCACCGGCCTCATCGGCCGTGCATTGAAACACCATCTCGAATGTCTGGGTAAACACGTGGAGTTGACATTCGCAGACAGGTCTGGCGCGATCCTTGAAAGGATCGACCTCGTGCCGACTGACTCCGTGATCCAAATAGACGTCACTTCAATGCCAGAGGTAACGTCGGAGAGCTACGATGCAGTCGTCTGTCGCTACGGCTTCAACAACCTCCCACAGGAAGACTGGCTCAAGGCACTAGCGGAAGTTTTGCGAATTCTGAAACCCGGAGGCGTCTTTATCCTCCAAGATCACTTCGTCCCGGGGCCGACATTCTCGGCGCTGGTGAATGAAGCTGAGCAGTTTCTCGCAAAGATGGAAGGGAAGCGAGTGGCGCCCTTCATCTTCTCAACCGAAGCCTTCAACGCTGTTCTCGATGAGCATCCACTGGTCGTGAAGAGAGTAAAAGACGGCTATGGACTCTTCATCAACATCTGGGATCGGCTCCGCGCAAAGAAAGAGCTTCTGCCAGACTTCGAGGCTGCGAAGCGAGAGATCCTTCGCTTCTATCGGGAGATCTGCCTGGAGAAATACCAGGTGCTGATCGTTGACCCCGATGAGTACATCCACGTTTATAACGTCACCTACGCGATCGAGAAGCGTGTGTGACTAAGAAAACAACAATGCCGTGCATCGTCCGAGAGGAGGGTGTGCGGCTGTTTTTTTGCTAGACTTTTTATAATCAGGTGGTACTTTTATTAAAACCCCAGAACAAAACAACGAACGAAAGGATACAAGATGAAAAAGACGCGACTGCGCGCAGATAACAAGACAAACACGTACCTACTCATTTGCAAGAAAGTGGCCAAGGCACTTGAGAAGGAGATTGAAAAAATCACCGCTAAAACCCGAGTGCCACACGAGGCTTTCAATAGCTTAATCTCAAGGATGGAAGTGCAGAAGCACTTGAAAGCAATGCGATTGGACGTGGAGTGGCGGGAAGACCTGACTGTTCAGGAGTTAGCAAACCTACTGTGGCCAAAGAAGGAGAAGTAAGCCCCGATCATCAACCAGAACCACGTTCTGCAAGTTGAGGACGGGGTTTTGTGTTTATGGTAAAAGCAGATATATAGAGTCGTCCATATTGGTTTCGTCGAACTTAGGCAGTTCAACAAGTGAGTGCACCACCGAATTTCCATGAAGTAAAACCAAGTCCCACCACTAGACGAATGAGGTTTTTAATTATATATTTGGGCCCGTAACGCCCAAGTAAGCGTTACTTGTTCTTTTACAGAGCAATCTAGTAAGTCAACCTCAAAACGGAGAAATACAATATGAGTCGCAAGACCCTGTTTGATACCGTGTGGGACGAGCACAGAGTGCGAAGTCTCCCACGTGGCCAGGATCAAATCCTGGTCGGCCGCCATCTGATCCATGAAGTTACGTCCCCACAGGCGTTTCCGATGGTTGAAGAGCGCGGTCTTTCGGTGCGCTTCCCAAAGAGCACCTTCGCCACGGTGGATCACATCGTGCCGACCGTCGGCCGCAATCGTCCTCTTTTGGACCCGATCGCGGAAATCATGCTCCAGCATCTGGAGCGCAACACAGCCAAACACAAGATCACCCTGTTCAACCTCGGCGACGAGAACCAGGGAATTGTGCACATCATCGGACCGGAATTGGGCATCACCCAGCCCGGAATGACGATCGCTTGCGGCGATAGCCATACCTCCACACACGGAGCATTTGGTGCCATCGCCCTCGGCATCGGGACAACTCAAATTGCCTGCGTCCTCTCAACTGGATGCTTGCTGCTTGAGCGCCCGAAAGTGCGAAAGATCCAAGTTGACGGTGTCTTGGGAGAAGGCGTTACTGCCAAAGACATCACTCTCGCGATCATCAATCGCTTGGGCGTCAAGGGTGGTATCGGCTTCGCCTACGAATACGCCGGCAGTGCAATCCACGCACTCGACATGGAAGGTCGCATGACCATCTGCAATATGAGCATCGAAGGCGGTGCGCAGTGTGGTTATGTCAATCCAGATGAGATCACCGTCGAATATCTGCGGGGTCGGAAATACGTGCCGCAAGGCAACGAGTTCGACATCGCCGCGAAGCGGTGGCTCTCTCTGGCATCAGGACCCGATGCTGAATACGACGATGTCTTCGTCCTCCCAGCGTCGGAAATCGAACCGATGATGACCTACGGGATCACTCCCGGACAGTCCATCGGTGTCAGCGGAACCATTCCGCTCGATGCGCCAAAAGATGCGCTCGATTACATGCAGCTTGAAGCGGGGAAACCTCTTCTCGGAACGAAAGTGAATGTGGCCTTCATCGGCTCGTGCACCAACGGTCGCATTAGCGATTTCCGCGAAGCGGCAAACCTCATCAAGAAGTATGGTCTCAAAGTTGCGCCTCATGTGACCGCACTTGCTGTACCGGGATCGGAAAACGTCCGCCGTCAAGCTGAAGGAGAAGGCCTCGATCGAGTCTTCACCGAAGCAGGATGGCAGTGGCGCGGATCCGGTTGCAGTATGTGCCTCGCCATGAACCCGGATAAACTCCAGGGTAACCAGTTGTGTGCTTCTTCATCGAACCGCAACTTCAAAGGTCGGCAAGGGAGTCCAACAGGACGAACTGTGCTGATGAGTCCCGCGTCGGTGGTCGCTTGCGCGACCGCCGGTCATATCGCGGATGTGCGAACAATAACCTCAGCGAACTGATACCATGTTGAAAAAGATCACAAACATCTCCGGCGGTGGCTTTCACCTTCCCGGTAGCGACGTTGATACCGACCGGATCATTCCGGCACGGTTCCTCAAGTGCGTCACATTCGAGGGCTTGGGCAACCATGTCTTCGAAGACGATCGGGCCCAGCTCGCTGGGCGGCATCCGTTCGACAACGAACGCAACAAAGGCTGCAACATCCTGGTTGTGGACGAAAACTTCGGGTCCGGCTCAAGCCGCGAACACGCAGTTCCAGCCCTCACTCAATGGGGCATCCAGGCCATCATCGGCCTTTCGTTCGCTGCGATCTTCCGTGGAAACGCGGTCGGCAACGGCCTCGTCTGCGTCACGGTCGAGAGGGAAGTGCACGACTTCATTACTCGCGAGATCAGTCTCGGCGCTTTCGCCGTCCACATCGATCTCGAGAAGATGGAAGTCACCACTGAGCATGCATCGGAAAGCCATCCGATGTGGTGTGCGATGCCTGACGCGCATCGTGAAAACCTCATGACCGGTGCCTGGGATGATATCGCAACCTGCATCGAAGCGGGAAGCGCTATCGAAGAAACGGCGGCTCGTCTGCCTTACTTCGAAATCCCGGTCCCCCTGCCCGCGGTCTAACCACTAGATTGTTGAATAATATGACCTCGTCTTCCTTCACAGGAGGGCGAGGTCTATTTTTTTATTTGACATACTTATATATAACAGTAATGTGGGAGCTAGACGCTTACTGAATAGGTAAGTGGTCCTTCAAAATCAACCTCAACCTACATATACTCGCACATGAAAGTTCATCCAATCGCACTTGTAAACGGCGACGGCTCCGCTCCTGAAATGATGGCGGTAGCTTGCAAAGTCGCTCAACTCGCAGCAAAAAAAGATGGTCACGCGCTGGAGTTCCATCCTGCACCAATGGGCTGGAACGCATATCGTGATTACAACGACACGCTTCCTCAAAGTTCACTCGAAACAGCAATCAGTCTTGGCACCGTCTTCTTCGGCGGTGTCGGTGATCCACAGTTCGACAACACTATCGGTGTTGAAAAACCCGAAATGAAACCTGAAGCGCGGTGCCTCCTTCCTCTTCGGAGTAAAATGGGGCTTCTGCTCAACTTCCGTCCGATGATCTACTACAAGGATCTGGATCACCTCGCCAACGTCAAGCCCGAGACAATCCCAGCCGAAGGTGTCAGGCAAATCTGGATCCGTTTCCTCCTCGAGGACAGCTACTTTGGAAATGCGGACTACAGTCTGAACCCCACGTTCGGACCCTACTTCAAACCAAAGAGCCAGGTGAGCGGCGAAGAGGACGTCGTCATGGATCTTGCCTATTATCAGCGCTCGACAATCGAGAAATACATTCGTGCGGCGTTCCGCGAAGCAAAAGCTCTCGGCCTTCCGCTCATCTCGATCGACAAAGCCAATGTCATGGCACGCTATGACTTCTGGCGCAAAATCGTCACGCGGATCGGGAAGAAAGAGTTCCCGGACGTCCCGCTGTCTCATCAACTCGTGGACTCAGCAAACGCCCTGCTCTTCACTCCGGCGAAATTGCACGGCGTCATTGCCTGCGGTAACGAACACGGAGACATCCTCTCGGATGGAGCAGCGGGTGCGCTCGGCAGTATGGGAATGATGTGCAGTTCTGCCATCAACCCTGACACTGGTGCAGCGATGTTCGAAAGTGGAGCTGGCACAGCGCCGACTCTTGCTGGACAGGACAAAGCCAACCCACTCGGTCGCATCCTCACCGCGGCAATGATGCTTCGTCACCTCGGTGCAACAAAGGGTGCAAACTCAATCGAGAAGGCGGTCAACCTCGTGCTTCGTGAGGGTTACCGCACAGGCGACCTCATCAGCGGAAAAGTTCGCGGTGACGTGACGCGAGTGGGCACGGAAGAAATGGGCAGTTTGGTTTTGAAGGAGATCGGCGAATAGGTTTTACCAACTCGCTAGTCATTCAATTCATGGAGCGGCATACGAAAGTGTGCCGCTCCAATTTTTTGTATCAAAAAACCTCCCTGTTCTGTCACAACAGGGAGGTCTTACTTTTGAACATCATGGCCTGATCTCACTTCGTACGGACAATGCCTTCAGCGTATTCAGGGGTAAAGAGTTGCTTCCAACGATGTTTCTTCGGTGTAACCTCGATGGAATCAATGGGAATGAATCTTTTCCACGCCCACAACTCTTCGAAACCTTTCTTCATCAGATGTGGAGTGTTCCACATATAGCCGAAAGGTGTCATGACCGGAGTTCGGATAAAAGTCAGCTGAAAAATGAAACCAGAAACGATTTCGACCTCAGCTTTTTCCGTTTCTTCACGGATTTGGATCAGTAAATGCTGTTCGCAATGAGCATGTAGACCCATTTCGTTGGTTGCACACCACTTACCACTATGCAGATCGTAGGCGAATCCGAATACTTCATGTCCGAAGCCAGCTCCACGATCACCAGACACATAGACTCCGCCGTCGGCACGTCTTTCCATTCGTGCGCTGCAGACCTCATCGTCAAAAGTTTCAACTTCACTGTCGGTCATGCTCTGCAGTTTTGAGACATCTGCATCAAACACGCTTGGGTCAACAGGTTGGGGCATCTGGGTGCCTTCATGGTAAATCTTGCACCTTCTTGTGACAGCTTCATCAAACGTGCTTTTGAGCATGTAACCGTGTGAAATACCTGTCCGCAGTTTTTCAAACAGTGCTCCTTGATCACGGGTTGTTGCTCCGAGCTCGATGACACCATCGGTCCCGAGAGCCTCCTCATGCATTGCTGCATGTATTTCGTCATTTGTGGGAGTCCTACGACGCCCCTTTCCTGATTTGGGTTTGTCGTTTTTCATTTGGTGGTGAATGGGTTGAAGTTAAAGAGCGGGCCTCAACGTGAGGTCCGGAAAAAAGAATACCATAATTTTGCTTAATAGCAATTTAACAGTCAACTGTTAAAAAATTATCACTCCAACACAGTAGACAATCCTCAACCATCATGGTATTACATGACAGGCAGTATATTGTTTTCATAAGTCACAGCACATCACCAAAACCAGTACATAGAAAGGAAAAACCATGAAATCATGCTTAGTTGTCTTGTTTAGCATCCTCCTCGTCGGAGTGTATGCACCTGCGGAGGCTCAAACCATCATCATTCACACTCACTACGACGCCAAGCGTTATGTGGGAGAATATGTCGTCGATACAAGTCGCACCGTTGATATTGAGGACGGTGAGGGGCGGAAGGGAGTTTGTGTCGTCCTCTACAAGGTGGTTAAGAAGGGAGAAAAGGCATTTCCTCCCATTGCTTTTCCTGAAGGATCGGGAGCCGTAACCGCTAACGATTTGAGAAAAGCAGTCAGGGTTACTCTCGAACCAACGGTCTTCGTTGATCGCCTGTGGGTGACGTACTACGACGTCACTGGGCGAGCATTCTTTACCTCAACGATGTATCCGCTCGACGAGCGGATCAAGAAGAAATAGGCCCACCCCGAGCAGAGACCCTCTGCTCTTGCGGTGGGTTTTCTGTTTATACAAACCCTTCACAATCTCTCTGCAGCACATAAAAGCTGGTGTATAATAAAAATATATAAATTAGCTAGTAAAACCGATGCTGCAATCAGAAATCATTACATCAGAAGACGTTCTTGCGGAGCACTCTCAAGACATAAGTATATTTAAGGTAACACCTCAAGGTGTCATATATCCAAAGAACGCAGAGGAAATATCGGAGATTGTGAAAAGTGGTGCAGCAGAAACATATACCGTACGAGCGGGAGGCTCTTGTATGTCTGGAGGTTCTCTTACTTCAGGAATTGTGCTGAATCTCACAAAGCACATGACACAGTTTTCTATTGATGCAGAAAAAAAGATTGTAACAGTGGAAATGGGAGTGATGCTTCGAGATGTATTGAAAGAAGCTGCAAAAAGTAATCTTACATTTGCCCCATATCCGTCATCGAAGGATATTTGTGGTGTTGGAGGAGTAGTTGGTAACAATGCTTCTGGTGAAAAAAGTGTTCGTCTTGGCGCAACAATTGACAATACGCTCGGTCTCGAGGTTGTACTTGCTGATGGATCTATAATTCGAACTGGTGTATTGGAAAATACAGGGGAATCAGCAGAGAGTGCTTCACGACAAGCAGAATTTAAAAGCTCAGTGTTGAAGATACGAGATGAAGCAGGGGATGCACTTGTTACTGCAGTTGGAAAAGTTCCAAAAGCTGCATCAGGATATCGTCTTGAAAGAATCCCTACATCCGCAAAGATAGCAGAATCAGGAAAGGGAGTTGATCTCACCCCTCTTTTTGTTGGTGCTCAAGGTACCCTCGGTATCATTACAAAAGCTGTACTTAAGCTTTCTGATGAGCCTGCATTCAAACGACTCATTGTTGTTCCGATTGAACAGATTGAAGAACTTCCATTCATATTGCAGACTGTGGTGAAATTCCATCCTGAGGGAGTGGAAACATTTGATGTTAATACATTCGAAAGAGCAAAGAATCTTTTACCTCAAGATACAGCTCTTTGCCAGCAATTCTTTACCCCAAGCACAGGTCTCATTGTAATGGTACAGTTTAGTGAGGAAACACAGGAAAAAACAGATGAGGTTGCAAGACAGGCAGAAAAAGCATTGAGTGAACGACCACTAAAACTTTTCTTCGTAGATGATCAGGTTGTGGTAAATGCTGTTTGGAATATCCGAAGACACAGTTTTGCAGTTATGAGAGATTACAATGCAGAAGGTTTCAAAGCTGTTCCATGTATTGAAGACATCATTGTCCCGATTGTTGCCTTTAATCAGTTTGTGCCTGGACTCATATCACTCTTGAAGAAATATTCTCTTGGTTACGGTTTCCACGGACACATTGGAGATGGATCTCTCCGTATTGTTCCAGTATTTGATTTTAGAAAGCCACGGGAAGAGGTAGCAAAGCAAATCATAGACTTTACCCGTGAAGTCATCTCTCTCGTTAAGACTTTGGGAGGCAATATGAGTGCTGACCACAGTGACGGTATTATCAGAACACCTTTTCTTAAAGAATTCTACGGTGACAAGATCTTTTCAACTTTTATTGAGTTGAAAAATCTCTTTGATCCTAAGGATGTGTTCAACAAAGGAAAGAAGATAGGTGGTACAGAGGAAATGATTGCAAAATATCTGTCGATATAGTTTAGAAGCGATACCATGTACAAGAACATAATCATCACATTCTTCGTAATTGTCTTCATTGTTGCAGGTATTGCTTTGTTGTTTGATAGGAATTCATCAGAGCCTGTATCTGCACCGGAAACACCAACCCCATCAGCAAAGGCGAGTATGGTTCCATATTCAAATACTGAATATGGCATCTCTTTTGAATATCCATCAAACTTGTATCTTAGTGAAAAAGAAATGAGTTCTTCAAGTCCAGAGTTTTCCATCTCACTTGTAGAAAGTAGTTCTACAGTTGAAGAATCTCCAGTTTCAATTTTTGTTGATGTGTACAAGAACAAAAATGATCTTAGTGCAAAGGAATGGATTTCTAAAGAAACAAATTGGACTGTGGCAGGTCAAACTATGAAGGATGTTGAAGTCAGAGGGCTTGCAGGTGTCATATATACATATGACGGGTTGTACCCAGGTAAGGCGTATGTTTTTACCTCTAAGGGGCGCACATATGTCCTTTCGGTAAACTGGCTTAGCTTGAACGATCAACTCATCAAAGATTTTGATATGATCATCAATTCGCTGGGTATATAAACAACTATTGATATGAAATTTAGCATCATCATTTGCGGCTACAATGAAGCGCAATATTTAAATGCTTGTTTTGAGTCTTGTTTAAATCAGCAATATTCTAAAGCGGAGTATGAAATCATATTCATCGACAATTGCTCATCAGATGACACTGCAAGTATTGTTTTAAAGTATCCAGAAGTAAGGACAGCGGTGGAATTGCGACGTGGCCCTGCTGAGGCTCGTAACAAAGGTATATCGATGGCAAAAGGTGATACATTTCTCTTCCTTGATGCTGACGCAGAACTTGCCCCGACATATCTCACAAATTGCGAACAGGTATTTAAAAGTGATGATAAAATCGGCGCTGTAACAGGAAAAGTTTTGCCTTCAGTAAGTACATGGATATCAAACTATCAAGGGGTTGCAATACTTGAGAATTACCCACGATACAATCGAAGAAAAAATATGCTCGCGTGTCCGAGTTGTAACCTAGTAGTACGAAGAGACGTGATCTCCAAAACTGGAGGCTTTCTTGAAGGAATTCCTTCTCCCTCAGGTGTTAATCGATCAGGAGAAGATAAGGAGCTTTGTGAAAGAATACGAAAGGAAGGATTTAGGATTGTGTATGATCCGAGTATATCTATTAGACACGATAATGCTCGAACCTTTCGAAGGCTTTTTTCAATATGGACCAAGGGGGCAAGATCAAGGGCTACTACGATATCGATGGGCAAGAGTGATTTGTCGAGCGTATTGTTTCGATACAACATTCCATTTCTTTTAATTCTTGGATCTATACTTTTCCCAAAACTATTAGGGACGATATGCCTTCTAGTATTAGTTTCTCTTTGTGTTAGTTCATTTAAAAATACGGGTATGTTTGTGCAGAGTTTTTTTATAAAGCCATGGATGGATATCTTGGCACTTGTTAGTATAAATATATCGGTGCTGTATTACAGGATTACTATAAAATCATGATTGAGTATTTTATAAAAGCATATCATGATCATAAGGGGCATATTCCAAACATCTTGTGGCAAGTGTTGTATGCGGTAGGGAAACAGATATTTATTCTAGGTGTCTTTGTAATGGGGATTTTCTTGTTGAATCCGTATGACTTTGGTTTGTATAATTATGTTACGGCAATCTTACTACTCTTTGTATTATTTGGAGACTTTGGTATTTCAATGGCAGCATCAAAGTTTGTAGCTCATTACAGGGCACTAGATCATGAGCGAGAAGGAGCTGTGCTATGGAATGCTACGCTCTTTGCGCTCTTGTTCATAGTTTTATCAGGGGGAGTTCTTTCTCTGTTTGCACCAAGACTTTTTGGTGAAAACGCACGTTATCTATATGTCCTTTTCCCTTCTCTTCTATTTCTCCCTCTGGGATATTTGTATGCAGGAATATATCGAGGTGTAGGAAGATTTAAGGCAACCGCTTGGATAACTTTCTTTGTAGGTATATTTAGTCTGGTTATTACTTTTTTTCTGATGCGAACTTATGGGTTGCACGGAGCCTTGTGGGGAAACAACATCTTCTCTTTTTTACTTTTTGTAAGTCTTGCTCTGGGATACCGTAAGTGGTCTTGGAAATTAGATGTTGGGCTTATGAAAATTATTGGTTCATACTCTTTGATATTAGGCTTCACGGGGCTTAGCTATTACCTCTACAGCCGAGTCGACATCATTCTCCTTGGTAAGTTCAATTACATCGCGGAAATCGGCTTCTATGAGCTCATAAACAAGGTATTTATGATACTCGCGGCACCGTTCATGATATTGGCACAGGCCATTGGCCCCATGGTAAGCGGTATGCACGCCAGAGGAGAATTTAAGAGGGTTTTACATACATACAAGCAACTGATGTTTTTGAGCCTTGTAGGAGCATTGTTGCTCACTATCGGAACATATTTTGTTGCACCTATTGTCCTTAGATCAAGTTTTACTCACTATGCAAATCCAATGTTCATCAATGCGCTCTATATCTCACTCATCATGCTCATCGGACAATCACTTTCAACTGTGACAGCTATTGGCTTTAGTGTTTCAACAGGACATGCGAATATTAATATGTATTTTCTTTTGATATGTGGAATCATAAACATCCCACTAACATATTTTTTCATTAAAGCCTTTGGGTTCATGGGGGCAATTTACGCCACTGTCATCATCCGGTGCCTCACCGACATATTGTTCATCACATACTATTACTTCGTTCTTAGGAAAAAGGCAGTCTACTTGTTTGGAGGAAAGTAATATATCAGTCCGCCTTTGTCTTGATATACAACCTTACCTAGGCTGTTTAGAAATGGAATGAACTCTGGACCCATATTTCGTGCTGGGAAACTAAATATGTAATATGCAGGTTTTTTAACTTTCCCGATGTCTCGATAGTCTAGTTCAGAAGAGTTTACATACTCATCGTTTGTAAGTAGCCCTGTGTCATTGTTGACGACGATATAGTCTGGAGAAGTTTCTAGCAGGAGATAGTAGGGAGTTGAAAAGCCTTTGTCTGTGAGCATTGTTGCTGTACCTAATGCTCCTGTTGAAACAATGTAGTTTAAGGCAGCATCGTAATTCGCATTCTTTGCTGTATTTTTGGAGTTTCTTTCTGTTGCAGAGTTTCCTTCAACCCATCCTCCGTATGCTGTGGTTGTAAGGAGGGTAAGAATTAACATTGAAAAGACAAATCGTTGAAAGCCATTCTTTAAAGCTTCTGTATATCGCACTAGTACATATGCAACTGTGATTGTAAGGAACGGGAGAGCTGGATATATATATCTAATGGCGGAAGCTGAATATCCTTGGTATGCAACGATGGAATACCATCCTGCTGTAATTGAGAATATGTAGAGAATTCTTCTGTTTAAAGTTGTGAAGAGAAGCGGAAGAAGCAGTACACCTATTACCACAATATATGAATATTGGTTGACTGAGAGATAGTGAAAGAATTCCCCGAAAGGTTTGTCTGGCTGTAACATCTTCCAGTCCGGTTGAGGATATTTAATGAGCTGAATTAGTTTAAAGTTACTTCCATTGTCATAAGCAATCTTTGCAACTAATGTAAAGAAACTTAGAAACGTTATGAGTAACGACTTAGGATCTTTGTTAAATATAAATATGAGAATACCTACTGCAATGAGGGGATATAGGATGAATCCGACTAATTCCTGAGTATCAAAGCAAACTACTCCAATAAGAAGAATCCAGATGATGGTAAAAATAATCTTTGCCTTCAATTCTGGATTTCCAAAGTTTCTCATTACCCCCGCGGCTTTTGAATACCAATTAGTTTTGGTGATAAGATCATCGAGTCTGATTAAAAGAAAGCAAAGTATTACAAACAGCGAAGTAAACATTTCGTAAAATCTCGCCTCTCTAAACATGCTCACAGATATCCATGAGAAACTAAAAAGCGCAGAAGCAATGATTCCTACTTTCTTGTTATGTACATATGAACCAAGGAAGAATACTCCAAGTAAGCTTGCGAGAAAGAAAGGAATATTGGCGACTCGAGCTGCAATGTACACATCAAACCCACTGAAGGTGTCTAAAAACCAAGCAAGGTAATGGTGATATATGATGGCACGATCGTAGAACATACCACTTAGAAGACTTTGCCCTAGACCTGCATTGATTTGCTTTGCTACCAATACGGTAGTTGTCTCATCAATCCACAACTCAAGACTTGTGAGCTGTATGATCCGCATGAATATACCTGCGAGTAGTACGAGGATGAATGCTGCAGAGTATGTTGCTAATTCTGCGAGTGAATCTTCTTGCCCCTTCTTTGTGCTTGTAAGTGAAGTTGTTGAAGCATCTACCTCTCGATCTCTCGAAAGAGATATGGTGAGATGTGCTGAGATATATAGTATGCCTAATAAGAGAAGGTTTAATTCTAGAGGGTTAATAAATGTGTTTTTCTGGATATATTGAGATGTTTCAAGGCCAGCAATATATACATACATTTGGAGCACGAGACAGAGGCAGAATACAAGGGCAGAAGATGTGTATACTCGTGCTTTCCATGTATCTGAAAGGCTGTGCAGTTTTTCTGATAGTGAGTAGCTAAAAAACGGAAGTGTTATCAATATGAGCGTAAAGTAATCGATTAAGTTCCTTGTACTTAAGATATTGAATTGAGAAAGGGCGTACAGAATAAGTAGAGTAGGTGAGAGCATCCATCCTAGTGGAACAAGAAAATGTTTTTTGAATATATATAGTCTATTCATTGACCTTAAGTGTTATTGACCGCAGGATTCCTTCTGATGTTGTATTGAAAATGAATACTCTAGTATCGGCAGTGGAACCTTTAATGATTGCAGTGTCACTTGTTTTAAAGACAAGTTCATTAGAGAACTTTAAAGAGAATACGCACCCCTTGAAATTTGGATTTGATCCATTATTGTGATCAGTCTTTCCAAGACTAAGAGGGCTTCTTCCGTACTTGTCCCAGATGATATCTTTGCCAATTGATTTTCTTCCAGCAAAGTTTCCATCTACGAATAATTCTATATACCCATCTTTGCTTGAATCTTTAGATGGATTGTATTGAGCAAGAAGATCATGCTTTTTATTAAAGAATGCTTGTGTGACCGGATATCTTAGTATGTAAAATTCACCCTTTGCATCGTTTACTCTGCCAATCCTGAATGTTACGTTATCTTTATTTTGAATTAATTCCCAATTAAAGTGACCTACAATCTGTTGGTTACTATTTTTTCCATCTGTAGGCTTCCACTCTGTATATATACTGAAGGGACCTCTCTCGAACTTATCAAACGAATCTTTTAGTTCTAATCTGTTTGTGCCGTCAAATTGGGTGCATCCATCAGCGTATGTTGCTTCTCCAAAAAAGTCTGATGATGGAACCCCTTTATTAAAATCCCAAGAATTATCCCAGACAGCTTCCTTTGGAAGGGGATCTATAGCTGATGGAATTATTTCAATATTCTCTCCTTTGGCTACTGCAACCATGTCAGCTTTTGTTAATACTGCCTTTGTTTTGAATACAGCACTTGCTGTATCGGTTACTTCTCGAAACGTGTAAGGGTTACCGTCAGTATCAACGCCGCTCTTTCTTGCAGAGAGGCCCTTTGATTCTTCAAGATGAAAATCACCGACGGTATCACTCAGTGCTCCAGCTTGAATGGTGACAGTCCGGGAATATCCTAGCGGTAATATGTTCCAGTACAAAACATACAATATTAAGAAAAGTGGAATGATAGCAGCAAGAATTCGCAAACTCAATACAAGAGGCCCTCGCGGTGTCACGGGAGCGGGTGGGGGAATTGGTTTCGGAGCAATTGGGGAAACGGGAACGTATGGTTGATATGGAGTACTTTCATTCATCTATATGTAAAATATTATAACCTACAAACATTTAATGCAATGACCGGAATGCATATTCTCCTTAATTGTTTGAATAAAATAGGTTTCTGATATACCCTCATAGGAGAGCCGGAAATATTCGGCCAGCTATATGCGCAGCTTAACGCGCAGTTTTAAGAACATTGATTTGAAAGGCTGAACATTATGTTTCGAAACACGTCACAATGGACGCATCTTTTTGAGGAGAGGGATGCATTGTGGATACACGGCGGAAACCCCAAACAGCCGCACGTTATCCTACATTCTGGGAAACACTCAAGCGCCTACTTCATGGCAAAGCTTGTAACGGAAGACGATACGCTGAGAAGTGAGATGGTCTCTGATCTTCTCGACCTTCTCATTGAAAGAGGTTTTGATGTTGAGGTCGTTGATCGGATCGTCGGTCCTGCTACGGGCGCAACAAAGCTCGCGGTGAGCCTTGCTGCGGAGATCACTAAACGGCGTGGTCGCATCTGTCGATCTGCATCACTCGAAAAGCTTAGCAATGGAGCTAACCTTCGGATGGTCTTCAAGAAGCTGGACGATTGTGTTCAAAGTGGGGAAAACGTTTTGATCATTGAAGATGCGTTTACCACCGGCAGCAGTGTCAGGCTTGCTCAACTTGCCGTTGTTGCACAGGGCGGTATATGCCCGCCCTACGTTCTGACGTTGATGAATCGCTCCGGACGTAATTTCCACAATGGCTACAGGGTCATCTCGCTTGTCAATCGCTATCTGCCCATCTGGGATGGCAAAGATGACTGTCAGTTGTGCTCCATCCGCTCTGAGGCCATCCTTCCGAAGGAACCGGCGTCCAATTGGGAGCGTCTCAAGCGGGGGCGACGATAATGATCGGCATTAAAAAGAGCGTCTTTTTCCAAGCACCTTCAGGGGTTGCGAAGAGAAAGACGCTTTTTTATTTCAAATACCTTTCAATATTCTTCTTGTGGTCTTCGTAGTTTGCAGTGCAGTGTATTTTTCTATTATTGTCGTGGATGTAGAAAATACATTTTGTATTGACGGGGTTGTACGCTGCTTCAATGGCATCAACGCTCGGGTTGGCGATTGCTGTTGGCGGTAGTCCTTTGTATTTGTATGTATTGTATGGAGATTCTAGATATTTATCCTCTGACTTAACCTGAGGCCACCACTCTGTTGTTGTACCTTTTGCATACTGAAGGGTAGCGTCCATTTGGAGGTTCATACCGTTGAACATTCTGTTCCAGATGATGCCGGAAATGAGACGCATGTCTTCCTTACCAGCAGCTTCTCTTTGGATGATTGATGCAATACGAACTGCGGTGTCGAGGTTAACATTCTTTTTGAGGTTTCCTGTTTTCTTACTCAGTACCTTCTTTTGAATCGTTTTGTTGAAATTATCAATCATTTCGTTTCCAACTTGTGCGCCTCCTGTGTCTTTGCTGAACCAATAGCTACCTGGGAGGTAGTAGCCATCAACCTCTGTATCTGTGCCTGTCTCGAGACCGGCGGCACTTAAAAATGCTTCTTTATTCTGGTCGTTCCAAGCTAGTGTTTTACCGTAGAGGTCTGCTATTTCCTCCTTTCTCATGCCAGGAGTTACTCGTACGAATCTCATGGACGGATTGGCCATATTGGAGTAGAACTCAAGAGGGTCAATACCCTGGGAATTAAGGAAGTAGGTAGAACCCCCTATGGTCGCTGCAAATATAGCTATTAGGAGGGCTGCGCGATTACGCCACTTTCTGTACTCCGCTGGTTGTTGCCTTCGAGGTGCTGATTTAAGACCCATATGCTACCATTATAAGTCACGGTGTAATAAAAGCGAAGCTTTTACGTCATTATCTATGTCAAAACAGAGTCGCCCGACAAACCAGTCCGCCAGTAAAAAGGAACGTTTTTCGGCGATATACGAGGAACACGCAGATGCGGTCTTCCGTTTTGCAAGCTACAAGCTCTCTGATAGGGAAAAAGCAAAAGATATTGTTCAGGAATCGTTCGTCAAATTGTGGGAATACATGTCCTCAGATGAGACGGTCGATAATCCAAGAGCGCTCATTTTTCGTATAGCTTCGAATTCGATAGTGGATTATTATCGAAAGCGCAAAGATATCTCTCTAGACCTCTTAGCTGTCGATGGATTCGATCCAACCGACGAGGGTAATGAGGCAGGGAGAATTGTAGACAAATCAGATGGTAAGTTGGCACTCCTGCTTTTAAACCAGCTTGAACAACCACTTCGTGATCTTCTGCTTCTGCGATATGTTGACGGCTTGTCGGTCAAAGAAATTGCCGAGGTACAGCGTGAAAGAGAAAATACAGTTTCCGTAAGGCTCCACAGAGCAATGAAAGAGTTGCGAGAGCTTTATGAAAGAAATGATACCCATGATAAATAAATCATTCGACAATTTTATAGAATCATTGAAGGCTGTAAAGCTTTCAGTTGAAGAAAAGAGCAACATACTTGCTCGTACTTTTGCTGTTATTGAAGATATAGAGGCAGCTTCATCAAAGGCCCCTGTAGCTTCTCCATTTTCAACAGCTCCTTGGAATATATATTTTGTACATCGTAAATTTGTTCCATCACTCGTCATTGTCGCCATCCTTTTTGTAACAGGAGGTGCATCTCTTGCTGCTGAAGCAGCACTTCCAGGTGACTCTCTCTATTCCGTAAAAGTAAACGTGAACGAAGAAGTTCGAGGATTTACTGCTGTAACTCCAGAATCTAAAGCTCGTGTTGCTGTAGAGGCAACAGAACGACGACTTCAAGAGGTTGCGACACTCTCAGCTCGAGGAAAGCTAAATGACCAAACAAAAGCCATTGCGCAGCAAGAATTTAAGAAGCGTGCAACACAGGTGCAAAGCCGTGTTGCTTCGTTGGTTTCTGAAAATAATCTAACAGCAGCACAAGAGGTTGCTGTTAACTACGAATCATCACTTCGAGCTCACGAAGTCATTCTTGAAAGGATTTCTGAAGACCAGCCTGATGAGAATACAGAACAACACCTCTCATCTTTCATTGCTTCTGTGAAGACCGAACTCGCTACAACAACAGATGCTCGAGTGAACATACAAGACAAACAAGTTAAATCAACAATTGATCCAAAGGCAACAGCAGAGTTAAACTTGAAGAACGTTCTTTCCCAGACTGATGAGACTTTGAACATGAGGACTGAGAATAAGACGTTGTTGGGGACAACTACAACAGCACTTGTTGGAGGAAAGATATCAGAAGCACAGGTTCTTACAGTAAAGGCAGAAGGATTCATGGCAAGTAGCAGCTATTCAGAAGCAATTCTCACATTGCAACAGGCAGCTACAGTACTAAGTGATGCACAGGGAATCATGAGTGTAGAGGTAGGACTTGATGTTGATGTAAAGAAAGTGACAGGTGCGACAGTAATCATAAAGTAATAATTTTAACCGCATGGCTCATACGCCGGTCTCGATTGTCATATTCGGCGTCACAGGTGATCTTGCGAGAGGTAAAATCATCCCTGCAATCTTTGATCTGTATAGACATGGGGATATTGGAGAAGACTTTTCTGTCATTGGGTATGGACGGAAGGTGTTATGCGCTGAAGAATTCTCATCTCTCATTAATGACGCTATAGCCCTAAAGTATCCTGATAAGAATCCAAAATCTCTTCGCCAGGCACGGCGATTCATAGACAAGTGTACATATGTACAAGGAGAACTTGCTGAAAAGAAAGGGTATGATCTCCTCAAGGAAGCAACCAAGGGTAGTGGACGAAATATCTTTTTTCTTTCGGTCCATCCTGAGCTCCATTCCACAATCATTTCACAGCTCGGCAAAGAGAAGCTTCTAAACAAGGAGAGTCAGATAATGATAGAGAAGCCTTTTGGACATGATGCGGTGTCAGCTGCATCTTTGGATGCGCTTTTACGACGATATATACAAGAAAATCAGATATATCGAGTTGACCACTATCTCGGCAAGTCGGCATTAATAGATGTAATTGAACGCAGAAGAAATGATCCGGATTTTGAAAGAGCTCTGGGCTATATTAAGGAAATAAAGGTATCACTTTGGGAAACTAAGACTGTTGCAAGAAGAGGTGCATTTTACGATATTGTAGGTGCCTTGAAAGATGTGGGACAAAATCACCTACTTCAAATGCTTGCTGTAATTCTCTCTTCCAAGTCTGTGCTGTCTCCAGACGCAACGAAAGTTCAGAAGGCTCGTGCCGGCGCCATCTCTTCTTTGCGTATTAAAACTCCTGTTATGAGGGGTCAGTATGTAAAATATCATGACGAGCCTGGTGTTAATCCCTACTCTGAAACCGAAACATTTTTCAGTATTAATGCCTCAACGGTTTTAGCGAGACACAGAAAGGCCAATATTTACCTATCCGCAGGTAAGGCATTGTCTGAAAGTCGAGCTGATATATATATTAAGTTTAGTAAGCCGGTTAAGCTCAAAGAAGGTGTTATTAAGGAGATGATTTTTACAATTAACACACCACTCGGGCTATCTAATTCCGCTGGCCGTAATAGGGAAGCATATGAAATGATATTTCTGGCAGTTCTTAAAAAAGACCAGAAACTATTCTGTTCACTAGACGAAGCGATAGCCGGTTGGAAGTTTGATGAACGAGTAAGAGGTTTTTGGAAGCAACACGAGACACCACTTCAGCGTTATGAGGTTGGGGGGACAATACACATATCAAAGAAATTGGACTCTGTGATATAATTTGGGGACATGCATTCGCATCTTCTCGCATTCAATATTGGATTTACTATCTCAATACTTCTTCCTGCTACACTGGGTATCATTGCTTTGTTTAGAGGGTGGAAAAAGCCTGTAAACATTGTATATTTTCTTAATAACGTATTTTTCTGTATATTCGCCTTTGCTTATGTAATGGGAGTAAATGAACATAATGCCCTTCTGTCTACAAAGTACATTTATTTCACTTTAATAAATTTGTTTACGGTTTGTCTCACTGCACACCTTGCGGTAATTACTTTCGATCAGTGGAAAAAACATAAAAAATATGTTCTTGGTGCCTATGCAGTAGCTTTCGTTCTTTTTATTTTCTTTCTCAGTGACATGTCGAGATATGTGATCACATCACGACCGCTTCTTTATTTCCCAAATTTCTATAACCTGGGTGAATATTACTGGGTTTTCGCAGTATTTTTCTTTTCTGTTGCAGGTTACTTCTTCTATTTCCTCACACATCTTTACCAGACTACTTCTGACACTCAGACTAAGATTCGTATTAAATACTTTGCATTGTCATTTGGGTGGGGATACGGCATAGGTTCGTTACCTTTCCTAACCCTTTTTGGAAGCTCTTTTGACCCAATGTACGGATCAATTCTTGGTTTATATGTAGTTCCTCTTGGCTATGCAGCTCTTAAATATGACCTCATTGAACTAGGTGTTATTGCAAAGAATGCAACAATATATGCCGTCTCTACTGCATTAGTGGGGCTTCTCATCATTGCTGTTAACGTAAGTAACAACTTTTTTGTTAACTCATACCCTGGATATCCATTTTGGCTCATGCCGCTAGTCTCTGGAATCATTGTCGTCGCCGTCTGTTTCTATATCTGGCGGCACATACGTGAAGTTGATATTTTGAAATATGAATTCATAAACAATGTAAGTCATAAGTTCCGGACACCTTTGACCCATATCCGTTGGCTAGCAGAGGAGCTAAGAACAGAGTCTGATCCGGTAAAGCGAAATGCTGAGGTTGAGCAGATGCAACATGCCAGCATGCGATTATTTGAACTAACAAATATCGTTATCGACATCGCACGTGATGACAATGACTCATATCAATACCAGTTTAATAATACAAAGCTTGAGGATATCCTTACCGACATGAAAAGTGGCCACGAGGAACAGATATCTCATAAACAGCAGAATGTCATTCTTGATATTGAACCTGGGTTACCTGCAATACGGGCAGACAAGACGCGTATGCAGTTCGCTATTCAAATTCTGTTTGAGAATGCCCTCATCTACACCCCAGTAGGTGGAACAATTACGATTACGATAAGGAGGGTGGATAATGATGTTGTCGTTACATTCAAGGATACGGGAATTGGTATTGCGCAGGAGGAGATTCCTCACCTGTTTGCCAAATTCTATCGCACCGCTAATGCGAGACACGCTGATACAGAAGGAATGGGAATTGGTCTCTTTATGACCAAAAATATCATTGAAAAGCACGGAGGAAAGATTGCTGTTGAGTCAGACGGAGAGGGAAAGGGATCTACATTCAGTTTCTCGTTGCCTGTAAAGAGCCGTTAGTCTACAATGTACGAACCTATTAATTAATTTGAAACCAGCATGGCACTTTTCCAGAACTTTTTAATGAAACAAATGCTTAAGCGTCAGATGAAAGGCGTTCCCGAAGAAGAGCAAGAAAAGATTTTTGCGATGATAGAGAAAAACCCTGATTTCTTTCAGAACATTGCTACAGAGATCCAAGAAAAAATGAAAAATGGTAAGGGTCAGCAAGAAGCATCGATGGAAGTAATGATGGCAAATCAGGAAAAGATGCGAGAACTTTTGGGGAAGTAAAGACAATATGAAAACATCGGTATTGATCATTGCGCATAACGAAGAAAGACACATTGAAAAATGCATCAGATCACTGCTTAAGCAAACCTCATCACCCGATGAGGTCTTGCTTCTTGCACATAACTGTACTGATGAGACTATCTCAATTGCTAAAAGATTTCCCATTTCAGTCATTCCATATGACGGACCTCGGGGTATTACACATGCGAGAATAGAAGGACTTAAACATGTTTCTGGGGATATAATTCTCTGCATAGATGGTGATTCTTTCGCAAAAGAAAATTGGATTGAGGTAATGGTTAAGACACTAAAACAAGGAAATATCCTTGTTGGCTCTTGGGTTAAATATTCAGGAACAATATTGGGCAAAATTCTAACACAGAGGCACAAGAATATTTTGAAAGGAAGCACTGCTCGTTCGAGAGTGTGGGGTCCAAGCTTTGCATTCTGGGGGAGCGACAAAGAAAAAATCATTCAATACTTTAATGAGGCAATTGAACTACGCAAAAAATTAAATCTTACTCGCGCTATGGATGACTACTATCTTGCGCTCAATATGGAAAAGACCGGAAAGATTGCTTTCACTAATGAGACATATGTTACTCAGTCTACAAAAGAAAAAACTTCATATAGTGTCCTTACGCGTCACCAAGAGAATTCTCGAAACGTACGCTTACTTGATGCAGGTCTCATGTAGGTATTGCCTCCGTTTTAATTTCGTGGCATTGTTGTCTTAAATCATCCAATCTGTTGAGACGCGGGGCGTCCCGACGGATGCCGCGCTCTTTGACGCAATAGAATCACCCCGATGAACACAAAGAGTCCAAGTATCACGCTCTGGATCACATTCATGTCTTTGTGGTTTGTTGGCATGGTCACCTACGTCACGTTGCGCTCCTGTAGGCGCGTTGCGGTGTGGCTCCATATCATCAAACCGGAATCGATCCATCGTTAGTTTCAAGCAGCCCCTCCGGGAAGACCGGGCGGGCTGTTTTGTATTTTTAAACTCCTCTTTGGAAAAGTATGAAGAAACAAATAATCGCCGATGGAGGAATTCCTCCATCGGCGATGTTCTATTTTATCGAGTTTGTGATTTACCCGATGACTCCGGCCCGCTGAAGCGTCCGCCGAGTGATGCGGAGATGATCGCGCGGGGCGAATGTATGGAGAAGTCCATCTCCCAATGCCGGGATCTGAGCTCGAACTTTCGCTCCGAAGGGTTCGGTGACCACTTCACCATCGTAACCGACTTCGTCCAAGGCACTAGCGACGTTTATCCAGTCGGTGCGATCGGTCACCCCAGGTTCTCCGAACATGGGTTTAGCCCCCGCCGGGAGGCGCCTATTACCGTGGGCGTGCAGGTACCCCAAGATGTCGCCACCCTTTCGGATCTCATGAGCCGGATCGCGTCCGTAGCTCTGCATGTGGAACGTATCCGCATGCCACAGGACTGTGCGGTTGCCTACCGCGTTACTGATTGCCCGTACATCTTCGACACTGCTTATCGCGCCGATACTTTCGCCGGGGCGCAAGTATTCGAGCACCACCGTCAGACCTTCACCGTTGAGCTCGGATTTGAGTTCGCGATAGAAATTGGCGGCGAAGTCGGTAATACCGCCCGGGAACTGAGCTCTGTAGTCGAAATCGACGCAGAAGCACGACGGTCCAGCGATTTTTGCCACCTTGATTCCGTTCTTTCGCAGCTCAAGGAGGAAATGGATACCGGCGCGGAAAGAATCAAGGGAAAGCCTGTTCCTCCCGTTGTCATAGATCGGGTTTCCCATGCACTGGTTTCCGGGGAAGAAGATGGTGCCGATAGCGGTATCGATACCTCCTCGTTTCATCGCCTCGGCAGTTTCGGCCGGGGTGAGGTTGTTGAGCGGAGCTCCGGCCCCGATGTCGAGGACGGTGCAACCGTTGTTGTATGCGGTCGTTGTGAAGCGGGTCAGCAGATTCTGCTGGCCTGCATTGAGGATGCCGGGGCCTGCCAGTTGATGGATGCCGAACGGACGGATATATTTACTCATGGTTTCTCCTTTTGTGGATTGTTTTTGATGTGATGTGCTTTCCTTCCTCCGAATTTCTTCAGTGGTAACCCGGGTGAAGTAGACACTTTTTTACAATATTTGTCAAAGAATACAGTACTAGCATCCTTGACTTCCATAACGACTATCGTGTAAGTTTCTTCCAGATATAACAGTTCATCGAAAACCTGCTATCTGGATTCTACCCCTCAGACGGGAAATCTTGTCTTGCTTGTGTTGCCGGCTATTATGCTTGGCCTCGTAAGATCAATTCGATATGTCCAAAAACCTCAATCCTGAAATCCTATGAAATCCAAACCTGAACAACCCTCAATCGCGTTCTTCGCGGCTCAACTCAACGCGCTCCTCGTCGGCCCCGGTAATCGGTTTGCCACGTTCGACGACCTGTGCAAGTTCGCCGCGCAAGAGTGCGGCATCACCGGCGTTAGTATGCCGAGCGGCATGCTCAATGTGCGCCGCATGATCAACGACGATAGTCATCGGGCTGAGGTTGTCGCGCACTATGCCGGCCTCGGAACCCCCATCATTGGCATCGAGACTCACATCGTCGGACAGCGTGTCTGCATGCATCCTGCTGTCGTGCCTCGTTTCGTCGGTTTTGCTCCGAAGTGGATGCAACACTGTGGCGTCGCAGATCTCGAAGCCCAAGCTCGCGATGAAATGCTCGAAGCTATCGAGCTCGGTCGCTTACTCGGGATCCGCCGCCATCAGACGTTCCCCGGCGGGCGCAGCGTACCCGTTGCCACCGATCCGTGGAATGCACACCCTCCGTTGCTCCGAGAGAAGGCTTTAGCTCTCCTGGCTGTGAAGTGGGAACCCATCCTCAAGGCTGCGGGTCGGGGAGGAGTTCGCGTCGGTTTTGAGATTCGTCACATCATGGAGGACCTCTTTTCCTGGCGTGATCTCCGGGATTTGCGCAATAAGTATCTGCTGGACGTTGTTGCCAGGAACGCTTTCGCCTGGGGCGTGGACGTGTCTCATCATGAGATCGACGGCGACGACCCGACTGAAGACGTGCTCGAATGTATCAAACTGGGTCTTGCGGAGCCTGGCCATGCAAAGCAGGGCGACTTCAATTCGAAGAAGCCGGGTGCTTGTCGCCGGCCTGCGAACATGGCCTGGGCTGATCGCGCAGGACAATTCCGGACCTTCGGTACAGTGCACCCCGATCATAGTCGGCTCTTCGCGGATGTAGTGCTCAAAGCCCATGAGCGGAGCGCGCACGGAGAGTTCGCCGTCATTGAAGGCGAGTGCATGGCAATCCGTAATCCCGAGCAAGGCCTGCGTGTGGCTGCGGAAAATCTCCGCTTGGTGTTTGCTGGTAAAGAGCCCGTTTCTCTCCAGGAAATCACCCTTGAGCCATGGGACGGCCCGGCGTTCGACAAGTTTGCCGATAGCGGCTACACCGCTGAAGCCGTTATGGCGCTGAGTGGAAATGACGCCAAAGAGGTGAATCGTCGGCTCGAACACGCCGGCGACATCTGAGGCCTGAGAAAGCCAAGAAACCAGAAAGGTTGAAAAGCAATTTCCCGTTGGATGGCAGTCCATCCAGCGGGGAATTTTTTTATACTTGTCCATTTTCCTAAAAATGAACACCAAAGGTTCAAAGACTGTTTTAAGCAGCCCTCCGGGAAGACCGGGCGGGCTGTTTTGTATTTTTCAAAGTGTTAGATTGTGTGTTACTATCGCATGATGAAACTATCTTTAGGTATCGTTGGTCTTCCAAACGTGGGTAAATCCACGCTTTTTAATGCACTTACAAAGAAATCTGTACCTGCTGAAAACTATCCATTCTGCACCATCGATCCTTCGGTTGGTGTTGTTGCTGTTCCTGATGAAAGACTCCATAAACTTGCTGATTTTTCAAAGACACTAAAGACAATCCCTGCCGCCATTGAGTTCGTGGATATTGCAGGTCTTGTAAAAGGAGCATCAGAAGGTGAAGGACTTGGAAACCAATTCCTGTCACATATTCGTGAAGTAGATGCAATCACTGAAGTTGTTCGTATTTTCGAGGATTCAAATGTCATTCACGTAGATGGAAAGATTAACCCTGTAAATGATATTGGGGTTATTAATCTCGAATTGGTATTAGCAGATGCGCAGACTGTGACAAAGCGACTTGGCTCTGTTGAAAAAGACGCAAAGCGAGGAGACAAGCTTGCTGTAAAGGAAAAAGCTGCGCTTGAAAAGATCCGTGTAATTCTTGATGAGGGAAAGCTTGCTCAGCAGGCAGATCTTACAGATGACGACAAGGAGGCAATTAAAAACCTTCAGCTCCTTACCATGAAGCCAATCATGTATGTGCTCAACAAAAAAGCTGGAGGAACGAATTTGGATGAATTAAATGATGAGCGATATCAGGAATTGATGAAGTTTTTTGTAGATAACAACTTCAAGTGGACAATCGTAGATGCAGGAGTAGAGCACGAGCTTAAAGACCTAGAAGGAGATGAGAAAGAAATGTTCCGAAAGGAACTGGGTGCTAAGGATGATGGGATTGATAGTCTCATTCGAGCAGGCTTTGATCTTCTAAACCTTCAGATGTATTTCACCACTGGAGTACAAGAAACACGTGCATGGACGATTCATAAGGGTTGGAATGCTCCAATGGCAGGAACAGCTATTCATAATGACTTTAAAGACAAGTTCATCAGAGCTGAAGTTATAAACTGGAAGACTCTAATTGAAGCAGGTTCATACGCAGCTGCTCGTGAAAAAGGATTAGTAAAAACGGAAGGGAAGGAATATGTCGTACAGGATGGGGATGTAATGGAGTTTAAGGTTTAAACTATTGACACTACGCTATTTTAATGCTACTGTTTTGCTCGGTAGCTAATTTCAAATATCAACAACCTACAAATCCAAAAGGAGGATTCTCACATGCCAGAAATGTTTGCCAAAGGTGACAAAGTTCGCCTGAAGAAAAAAGATGCCGCTATCGGGCTATCGTCCGATGAGGTTCATACCATCGGTGCAGTTCAGGACCTCTTCCTGCCCAACGACTACTACGTCGACCCATGTTACTGGGGCGATCCGAAGTGGAGCTGGGCACGTCGCAAGACTCGCCTTCAGGTCGCAGGTCATCCGCAGATTGTCTTTCTGGACGGCGTCTTGCGCCCAAAGATGGACACCCCACCAATGAATGAAGACCCTGAAGGTCAGGGACGGTGCAGCTTCTCTGGAGCATATTTTGAAAAAGTGGCAGCTTAAGCCGCTATAACCCATCGTCTCAACCCAGGAACCCCTGTCGTGAGATGGTGGGTTTTCTGTTTCCATAATAGTGAAAACCGGTTCCATTGTCTGGAACCGGTTGAATCTGGGTCTCTGAGCCGAAGCTCTTGTAGGCGTTTCGTGTACGCCTCGTTATTCGGAAAATATCCTACACCCAGGAACGGAAATCTAGGTATATGGTATCAAATTAAAATAGGCAATACCACTTAAAATGACATTTTGACGTGTGAGATGCAAAAGGTCGGTTACTTATATAATGTTGAAAAATAGCTTGTGGAGGTATATCATGGATGGTGTTACAAGCTAATTTAAGCCCCTTTTATGGACCCAATGACAAAACCAAAGACTACTGCCAAGGATTTCTTCCTTCACATTGGAGTGATCGCAGCCTTGTACGTATTTGCGACAAGCTTTCTCAGTTTCTTGTTTGATATTATTAACTTCGCATTTCCAGATCGACAGGCATATTACGCTGACCCATATGCTGGAAGTTTGCGGATAGCGCTTTCAACACTCATTGTTTCGTTTCCAATTCTCCTTCTTCTCTTGAAAACAATTTACAAGGATCTTTTTGCTAACCAAGCAAAGAGAGATCTTACTCTTCGAAAGTGGCTCATATATCTCACTCTCTTCCTAACATCAGTAACAATTGCAATTGATTTGATATATGTAATCAATACCTTCCTTGGCGGAGAGATTACTACTCGTTTCGTTCTTAAGGCACTCTCAGTGCTTGTTGTAACTGGAGGAATCTTCTGGAGTACCCTTAATGACTTACGTGGCGTGTTCTTCGAGAAGCCAAAGGTGCGTATCGTTGCAATAACTACTACATCTCTTGTTGTTTTGGCAGCTGTTGTAGGAGGCTTTCTAATCATCGGCTCTCCAAGCTCTCTTCGAGATCTTAGAGACGATAACCAGCGACTCTCTGACCTTCAGAGTATTCAATATCAGGTTTTGAATAGCTATCAGACTAAGGGAAAGCTTCCTCTTTCACTGTCTGAACTTAATGACTCTTTGAGCGGATATATGGTTCCAACTGATCCTGCAACAGATGCGTCATATGAGTACACAAAGGTAGCAACAACCTCAATTACTTTTGAGCTTTGCGCTACATTTGAGAAGTCTACACAGGATCTTGAAGGTAAGGGGGAATACCCAGGAAAGGGCGGTGTTGCATATCCAAGCGATGTGTATATTGATCCAATCTTTGGTGGTGCGAATTGGAAACATGATGCGGGACACGCATGCTTTGTTCGAACTATCGATCCTTTGAAGTACCCAATATATCCTAAGACACAGAATCTCGGAGCGTAGTACGACAGCCTCATGAAATCTAAAAAAGAAACACAATACGATCATATAAAGATCGAGAAGAAATGGCAGAAAGTTTGGGAAACAAAGAAGCCATACAAGGCTTCTGATACGAGTAAGGCAAAGAAATTCTATCCTCTTGTAGAATTCCCATTCCCTTCTGGAGCAGGACTCCATACCGGACACATTCGCAGTTATGCTGCGATGGATATTGTTGCACGTAAACGTCGTATGATGGGAGAAAATGTGTTGTATCCAATCGGATGGGATGCCTTTGGTCTTCCTACTGAAAACTTTGCGATAAAGACAGGTAAACAGCCTAAGCTTGTAACAAAGGAAAATACGGACAACTTCCGCCGGCAATTAAAGATGCTTGGTCTTTCATTTGATTGGTCTCGAGAAATCAATACAACAGATCCTGAGTACTATAAATGGACCCAGTGGATATTCATACAGATGTTTAGGAAAGGACTGGCGTACAAGGCTCGTACGGCAGTAAATTGGTGTCCAAAAGACAAGACAGTGCTTGCAAACGAAGAAGTCATAAATGGGGCGTGTGAACGTTGTGGTACAAACGTTGAGAAGAGAGAAAAGGAACAGTGGATGCTTGCCATTACAAAGTATGCAGATCGTCTCGACAAAGATCTCGACACTGTCGACTATCTAGAACGTATAAAGATACAGCAGCGTAATTGGATTGGTAGAAGTACTGGGTCAGAATTGGATTTCTCAATTGTTGGATCAAAGGAGAGTGTGAAGGTATTCACGACACGAGCGGATACGCTCTTTGGTGTGACCTATGTTGTCCTCGCACCAGAACATGCTCTCGTTGAACAGCTTTTAGATAAGGTTTCTAACAAAGCTGAAGTAGTGAAATATATTACTGCAGCTAAAGCTCGAGCAGATATTGATAGGACTGCGGAAGGAAAGGAAAAAACAGGAGTTGAACTTAAAGGCGTAAAGGCAGTTAACCCTGCAAATGGTGAGGAGGTTCCTGTTTGGATTGCTGACTATGTCCTCGCAACATATGGAACGGGTGCTGTCATGGCGGTTCCTGCACATGATCAAAGAGATCTTGAGTTTGCTCAGAAATATAATCTTCCAGTAAAAAATGTTGTCATTCCGTCTGTCGTTGACCATGTAAATCCTCCACGTGCTGATAAGGGAACCAAGGTAAGAAAGAATGTACACGCCATAGTTTTTGATCCTAAGACGAAGAAATACCTCATCATCCGTAACAAGAAGTTCGGATGGGACACTGTTGTCATCGGAGGAATTGAAGAAGGAGAAGAACCGGTTGATTCAGCACTCCGAGAGTTAGCCGAAGAGACTGGCTACACTGATGTGGAATATAAAAGAACACTTGGTGGACCTGTTCAGGCTGCATATTTTGCAAAACATAAAGACGAAAACCGTGTAGCTTTTGCTACAGGTGTATATTTTGAATTGAAGAGTGATAAGCGATTAGAGATTGATCAAGGCGGTGAAAACGAGGGAAATGAAATCCTTTGGGTAGACGGAGCTGAATTTGTCCCTGGAAAGATGGTTAACTCTGAACTTCCATATTGGCTTGAAAGACTTACGGCACAAAAAGATATTGCGTATGAAGGGAAGGGAATCCTTGCCGAATCTGGATCATTTGATGGAATGGATTCTGATTCAGCAAAGGTGAAGATTACAAAGCTTGTGCATGGAAAAGAGGTAACAAAATACAAGTTGAGAGACTGGGTTTTTTCTCGACAACGATATTGGGGAGAACCAATCCCTGTTGTTAATTGTGCAGCATGCGGATTAGTGGCGCTTCCTGACAAGGAACTTCCTCTTAAATTACCTGAGATAAAGAAATATGAACCTACAGATACCGGTGAATCACCACTTGCAACGATAGAGAAGTGGGTAAAGACTAAATGCCCTAATTGTAAGGGTCCAGCAAAGCGCGAAACTGACACTATGCCTCAGTGGGCTGGATCTAGTTGGTACTATTTGCGATATGCAGATCCAAAGAACAAGAAAGCACTTATAGATCCAAAGAAACTTAATATCTGGCAGCCTGTTGATTGGTACAACGGGGGTATGGAACACACTACTCTTCATTTGTTGTACTCTCGATTCTGGCATAAATTCCTTTTTGACATTGGAGTGGTAAAAACAATTGAACCGTATGCTAAGCGTACCTCTCACGGCCTCATTTTGGCCGAAGGCGGAGCGAAAATGTCGAAGTCGAAGGGAAACGTGGTTAACCCCGACGACCTCGTTAAACTCTACGGTGCGGACACATTGCGTCTTTATGAAATGTTCATGGGTCCATTTGATCAGGCAATACCATGGAGTAGTGACAATATGATCGGACCTCGAAGATTCATTGAAAGAACATGGAATCTTGCAAAGAAGGTTAAGAAAGCTGATGCCGACAAGGAGGTTGATGCACTGGTTCATAAGACTATTAAAAAAGTGAGTGGGGATATAGAGGGTATGGGCTTCAATACCGCAGTATCATCACTTATGATTCTCCTCAATGCGTTTGAGAAACAGACTGTAGTATCAAAGGACCATTACAAGATATTCCTTCAGCTCCTTGCTCCTTTCGTGCCTCATGTTGCTGAAGAATTATGGGCAGAGCAGGGAAACAAGAAGAGTATTCATCAGTCTCCGTGGCCAGAATTTGACCCAAAGAAGCTTATTTCCGATTCCTTTAATATTGTTGTCCAAGTTAACGGAAAGGTACGAACTACCTTTGTTTCTGACAGTAATGACGAGGAGACTGTTAAGAAATATGCCCTTGAACACCCTGTGGTCATCAAATGGCTGGAGGGTAAGACCCCAATTAAGGTCATTTATATCCCAGACAAGCTTGTGAATATCGTCATTTAGAGCCAATAACACCACTTACTTGACCATTTCACTAGTGTGTGCTACAAATAAAGTATAAATTTTATGGCAGCAATCGCCCTCAACTTTAAACCAAAGAATGTAACAAAGAAATTACTCGCTGCCTTGCCTGAAAGGGCTCGTTTGGTGGTATCTAAGCGTTACGGTCTTGATAAGACAAATGAAAGAATGACCCTCGAGGCTATCGGGGAGCTTTATGGCATTACCAGAGAGCGTGTTCGACAGATTGAAAATGCTGCTCTTGCTAATATCCGAAAATCAGGCTCTTTTAAGCAGGAAAAGGCTGCTTTTGATGAGCTTCAGTCTATCGTAGTAGCCCTTGGCTCAATTGTCTCAGAAGATGATCTTCTTTCTCATGTTGCAAAGGATGAGTCAACTCAAAATCATGTTCACTTCATGCTTGTTGTTAGCGATACCTTCAAGAAGGAAAAGGAAGATGACGAATTCAAGCACCGATGGCATGTAGATACAGAGCTCTCAAAAAAGATTCATGAGGCTCTTCGAAAGCTCTACAAAAACCTCAATGATGACGATTTAGTTCCTGAATCTGAAATGATCGAGAAATTCCTCGAACATTTGAAGGATGTTAATGATAAATACAAGAACGAGGAGGTTGCAAAGCGATGGTTGCGAATCTCAAAGCATATCGATAAGAACCCTCTTGGCGAATGGGGTAAGGCATCTTCACCTAATGTCCGAACAAAGGGTATTCGAGACTATGCATTCCTCGCTATGCGAAAGCACGGCTCACCTATACACTTCCGAGACATTGCAAAGCTCATACAGCAGCTTTTCAACAAGAAGGCACATGTTGCTACAACTCATAACGAATTGATTAAAGACAAGCGATTCGTATTGGTTGGACGAGGTCTCTATGCACTTACTGAATGGGGGTATCTTTCAGGTGTCGTCAAAGACGTCATCAAGAAGGTCCTTACAAAAAACGGTCCACTTACAAAAGATCAAATCATCGAAAAGGTACTCAAGGAACGATACGTAAAAGAAAATACTATCTTAGTAAACCTCCAGAACAGCAAGCAGTTCAAGAAGGACAAAGAAGGAAAGTATCACTTGGTAGAAGAGAAATAAAGAAAGACCCCGAAAGGGGCTTTTTCTTTAGTGACGATTCGGAGATTATGAAGTAAAATAATATATCATGTCAGGTAATGAAGCTCTTCAGCAAATCTTTGGACCTCTCTTTGGAATAATCATCCAGATTGTAGTCTTTGTCTCATTCATCATTGTCCCTATATTTCTCATGATTTGGTTTTGGAAGAACTGGGTGAAATATGTTCGTGCTGTATTCTTCGCTTCTCAAAAGTATGTAGTGTTGGAGCTTAAGATTCCAAAAGGAATTGCCAAGAGTCCACTTGCTATGGAGCTCTTTATGACCTCACTTTTCCAAACTGGAGGTGAGGGTACTCCGTTTGATAAGTTCTGGTTGGGGAAGACTCGTCCGTGGTTTTCGCTTGAGATTGCATCAATTGAAGGACAGGTACGCTTTTTCATCTGGACCCGAGAGGCATTCAAGGGACTCGTTGAAAGCCAACTCTATGGTCAGTTTCCTGATATTGAAATGAATACTGTTGAGGACTATAGCTCGAAAATAAACTTTAACTGGGCTGATCACCAAATGTGGGCGTGTGATTTTAAGAAAGGACAAGCATCACATCTCCCGATAAAAACATATATAAATTATGGTCTTGATAAGGATCCGAAGGAAGAGGTAAAGATCGATCCAATAACATCAATCATCGAATTTCTTGGCTCCGTTGGCCGAGGTGAACAAATCTGGATGCAAATTGTCATCAGAGCTCATAAAAAGGAATTAACTAAACCAGGAACATGGTTTGAAAAAGTAGACTGGACCGATGCTGCAAAAAAGGATGTTGATAAAATTATGAAGCGTGATAAGAAGGCTAAAGATGGAGAAGTGAACTTTGCTGATTTTTCAATGACAAAGGGTGAGCGTGAAAAAGTAGAAGCAATTGAAAAGAATGTTTCAAAGCTTGCCTTTGATTGCGGTATTAGAGCTATATACGTCGCTAGGAAAGATAGTTTCAAGCCCGCAATGATTCCAGGCCTTACTGGAAGCCTCCGTCAGTACAATGCTCCTAACCTAAACGGCTTCGCTCCAGCTAACGGTACTGCCTACGACTATCCATGGCAGGACTTTACTGGAGTAAGGACAATGAAAAAGAAAGAAAAGATGATGTTCCTTTATAGGAATCGATCTTTCTTCTACCCAGAATTCTTTCCAGATGGATATGAATATGAAGCTTTTGTCATGACGACAGAGGAACTCGCCACCATATATCACTTCCCAGGTGATGTTTCTCGAACCCCTAACCTTAGTCGAATTTCTGCAAAGAGAGCAGAAGCTCCATCAAATCTTCCGATTTAATCCATGTCATCACTCGGCAAATCATTGCGATTCGGGATATTGGGTGGACTCTTGGCTTTTTCAGTCATCATTGCCTTCTATCAATTCGTCCTGTCAGCTCCTTCTAATTTTGTTTCCGGTACATCCATTGTCATAGATCCAGGACAAAGTATTTCGAGTATCACTAATGAGTTGCACATGAACAATATTGTTCGATCTCCTCTATTATTCAGAAGCCTTGTCATTTTCTACGGAGGCGAGCGGCGTACATCTGCTGGTATGTATCTCTTCAATGGGCCTCAAGATGTGTTCCATATAGCTCACCGTATTTCAAATGGTGACTATGGTTATGTACCCGTTAAATTAACTTTGCCTGAAGGGTTAACGTCAGCAGAAACAGCAAAGCTTGTTCATGACAAGTTTCCGCAAATTAATGAGAAAGATGCTGAGATTGCTTTTAGGCCGTATGAAGGAAAGCTTTTCCCAGAAACATATTTCTTTTCACCACAGGCACCTCTTCAAATGATTTTAGATAGGTTACTGGCGCAGTTTGATAAGAGCATTGGGAGTAGAACAAAAGCCATTGAGGATTCAGGTCGTTCACTTGACGAAATATTGATACTCGCCTCCATTCTTGAGGAGGAAGTGCAGAATGACATTGATCGTCGCATAGTTGCGGGTCTCATTTTACGTCGATTAGAAATTGACATGCCGCTTCAGGTTGATAGCACATTGGGGTATGTTACGGGCAAAGCATCTCTTCAGCTTACTCTAAAAGACCTACAGCTTGATTCGCCATACAATACATATAAGTACAAAGGGTTGCCTCCTACTCCAATTTCTAATCCGGGCCTTTCATCGATAGATGCGGCACTTAATCCGACTCCTAGTAAGTACCTCTATTTTCTTTCTGATAAAGATGGTATAAATCATTTCGCCGTAACCTACGGTGAACATGTTAAAAATCGTAAAAAATACCTCGGGAAATAAGAAGGTCTGGGTTGGTATGTCTGGTGGTGTAGATTCTTCTGTATCAGCCTTGCTTTTGAAGCAGGCGGGTTTCGACGTGACAGGTGTGTTCATTAAAGTGTGGCAGCCTGAGAATGGAGAGTGTACATGGAAAGATGAGCGACGGGATGCAATGAGGGTTGCGGCTCATCTGGATATTCCATTTCTTACATTTGATTTTGGAGATGAATACAAAAAAGAAGTTGTTGATTACATGATCCGAGAATACAAGCAGGGTAGAACTCCAAACCCTGATGTTATGTGCAACCGATTCATTAAGTTCGGCTCTTTCCTTAAGGCTGCAAGGGAAGCTGGTGTTGACTATGTTGCAACGGGTCATTACGCACAAAATATTTTAAATATTAAGACTGGAAATTTTGAACTTAAAGAAGGAGCTGACAAGAATAAAGATCAAACATATTTTCTTTGGACATTAAATCAGTCCGACCTGCAACACATATTGTTCCCTGTTGGACACTTGCAGAAGAGAGAGGTACGAAAGATTGCAGAAAAGAATAGCTTACCAATATTCGACAAGAAGGATAGTCAGGGTATCTGCTTCATTGGACATGTCGACATGAAAGAATTCCTGAAGGAACATATTGATACACAAAAAGGGAATGTCATTGATATGAAAGGTGAAATAATCGGTGAACACGACGGTGCCCTCCTGTATACCATCGGAGAACGCCATGGTTTTACTTTGTACAATTCGTCGCCTGACGAACACCCAAAGTATGTAATCACTAAGGATGTATCGAAGAATACAATCACGGTGGCGGAATATACCGAGGAAGTAGTCTCTCATATGGCTAAAACAGCCCTAGCGAGCTCTGTAAGTGCTACAAGTGGTGAAATGGACTCACTCATTGGTACTTTTGACGTAAGGCTTAGATATAGGCAAGAGAAGCAGAGATGCAATATCAAGAAGGGTAAGGAAGGTACCCTAGAGATCACATTTGATCCTCCTCAGAAAACGGTAACTTCTGGCCAGTCTATTGTCATTTATGATGGCGAAGTCTGTAGGGGCGGTGGTATACTGGTTTAATAAATATTAAACAGGCCACTCATGTCAAAACCGCAGAGTACTATATATGTAATTAAAGAGGATGGCAAAAAGGAGGAATTTCTTCCCGAAAAACTACAAACATCTCTCATTAATACGGGAGCGAATCCAACAACCGCTGAAAAGATTGTGCGAGGAATTGTCGAATCAATGGCAAAAGATTCCATCATCGAAAAAACTACAAGTGACATATACAGAGAGGCTTTCCATCAACTTAAGGAAATGTCACATGCAGCTGCTGCGCGATACTCTCTCCGTCGTTCCCTCATGGAATTTGGTCCAACAGGTTTTCCATTTGAAGCCTACATTGCAGAGATATTCAAAAAACTGGGTTACGAAACAATGATTGATCAAGTCGTATTTGGTAGCTGTGTTCCACATGAGGTGGATGTTGTTGCTTGGAATGACAACAAGCTTCTCATGGCTGAAGTAAAATATCACAATGAGCCAGCGGGAAAGACAGACCTTAAAGTAGCTTTGTATGTAAAAGCTCGGTACGACGATCTCAAACAGAATTCATACGAATATGGTCAAAGTCGAAAGCTTGATGAGGGCTGGCTCATAACTAATACAAAATTTACTGATACTGCGATCACGTACGCAAATTGTTCCGGTGTCAAAATGCTTGGATGGGACTACCCAGAAACAGGAAGCCTTAGAGAAATGATTGAAGAAACTAAGCTTCACCCCATCACATGTCTCACAACAATGAGTGCCTCTCAAAAGACTCATTTGATGAACAAAAAGATCGTGCTTTGTAGATCTGTTTATGACAACAAGGAACTTCTAAAGGAAGCTGGCCTATCAGATCTTGAGATATTAAAAGTCATGGAGGAGATAAGTGATATATTTAAAAACGATTAATAAATACAAATGTCTGAATACTACAACCCAAACAGAGGTGCTGCATGGAACTACGGTGGCAAAGACTGGAAACTTAGTCGTTCAAAGATTGATCTCTTCATGGAGTGCCCTCGTTGTTTCTATCTCGACAACAAGCTTGGGGTAAAGAGGGTTCCTGGATTTCCTTTTGCATTAAACAGTGCTGTAGACTTTTTACTTAAACAAGAATTTGATGGTCACCGAATTAAAGGTGAACAGCATCCATTGCAAACTGAATACGGTATAGATGCAAGACCTGTAGAGCATAAAGAGCTTGATGAGTGGCGTCGAAACTTTGGGGGTATAACATACAAACATAAACCAACAGGACTCCTCATCTCAGGAGCAATTGATGATCTATGGATAAATAGTAAAGATGAATATATTGTTGTTGATTACAAAGCAACCGCTAAGGAAGAGCCTGTAAAAGCACTTGATATGGATTGGCATGATGGATATAAGCGTCAGATGGAGGTATATCAATGGCTTTTGACTCAGAATGGTTTGAAAGTTTCAAACACAGGATATTTTGTGTACTGCACTGGGAGAATGGATCGGAAGTCGTTTGATAAGAAGATTGAGTTTGATATTTGTCTCATTCCATACAAAGGAACAACAGACTGGGTTGAACCGACATTACTTAAAATAAAAGAATGTTTGGAATCGAATGATATTCCTACTGAAGGATCATCTTGTGACTATTGCGCATACCGAACTGCTGCAGGCAATGCTTTTAAAAAGCATATGACTAAGAAGAAGTAATATGGATAGACCAGTACTCAACATTGAATATTGTCATGTGACCTTAGGGCAGGATTACAACGAACAGGTAAAGATTTCGAACGAAGTCGTTGGCAAGGTGGTAGAGGTATATAAAGATATTTACGATATTTCCCCGTATCTCATGATTGATGATCTCCGCTCGAAGGAAACAGTTACTGATGAATATATTAAAAATCTGATAGATTCTCTGACAATAAAGCCTGCGGCTATTTACCTCGAATCTTCATTTATTCCTCTTGCTGAAGATATTCTCTCAATTTTTGAAGGTAGTAATCATCACCTGGTGACAACAGAAGAGGAAAGGTGGCTACATCAAATTAAAGATACATACGGATCATCAACAGATTTCTTACTTTCATGGAAAGGCAAGGATGCTGAGCACGCAGTAAATTTTTCTTGTTCAACACTCGTTTCCGCGTCATATCTTTTTCGATTGGGTAGCGTGAATAATATTGATGTCAAACCGATATATGGAGAGATGAAACCTGCTCAAAAACTTCTCAATATATTGCCTTCAATTTACATGCAGACCGAGGCCAATGCTCAGACGATAATAGAAGCCTACAAGCCAGGAGCGTCAAAAGATATTATCACCCTTTTCTATTAACTATGGGAATTAAGTTACTAGAGCGCCAAGATGCAATCTCAAAGCTAACAAAAGAGCTTCTTGCAATGAAGGGTGCTCTAGCAGACGAACGACGTAAAAATAAAGTAAATCCTGTTGTTGGAGAGGGAAGTCTCACCGCTGACATCGTGTTTGTAGGTGAAGCTCCTGGAAAGAATGAAGCCTTAAAGGGTAAACCATTTTGTGGGGCATCAGGAAAGTTTCTTGATGTAATGTTGGATTCAATAGGTTTACTTAGATCACATGTATATATTACAAACTTGGTAAATGATCGCCCGACAGATAACAGAGATCCTTCACCTCAAGAAATTGAGTCATATGCTCCTTTTCTTGAAAGACAACTGGAAATAATTAAACCAAAGGTTATTGCTACACTCGGGCGTATCCCTATGGCATACATCATGAAAAGATTTGGTCTAGAGCATGAGCTTAGTGTAATCTCAAAAATTCATGGTAAGACTTTTAAAGTAAAAGCACCTTGGGGTGGAAATATTACAATTATTCCCCTCTATCACCCTGCTTCTGCACTGTATAACGGAAGCAATCGAGCTACACTTCTTGAGGATTTTAAGGTGTTGAAGGCTGTGATATAGTGCTGCATATGAAAAAAACAGCTTCGACGTATAAGACTGAATGGGACTTTTCTGAAATTTACTCTGGATTGAACGACAAAAACCTGGAGGCGGATGTTGCGGCTATTGAAAAAGCACACACTCTTTTTGCTAAGAAGTATTCTAAGAGGGAAGATTATCTTACAGATGAAAATAAGCTGAGTATTGCTCTCAAGGATTACGAGAAGCTCCTCGAACAAATTGGTTCAACCAAGCCTCTTTGGTACCTGTACAACATGCAGGCTATTGATAGTCAAAATCAAACTATTACTGCGTTACTCGGAAAATTTGAACCCCGCATCACTAAGGCTGGAAACCTTACATTGTTTTTTACTTTGAAGCTAGGAAAGATTGATCGAAAGCTTCAATCGACATTTCTAAAAAGCCCGTTATTAAAACATTATAGGTATTTCCTTAAGCAGATATTTGAGACATCGAAATATGACTTATCTGAACCTGAAGAGAAAATATTGAGTCTCAAGTCAAGAACAGCTAGAGATATGTGGTCTGAAAGTTTTAGTAAGCTTCTTGCTAAACAGACAGTAAGGCATGCTGGAAAAGATGTACCCATGGGGAGCGCCCTGAATTTGATTCAGCAACTTCCGTTAAAAGAAAGACACGAGCTACACACTGCATGTATGAAGGTGCTCAAGGATATTTCATATTTTGCTGAGAGTGAGATTAACGCCATATATAGTGACAAGAAAGTTAATGATGAACTCCGAGGTTTCAAGGAGCCATACAGCGCTACAATTCTTGGATATCAAAATGAAGAGAAAAGCGTTATGGCACTGGTGGATGCTGTTACAGAAGGTTTTTCTATAAGCAATCGATTCTATAAACTAAAAGCTAAGTTGCTTGGTTTAAAGAGTCTTAGATATGCGGACCGTGGAGTTGGTATTGGTCAAAACGTCAAGGAAATAAAGTTCGATCAGTGTTTGGACATCGTAAGAGAAGGGTTCCGAGATGTAAAAAAGGAATATTCAGATCAGTTGGACTATATGCTTCAGACGGGGAAAATTGATGTGTACAGCAAAAAAGGAAAACAAGGAGGAGCATATTGTTGGGGAGGTAGCGGAGTTCCAACAGTGGTATTTTTAAATTATGTACCGAGTTTAGATGCCGTCATGACACTTGCTCATGAAATGGGCCATGCGATTCATTCAGAGCTATCAAAGAAGCCCTCTATAATATACCAACACTACACTATATCTGTGGCAGAAGTCGCCAGTACCTTCTTTGAAAATCTTGCTTTTGAAAAGGTTTTTGCAACACTCACTCCTCAGGAACAGATTGTTGCACTTCACGATCGTATACAAGATTACATCTCCACTGTATTTCGACAGATAGCATGTTTTAACTTTGAACTCGATATTCATAGAATGATAAGAGAAAAAGGTGCAGTAACTGAAAAGGAACTATGCAAATTGCATAATAAACATATGTCCGCATATATTGGACCTATAGCAAAGCTAAACGAAGATGACGGATACTTCTTCACCGCATGGAGCCATATCAGAAGGTTTTTCTACGTATATTCATATGCTTATGGAGCTTTAATTAGCCGAGCACTATATACAAAGTACGTAGAAGATAACTCATACATTGAAAAAGTAAATTCATTTATGGAAGCAGGATGTACTATGAGTCCCGAAGATATCTTTAAATCAGTCGGAATAGATACCTCAAAGCCAGAATTCTTCAAGGAGGGGCTTAAGAGCATCGAGGCAGATATCATACGCCTGGAGAAGCTTGCAAAAGCAGCAAAGATGATTAAGTAAGATCCCCTAATCCCATCGGAATCCTTCAAAAAATAAGCCTTTGTGTTATGATGATGTCCTATGAAATCCTCTGATATCCGTCAGCGATTCCTTACCTTCTTTGAGAAGCGAGGGCACGCAATCATTCCATCAGCCTCACTTGTACCGGAAAATGACCCTACCGTGCTTTTTAATACCGCAGGCATGCAACCTTTGGTCCCTTACCTATTAGGTGAGAAGCATCCTCAGGGAACTCGATTGGCTAACATACAGAAATGTCTGAGAACAAACGATATTGAGGATATTGGAGACAATACACATGCTACTTTCTTTGAAATGATGGGTAACTGGTCTCTTGGTGACTATTTCAAGAAAGAAGCTATTGAATGGAGCTATGAATTGCTCACAAGTAAGGAAGAAGGATTTGGACTTGATCCAAACCGGCTATACATCTCATGCTTTGAGGGCGACGCGGCCAACAATATCCCAAAAGATGACGAAGCCGCTGATATTTGGAAGAGTCTCTTTGAGAAGAATGGAATAAAGGGAGAAAGGGTATATTTCCTTGGAGCAGATGCAAACTGGTGGCCAGCAGTTAAAAAGGCTACTGATACTTGGACAGGACCGACCGGACCTTGTGCTGAAATGTTTTACGATGTTACAGGTACCTTAAATCAAGGAATGACAAGAGAGGAGTACCTCGCTGCAGATGAAGCGCAGAAGGTTGTTGAAATTGGAAACGATGTATTCATGGCGTACAGAAAGGAAAATGGAAAGATTGTCGGACAACTTGAAAAGAAGAATGTAGATGACGGGCGTGGATTTGAGAGACTTGTGATGGTAATTCAAGGTAAAGACAACATATTCGATACAGATATCTTTGAAGCTGTTATGGGTAAGATGGATGAGTTCATTTCTGATGAAACTCTAAAAGCAAATCCTGCAGAAGTTAAAAGGCTTAAGCGAATCATTGCAGACCACACTCGTACATCAGTTATGCTCATTTCAGACGGTGTTTTGCCCTCTAATACCGACCAGGGATATATCCTACGGCGTTTAATCCGTCGAGCAGTGCGTTTTGCTGACAAACTTGGCATGAAGCACGGCTCACTCTTCTGGATCGCTGATGTAATAGCTGATTCATACAAGGACGTATACAAAAACATTGCTCAGCAAAAGGAAACAATCAAGATTTCAATAGACAAGGAGGAAGAAAAATTTAGAAATACCTTAAAACAAGGGTTAAAAGAGTTCGAAAAGTCATTGGAACGAGAAGGAGGCTCAAAACTAACAGGCAAAGACGCATTCGTTCTCTTCTCTACATATGGTTTTCCAATTGAAATGACCGAGGAGATGTGTAAAGAACGAGGTGTAAATCTAGACACCGTGGAGTTTAACGATGAAATGAAAAAGCATCAAGAGTTGTCTCGTTCAGGCGCTGAACAAAAGTTTAAAGGAGGACTTGGCGACACAAGTGATCAGTCGGTTAAATATCACACCGCAACACACTTACTTCATCAGGCACTTCGTGAAGTTCTTGGTGAGCACGTTATGCAGAAGGGAAGCAATATTACACCAGAAAGACTTCGATTTGATTTTGCGCATACTGCAAAGATGACCGATGAAGAGAAGAAGCGAGTTGAAGATATTGTAAATGAAAAGATTCAGGCATCACTCCCTGTGCAGGTAGTTAGCCTTTCAAGGGAAGAAGCTGAAAAAACCGGAGCTTTACACTTCTTTGGTGAAAAGTACGCAGATACTGTTACTGTGTATTACATAGGCGATACGATTGATGCAGCTTTCTCAAAAGAATTCTGCGGTGGGCCTCATGTAAAGAATACATCAGAACTTGGACATTTTAAGATACAGAAAGAAGAAGCGGTTGCACAAGGTGTAAGACGTATCAAAGCTATTCTCGAATAACTTTCGTGACGACAAAAAAATATTGCGGTACAATTACTACATGAGCAAGCATGTTTCTCTTATTTGTTATATCGGCAACGGCATCGTAAAAGGATCTGTTGTACTGAATGAAAAGAATAAGCTGCCTGTAATCCTAGCTACCAGAGTTCGAGAGCTTCCATACCAAGAGTTTGTCGATAGACAACACCTCGAGTCTCGCGTCATGAGTGAGTTTACTAGCCTTATCACTGATATCAAATTCAAGGATTTAGCTGGAGCAAAATTCCGTGATGCATGCGTCATTCTTTCCTCACCATGGTATGTGTCTGAAACAAAGACGGTTAAGATAGAACACGAAAAACCTTTTGAAATAACAGAAAAGATTCTTAATGATGCAGTTGCTTCTGCAGCTTTGGAATACTCCCAGAAACCTAAAGAGGGAATTACAATTCTTGAAAAGAATGTAAGTAAATACTTTCTCAATGGATATCCGACAAATGTCCCCCTTAAAAAGACTGCTCAGCATGTAGAGATGTCTGTTTTCTTAAGCTTTTGCCAAACAAAAACGGTTGATCTCATTAAACAAACCATACTGTCACACCTTAATATCCACGATACACAAATTCATTCTCAGTCACTTGCTGCTTTTGCAGCGGTTCAAGAGACTTGGAAAGACCTTGCAAACTACGTTTTAACTGACATTAGCTCTCAATTGACTGAGTTAATGATTGTACGGCAGGAAACTCTAGCTGAAGCAGCATCTTTCCCATTTGGAAAACAATATGTTTTAAAGGAACTTGGTTCAATTTTCAATACAAGTGGGGATGTTTCGCGCTCTCTTCTTGAGATGTATCACAAAGGTACAATAGAAGCCTCTTTAAAATCAAAGGTGGAGGAAGCAATTGCTATGGTAAAAAAGGAATGGCTTAAACCTTTCACAAATGCACTCTCTGAAATGTCCGCGGGATCTTCACTACCAAGTCGCTTTATACTCTTTGCTCCAAAAGATGCTGAGTGGCTTTTCGCAGACTTTATTAAATCAGAAGAATATCAACAATTTACTTTTTCAGAAGGGAAGTTTGAAGTCTACGAAGCAAAAGTTTCTGACTTTGAACATCTATATGCACTTGCAGCAGGTGTCACACCTGACATTTCGTTAGCGGTGGGGGCAATCTTCTTTCATAAAAAAATGAAAGGTGTAATATAATATCTATATGGTTGAAAAAAATACAAACGAAGAAGGTACGGGTGCTGAAAAGAAATCTATTCGGAATATTCCTCTCACCAAAAAACAAACTCGAGAGCTCGAGAAAATAGAAGAGGCATTGCATGAGGGTGTTGTTCCACCATCTCCAGTTATGCCAGCGGCACCAACAAGAAGAACTACTGTAAGAAGAACTCCTCCTCGTATTGTAAATATGGATACATCAACTGTAAGCGCACGGAAGCGTAGCCCTTTGCGATGGATAGTGGTGGTACTTGTCGGTATTGTTCTTGTCTACGGAATAGGTCACATGTTTAAGAAAGCCACAGTTTCAATTACTCATTCAGAAGAAGTTGTGACACTTTCAAACTCTGAGTTTGCTCTTATGCCTGCAACTACTACAATTGCAGGAATTCCAGCTGGAACCATTGTGTACCAAAAGAAAGCTTTCGACGTCTCAGCAACAACTACAGTTGCAGCAACTGGTGTTCAGCAGGTTCAGAATAAGGCGAGTGGAAAACTTGTCGTATATAACGACTCAGCATCATCTCAACTCCTTGTTGCAACTACGAGATTCCAAACCCCAGAAGGTTTAATATTCAGACTCAATAAAACAGTAACTGTATCTGCAAAGACAAATGTAACCGTTGATGTAACAGCTGATCAGGCGGGGGAAAAATACAACATTGGACCAAAAACTTTTACTCTTCCTGGTCTTCAAGGAACAGCAAAGGCTAAAACAATATATGCAAAATCAGCCGCTTCTATGACCGGTGGATCTATTGGAACAGTAGCTCAGACTTCAGCCGATGAACTTTCAGCCTCAAAGGGTGCAATTCATGACAGCATCGAACGTACCGCTCTAGAAAAGGCTACATCTCAAGTTCCTGAGGGTTATGTACTCCTCAAGGGAGGTATGACGGTTGAATTCGGAGACCTTAAGCAGGTATATGATCAAACAACTAAGACAGCAACGCTCTCACAGACTGCTCTTGCCACGATTTACTATCTCGAGAAGTTAAGCCTAACAGATGCAATAGCTAAGAAAAGTAGCGCTTTTTCAGCCTCTAAGGCTATGGTGAGTACGGAGTCTCTTTCCGCTGAAATTAAGACTCCGGTCCTATTAAATATCTCAGGTACCTCAACTGTCAGGGCTGATTTTGATGAGAATGGCTTAACCATGGAGCTTGCGGGTAAAACCCGATCTGAAGCTCTCTCTGTCGTAAAGGGGATTACGGGCGTTAATGCAGTCGAAGTATCCCTCAGACCATGGTGGGAAAGGAGACTACCCGAGGCCGGCTCAATTGAGGTTAAAATCGATTAAATTGACACAATAGAGCCATTTCTGCTATAGTTTGAACACCTTATACATTACGAATGGACACACCAAAAAACGATAAACCGGAAAAAAACGCTGTAAATGGAGTAGTCACAGAGGCTTTGCCTAACACGTTGTTCCGAGTAAGACTTGATGGTGAGGAAAAGGAAATCCTAGCGTATTTAGGCGGAAAAATGAGACTTAACAGAATCCGAGTCGTTATCGGCGACAAGGTGATTGTAGAGATCGATCAGTACGGTGGTAAGGGTAGAATTACAAGACGGTTTTAATAGGCGGTAGGGGCAAAATTGAGTCAGTTCTAGGAACTGATACCCCAGCTTTTTATTATGACTTTACTTTTATACAAGGGTATAGTACGATAACACCTACGACTTTTCCGGTTTAAATTTTAGATTAAATTACAAACAATACCAATGCGAGTTAAAGCTTCAGTCAAGAAAATATGTGCACAGTGCAAAGTAGTTCGACGAAAGGGCTACGTGTACGTAACGTGCAAAACAAATACTCGACATAAGCAGCGACAGGGCTAACCTCAATTTCTAATACTTATCTATCATGCGTATCCTCGGTATCACAATTCCAGACAATAAGAGAATCGAAATGGGTCTAACAGCTCTTTTTGGAGTAGGACGATCTAGAGCTCACAAGATCTTGGATACAGCCGGCATTGAATACGGACGACAGGCAAAAGACCTTTCTGCAGATGAAGAAAACAAGCTTCGACAGATTGTAGAGTCATTTAAGCTCGAAGCTGATCTTAAGCGAGAAGTTGGATCAAACATTAAGCGATTGAAGGATATTAAGTCATACCGAGGTTCACGACATGCACGAAAGCTTCCAGCTCGAGGACAGCGGACAAAGACAAACGCTCGAACACTCAAGGGTGTGAAGAAGACCATGGGTTCAGGCCGAAAGAAGGAGTCAAAAACATAATAATTAATCATTCACGAACGACCAATGGGTAAGAAACGAATTGTAAAGAATAGCGGCGGTGAGGAAGGTGCTCCAAAGGCACAGTCTTCTTCATCTAAGAAGAAGTTTGATACAGCAGTGCTTCAGGTACAGTCTACATACAACAACACTAAGCTTATCCTTACCGACACAAAAGGTAATGCTATCGCGTGGTCTTCATCAGGTTCTCTAGGCTTTAAGGGTGCAAAGAAAGGTACTCCTTTTGCAGCTGCTAAGGTAGGAGAAATACTTGCTGACAAGGCTCTCGCTATGGGGGTTAAAGAAATCTCTGTAATCGTTAAAGGAGTTGGCTCAGGCCGAGAATCATCTATCCGATCATTCGTGACTAAAGGTATTGGTCTCATCTCAGTCAGCGACAGAACACCTGCTCCTCATAACGGGGTGAAGGCTAAGAAACCACGTCGAGTTTAATTTAATAAAACAATAAACGTATTATGAAACTAGGTCCAAAATACAAAATAGCACGACGACTCGGGGCACCGATCTTCGAAAAGACACAGACACAGAAGTTTAAGCTTCAGTCTGAAGCTAAGAAAGGTCCCGGCGCTAAGCGTGGGGGAATGATGAAGACAGATTTCGGACGACAGATGCTTGAAAAGCAGAAGGCGCGATTTACTTATGGTATCTCTGAAAAGCAGTTTTCAAAGTACGTAAAGAATGTCATCGAATCTAAGTCGCACACTCCTACAAACGAAGTATTCGTAGCTCTCGAAACTCGACTCGACAACGTGGTAGCTCGACTCGGTATCGTATCAACACGACGATTTGCTCGACAGGTCGTATCTCACGGCCACATTCTCGTAAACGGACGGAAGGTAACTGTACCTTCATATGTTGTTCGAGCTGGCGACAAGATCTCAGTTCGAGAAGGAAGCAAGTCTACTGCGATCTTCAAGGAATTTGAAGCGAAGATCAAAGAAATCCAGACTCCAATCTGGCTCACATGGGATACAGAAAAGAAGGTTGCTTCTGTACTCAAGATGCCTTCGATTGAAGGGCAGGACCTTCTGTTTGATTTGGGCGCTGTAATCGAGTTTTATAAGCGATAGTATCAATTTTAATAAATATTTTATGTCAGAAACAACAATTGTATTGCCATCAAAGCCTCGAGTTATCGAAGAGAACGAAACACAGGGCCGATATGAGATCGATGGTCTTTACCCTGGATACGGTCACACACTTGGTAACTCACTTCGACGAATCATTCTTTCATCTCTCCCAGGTGCAGCTATCACTGGTGTAAAGATTGAAGGTGTTAGTCATGAATTTTCTACTATCAAGGGTGTTAAAGAAGATGTTATCGCTATCCTTTTGAACCTTAAGAAGGTTCGATTTTCTGTTGCTTCTGACGAAGCTCAGGTTCTTACTCTCAAAGTAAAGGGCGCAAAGAAGATTACGGCTTCAGACATTAAGCTTTCTGGACAGGTAACTCTTGCAAATCCAGATCAGCACATTGCAACTATCACCGACAAGGATGTTGAAATTGATATGGAAATTACAGTTGAAAAGGGAATTGGATATGTTTCAAAAGAAGTTATCCAGAAGGATCGAGTTGAAATCGGATCTATCGCCCTTGATGCTGCTTTTTCACCTATTCTTCAGGCAAACTACGATGTTGAACAGATGCGAGTAGGAGATCGAACAGACTTCAACAAACTCCGAATGTTCATCCAGACAGATGGAACTATCACTCCTCACGAAGCATTCGAGAAGTCTATTGAAATTATGATTACACAGCTTAAAGCTATTATCGGCTTCAAAGATGTTGAATCAGACATCATCCACCCTTCTCACGATGTCGCTATAGACGCTCCAGCTTCAAATGAGAACAAAGAAGCTCTTGATGATGTACTCAAGACTCGACTCGAGACTCTTGACCTCTCACAGCGAACTATGAACGCTCTTGTAAACGCTAATGTTCGAACAGTAGGTGGCCTTATCCGAAAGAAGGAGAAGGATATCCTCGAAGTAGAAGGATTGGGCGCTAAGGGACTCGATGAAATCAAGGGTATTCTCGAGACACTTGGCTTATCACTCAAAGCATAGTATAGTCTTGAAACACTTTTAAACCATGAGACATCACAACGCAAACAGAAAATTTGGCAGAAAGACTAACATCCGACGCGCTTTGATGGTGTCTTTGGCTCGAGAGCTCTTCCTCCACGGAAAGATTGTTACAACTGACGCAAAGGCTCGAGAACTTCGACCTTACGCTGAAAAGCTCATCACTACTGCAAAGGAAGGTGGAGTTTCAGCTAGCCGAAAGCTTGCAGGTAAAATGCAGAACAACCCTATTGTCGGAAAGCTCGTCAACATGGTTGGTCCTAAGTACAAGGATCGAACAGGTGGATATATCCGAATCACAAAGATGGAACGCCGATTGTCTGATGGCAGCAAGATGGCTACTATCGAACTCATCTAACTATCATGACAAAACACGTAATTGACGCAAAGAATAAGAAACTAGGACGAATCGCTTCACAGGCGGCTATGATTCTCATGGGTAAAGATACTGCTGCATTTGCAAAGAATGTTGCTCCTGAAGTAGAAGTTGAGATTGTAAATGCTTCAAAGACAGCTATCGATGAAAAGAAGAAGCTCGACAAGAAGTACATTACTCACTCTGGATATCCAGGTGGACAGAAGGAAGAATCTCTCGGTAATCTCATCGAGCGTAAAGGTATTGTTGAGGTATACAAGCGAGCCGTCTACGGTATGCTTCCTGATAACAAACTTCGATCACGAATGATGACAAGGCTCATAATTACAGAATAAATTTTAATATAATGACCGCAGAAAAATCACAATACATTGAGGCAGTAGGACGACGAAAGACAGCAATCGCGCGTGTTCGTCTTACACCAGCTGCTAAGCAGTCAATTCGAATAAACGAAAAGGAGTTAGCTGACTACTTCAAGACTTCTGAACTTCAGCGTATGGCTCTTGAATCTATGGAGAAATCAGGTGTTACTCAGAAATTTGCCATTACAGCAAAGCTTTTGGGAGGAGGTATTAGTTCTCAGGCTGAAGCTGTTCGACTCGGTGTTGCACGATGCCTTGAAAAGTTTGATGGAACTCTCCGAGCTATCCTCAAGAAAGAAGGATTCCTTACTCGAGATCAGCGAGCTGTAGAACGAAAGAAGCCGGGTTTGAAGAAGGCTCGAAAGCGACCAACTTGGTCAAAGCGATAAACAACAATGCCCCGAAAGGGGCTTTTGTTTTGGTGTAACAGAAACCGCCGAGTGCTTTCAAACACTCGGCGGGTATGACTTCTTTGAGGTGACTACTGCTTTTGTACGAAGGCGAGCAGTGCATCCAAGACGGCGGAAGGGCCGTCAATCTTCGAGATCATGTCGTTTGCTCCAAGCTTCAAGACCCAGGCTTTGAGTTCAGGGGTGGCATCCATACTGAACATCACAATTGGAAGGACTTCTGTAGGATACTTCAGGCGGAGCTTGGAAAGCAACACGTCTCCGTTCATCTGGGGCATTCGCATGTCCATGATGATGCCATCGCAGGGATTTTCTTCAAGCCACGATTCAACCAAGATGGGATCTCCGAGAGCCGTGACCACGCGATCTTTTCCTCGGAAGCATCTAACCAAGGTATCACGAATCATTGGGTGATCGTCTACAATGAGCAGATTCAATTTCATACTAGGTACCGGGTTCTAATTCCACAGATATGACTCACCATGAGTCAGCAGGGAATTTGAAGGCTCTATGTATAGAGCTCTTAAATCCACAGCCGACCCTACAAGGAACAATATGACCAAACAGTAGCACTAGATATTAGGGTGTCAATCTTACCTGAAGTGTAGATGATGCTGTCAATTCTAATTCGTAGAAACCTGTTTTGCCTCCTTTAACAAATATTCGCTGATCAAGTTCTCGAAAATCGAGATCACCGTTAAGTAATTTAAAGGTATTCTTTGGAGCGCGCTGATCTAGTTCGGTGATGAAGATACCATTCTTTGTTGAATATATAATGATGTCATTGCGGCCTTGGTAGAATTCAGCTCGTTTCACTTTTGTTGATACGAATGTAAATGCTGTTTCGCACTTAGACCGCTCTTCGTCGCAGAAATAGTAGGGAACAGATTCGGTACTTCCTCTCCATATTGCACTCATGCTTGAAGTGGACAAAACAATCTCAATATCCTTACGAACTATGGATGTTGATGTTGCCTTAACTAACCTGTTTGTAGACGAAGTGCTGGTGGTTGTAGAGAAAAGAGAAGTAAGTTGTATATATAGCGGGTTCGTAGATGTTGCTCGTCCAGGGGCAACAAATGTCTTTTGAATTGATGTTGTAGAGATGACAGTTGGAACTAGATATGGATATGCTTCTGCAACCTTCTTTGAAGTTACATTCACGGTCTTGATCCAAGGAAGATATCCTTCTTTAGTGATACTTAACTCGTAACTTTTAGGGACAAGCTCATCAACAAAAAGACTTCTGTCAAAGAAGCTTGTTTCTGTTGCTAACTTTCCATCCACATACACACTCGCACCTGATTCAGGATAGTAGACATATATACCTCCAGTTGGAGTCAAAGAGAGGTCTTTTCCAACTCGATATCCTGTAGAGTACAGGATAACAAGGGGCATGAGGAGGGCAAAAATGGCTATGAAGACAAGAAAGACGATGAATCTTTTGCCGACGTGCATGGGTTCGGTCATAGAGGTTTTAGATACCTAATATACCACTTAAACCCATATATATCAACCTCTTAATCGTGTTTGGTGTATTTCGGCGTAACCCAGAACCCCATGTATTTACCAAGGAGAAGTCTTGTCTGTGCTTCAATTCCAGGGATGGCTCCGAAGACAATGATTGTGACAGGCACGAACACCCACTGAAGGAGCATAATCAGCTTGTCTCGCTTTCTGTTTCTCTGTGCATTGAATGGCAAGAAGCTAAGGAAGGCAAGGGCACTTACCACGAGTCCAACCATAGCAAGAATCATGAGATTTCTGGTGATGATTGGGAGGTTGTATGAAAGTACTGTTGTATTAAAGGATCTTCCTCCGAGAATGAGTGGAAGCCAACCAAGAAGAAGGATGAGAAGAGGGTTTGTAGCAAGAGACCAATATCCTTCAAGCTGAACAAATGAAACCTTAATTTTTTGCTTTAAAGGGATTTGTTTGTTCTTAAGAAAACCGAAAAGTATATATGGAATGTTTTCTGACCCCCAAGCCCAACGTCTTTGCTGTTTGTAGATATTCCTTAACGTTTGCCAAAATGTGGGAGCGAAGTTTGCATCCATAGATACAGGATATGCAAGAGGAACAGCTTTGTAGTTTCCATTGAATGCAAGGAAAGCATTCCAGAAGATACGAGAATCTTCAGATACCATGTTGCGCTGCCAATATCCAATCTCATGAAGGGTCTTAAATGGAACAGTGTGTGAAGAGAACGTTACGTTCTTCTCAGGTCTTTCCTGCTGTACCATCTGCCAGAAAGTACTAGAACCGGCCATAACTCGTGAAAGAGCTGGGACATCCCAGATATTGTTATTGTAGAGCGGTACAGGCTGATATGAGGCCCTGTAGCGGTCTTCTGTGGTAAGGAAGTACCATGTTACGCAATTGAAGTAGTGGTCATATACAAGAGTGTCGATGTCGAGGGCTGAAACTAAAATATCTCCATAAGGAATATTATTAGGATCAATCACTCGCTTCTTTGTTTCCTCCATGGCGTATGAGATGTTTGATCCCTTTCCAATCAGCTCTCCAACGGTGTCTTTTGGGTGAACTGTGGTAATGAAGGAATGGAACTTTGAACCAAACTTGTTCTCCATAGCTGTAGCAATATCAGTAGCTTCTTTTCCTCTCTTTTCTTCTGCTGCAAGCACAACGATCATCTTTTTAAGGTCATACTTTGAATCCGCTAGATTCACTAGTGTCTTTTCAATGGTTTCAGCATCTTCACTGTAGAAAGGAAGAAGTATTACATGATATATGTGCTCATACTTGAGATTAGCGAGCATAGGACGCCAATCTATTGCAAGGTTATGCTTAATTCGCATCCAATTTCTCCTTAGGAAATATGAAAGATATATGGTTTTCAAAAGCCAGTAGAGGTCGAATACGATGACGAATATAGAGGCCGCCATTGGAGCGAAATATGACAAAACTATGGTTCCTAGAATAGTGCCCCACGTCAAAACCCCTGGAACCGTCTCAAGTAGGCGATAGATGACCCGATCCCTTCCGGTAAGGTCCGAGGCCTTTCCGACGTGAAAATAGGGCGTATCCCTATACAGTGTTTCAGACATATGTTGGAACATACTACCATAAATAGGGCTAAAAATAAAGGGTTAACCCTGAAAACACACCCCTTGCATATTCACAACAAAATCATTAGAATTGGCTTCACATGACAGACGAACTTAACAAGGATATTGAAAAAGAATTGCAAGAAGGCGATGTAGAGACTGAGCCGATATCTGGCTCTGACGATGTCGTTGTAGACGAAGATGCCGAGCTTGGAACAGCAGAGGTGGTTAAAAAGCTTCGCGAAAAACTTAAGGTCGCAGTAGATGAAAAACAGAAATATCTTGATGGGTGGCAACGAGACAAGGCAGAATTCGTTAACGCTCGAAAGAGAGACGAGGAATCAAAGAAAGAATACATCAGATTTGCAGCGGAGAAGATTGTTGAAGACATGCTCCCTGTATTAGATGCCTTTGATATGGCAATGGCAAACAAAGCATCTTGGGAGAGTGCACCTGCCGAATGGCGTAAAGGAGTAGAAGGTATACATCAGCAACTTTTGGGGGCATTTGCAAAGAATGAAGTGCAGCCATTTGGTACCATCGGGGATATGTTTGATCCAAATATGTATCATTCCATCTCAACAGTCCCAACAGAAGAGAAAGCAAAAGATCACACCATTGCAGAAATATTGCAGAAGGGATATAACATAAAGGAAAAGGTACTACGACCTGCACTTGTACGAGTATTTGAGTTTCAAGGATAGAAAAAACTAGAAATACAATGAACATAATAAAACGAGACAATCAAAGAGCAGTCATCCACCTCTCGAAGATTCGAGGAACCGAGATGTTCTTTGCTCGTGCAATTGTGTTCACTCTCACATTCAATGGATCATATACGTCCCATCTTATTGGTATTAAAAAGATGTCTGCTGCTGAAGCAGAAGAGCTCCGCTCCCAGGTAGAAATACTTTCCCAATATAATATTACACTCGTTGATGCAGACGCTTCCGCAGCAGAGATTGTTGTAGCTACCGCTCTTCTTGGCGTCACAAGCAAAGCTACAACTGAGTCGACGGAAAAACCAGAGGTTTCAATCCCATCTCCATATGCTTCAAAGATAGGTATTCTTGAAGCATTCTTTTCAACGCAAAAGACCAGAGCCCCTACATTGTAGACATATGTATTTGAATATCAGTACGTCTGATAATTCATATTTGTATCAATTAACATATCTACAACAATTATGGCTAAAATAATCGGTATCGACTTAGGTACCACAAACTCAGCAGTAGCAATCATGGAGGTTGGCGAGCCAAAGATTCTGGAAAATACAGAAGGAGCGCGAACTACTCCATCTATTGTGGCAATATCAAAGACAAACGAGAGACTCGTTGGTCTTCTTGCAAAGCGACAGGCGGTAACGAACCCAAAGAACACAGTTTACGGAATTAAGCGATTCATCGGACACAGCTTTGAAGAAAGCGGTGTGCAGCAGGACATGAAGACAGTTCCTTATGAAGTAACAAAAGCAGACAACGGTGGTGTGAAGGTAAAACTTGCTGATAAATTCTATTCACCTGAAGAAATTTCAGCGATGATTCTTACCAAACTAAAGAACGACGCTGAAGCAAAGCTTGGTGAGAAAGTGACTGAAGCAATTATCACAGTTCCAGCCTACTTCAATGACTCACAGAGACAAGCGACAAAAGATGCTGGAAAGATTGCAGGATTGGACGTAAAGAGAATCATCAATGAACCAACTGCAGCAGCGCTCGCATATGGATTCAATAAGAAAAAGGATGAGAAGATTGCCGTATTCGACTTCGGAGGTGGTACATTCGACGTATCCATTCTCGAAGTAGGTGATGATGTTGTCGAAGTAAAAGCAACTGACGGAGATCATCGACTCGGAGGAAGAGACATCGATTACAAAGTACTAAATTGGATTGCCGACGAATTCAAAAAGGACAGTGGGATTGATGTACGAGGTGATGCTCTTGCAATGCAGCGACTTGATGAAGCAGCTGAAAAAGCAAAGATTGAACTTTCTACAGCGACAGACACTGAAATCAACATCCCATTCCTCACATCAGACTCATCTGGCCCTAAGCACCTTGTTATGAAGCTCACAAGAGCAAAACTTGAAGAGCTAGCAGGTGAATTCATTGAAAGGGCAATGCAAATTACAAAGAGAGCTCTCGAGGCGTCTCCATTCAAGGTCGGAGAAATCAATGAGGTAGTACTCGTTGGAGGGCAAACTCGAATGCCAAAGATTCAGCAGCTTGTAAAAGAATTCTTTGGAAAAGAGCCTAACAAATCAATTAACCCTGATGAAGTAGTAGCACTCGGTGCCGCTATTCAAGGAGGTATCATTGCTGGAGACGTGAAAGATATTCTTCTTCTTGATGTAATACCTCTATCACTCGGTATTGAAACAATGGGTAATGTTGCGACAAAACTCATTGAAAAGAACACAACAATTCCAACTTCAAGATCTCAGGTGTTCTCAACTGCAGCTGACAATCAAACATCTGTGGAAATCCATATCGTGCAGGGAGAACGAGCTATGGCACGAGACAATAAGTCATTAGGACGATTCATCTTAGACGGAATTCCACCAGCTCCTAGAGGAATGCCTCAAGTAGAAGTGAGCTTCGATGTCGATGCAAACGGTATCCTTAATGTAAAAGCTAGGGACAAAACATCTAACAAGGAACAATCTATCCGTATAGAAGCAAGCTCAGGACTTTCAAAGGATGATATTGAAAAGATGAAGAAGGATGCGGAAGCACACGAAGCAGAAGACAAGAAAAAGAAAGAGGAGGTTGAAACAAGAAACCTTGCTGAACAAATGATCTATACCGCTGAAAAGGCAGTTGCAGACAACAAGGATAAAGTTTCAGCTGAATTAATCGCTGGTGTTGAAGAGAAAATTAAGGCGGCAAAGACAGCAAAAGACGGCTCAGATATTGAAGCTGTAAAGAAGGCAGCTGAAGAACTTTCAGCTGAACTTTCAAAGATTGGGGAAGCTATGCAGAAAGCTGCATCTGAGAAAGCTCCTGAACAACCTCAGGCTGGTAATGAACCAGAAGGAAACGTTCGAGACGCAGAAACTAAGTAAGTAACTCATCAACTGACAAATACATGTCAGTTGAGGGGCGGGAAATCGATATATTCGATGATCGGCCTCTCTGCTGATGATTAATAACCATAAAATTAAACATGTCTAAGGACTATTACAAAATACTGGGGGTAGACAAGAGCGCCACGAAAGACGAGATAAAGAAGGCGTTCCGAAAATTGGCGCATGAGCACCACCCTGACAAAAAAGAGGGTAATGCTGAAAAGTTTAAAGAGGCGAGTGAAGCGTACTCAACTCTTTCAGACGATCAGAAAAGAGCTCAATACGATCAATTCGGATCAGCAGGTCCTCAAGGATTCGGTGGTGGACAGGGTGGCTTCGGTGGACAAGGCTTCGACTTCAATGGTTTTGATTTTTCACAATTTGGAGGACAAGGATTTGGAGGTGAAAACATGGAGTTTGATTTGGGCGACATACTAGGCAGCATGTTCGGAGGAGGCCGCGGTCGAGTACGACGAGGAGCCAATGTTACTATCGATATTGAAATTACATTTAAAGAATCAGTCTTTGGAACCGAAAAACAGATTTCATATACAAAATCTTCGACAAAAAAGAAGGAGTCTTTTGTTATTAAAATACCACCAGGAATAGACAGCGGAGAAATGCTTCGAGTTACAGGCAAGGGAGAAGAAGTAGATGGTGGACGAGCTGGTGACTTATATGTAAGAGTGCACGTTAAGCTTGATAAGCATCTTCATAAAGAAGGGCACAATCTTGTGACTTCAATCTCTTTGAAACTTTCTGAGGCACTACTAGGAGGCGAGCGAACAATTGAAACCGCAGATGGACCATTGACCATTAAGATTCCAGAAGGAGTATCCAACGGAGAAATACTTCGAGTGCGCGGAAAAGGTGTTGCATTCAATTCAGGTAGTTCACAGCGTGGAGACCTCCTTATTAAAATATTGATTGATATGCCGAAGAAACTAAACAAGGAATCCAGAAAAATTGTTGAACAATTACGGGATCAGGGATTATAGTATTTACTTAACGGCGTTTGCTTATATAATTATCACATGACAAACATCGTTCTTCTGATCGTATTTGCTGTAATAGCAATTTTTGCATTTTATAAAGGTAAGGGAATTATTTTCGGGGTAATCACAAGCTTCTATCCTGCTATAGTTGTGTATAAAGCATTTCCGTACATCGACAATGTTATTTTCTTCAAAGATACTTCGCTACAAATATTCCTATCACACCTTCTTGTGTTCTTTGTAATCTTCGTTCCAATATTCTTTGCAGTTCAACGTATTACGCATACAAGTGGCGGAAGAGGTGGAATTTCAGGCCTCATAGACGCAGCATTGCTCGCTGTTTCGGTGATAGGTTTAAGCCTTGTCTTGTCTCTCCATATACTCCCAGCACGAGATATATACAATCTCACCTCATCAATGCTCAAGTTTTTCAACTCAGAACTCGGATATTTCCTGTCGCTCGTAGTGCCACTGGGCGTCATATTTCACATGTCACGACGATCATTCTACTAATCAGCATATGCCCACTGTAATATTGCAACCTGCAAAGATCCGCCAAACAATGTCGATGCAACGACGTGTCAATTTAGACGTACAAACCTATGTAGCAAAAGTTACCCAAGGTTTTGGTACCATATTCTTTCGAATCTTGTACAGTATTCTTTTTAAGATTGAAATATTCGGCAAAGAGAACATTGCAAATGAAAAAGGGCCGATGATTATAGTCTCAAACCATGTAGTATTCTTCGACAGCTTCATTTTTCATCTTTTCTTTGCCCCGAACGCTTCGTTGTTACCACTACGCTTCATGGCTGTAACAAAATTCCAAGTACCATTCTTAAACTTTTTAAGCAAAATTAGAGTTATACACTTCATATATCTACTCTTTGGTGTTTTTGTTGTTAAACAAGGAGAAGGCCTTGAGAAAAATCTACAGAATGCCGTAGACATACTTAAAAGAGGAGGCACTGTTACAATATTTCCTGCGGGACACATGCGAGGTGATAATTCACTTGGAGAATTCAAGCGTGGTGCAGCAGCTCTTGCTCAACTTACTGACTCACCAGTTATTCCAGTCGCAATCAAGAGAGTGCGAGAGAAAGGGAAAAGAACTCGATTTACATTGCTTGTTGGAAAAAAGTTTAAAATGGACAAACATCAATCATTTGAACAGGGAACAGCTTTCATACGTAGCAAGATTGAAGAACTCCACAATCAGATATCCTAGAAATTTAGACTTGATGATATAATCAGCTTACACCGCAGAACTTTACATGAAAAAATTTGCTTTTCTCGTACACCCACGTGATAACACGGACTTCTTAAGAAGATTTCCATATCTTCGTTTTTTGCCAGAAAGCTTTTTATCATTCCTCACAAAGTACATGCCGCCTGTAACAGTGTCGAACATTACAGGTCTAACTACAAAAGAGGGAACTCCGATCGAAGGATACATTATTGCCGTTACTATGACTGCAAAACAAATGATGGAGGATCGTGAGCACGCTTTGAAGAAGATAATAAGTGCGGCGAAGTTTGCCGAAAAGAAAGGTGTTGGAATGATTGGATTTGGAGCACTCACTTCCTCTCTTTCTAAGGGAGGACTTGATGTTGTGCCTGCTGTAAAAGAGATGGGTATCACAACCGGCCGAGCATATACAACAAAAACAGTCACCGATTACGTTAAAAAGTGTGTTGAAGATTTTGGGTTTGATAAAAGTAAAGTAAAAGTAGCTGTCGTAGGAGCTGGAGGATCTATTGGTTCTAGTTGTGCAAGAATATTAGCGGCCTGGGGTGTTAGGAATTTCATATTCATCGATACTGAGAAACGTGCTTCACATCTCAAGAAACAAGTTGAGCACATGTCATCAGTACACTTTGATGCAAAAATTGATATCTCGCATGCAATTGCAGACATTAAAGGGTGGGATATCATTATTACAGCTACAAATACTCCAGAAGCAGTCATTTCTTCCTCAGACCTTATGGCCGGAGCGATTGTAATTAACGATGCACAGCCTTCTGATGTTCCAAACAGCGTCATAAAGGAACGAGACGATGTCCTAATCATAGAAGGAGGCGTCATACATACTCCGGGTATTAAGTGTAACTTTAACCTGGGGCTCGCAGGAAGAGAAGATACTTTTTGCTGTTTGGGAGAAGTGCTTGTCTTGGCAAGAGAGGGACATTTTGAAAACTATGCACTTGGTGAGCTAGATACAGACCTTGTAGCTCACATCGAGGAAATGGCTACAGACCTCAAATTTAGTATCTCTCGTTTCCAGAACTCGGTACAAAGATACATTCCTGATGTGCAGATAGAAAAAGTGCGAGGTATAATCAAAGAGCGTTTAACATCGGGCTCGTAGAACTTAGTACATGAATTACATCACACTCTCACTTGTCATCATCGCAACCATTAACTCCGCACTCGGATTAATGCTTGTACTAAGCAGCCAGCGCCATTATGCCGGTAAGATATATGCCATAAACGTACTCATGATTCTTTCATGGATATTCGGCATGTTCTTCTACAGAATATCCACCCCTGACCAAGTATTAATGTGGACAAAGCTCCTATATTTCTTTGCATCACTCATTGCAAGTAGCTTCCTCTACTTTACATATATTTTCCCAGTTAAAGAGGAAAACTTTAACAGGAACAAGAAGCTATCCATTGTTCTACCGAACGTAATTATTGGTTTTTTAATCCTCCTTGGTAACCACATCATTAAAGGGGCTCAGGTTGTTGAGACAGGTGAAAACCATATTCAGTTCGGTAACTTCTACATCCTCTATATCGTTTACATACTCTCGTTCTTCATGTACGCATTCTTCCGCCTATACAAAAAATATAAGTACTCTGAAGACCCTACTGAAAAACGACAAGCTCTCTACCTCTTGGTTGGATATTCGACATCAGCAAATATCGCTTTCGTAACAAACCTCATTCTGCCATGGCTTGGATTCTTTGAATTTAACTGGGTAGGACAGGTCTCAACGGTAACGATGGTAACATTTGCGACATACTCCATTGCAAAGCATCAATTGTTTAACATCAAAGCCATTGCCGTTGAACTCTTCGTTGGAGTTCTGTGGATCCTTCTCCTTCTCCGTACAGTCGTCGCAAATACGTTCGAAGACAGAATCTTCAATGGGGTATTGCTCGTCCTTACGATTCCTGTAGGAGTTGCTCTCATTAAGGGTGTACTCTCGGAGATCCGAAGTAGGGAAAAGATTGAACGACTTGCGCAAGACCTTGAGCAGGCCAATATTCGATTGAAGGAACTCGATCAACAGAAGTCTGAATTCGTTTCTCTAGCCTCACACCAGCTTCGAGGTCCGCTTACGGCAATCAAAGGCTATGCTTCAATGCTTCTTGATGGAGATTTTGGAGAAGTGAAAGATGGTATTAGAGATGCTGTCGACAAGATATTTAAATCAACACAGGATCTTGTAGTTCTCGTTGGAGACTATCTTAACGTATCAAGAATTGAGCAGGGAAGAATGGAATATGACTTCACTCAATTTGATCTTAAGGCATTAGTAGGTACGGTAGTTGCTGAACTTCGTCCTACAATAGAAAAAGCAAACCTTACCCTCGACTATACGTACGATGCTGGGCAAGAATATCAAATTAATGCAGATATTGGGAAGATAAAGCAAGTCATTGGAAACATAATCGACAATGGTATTAAATATACACCTCATGGAAGCATCCATGTGCTACTGGCACAAGGAGCCCCTGGAAAGATTCTTCTCAGTATTTCAGATACCGGTGTAGGAATTCCAAGCGAAGTACTCCCAAGACTTTTTGAAAAATTTACTCGTGCCCCTGATGCTTCAAAAACAAATATCATGGGTACAGGTCTTGGATTGTATGTAGCTCGGAAAATGATTGAAGCACACCATGGAAGAATCTGGGCTGAATCACCAGGGCAAGGAAAAGGTTCAACATTCTTCATAGAGTTTGATGCTGCTTAGGGATATATAAAAGTTATGGCGGACGAATCGCAAGGATTCGCCCGCCATTTAACTAGCCCTGATCAAGCCAGTACAGGATTTCCTCTGCCACGACGCCCGAGCATTTCTCGAGCATGGGCATATGTCCGCCCTCGAACTCGTGAAGCTCCGCACCATGCATGTTTGCGATAGCCTGCTGAACCCATGGTGGCGTCATCCTGTCTCGAAGACCACTCAAAACCAATGTCGGCTTTTCACACTGGGGAACTTTGACCTGGCCGAACGCCAACTGACGAGCAGCAAGACCAGACTCTTTCCAGGGAAACAACTCCGCTGGATCGAACTCGCTTCCGAGACAGTTCATCATCAGTCTTCTTGCGTCGTTGTCCGCAATCCTGAATCCGGCACCTGAAAACATTGATGCGATGTAGGGTCGGAACGGATTTGCAATCCGAAGGAAGAGCTCCGTACTCAGTGGCCATATTCCGTAAGGCGCAGCGCTCGTCGTAAGGACAAGACTCCGCACCTCCTTCAGGAATGAAATCGCCTGAGCGAGAAGACCTCCCATTGAATGGCCAATAACATCGCAGGGGCCAATCATTTTGATTCGGTGGATGACGTAGCTGATGTATATTTCCATGGACATCCCATCAACACTTTCACCCTCTTTGTGCCCAGGGAGAGTGATGAGATTCACAGTGTGACCTGCGTGTTCGAACCGTCTCCGCCATTGAGCGAACGGCTCCGCATCTGCCCACATGCCAGGAATGACAGCGATAGATGATTTTCTTTTTGGCTTATGCATTTTTGTACCTCCTTGTACTTGTTTGGTTGGTTAAAGATCTGGGTTAAACTCGAAAAAACTGTACCACGAATGTATGGTGTGGGCAATGGTGGGCAATTATGGCCAATACAAGTGATTTTCTGTTATGATTACAAAGTTATGAAAAAAATCCTTCTTTCGGGAGTAAAATCCACCGGCAGACCCCACATCGGAAACTATTTCGGTGCCATGAAGCAATTTGTTGATTTACAAGACCAGTATGAATCTAGAATATTTATCGCTGATCTCCACTCACTCACATCAACACAGAACGGAAAGGAGCTTTCACAATCAACTCTTGATCTTGCAATAGACTACCTCGCCATAGGTCTTGATCCAGAAAAAGTACTCATCTTCAAACAATCAGATCTACCTCAAGTAACAGAGCTTAGCTGGATATTCAACTGCATTACTACAATGCCGTATCTCATGAGGGCTCATTCGTTTAAAGATGCAGAAGCAAAGAACAAGGAGATTAATGTCGGTGTCTTCGACTATCCACTCCTCATGGCCGCAGACATCTTGATACACAATGCCGATGTTGTGCCTGTAGGACGAGACCAAAAGCAGCACATGGAGATTGCAAGAGATACTGCTGAGAAGTTCAATCGTACATTTGGTGAGGTATTCAAGCTTCCAGAGCCTATGATTCTCGATTCAGTGGAGACCGTTCCTGGTATTGATGGACAGAAGATGAGTAAGAGCTACAACAATCACATTCCATTATTTTCAGAAGATGAAGAGATCCGAAAACTTGTCATGTCCATCGTTACTGATTCAGGTGCAGGTATTCCTATGAATGTCTACAATATTCACAAGCTTTTTAGAGACGAAGAGTACCTTAAAAAACTTTACGCTGAACACGAAGGGAAGTACAAAGCACTCAAAGATGCACTCGCTGATGACCTCATTACATTCATAGCACCACTTAGAGAAAGGAGGGCAGAGATTGCCAAGAACCCAGAGAAAGTTAAGGCAATGCTCCTAAAGAATGGAGAGAAAGTTCAAGAAATGACAGCGGCACTTGTCGCCCAAGTTCGAGAGAAGACAGGTTTAACATTTTAATTTTTAAACATGAACCCAGAAACAAATTTAATGTCGACTGAGAACAGGATATTAATTATGGAGAGAAAGATTGATCAGATTTACATATCTGTAGAGAAAACACGTAAGTACTTCCTCTGGACAATGATTATCACAGTTGCTTTGTTTGTATTACCTCTCATTGGCCTTATATTCGCAATACCGTCATTCCTTAGCCAGTACTCACAGATCACTAGCTTAGATCTTTAATATGCAGCTACCAGAAGGTTGCACTTTCACAGCGTATGATCATGAAGGCGGGTATAGATATGACATACATCTCGCTGGTAAAAATATTGCATACGGATTTACAAAGAATGTGGACAAAGAAACGGTCCACATAGACGGGTTGTATACGTCACCAGAACATCGGGGAAAAGGTCTTGCGACCTACTTGCTATCAGAAATCGAGAAGAACAATGCTGGAAAGCTTCTACAACTTAAAGCAGAACCCTACAAAGAAGAGGGCCTGAGCACTCAACAACTTGTCGCTTTCTACAAAAAGCTTGGGTACAAGGCGGTGTCAGATAATGATGTTATGATGTTAAAAAAGCTACAATAATCAATTGCTTACAAAATCTCTAAATGAAATCGGTAAGAATGACATTCTTCTCGCGGGCGGGAAGGGTGCTTCTTTGGGTGAGATGATAGCCTGGGGAATTCCCGTTCCACCAGGGTTTGTCGTTTTAGCTGGTTCAGAGGAAATAGGAAATGCAAAGTCTGAAATTTTAATTTCCTTTAAGCAGTTGAGTGCTGAACGTGTGGCGGTTAGATCTTCTGCAACTGCTGAAGACGGCACCGAACATGCTTGGGCAGGGCAACTAGAGACGTATTTGAACGTAACTGAGGATGACTTAATAGAGAAGATACAGAAATGTCGTGACTCAATAAATGCACCTCGTGCTGTCTCGTACAGAAAAGAGAAGGGGCTAAAAGACACAGATGTGTCTGTTGCAGTGGTGGTTCAAAAGATGGTCGACTCTAAGTTCTCAGGAATAGCATTTTCTGTTCATCCTGTCACTGAGAACAGAAATCAAATAATCATTGAGGCAAGTTCTGGTTTAGGCGAAGCGATTGTTTCAGGTGAGGTAACACCTGATTCGTACATAGTATCCAAAGAACCTAGAGAGATAATTAGCGTGAACATAAACTCAAAATCCCAAATATTGAGCGAGGAGCAGATTTTAGAGCTCTCAGAACTAATCATGAAGATCGAGAATCACTTCAATTTTCCTTGCGATATAGAATGGGCACACGACGGCAATCAGTTTTATATCATCCAAAGCAGACCCATAACGACACTCACAGGGAAATTAGTAAAAGACGAATGGATACGAGACAGATTTTTCAACGCTTTTTTGGTAGAGGAAAGTCTCGTGCTACTACTTCGTGACAAATTCTTTCTAAAGGAACTTGGATATACGTACAAGAATGGGATCACCGTAAAAGGGATTGGAGACTACATGTTGAAGTCAGAAGAAGATATGATGAAGCTCAAAAAGCAAAAGGTACTTAAGCCAGAGTTCAATTTCATATATAAAATAAACGAGCTTGAGGAGAAAATAAAGATGTTGGTTTCAAAAGAAAGTCTTTCAATTGAAGAATATACCGGCATCTTTGAGATAATGAGTGAGCACCTAGCATATTATGGTCTCGCGAAGGAAGAGGCTGAGTTAATATTTAACAGTAGCTCCGCTGCAGAGGACAAAGACTATATCGAAAAGTGGCGTAATGATAAAAGTCGATGGAATGCTCACGACAAATTATGGGAAAGAATCTCAAAAGAAACCAATGTGCCTGTTGATGATATCCATAACATGCTCTTGAATGAAGTTGTGACGTTACTCAGAGGGGAAAAGATAAATCTGGACGATGTAAAAGCTCGTAAGTATACGGTGTGGAGTCTTGTGCAGGAAGACGGAGAGGTCACTCTTCATCTCAAAGACATGAGTCCTGAAATAAGGAAGCCGAATGCTGAGGACTCAGTTGTCGGACAAACTGCTTACTCAAACGGAAAGATTGTCAGAGGTGTCGTTGGAAAAGACGTCTTAGTTGTAAAAAAGACTCATCCCGGCATGATCGATGAAATAAGAAGGGCGGCTGCGGTGGTAACTGATGAAGGCGGGATACTTTCTCACGCAGCAATAACAGCGCGTGAGTTCGGAATACCAACCATAATCGGAACCAAGACTGCCACAGAGCGTTTTAAGAATGGCGACAATGTTGAGATTGATACAGAAAACGGCACAATCAAAGTTTTGATATAATGAAAAAATGAATACATTTGAAAGGAACTCAACTGAAACAAATCTCGAAAAGGCATCATCAAAGATACTACTGCACTTTTCTCGTCATGCTGAAAAAGATAAACCTGGAAATCTCACCGAGGCTGGTAAGTTAGATGCTAAAAGTCATGCTGAGGAAATCAATTTAGCCCAGTCCGTGGCGTATGGTTCTGCACGGACAAGAACACAACACACTGCTGCTTTAAAAATGGTTGGGGCTGAAGATTCAGTACAGGGTAACGAAACTTTTGAAGAATTAAAGTTGAAAATGAATAAGGGTCTCGATAAGGGATCAAAAATCGCGGTAGATCCGAAATTAGATTTTGTTTTTGACCGGGGTCCGTACTTCGATGAGTTCGACAAAGAAATATCTGCCGCAGACAAAAGACAGGAGGGTATGAAGTGGCTCATTGAAGAAAGCGATGCATTAGCGGAGAAGCACGAAGACAAGAATAGCTCGACGTACTCACGAATGGCAGCATCGATTGGGAAAATAATAATGAGATATATCGATGTTGCCGGGAGATGGAATGAACTAGTCACTAACAAGGACTCTAAATACGGACCTGAACTTGAGAGATTTTTTGGTACGAGTATGACCATGCAAGAGTGTTTTCTTGCAAAGCTTATTGAAAAAACAAAGGGGGTTGAACAAAGAGACAGATTTGCATCAGTGCTCAAGAACGGATTCGGCTTTACAGAGGGCTTCGAAGTGGAAATTCTTAATCTAGAAGACGTGCCCGAACCTGTAGTTCGAATTGTATACAAAAGAGAGGGCGACGAAGGCTTTGTATTCGATGAAAAGGTGCCTTTGAAGGTCCTAGAGGATATTACGGCTTAGATTAGCCGTTAAATACATTGACTTTTCACTATTTTCTGCTATAATAGTAGCTAGGCTCCGCAGCATGCGTTTATTTTTATAAACTAACCCAAAAAAGGGGACAGACGCAGGCTGCTTTTTGCTTTTTTACAACTTCAAACCAAAACTACAAGCTAACTAAACCTATGAGTAAACACCACGATAATAAAACAACTGTTAAAAATGATGCACATAACGACTACGTGCCGAAGATTGGATTCTTCACGACGTGTGCGCGAACCCTCAAGTTTGCGTTCGCTACCGCACCCTGGTATTCCACATCAATCATTCTTACCGGCTTCATTGCCGGTATAGCACCGATTGGGTTGAGTAAAGTGACGCAGCATCTTATTGATGCGGCGATCTCTATCAGTTCTGGGGCGGCACTGTACTCCACTTTTGCCACTCTCATTGTAATCTGGGCTGTCGTCAATTTTGTTGACGATATTTCAGGTGACATTGACGGTTTCGTAAGGAGCATCTGGAGATATCGGATCCAGAACGCAACCGAAATGCTTTTCCTCGAGAAATCTGCAGGAATTGATATTGCGAGACATGAGGATTCTGAATTCAAGAATTTCACGCAGCGAGCTTTTAACAGAGGCTGGCACGTGCTCACAGAACTCAATGGCTACATACTAGGTTCTTCTCGTGATGTGGCACGTCTCATTGTGGGAGCAACGATTGCCATTAACTTTAGTTGGCAAATATCACTTCTACTCATACTCACCCAGATCCCTTCGCTCGTGACGAGCTTGGTATTCGGTCGTCGGGTCTGGGGTATATGGGACAGAACAAGCGCCGATAACCGTCGGATGGGGCATTACAGAGATCAATTGAAAAGTACAACGGGAGTGATTCAGTCCAAGTTGTTCCAAAATACAGGAAGGCTTCTCACTATGGTTAAAACAATCCTACTTAGCACGCAGAAACAATTCACGAAAACGGAAGTAAAAAGATTGTGGTGGGAGACAGTAGCGACAGCCATCAGAAGTATTGGCTACGTGCTCGCAATCATTGCGATCATAAAGTCAGTGCGTGACGGTGCGATCAGCGTCGGAGAAATGACATTCTTGATTGCAGCGATCTTTACGTTCAGTGGAGCGATTGGATCGTTGCTAAAGAACCTAGGTGTCATCAACGAGTGGACACTTTACACCCGCGATGTGTTGACGTATCTCGACCTCAAACCACTCCTACCTAAACCAGAGCACCCTGCAAAATTAGACCTTCAGAGTGCACCGACGATCTCCTTAGAGGACATATCGTTCACATATCTCGGGAGTGAGAAGCCGACACTGGCAATAGATCGACTAGTCATCGGTCCGGGCGAGAAAATCGCCATAGTTGGTCTCAACGGTGCAGGAAAGACAACACTCATGAGACTCCTCACGCACATCGAAAATCCAACAGCCGGTTCAATGCTGGTTAATGGGGTAGATCTGCGCAATGTTGAGTCACAAGAGTGGCAACGGCACCTCGCGGTACTTCCTCAAAACTACAATACGTATGATTTCCCAGTGGTTGAATCAATCGCATTCAGCGATGTAACCCGGGAAGTCGATCGTGCTGGGGTCGAAGAGGCGTTGCGTCAGGCCGATGCAGCTGGGTTCGTATCAAAATGGGAGAAGGGAATTGATACGCAGCTTGGCCGACAGTTTGGCGGCAACGAACCATCCAAAGGTCAGCGGCAAAAGCTTGCTGTCGCCGGAGTTCTGTACCGACACTCCAAAGTGCTCATACTCGATGAGCCTACTGCTGCGGTTGATTCGGACTCACGTCTAACGATCAGCAATAGCATTGCGTCACAACCTGCCGACAAGACCATCATCTGCATCTCCCACGACTTCGCAGCCGTGCGGAGGTTTAAACGTATCCTCGTTCTCAAAGACGGGAAACTCGTCGAGGACGGATCTCACGAAGATCTACTCAAAAAGGACGGGGAATACGCAAGGATGTACAAGGAGCAGGCGGTAGCGCTAGTCCACGACCTCGGAGAGCTAAGGGCGGCAGGAGTCGTGATGTAGATTGGTGACAAAGTTAAACCCCGGTGCCGCAAGGCGTCGGGGTTTTTCTTTTAAAATCTTTATATTTCCAGCCTTTTCTGATAAACTGTATGCCATGAAAAACCGCGTATATATCGCCGATCTAAAGGCACACACTGGTGAAGAAGTAACAATCGCCGGCTGGGTGGACATTCGTCGAGACCAGGGAAAGATGATTTTCTTTGATTTCCGCGATATGAGCGGAAAAGTGCAAGGTGTAATCTTGCCAGGAGCAAAAGAAGCTCACGAAGTAGGTTCAACTCTCCGATCTGAATGGGTGGTTGAGGTGCGAGGAAAGGTAAACGCTCGACCTGAAAGAAATATTCAAGCAGATAAGCAGAATGGAGATATTGAACTTGAGATTCTTGGTATTTCCATATTGAATTCCGCAGAAACTCCTCCTTTTGATATTCACTCCGACACAAGAGAGGTTGGAGAAGATGTTCGACTTAAATATCGGTATGTAGATTTACGTAATGACCGACTACAGAAGAACATTCGTAATCGACACAAGGTAATCAAACTCATTCGAGACGTTCTTGACGGTCAAAACTTTTGTGAAGTCGAAACACCTCTTCTCACAAAATCTACTCCTGAAGGGGCACGCGACTATATCGTGCCTTCACGACTAGAACCAGGCACATTCTATGCACTGCCTCAGTCACCACAGCAGTACAAACAACTCCTCATGTCTTCAGGTATGGAGAAATATTTCCAAATAGCTCGATGTATGAGAGATGAGGACACACGTGGGGACAGACAGCCTGAGTTTACACAGATGGACATGGAAATGAGCTTTGTTGAAGAAAGTGAAATCATGGAAGTTACTGAAAAACTTCTCATTGAACTTGTCACTAAGCTATATCCTCAAAAGAAAATTCAAACCATTCCATTTCCACGTATTCCATATGCAGAAGCAATGTCGAAATATGGAAATGATCGACCAGATATACGAGAAGACAAAAACGATACAAACCTTCTTGCATTCTGTTGGGTAGTGGATTTCCCATTCTTCGAAAAGAATCAGAAACAAAACGGAACAGGTTCTGGTACAAGCAATTGGACATTTACACATAATCCATTTTCAGCAGCAAAACCTGAATTCCACGACAAGCTCATGAGCGCCTCTCCTTCAGATTCAGGACTTGAAAGCATCATTGCAGCGCAATACGACATTGTACTTAATGGTTTTGAAATTGGTGGAGGAAGTATCCGAAACCACCAGCCTGATGCTCTCCTTAAAGTCTTTGAAATCATGGGGTATAATTCAGAGACAGTAGAGAAGAATTTTGCTCATATGCTCCACGCCTTCCGTTCAGGCACACCACCACACGGAGGAATTGCATGGGGACTTGATCGTCTCATAATGCTTCTTGAAAATGAACCAAACATTAGAGAGGTTATTGCATTCCCAAAGACAGGGGAAGGTAAAGACCTTATGATGGTATCTCCGAGCGAAATAAATCCAGAACAGTTACGAGAGTTGGGTATATCAATTAAAAAATAATGAGGGACTTAGTAACACTCATATTGATTGTTGGCATAACAATGTCCATCTATCAATATATCTACAAACCATACGAGCACAGAAAGGCAGTGTGTACGGAAAACATACACCGAGACGAAGCCGCTGGTATTATCCCTTATTACTACGTAGCAATTGGTGACGAATGGAAAGGAGACCTAAAGACAGGTGACTACATAGAAAGCGACAAGCTTCTTCTTAAAGCGAAGTTTGAAAATGCAAATGATGCTATACAGCATTGCACACTATATTTCGGAACATTCAATCGACAATAAAGCATGTCAAAGTCATTCACCATCAAAACCGAAGTATTTGAAGGTCCACTAGATCTTTTACTTACACTCGTTGAGAAGCGAAAGCTATTCATCAACGATATTTCACTTGGAAAAGTAACCGATGAATATATTGATTACATAAACAAGTTGCCTGAATATTCCATTGGAGACAGAGCACAGTTTATTGTCATCGCCTCAACACTTTTACTAGTAAAGGCAAAGTCGCTGTTACCAGCCCTTCAGCTAACGGAAGAAGAAAAGGGTGACATCGAGGACTTGCAGGCAAGACTGCGTGAGCTTGAAGTAATGAGGAGAATGGGAGGCATCATCAAAGACAAATTTGGTGCACGATTCATATTTCCAAGAGGGGATAGACAACAAGGTGTCTCTGTTTTTGCTCCAAGTAAAGACACAAACCTACAAGCCCTAAGTGAGGCAATGAATCGAGTGCTTAATGCATTACCCAAAAAGATTGAGCAGCCGAAAGTGGTAATGCGTAAAGTAGTAAGTTTAGAAGAAATGATATCTAGACTTACCGACAGAATAGCCTCTGCTGTCCGCATGAGTTTTAAAGAATTCCATGGTGGTAAGGGAGAGAAAGTTGATGTCATTGTCAGCTTCTTAGCGATGCTAGAGCTTGTTAAACAAGGAACCATTGATGCACACCAGGAAGGATTGTTTGACGAAATCCATATGGAAAGCCATGATATAGGGGTACCTCGATATTAATCCATGGAACACCTAACCAAACATCTCGAAGCTATCCTTTTCTGGAAAGGAGAACCGCAAAGTATCAAAGAACTTGCGAAGGCTTTAAATACTGATCATGCTGCAATAGAAAAATCTTTAAATGAGCTTGATGAGAAACTTAAAGACAGGGGAATAGTGCTTCTGCGAAACGGGGACGAAGTAATGCTTGGAACCTCACCTGAATCTTCTTCACTCATCGAAGCCATCACCAAAGAAGAATTGTCTCGAGACCTTGGAAAAGCAGCCCTTGAAACACTTGCCATCATTCTATACAAAGGCCCTGTAAAGCGTAGTGAAATTGACTATATTCGAGGAGTAAACTCTACATTTATCATACGAAACCTCCTCATTCGAGGACTTATAGAGAAGAAACAAGCTCCAGATGATCAGCGAGCAAGTGTCTACAGCACATCTTTTGATCTTTTGTCACATTTAGGCATCTCAAACGTCAGAGAGTTACCTGAATTCGATCAAGTACAGGAGGAAATTAAGAAATTCAAAGAAACTCATGCTGAACAAACACCCTCAAAAGTACCCGAAAATACACAGTAGAATAGGATTACTACTTGCATCTTCATCATTTTTCATACTCGCGCTGGCACTTCCTTTTGCCCAATTAACAGCGCAAAGTACTCAGGATATATCAGGACCTGCTGCAATATTCACCGCAACGTCAACACTTGCATCATCTGTTGCGGTATATGATCCATCAACTAAACAGTTTATATATGAAAAGAATTCTACTGAGATAAGACCTTTGGCTTCTGTAATTAAAATATTAACAGCCATCGTTGCTAAAGATTTTGTAGCATCTCAAAAATATCCAGTAAATGTCATTACTCTGCACACCATAGATCAAAACTCTAAAATTGATCGATCATTAAAGCTAAACGAGAAGTGGAACTTCAATGAGTTGCTACGATTCATGCTCACAACCTCCTCAAATACAGCTGCGGAGTCTCTAGGAAGGGAGATAATACCGTACAGCAGTTTCATTTCTCTCATGAATTTCAAGGCTAGAAACCTAGGTCTCAATAGTTTTAAGATATACAACACAAGCGGTCTTCCTATCAACAAAATTGTTTCAAAGAAGAAAGTAGAAACTCCTGGGGCAATTGGTTCAGCTAAAGACGTAGCACTTCTCATGGCTACAGCGTATGAAAAATACCCAGAACTCATAGGATACACAACGTCCTACCAAGATACATTTACTTCAAAACTAAATGGAAAGACAGTTACAAGAATTGCAACAAGCACCAATGAGCTTCTTGCTGGGCAATTAGGAAATATTCTCGGTGGGAAAACAGGATTCACAGATGCTTCGGGAGGAAATGTTGCACTTGTTGTAAGGACAGTACATGGCCCAATCATTATTGTCGTCCTTGGCTCAACTGCTGAAGGAAGATTCAGTGATGCTGCATCATTAGCATCTTCGGTTGTAAGTTTCTACGCAGTAAATTAGTAGTCGGAAAGGGGATTTTCAGCTATACTGTTTTCTATGATATTCAGCGCGGTTAAAATCCTTGTGCCTGCAATTGCAGCCTTCATAATCGGTATTCTCATGACCCCAACCCTCACAGGGTTTATGTACAGAAAGCGGATGTGGAAGACATCTTCACGAAGCAATATGAACACGGAGGCAATGTCTCCAGACTTTAAGAGAATACACAACGAAAAAGGGGAGACGAGTACCCCTCGAGTTGGTGGGGTGCTTGTTTGGCTTTCAGTACTAGCAGTAGTATTGATACTCTCAGTCATTTCCATACTTTTTCCATCTGAAGCTACGCAGAAGATGAACTTTCTTAGCAAGAACCAGACGCTTCTTCCTCTTGTAACACTTCTTTTTGCTTCTCTCATTGGTCTCATCGACGATTTTCTTCAGATATATGGTAAGCGGATGAATATGAGCGATGGAATGTCACGAAAGCTACGTATCCTAGTGGTTCTCCTTATAGCTGCAGCCGGAGCATGGTGGTTCTTTTTCAAACTTGAAACACTCAGCATTCTTGTACCTTTCTATGGGAACTTTGAACTGGGAATATTCTTTATTCCGTTCTTCATGGCTGTAGTAGTTGGTATATTCTCTGGATCAATCATTGATGGAATCGATGGACTTGCAGCGGGTGTAATGAGTGCCGCTTTCTCAGCGTACATGATCATTGCGTTTGCACACAACCAAATCGACTTAGCAGCATTTTGTGCCGTTATAGTCGGAGGGTTACTTGCATTCCTTTGGTTCAATATTCCTCCTGCGAGATTCTATCTCGGCGAAACTGGCATGCTTGGACTGACCATAACACTAGCAGTGGTAGCATTCCTCACCAAAGAAGTAGTTGTACTACCCCTCATTGCATTTCCACTCGTCATCACATCACTTTCATCAAGTATTCAAATGTTTTCAAAGAGGCATTTTGGTAAAAAGATATTTAGAGTTGCCCCTCTCCATCATCACTTTGAAGCGATAGGGTGGCCGTCTTACAAAGTAACTATGAGATATTGGATTATATCCATCATCTGTGCCATCTTTGGAACAGTTATTGCGCTCTTAGGTAGAACATTCGTTTAGAAAATATGAAGAGAAAAGTTATAGACAAACCATTCCTCATCATCACCATCATTCTCGTTGTATTCGGTTTTTTCATATTTTCTTCAGCGTCACTTGGACTTTTGGCAAGAGGAAGCGGGAAATTTATGGCAGTGACATTCAACCAAGTAGTATTCGGTCTCCTTGGAGGAACAATCGCCGCAATAATCACATCCCATATTCCATACATGTTCTGGAGAAGATATGCCTTCTATTTCTACATTGCTGCTGTCGCTCTTATGCTTATGGTTTTCGTTCCTCATGTAGGACTTTGTCTCAAGGGAGCATGTCGATGGGTTAGTATTGGAGGATTTGCAACAATTCAACCTGCTGAAGTCTACAAAATTGGTTTTGTAATGTATCTTGCCGCTTGGATGGCATCAGTAAAGCAAAAGACGGGGACATTTAAATTTGGAACTTTGCCATTTCTTATTTTAATAGCAATAACGGCCGGGCTCATTCTCATGCAACCGGATACGGATACATTCATGGTTACAGCCCTTGCTGGACTTGGCATATTCATAACAGCAGGAGGAAAGTGGAGAGACATGATTATTATGGGTCTCATTGGGCTTATAGCACTCGGTGGCCTTGTTATGGCTCGTCCATATCTAATGGATCGAATCCAGACATATATCAACCCTGCGGCTGATCCAACGGGTAATGGATATCAAATACAACAGTCTCTCATTGCAATCGGTTCTGGAGGACTCTTTGGAAGGGGATTTGGTCAAAGTATACAGAAGTTTAATTTCCTCCCAGAACCCATTGGTGACTCCATCTTTGCAGTTGCTGCAGAAGAATTCGGATTTGTTGGAGCCGTTTTCATCATCCTCCTGTATCTTGCCTTTGCTTTTCAAGGTTTTCGCATAGCCACCCGCGCACCTGATACATTTTCAGCACTCCTTGTTGTGGGTATTGTCGTACTAATAACAGTCCAATCGTTTTTGAACATTGCGGCAATGCTTGCAATCACACCTCTTTCAGGAACACCGCTCCTCTTCATTAGCCACGGAGGAACAGCTCTTTTCTTTGCACTAGCAAGTGTCGGTATTGTATTAAACATTTCAAGGTATCAATCAAAGAAACCTAAGGATTAGCATTGAACAAAGGGCTTTTTTTGATATAATCAACTTCATGAAAATCGTCATGACCGGGGGTGGCACAGGTGGCCACTTCTATCCCATAATTGCTGTCACCGAAGCAATCCAAGAGCTTGCTCGCAAGGAAAGGATACTCGATCCGACGATCTACTTCATGGCGCCTCATAGGTACAACCCGAAAGAGCTCTTTGATCATGAAGTTCTCTTTGTTCCAATTCCTGCTGGAAAGCGACGTGTTGGAGCAAAAGGTCTTAGTGTCATTAAAAACTTCTTTGATCTTTTTAAAACAGGATTCGGTATCATACTGAGTATCTTCCGTATGTACCTCATATATCCCGATGTTGTATTTGCAAAAGGTGGGTATGTAAGTTTTCCAGCACTCGTTGCAGCAAAGATATTGAGAATTCCTGTCATCATTCATGAGTCGGATAGTGTTCCAGGAAGAGTTAATTCATGGGCAGGAAAGTTTGCTGAAAGAATTGCTGTTTCGTACAAAGAAGCATCCGAGTTTTTTCCAGCTGATAAAGTTGCATACACAGGAAACCCTGTGCGAAAAGAAATCCGAGAAACACTCACTGAAGGAGCTGCCGAATATCTTGGACTTGAATCTGGCGTTCCTACTATACTTGTACTTGGAGGCTCACAAGGTGCAAGCATCATAAACGAAGCAATTTTGAATGCTCTCCCTGTACTTGTACAAAAGTACCAGGTTATTCATCAGACAGGAAAGAAAAATCTTGAAGAGGTAAAGAGGACTGCAGCTGTAGTACTAGAAGAGAATCCATTCCGAGGACGATACAAAGCATTTGACTATCTCAACACGTTGGCAATGAGAATGTCTGCAGGTGCAGCAGGTCTCATCATCTCAAGAGGAGGATCTACCATATTTGAAATCGCACTTTGGGGAATTCCAAGTATCATCATTCCAATTACAATGTCTAACGGTGATCATCAAAGAAAAAATTCATACAACTACGCAAGAGAAGGAGCAGCTGTAGTTATTGAAGAATCAAACCTAAGTCCTGAAATTATCATCAATGAAGTTGATCGAATCCTAGGGGATCAGAAGGTGTCCGCTCATATGAGAGCTCAGGCAAAGAAGTTTTCACGAGATGATTCAGCTAAACTTATAGCAGCAGAAATATTAAAGATTGCACTCCGCCATGAACAAAACTAATACAGGAAAGGTAGTAACTCGTTTCGCACCGTCTCCAACAGGCTACATGCACATTGGGGGTGTGAGAACTGCGCTCTACGCGTGGGCATATGCAAGACAAAACAACGGAACATTCATACTTCGGATTGAAGACACTGATCAAGCGAGAGAAGTTGAGGGGTCAATTCAACAGATAATTGATTCATTGAAATGGATTGGTATTAACTGGGATGAGGGAGTTGATATTGGTGGCCCAAACGGGCCGTATAAACAAACAGAGCGAATCGAAAGCTACCATAAGTACGCGAAAATTCTTGTTGAAAAAGGTTTAGCCTACGCTGACCCTTACACTAAAGAACAGCTTGAGGAGTTCAGAAAGAAGGCTGAGGAAGAAAAAAGACCATTCCTATATCGAGACCACAGACCTGAAAATCCTCCGACGTGGGATGGTACCCAACCACTTCGGTTTAAGACTACTGAAATAAAATCATATACCTGGAACGATTTAGTTCGAGGTGAACTTTCTGCTGGTCCTGAAGCACTCGATGATATTATTCTCATTAAAAGCGATGGAATCCCAACGTACAACTTTGCACACATCATTGATGATCTCGAAATGGGAGTAACTCATATTTTTAGAGCTGATGAATTTATCGCTTCAACTCCAAAGTATCTTGCGATTTACGAGGCACTTGAGATTGAGCGTCCAGAGATCGCTACACTCCCACCAATCATGGCGCCTGATGGAAAAAAGAAGCTTGGAAAACGAGACGGCGCTAAAGATATTCTAGGGTACAGAGATGAAGGATATCTTCCAGAGGCCATGATGAACTTTCTCGCATTCATTGGATGGAACCCTGGGGATGATAGGGAAATTGTATCACCAGAGGAGTTCGTAAAACTATTTAAGATTAATCAGATTCAAGTTTCTGGTGGACGCTTCAATGAAGAAAAATTGCAGTGGATAAACAAGGCATACATGGCAAAGCTTTCTCAGGAAGAATATATGTCATATGTTCTAAAATTCCTACCTGACAAATACAAAAAACTACCAAATCATGAGGAAATTGTAACAAAGCTCTTGCCGACAATAAAAGATCGAATCTCATATTTTGCTGAATTGACCGTCCTAGACAATGCTGGAGACCTCGAATATTTCTTCTTTGAACCGACATATGATGCATCACTTCTCCTATGTGAACCAAAGATGCGAAAGGGGAAGGAGCAACTAACTCTCAAGGATCTTTTGCCCGTAATGGAAAAAACTGCAGAGCTTCTTTCATCTGTCGATGAATCAAATTGGAATATTGAAACAATTAAAAACTCAGTATGGCCACATGCTGAGGAACAGGGCAGGGGACTTGTTCTTTGGTCACTTCGAATGGCACTCTCTGGAAAAGAGCGTTCCCCTGACCCATTTACACTCTCATACATTCTAGGGAAAAAGTTAACGATTGAACGGTTGTCCAAGGCCATAAAAGCTATACAATAGATAGATGCAGAAAGCTTTCGTCTACCTTTGCTTCATTTCAGCATTCATACTACTAGGCTATGCGGGATCAAATTCTCAAGCCTTTGCAGCAACTGCACAAGAACTACAGGGTAAGATTGATGAACAGAGAAAGCTCATTCAAGACCTTGATCAAAAAATTAAAGAATTTTCCGAACTTACTGACAAAACGAGTAAGGAAGCAAAGAGTTTGACCGACGTCATCAATCAGCTAAAACAAAACCAGAAAGCTTTGGAGCTTGATATATCAAAAACTCGCGCACAAATTGATAAGGCATCTCTAGATATTCAGGACCTTGATCTCAAGATTGTTGATTCTAAAGAAAGAATACGTGGATACAAAGATGCCATAGAATCAAGCATCAAGGAGGTAAATCAGCGAGACGACACGGGACTGATTGAAATCTTTCTTTCAAAGAAAAGTCTTTCTAGTGTTTTAAATGAAATAGATCAGCAAAAGCAATTCAACGCACGCATTAATGAAGCCATAGATAAGTTAAGCAACGAGAAAACTAAACTCGAAACAACCCAAAGCACTAAAATAGCCACAAAGGAAGAGTTATTGAAATTTCAAACAGAACTGAATGACAAGAAAAAGGTCATCGAATACAACAAAGCTGAACAAGCAAAAACACTTAAGGAAACCGAAGACAAAAAGAAGACTTACCAGCAGCTTTTGAATGAACAGCTTGCGAAGAAAGCTGCCTTTGAGAAAGAATTGTTTGCCTACGAATCTCAGCTTAAATACACACTCGATCCCTCAACAATTCCTTCTGCCGGTACTGCCGTATTCTCTTGGCCTCTTGATAAGGTGATAATTACGCAGAGATTCGGAAGAACTAGTGCATCCGGCCGCCTGTACGTCTCAGGTACACATAATGGTGTAGACTTTGGTGCAAAAATTGGCACACCAGTTAAGGCTGTACTTACTGGTACTGTTCTTGGAACAGGGGATACGGACACTGCCTGTCCTCGAGCATCATTCGGACGATGGGTCTTCATCAGGCACGACAATGGCCTCTCCACAATCTATGGACACCTCTCTGTCATTAGTGCAACACAAGGACAACGTGTAGCAACTGGTGATGTGATTGGGTACAGTGGAAACACTGGATATTCAACAGGGCCTCATCTTCACATAAGTGCATATGCGTCTGACGCTGTAAACATCCAGCAGCGCCCAAGTGCCGCCTGTGGAGGAAAGATTTACACTCTACCAATTGCTCCTGTCGAGGCATATCTTGACCCTATGGTATACTTTCCTCAAATATAATCGGGTATTAGCATCATAATTTACTTGTAGTATGTGCGGCATTGCAGGAATAATCGGAACGAAAGAACGAACAACAGAAACCATTGAAAGAATGGTTGATGTCATAACCCACCGTGGTCCAGATGACCGAGGAATTCTTGTTGAGGATTCATTTGCCTTTGGTATGAGACGTCTCTCAATCATCGACCTTGGCGGAGGCAAACAACCAATTTCAAATGAAGACGATACGGTAACGGTGGTCTTTAACGGAGAGATATATAACTATCAGGAACTACGCCCTCAGCTTGAAAAGAAAGGCCATATATTCAAATCACACAGCGACACTGAAGGATTAGTGCATCTTTATGAGGATCACGGCCCCGACATGCTCATGAAGCTTCGGGGTATGTTCGGGTTCTCTATTTACGACAAAAAGAAAGAGGAGCTTTTCATCGCTCGTGATTACTTTGGCATAAAGCCCATCTACTATCGAGTCGAGAACGGAAAGATTGTGAGCTACGGATCGGAGATAAAGAGCTTGTTAGAAGACAAATCCTACAAGCCTGAAGTAAATGATGCTGCGGTATATAACTATCTCTCATTTCAGTACAACCCGCTTGAAGAAACAATGTTCAAGGGAATATTCCGACTACCTCCTGGTCACTACATGGTTGTTAACCTCATAGATGGATCATTTAAGATTGAAAAGTATTGGCAGTATGAATTTGAAAAAGATTCAAACAATAGCAAAGTTTCAGAAGTTGATCTTGCTCAAAATATTAAAAACACTATTGAAGATTCAGTTGCACATCACATGATTGCAGATGTGCCTGTTGGAGCGTTTCTTTCTGGCGGCGTAGACAGTGCTATCATAGTTACCCTCGTTCAGGAGCTCCGAAAGAAAGCTGGTGCGGGATCGGTTTCTACCTTCACAATTGGATTCGACAAAATAAGTGAACATTCAGAAGCTAAAGTCGTTGCAGATAGTTTGGGGACAGATCATCACGAAATTACCGTTGAAGCAGATGAATACTTCAAGGAGCTGCCTAAGATTGCATGGCATTTTGATGAACCAGTAGCGGATCCATCTGCCGTCGCCCTATATTTCCTTTCTCGAGAAGCAAGAAAGAAAGTAAAAGTAGTACTTTCTGGAGAAGGATCTGATGAACTCTTTGGTGGATACAACATATATAGAGAACCATTTGCCTTAGCTCCACTAGCTAAGCTTCCGAGGTTCATCCAGGATGTGCTCATAAGACCATTTACGAATCTTCCATTCAACTTCTTTGGTAAAAACTATCTCACCCGAACACTCATTGATATCCGTAATCGATATATTGGTAATGCATATATCTTCAAGCCTCATGAGCAAGATAAAATTTGGAAAAAGTCTGGAAGACCACATCGCATATCTCTAGCATCTTCATATGACCAAGTTAGAAACGAACCAGATTCAAGAAAGATGCAGCACATCGATCTTAACTACTGGCTTCCTGGCGACATCTTAGCGAAAGCAGACAAGATGACTATGGCTCATTCACTAGAACTACGGGTTCCATTTCTCGATATCAATGTTGCGAGAATATCTGAGACAATTCCAGACAGACTTAAGTACAAAAATGGAACGACTAAGTACATACTTCGAAAAGCTTTTGAGAGTATTCTTCCAAAAGAAACTTCAGAAAGAAAGAAACTTGGATTCCCAACGCCAATACGTCACTGGTTACGTGAACGCCCTGATGATGTGATGAAATTAATTCGTGAGAATGAATATTTGAACAATACAATGGATATGGCATATATCGAGAAGCTTGCGAAAGAACACCTCGCGAGCGTTGCAGATCACTCCCGCAAGATATATATATTGCTCATGTTTGCGCTATGGTATGATGTATTTATTAAGCCGAAGGTATGATTAACTCACCTAGAAAAACAAGAGGGCAGGGGGGATTCCTCCAAATCATCATCGTCATTATTGTGGCGTTGATTGCCCTACACCTTCTTGGAATAAATCTTAAAGACCTCCTTTCAAAACAGTGGGTTCAAGACTTTGCTATCTACGTTAGAGACCTCCTCAAACTCGTTTGGGCGGATATAAAGGAGATTATTGTCTGGGCAAAAAACCTTCCAGATTCAAAATAAACCCACACTTGACATATACTATATATATGATATAGTAGTGCACAGGAAGAAGCGTGAATATTCAGTCAAACAATTTCAACCCACGCTTCACAATCACAAATGATCACGAAAATGCTCATCATTGGATTTGGCCTTGCCGCTGCAATCAGTATTGCGGGAAACAAATACAATGAGAAAATTCCGGTTCAATCGGTTAAGGAAATGCCGATCGTCAGCACATGGGACAAAGGCTACGTCCAAGTCATCGAGCGCGAGATTGGAGACGAATCCATGAAAGCCAGCACCCTTAGTGGGCCAACGCGACATGCCATGCTGCTTCGCACAGGCAAACTGCAGACGGCGAAACTCCAAACAGCAAAGCTCCAGTAATCAATCGGAGCCAAGCAATTAAAGAATGGCGACCTCAAGAACTGGGGTCGTCATTTTGCTTTTAAATAGGGAAGAGTCCCCTACTGAAAACCCGTTTTTTCAGGAAGGCTTTTAAGACGGTGTTTAGAGATGATAGAAGTATCATGTCAGGGAATTAACAAGGCTTATAAACGATCCTACGGGCTTTAAAAGGGGCAGAGAAGTAGGCAAAGAAGCTGATATGCAGATCTGGGCGGATTTGCATAAACAGGCCCTTCTGCTATAGCTATATGTCGTGAAAGATATATTGTGCGACGTTTATATAAGCGCTTCCCCTAGGCAGAAGGCACCTATGAATTTACAAAATCTTTTTCGATACCAAGTTCTATGCCCCCTTATCTGTCTATAATTTATTTAGAAATATTCATTCGGACACTGTCTTGCAAGTAACTTTATATAAATCAAAAATCCGCTCCATGTTTCCATAGAGCGGACTTGAGTGGTGTTGTGCTTACACCGGCAATTCCCCACTAGCGATACCCCGATTCGAATATCGATTGTCGCTAGTCACATTCCGCAGCACCTTCACAAAGGGTGGCAAGACCAATTCAGGTTGGATTGAACTCTGTTCGATCTCCATAAGCGCGAAGCCTTCTGGATCATCAAACAAGTCGATCTCAATGAATTGATTGAGGTGGAAAAAGGTGAGCCTCCTTTTTTGTATCGTACGCAGTTTCGGATCTCTGATTTCAAGGAACTCCTCGTATTCAGCCCGTGTAATCATGCGTTCGACCTCATAACGTTCGCCTGGGCGAATGTCTTGCTTCACAGTGTAGAAGTAGGAAGTACCTGCAGCATCCGACCTCGCCCTCACTCTTCGCATCCCCTCTGCTTCCCTGAAGCCAGTTCCTTTCTTCGCGTGACTTGGTTTGAAGCAAGGCTTTTTGCAAGACCTGCAACCTGACCTTCGGCACGCGTCGTTTGCGGGAAGTAGATAGTCTTGGACAATCTTACTTTCCGTAACAAAGGCTGGAATGGAAGTAGCTTCGATGGGTTCGATCAGGAATTTTTCTTCCTTCTCGATCGGCGTCGGATCCCCGAGCACCGCGGAAACCTCTGCAAGCAATCTCGCGATCTTCAGATCGAAACCCGTGCTGTTATCAATCACCCGAGGGTGATGATGACGTTGCCAGGCTTCAAGAGTCTTTTGATCGAGAGCGCGAGCAAGCTCAGGCGTTTCCGTGCGAGATGCATTGTTCTCTAGAGTGTAGAATTCCTCCGCACCTAGAGCTGCAGTCCGCATGTGCATCACCGCGTGGTACCGTTGGTTGCAGATGTCGTGAAGCGAGAAACCGAGTTCAGCGCAAAGGCTTTCGAACTCCCCTTTTTCGACATATGCCTCCCCGTCCATAGCTCCCCGATCGCACAAGATGACCACCTTGTGACCGAGATTCCGGTACGCGACAGCTGCTTCCATAAAGCGTTCCTCCTGCATCAATGTGTCGAGAAGGATTTGCTTTTGGAATACAGCAGGCTTGATCTCCCAGGGGTAAACACCTCCTTGGATGAGCTTCGTTGCTGACTCAGGAGACAGAAGGACTTTGTACCCCTTGTCTTTGAGCATTTGAACGAGCTTGGCAAGACCGGTTGTCTTCCCACTGCAAGGACCACCCGTAATGGCGATCATGTGGATGTTCTTCCCTAACGTGATGGTGGATTGGAGTTTAATCATAGGTGTGTGGTGTTGGTTGGTTTGGGTTTTAAATTGTGGTGATCTGTTGATCTGTACAAACTATGCAACTCCAAGAGCTCTATTTCTAGTCAAATTGATTTGAGTCAAAACTTCTTATATACGTGATATTATATCTCCCATGCACGAACTACAAAAGCACATCCTCAAAACATTAATGGTTTCAACGAAGGCTAAGTACTCAAAACTAAAGCCGCCAGGTATTGAGGGAAATCTATTTTCATATCATCTAAAAATCCTCGTCGAGCAAGGATTAATTGAGTTGAAAACTGGCCACTATTACCTCACCGCAAAAGGAAAACAACACGTAGACCGCATCTCCTTCACTACCCTACACACTAGGGTGCAACCAAAAATTGTTACACTCATAGTCCTCAAGGAGAAAAATAAGTATCTATTGTATGAAAGAAAGAGAATGCCCTTCATTGACCATGTTGGATTTCCATATGGAAAGATACATCTTGAAGAGCGTATTCTTGAAGCAGCAGACAGAGAGCTTCTAGAGAAAACTGGTCTTCGTGCAAACCTTAAACATCGAGGCGATGTTTACCTAACAGTACACGATGAGACTGAGCTCATAAGTCATATGCTCTGTCACGTCTTTAGTGGATCTAAAATAACAGGAGATCTTAAGGGAGAATGCTTCTGGTCCCCTATCGAATCAATTCCGAAAAGTAAATTAATTCCTGGAGTAGCTCAAATTGAAAAACTTTTGAAGGAAAATAAAAGTAATTTCTTTTTTGCAGAATATTTCTTAAATATATAAGCAAAAAACACCGTGCGAATCACTACGCGGTGTTTTAAGGTTGAG
>CAZFOD010000004.1:0-74891 GCA_964520545.1 uncultured Candidatus Saccharibacteria bacterium
AAATATATAAGCAAAAAACACCGTGCGAATCACTACGCGGTGTTTTAAGGTTGAGTTTTCTTTTTCTTTTTATGGGGTCTGCCTGTGCGGGCGTGTGCAAGTCCAGATGGAAAGTGTCGGTAACTTTGACCACCTATGACATTGAGGTGTGAATCTATTCCTTTTGCTTCGCAAACACGGCAGATTCCCTTACGATTGTAGCTACTTAGGACGGTGCCACATCCCATGTAGCATGACCTGCGACCACCTTTGTGAGTCGGCAAGCGCCTACTAGCGGGGAGACCTTCAGTCCCCATATTCCGAAGTATCTTAATAGCCATATGTTTCTACCCTAATGATATATAGGTAGAAGATTAATGCAATCTCTATCTAGAAACCCTGTACGTGATTCTATAGTCTCCTGTATTTATTGGACTTTGAGTTTTTATAGGCATCACTTCTATGATCTGAATCCTAAATCCTTCAGGGGTGACATATGTATCTCCATTTCCAGCAATAAGGTTGCCACCATAAACATATGCGTTGTTTACCCTAAATGTAGAGTTAACCACTACCCTTCCCGCTTGAATGCAATATAGGCCAACTGGGCAACGACTATCTTCAACAATTGAATTAGGTGTGATACTCAGCGTATACGTTGTCCCGTTTGTGTTACTGATTGTAGTACTTGATGTACCAGTCTGACCAAGTGCTAAGGTTATAGTACTTGATGCATTTGCTTCTGTTCCTGTAACAGTGAAGTACATAGTATTACTTGTTCCTGCTGAAGTTGTCACCGTAAGTGGATATGTTCCAGGTGCCAATATTGTCTGAGCGCAATAGTATCCCTGACTACAAGGAGTTGATGGAATTGTGAATTGAATCGTCTGATTATTCTGCGATGCAACATTTGTTTGAACATTATTTACATTCGCAAAGTTTATCGAATTGTTATAGGTAGAGAAATTACTTCCAGTAATTGTAACAACAGTGCCCAATGGTCCAGATGTCGGTGCAATGCTAGTGATCGTCGGAGCCTGTGTACTCTGGTTAGTAATTGTTATATGCACAATATTACTAATTCTTGAGTTACTGTTTGCAACAGATATTTGATGATTCCCCACTGTTGAATATGTAGGTGTTGGATATATTGCAGGAATTGCACAATTACCATTGTAGTCATAGCAATTAGCTGGAACATAAGCAGGAACATTGAATGTAATGGTTGTATCGGTAAATGAGACAACTGGAACAGCACTGTTCACACCTCCATCAAACAATATTTTTGTTGCAGAACTAAAACCTGTTCCCTTTAAGGTAAACAAAGTTCCTGCTGGCCCTGATGTTGGGGTAACTGATGTGATGACGGGATATGAATCATTAACTACAGTCCCAGTAACTACTACGGACGTGCTTGTCACAGCACTCAAGCCTGTAGAATTTCTTACTGTGAATGTAGGAGTATATGTTCCTGGATTAGCATATACATGTGTGAAAGATGTTGACTGACTGTATGTTTGAGTAGGGCTAGCAGCTGACGTTGCGGTATTTCCTTCATCACCCCAAACGACGCTGTATGAGAGTTGTCCGTTGTATGGATCCGATGCTGCAACAGTCCAAGTCCCCTGCTGCCCTGTCGTGAGATTTGTCGGTCCAACGATAGCACTAATTACTGGGGGACGATCTGTACTAGTTCCTCCTGAAGTTACTGTGAATGTAACGGTGTTGCTAGTTCCCCTTGGGGTGGTGACACTTAGAGGATATTGTCCTGGAGCAAAAGCAGTTTGATAACAGTAAGTACTCCCCTGCGCGCATGGAGATGAGGGAATGGTAAACCGCAAAGTAGTACCATCGTATGATGGAATATTGTATGCAATGTTATTCACATTCCCAAAATTCACTGAGTTGGAATTGCTATTAAAATTACGTCCGTAAATTGTTACAACCGTACCAAATGGTCCGTATGATGGAGAAATTGAAGTAATGACAGGAGTTGAAGTCGTATCAATTGGAGGAAAAGAGTTACAAGTCAAAGCAGATATACGTGCGCGAGTAAGCGGCCCAACATATCCCGTTGAAGGAATACCATTAGCAGCCTGAAATCGCTTTGTAGCTGAAAGAGAAAGAGATCCAAAATATCCCGTAGCTAGACCCGCACCAAGATACCCGGAATTAATGAGGAAAGTTTGATACCGAGCAACATCACCATTCAAGCCTCTCTGACCTAGAAAAAGGTCATATCGCAGAGTCAGACAACCTGTACTTGTTGACTGCGAAGTATTCGATGTCGTTGGTACGTAATTTAACTGAGCGAAAGCATCTCCGAATGTGCCAAAAATCATAGAGAGCACAAACGTGACAATTGCTATCTTCTTAAGAATTTTTGTTTTCATAGTGCTTCTGACGTTTATGTATTACTAATATTACTCTTCTCCTCATCAAACTTCGAACTCCAATTCCAATGAGGTTTCTGGCCTTTGCCGTAGCAAAGAAGCATGAGGAGTGTTGTGTAGAGCAAAAAAGACGGTGCAAAGTAGAGTAACGTATCACTTCCCGAGTGGGAAATGGTTGTGTCATACGCGACGGTATCTAATACATCCCGCAAAAGTAGACAAATATAAATGAGTATTGCGAGCCACCCCTGCCACGCTATTGGTGTCCACCCCCAACCAAAGCGCTTTGCTGCAAACCAATACCCTTGGGCACGTAAAGCTTTAAAGTCTGTCTTCATATTCTGAATCGAGGTTTGTATGTTTGTCATATGTTGTTACATATATACGTTCCGAATTAAAATCCCGTGAACGAATAGGTCTCTTGATTATATCACTTCTCAGAAATATCAAAGCCCCGACCCACTCCACTGGAGGGTCGGGGCTATCTTCAAACGCTGCTAAGCCACAGTGCCGATGAATGCCAACGGCAAATCAAGAGGCACCATATCGAGAGACTTTGAGGGCATAATCCGCACCGACATCCTGGGTTGATTGAAATGCACCCGCACCTCAATTACATGCCTGTAGTAGTGGATAGCGTGTTCCCTGCGCTCCTCGATTTCTGGGTGCCGGCAATATAGCCTGATTTCTTTGCCGACATCTCCACATTGATGCACGAATGACAACGCCGTTGCCGGGACAGAAAGGCAGTAGCCCTGCTCCATCGCCATACGAAGAACCTCGTCTCCGTCAACATAGGTGATTCGCCGACGTGCTTCGATGTACCCTTTTAGCGTCTCCAACTGTTTTGTCAGACGTTTAGCTTCCGCTTCGAGCTCCGAAAGTACCAGTCTGCTGGGCGCAGGGTCGTTCGCGACCATGCGATCTTCCGTTGACCTGAGCTCGCCCTCGCGAAGTTCTAAGTCAGCACTCAAAAGCTCATCCGCGGTAACCATGACGACTCCCAATTCCTCCAAAGCCATTGGCTGCTTCGATAGAAAAGGGGTGAAATACTTCTTAACCTGGCAAGGCCCGCTGAGAGAGACGCTGCTGCCAATATTGCTCTGCGGGACATGCAGAGGAAACCTTTCTCCGATTGGTGGTGGGAATGCCTGCGGGGTAAGCGCTGGCAAGACTTGATCACTGATTTCTCCTGCCCACGCCGGGACGAGAGGGAGGAGATGCTCTTCAGCGTGATCGATATCGGATTTTGCGCCGAAATCGGAAAGGACGTGACTGGATTGTTGAGACATGTGTATTGACTGCGTGTTGGTTGTTTGCTGGTTGCTGGTTGGAGCCTCGATACTTAACAGTGTTTGATTGTAAAGACCGATGCCAATAAAACTATATAACTAATATTAAATTAATCAACTATCCAAGTACTCTTATGAGTCGAATATCCTTGTATGACACATTTGCTCCTGCTACGTGTTTAACTGGAGCTAGTGGTGATTTTCTATATACACTGCCATCATATTCTGGGGTATCCAACTCCCCTGTCTCCTGCGCTAGATCTGGGTATGCTTTTGCAAATGCCTGTCGTATAACCCGCTGCTTCTTGTGCGGAACTGCAGACCTTAAATGAAGTGCACTTTCTATAAAAAGAGGATCGGTTTCAATAATCTTTTCAATGTGATCCACAATTGTTTCCTCATTGACTCCCCTCTCCTTCGCCACCTGTGCCAAACTCTTTCCTTCCTCGATTAAGATACGAGTTTGTTCAAATGTTGATATCTTTTTCCTTTTTGTTTCTTTTGCTTTTCGCTCACTCTCTGATGGTGCAATACGATCAAGAAATTCTTTTTGTAGTTTCTTCTTTTCCTTTGCTGTCTTTTGCTCAACCTCATCCACTGCACGTAAAGATGCAGCACGAAGTTTTTCATCGACAATCAACACTTCATCATGAACACGAAGTGCCATATCATTAAGACCAAGAATGGTAAGTCCGTCTAGGGTTCGAACTCGTGAAAGAGCTACATACCCCATACCCTTCTCAAAAGATCGAGAGAGGTCAACTTCAACAGCATCAAGGCTCATTCCTTGGCTTTTGTGTATTGTAATAGCCCAAGCAAGGCGCAGTGGAAACTGCAATATTTCAGCTTTTATTTTTCCATCTTCTTCAATACTCCAACTTGCAGGCTGCACATGAATTACCACACCATTACTGAGCTTCACTAGTGGCCCCTCATCATCTGCCGTTACAACCACTCCCAAAGAACCATTTACATATCCCGCTTCAAAATTATTCTTAACAAACATCACTCGCGCACCGACCTTAAGACGAAGGTGTTCAGGAGCAAGACAACTCTTTTTTAAAAGTTCAACAAGATGATCAGAGCCCTTACTTTCCATGAAATATTCAAAGACCTCTCCGGGAATACTCTCAAGAGCTTCGTCATTTAAAGAGTCGACATCAATGTTGTGAGTAAAGAGTCTTGTCGGAATGACATTAAAGCTCTTAGCACTCTCAATTATCTCCGCTGGCATGTCTTCATATTTTGTCAGATCCACAGGAGCTTCTTCCTCGTTTCCAAGGTCAATAACTGTTTCCATTTCAAAACTATCAATACCCTCTCCTATGAATTCCCCTTCAACACTCGGCATTGTTGGTGGTCGTCCGTCTGGCCCCAATCCTTTCTTGAAAGTAACACGAAGTCTTTCAATGGTGTCCTCGGAAACTTGATTGTTTCTGATGTCATTTAAGATACGAAGTGACTCACCATCGGTTTGTCGATGCTGTTCTTCAAGATAGCAGGTTTTGAATCCTGCCACTCTCCAAACATCGGAGTGGTATATAAATTTAGCTGGTGGTTCTCCCCTCTTTGAGATGGGAGGAAGCTGAAAGAAGTCTCCACAGAGAACCACTTGAATTCCCCCGAATGGCAAATGTGTATTCTTAAATGTACGCAAAACTTGATCGACGAGATCTAAACGAAAATGATGAAGCATTGAAACCTCATCGATGATGAGTACCTTCACCTGCTCCATTCTTCTGTAGAGATGTGGTTTGTCGATGAGATTGGAGAGATCGTGTTCCGTTAGTCTGTCCTTAATACCAATCCCCGCCCAAGAGTGTATGGTCACTCCTCCCATATGTGTTGCTGCAATCCCGGTTGAAGCGGTAACTCCAACTTCAACTCCAGCATCCTTCAAATATTTAATATATTGATTCAATACGTAAGTCTTTCCACTTCCAGCAGCGCCGGTTAAATATACGTTATTACCGAGCTTTAAAATATCGAGTGCGGTCTCCTGCGTCATGTCGGTCTAGTATATCACCGTCTACAGATCGGAAGAAAAAGCTATACGGTGAGTAAATATGACTCAGTATTTAACAGAGAACCTACCATCTTTAAACATTGACAAGTAGTACTATGTTTGTTATAGTATTAATAGCAGTCAACCCTTAACTGAAAGGAAAACTATGCACATTCTGCAACTTGTCTATTCCTACCTCCTGCCCATTTGTGTTCTGGTGGCAGTGTGTGGATGTGTCCCATTCGCTATGCCGTATTTCGGTTTCGTCACTGAAGTGAGTCACTTCCTTTACGATGTCCTTCATGATGGCATCAGCTCATGGTTCAAAATGAAGCGTCACTACTACAGCATGGGTTGGTCCAGCTTGTCCGGAGACTTGGTTTGTCTGTTGGTCGGAGTATGTGCAATACTGACCATCATTCTCCTCGTCCTCGGCAAGATGTATCACCTCACGGTCTGAGTTTGGTGTTTCAACGATTGGCGGCGATCAGCAATGGTCGCCGCTTTTTCTTATATCTTAAACCTTATGAATCTGCCATCATCATTATCCCGTGTTACTAGCAAAATTCTATAGCAAGTACGATATCAATATTATTTAGTAATATTAACGTACCTTTCACAATCAGCTTTTTCCGTTACATCTAATATCTCTCCGCACAAGGAAATATCTCTGGTCTCCATTGCAATCCCTTTGTAACATTGACCTATGTAATGTTCAGATTTAATTTTCGTGCCACATATTAGAACTTTCTGTTCATTAATAGCTTTATTTGTATAACATATATCTCTTCCGACATTATCTCCAACATTTTCACAAATATCCTGCTGGGGATTTTTTTGTAAAAAAGCAGAGTAACATGATCCTCTTGTAAGCGAGGATTCAGAAATTTGTTGGCATATGTCTATATTTTTTGCCGATACAGCAACCCCCAAAAGACAACCTTCTTTATGATTTGCAGATAAAATAATATTACTACATATACCAGGATTCTTAAGTTGAGCTGCAACTTGAGAATAACATTGGTCTACCAGATCGGTCTGCGATGGACCAGTGATATGTGGTCCAATCATCAGTATTTTTCCACAAATAGCAGGGTTACTTTTTTGAACAGCAATTGATGAGACAGAGCCAACTTCCGCTTCTCTATCTATGAGATAATAATTACTTTTCACAAATCCATATGTACCGAGAAATATAGTTCCCAATACAACAACAGATAAACAGATAAATTTTTTCATACTTGATTATACAACGAATTCCTAAACCTTAAACCCTACTTCACCACTGTCTGTAATTCAGGAGTTGTATCAGCATCAACAATCTCAAACTTTACCCTTCCAATCTTCTGTCCACGAGTTGTCTCTACATCAACTCTCCAAGATCCAGCAAAAACACTTGATTTGTTTGAATATGTACGGAACCCTTCTTCCCTGCCCCCAATAAGTTTAAGATCAATGACTGTTGATGTTACCCACTTACGATTCTCTTCGTCATAATATTGCCATCTGTGCACTATGTCAGCATTCAATTCTGTTGGTGAGAAGATTGCGCTCCATACATATATGGGTTCACCTGAGACACGATGATATCTTTCAAACAAATGGAAGAATTCCCACCAATGATGTGTTTCGTAGGAAAGTGTATATGTACCATTAGCATTACTTGATATCTGATGATATATACCTGCATCTTTTAAAGACAATGGGATTGGCGGGATGAGATTGGTGAAATATAGGAGGTTCATTATAAGCACAATACCTCCAATCGAGACATACAAAATTCTTCTACTTTTCCTAAAGTGCTCACCTGTAAAATATCGTAGAATCGCGAGGAATATGAAGAGGACGACAAGACTTGCGACAGTGCTGATGATAAATATGGATGCACCGATCTTATGCAATATGACTGGGACAAAATATATGGCAAAGGTATATATTGCAAGAAACAATACGCTTATTTGATAACTCAAACGAGTATAGTGTCTTCTTAGTCTCTCATTTGCCAAGAAGGTAACGACAAGTAGAAGTAAGAATGGCCATGCGACTGAAAGTGTTGCGCTACGGAAATAGAAGACGAGAAATGTGGAGAAAAGTCCTCCAAACGAGAATTGAATAAGGAAGGTCATCCAGAAGTGAAGATCTGGGCGTTCACTCGATTGAGGTTGGTCTGCAACAGTTTCATCTACCTCACCTCTTGGAGTCTCCTTTGCAAATATATTGATGATAGTTATTCCCGCAGCAGCCAACGCAAGGTGAATTCCAATAAATAGATTCTCCAGGAATCTATCCACCTGAGTTAGTGTAAAGATTGTAAAAATGAAACCCGAAAAGAGCGACACTGATGACAGTAATCGCTCATAGCGGATATAGAGGGAGGTTAAATATGTGATAGTCTGCTTCACCCCCCTATTATATGTCCTAACTACCTTGTCTGCACCTTGACTCCGTTGACGCTATTTACCTTGATGCTTGATACATCAAAAATCTTTACATCAGTTGGCACTGTAAACTTAGTGTTATCCTTTTGCCAGTCTGAACAGTTGTAAGAGACATTCTGGTCAATATCAACCTGACTGTTAGCGCCCGCTCCAGCTCCTGAAAGATTAGTGAAAGACATCTTCGCCCCTTGCTTTCCACTCCATGCAAACACCGTATCACCCTGTCGAATCATGTGAGCATCTTTTACAGTTGCAGAGGCTCCTTCCATTGTGAAATCTCCTCTCATCTCATTTCCAGCAATGAATATGTTGCCATTTGTCTTTAGCTCCCCTTTTGAAGTTGTAGTTGCATATGTGACTGTGCAATTGAGATCTTTACCTGAAGTTAGAAGCGATCTGATACTGCCTTGCACTGTAGATCCTAATACAATATTTGCTGAAGTTGTAGAAGACGCAGTTGAATTGAACACGGTCGTTGTTGCCTGCGTATCGCTCTTAACTACAACTGGAGCCTTCTTTGTCTTGATATATGCCCCTCCACCGATTGCTGCGATTACAGCAATGACAATGATAAACGCCAATACACCGAAACCTTTATTCTTTTTAATCATTGATATATTAGTTAACTAGTAGACGTTAATTATACTCCAAATGGTGTTTAAGAGCATGCCAAAAATTATTCCCTTCGTAAACACCCTTTCTACTATCGTGAAAGATTCTGATGTAATCATTAAGATTGGCTTCAAACATAACGTCGCGAAACGGCTTGTTATGAGGAATGAGATGCAATTCATAGAGCTTATCGTCAGAAAAACCCGGGAATACTCCCGCAAAGCTCCATGGAATACTTCCCTCATTCACTCGATTGGCAGCATATGCAAGAATATTAGTACAGTTAGAGAAGATGGTGTTATAAAACTTTGGAGTTGTCTCAAGACTATCCGTCGTCTTTGCAAAATCAAGAAAGAGCGCCTTACTTGTACTTGCTGATATATCAAGTGGATACATGTATATTGGGTCTCCAAAATTAATCACTCTGCGACTTAAAAAATCTGCTGCACTTCCCCATGCATACCACTGTTCGTAGTTATTGAACGCACCCTTCAAAGTGCTGTATGGGACACCAATTTCTCTTCGAGCTTCCATAGACATGGCAACTGATTTTCCATCTGAAAAATCAAATACAAGGAAGGTATGCGCAATGCCTGTCCAAGGGCCAAATGTGCTAATAACAAAATATGTCGACTCTAACCTATCAAGATCAAAGGTTTCGTCATAGTAATCTCTCGAAATAGCGGTTCCGGTTTCATATCTCCAGTCTCTTATATTCTCAATATAAACTTTTGAGGAATTAATAGTAACAAGCGGAAGTATCTTAGATTCTTCAGACCAGTTACGATTCAAAGACGGGTTTCTTGAGAAAACAAAAACTAAAAATATACAAAGTGCGATGAGTATTACCGATAAAACGGCAAGCGCTATCTTATATCCCCTGTGTTGTACGCGAGATTTCATTTTAGATGAACGTAAGAAAATTATATCACAGCTACCCACTCTCTCTTTATACTTTGATATAATATATATCGATAAATTAATATAAAAAAATGAACTACTACACAGATGTGATTAAAAAATATGCAGCATTCACCGGCCGAGCTACTCGGAAGGAATACTGGATGTTCTTTCTCATAAACGCTCTCATAGGAATCACACTTAATCTGGTGGAGGGAGATGTTGGCAATATGGGATTAATATCAGCCATATACAGCTTAGCTTTGCTTACTCCATCAATCGCTGTTGCCGTGAGACGACTTCACGACACTGGAAGAAGTGGCTGGTGGCTTTTGATTGGAATATTTCCTCTGATTGGAGGCATTATCCTCATATATTTCCTTGTGCAAGATAGTGAAGCTGGAACAAATATATATGGAGCTAGGCCTTCTAGCCCAAGCGATATGATTCCACCTCCTACAGAAACTACACCGACAAATTAATACTTAAAAGAAGACCGCGTGGCGCACAAAGCACCACGCGGTTTTTCCATTTGCTCATGACCACAAAAGATGATGTTCAGCAGCCCTGCCAGTTCTAACGAGATCTACCACACGGCTGAATTGATCTTGGTCAGTTCTGAAATCAATGCCGAACTTTAAAAGTGCAGAACTCACTTCCTCGATCCGGTGTAATGTGTCACGGTGGACCTTGCAGAAACGATCCGGATCATTCACCAAATGACCCTCGAGCGCATACATCTGGGCGATGAGGGCAAACTCCTCCTTACGGATTTCAGAAAGAATGTGAGTGACAAAGTCGACCACTAACATCTTCCACACAGTGGAACTAATTCCCTCCCCAGACTCTCTTGCCCAGGGCGATTCGATGCCTCGTGCAGCAGTCTTAAGCGCTTCGACATCGTTCCGTAGGTCGTAGTAAGCAACGAGCCTATCCCACTTGTTTCGTCCGTACCCAAGGTAAAGAATTCCTCCCACGCCAAAGGCGAGAAATGCCCCAGTACCCAGAGTCTGAACAATCGCAAAGACGATAACGGAAACGACTAGTGCGAAAACGGAAAGGACTTTTCCGATTTGATAGAGGAGCTCCGCATCCTCAAGTTCGGTCAACGAGTGACGAACCTTTTGTTGCCCCATCCACAGATTGAAGAGTGACCTACTGTCACCCGCAAGGTTCGCTTCCGTTAAGAACGGCTTTTCAACCGCAGTAATTTCGGTATCTGAACTCATACATGTACCTTTCTAGCCCACTTGGGGCACGTTGTTACGGTTGAACTGAGATGATCAGTTAGGTTTTAATCTAAACCAAACTATACCCCTCGACACTCAGGAGTCAATAATTGAAAAAGCGCTCCGTGTACCTGCCCGGAGCGCTTTCAAGGTTTAGTGTTTGGTGCTTTTGGTACAGTGAATGCACGAATCCCCTGGAAAATCTTTGCGCCCCGTATAGGGACATCGTCAGATTTTCGCTCGCAAACATGGCATTTGTCACCTTTATTGTAAGCACTGAGAATGGTGGGACAGTTTTCACCTCCACACCGCCTTCGTACTCCTTTTCGGTGATTTGTTTTTTTTCTTCTTGAACGCTTTGCGTTCGGCTGACTTGTTTCAGGCATATGATCTGCAGAAATTCTAATCCAGGAATCTGTTTTTTGCAAAATTAATATTCATTCGTTTCCGCATCTTTCTTTTCCAGCAAAATCTTTACCGCCTCAGCTTCCTTTATGGCACCAATGTCTCGCTCAGTCTTTGTCTTCCCATCAGCACCAGGAGCAAATGATCTCATTGTCATGAGAAGTCCGATGATGAGTACTCCGAGCATGAGAATAATGAGGAGCATGAAGCCTGAATTATCTTTTTTCATATATGTATATTGTATTACAAAAAAGAAAACTGCGTGGCGCACAAGGCACCACGCAGTCTTTTTCTTTTTGTGAGTCACACCTCACGCAAACGGTATTCCTCCTGGTCTGCGAGCTGGAGCCCGAACTTCTTTAGCGCCAAGTTCAGACTGTAATACCGATCATCGAGGTTTACTAACTCTTTGAGCGGTTCACCGTTATACACATCGTCCCCACTATAACGATCAGGGTCAAGCCGGTAGGCATCGGCAATCGTCCCATCCAAGACGCGGATGAATGTTGCCGTGAGCCACTCCGAGAGCCACACCTCATGTGAACTCGAATCGCTCGGAGCATCAATTGCCGACAGAACACCGAACTCTCGAATCGCGTACCGTAACTGCCTTGTGTCGTAGAGCAGCGTGTCGTACTTCTTGATATCGGCATTTCTCCTCGCCGATTGAGAGAGCTCCCAATAGAAGACGCAGGCCGAGGCGCAGATGATGAGGCAAATGAAGAACGCGTAAAGATTGGGTCCCTGATTGTAGGAGACAGCCGCCAGCATGCCGAAAATGGCGATGACAATCTGGATAAACGTCAGACTTCTTTGCAACCCGCTGTGCTTGCTTCTTACCTTTTCCAGTGGTTCTTCAAAGCCCCCATTCCTTGCTTTCCACGCCGCGAACAGAGTGACGTTTGGTCCCATTGTTATACCGAAGCGACGAATCGCTATTGGACTAGATGCATTTTGCATAAGTTACCTTTCTAGCCCACTTGGGGCACGTTGTTATAGTTGAACTGAGAGGATCAGTTGGGTTTTGATCTAAGTTAAACTATACAACAAATGTACAATATAGCAAGTGTGAATTGACTTTGGAATAAAAAACCTCATAGTATGGCCTGAAAGGAGCTTTCTAAGGCACAACTGGTTCATTGGTTTCGAATTCCTCGACACCGCCAGCAACACTTAGATTGTCGCTATGCTCTTCAAACAAAACATCGTAGTCTTCGGCGCTTTCCTCATCCTCTTGGGATTCGCCTTCCTCACGTTTCTCGCAATTGTCCACGGAAAACCTCCGCAAGGACTCAAGGGAATGTTCGGCAGATTCATGCTTCTCTCATGCAGCTTCGTAAGCCTCACCACCATTGGCCTCGACATCGTCGGGAGCACGTGGCAGGCAAAGGTGGAGCTTCGTCCGATTGCCGAGCAGTTTGCAAAACCGCCAAAAACGAAGGCAGAACATCGAAACATTCTTTCGCAACGCGAAGTGCTGGACGATGTGAAGAAATTCGATCTCAACTTCAGCACGGAAGCCGTTGAGGGCACCGGGCTCGGAGGGACGTTCATCCCCTGGATGTTCGACGGCTTCAACACCATCGTCCGGGGTGTGTACGTCCATCCCCGAATCCTTCTGACGTGTATGATCCTTTGGTTCACGAGCACCATGTTCCTGTTCCTCGGAAACCACTACGGGGGTGGCGGAAAGAAAGCGGCACACTGAGAGTGCCGGTAGATATGAAAACGCGGGTTCCCCCTTGGGCACCCGCGTTTTTTACTTTCATGAAAACTTTTACTTTTGGGATATAATCAGGCAATACAAATAATATCCATTTTATGACATACATCATTCCAACACTCGCGGCTATCCTTTTCATCCTACTCATCAGTATCAAACAGATTAATCAATATGAGAGAGGTGTTAAATTCATGTTGGGAAAATTTCGACACATCATGCAGCCTGGATGGAGACTTGTCTTCCCCATCGTTCAGTCATATCAGAAAGTAGATATCCGTACGAAAGCCGTAGATGTTCCAGATCAGAATGCGATCACAAGAGACAACGTAACAGTGAGCGTCAATGCTGTGATCTACTACAAAGTACTTGATGCAGCAAAAGCTATCATCGAAGTTGAAGATTTTAAATATGCGATTTCTCAGTACGCTCAGACAACAATGAGAAATATTGTTGGAGAAGCAACTCTTGATGAGCTTCTAGCTAACAGAGACAAGATTGCCGACAGAATTCGTGAAATTGTAGACAAAGAGACTGATGCATGGGGACTTAAGGTTCAAAATGTTGAATTGAAAGATGTAAGCCTTCCCCCTCAGCTTGAGCGTACAATCAGTAAGCAAGCAGAAGCTGAACGAGAAAAGCGTGCAGTCATCATCACATCTGAAGGAGAACTTGCTGCAGCAAACAACATGTCAAAGGCAGCTGAAATATTGGCGCAAACACCAGGAGCTCTACACTTGCGAACATTGCAGTCTATCAACGACATGTCTTCAGATCAATCAAACACAGTTGTATATATGGTTCCAGTTGAGGTATTGAAAGCGTTTGATGGGTTTGCGAAGAAATAGCAAAAGAAAAACCGCCCTCCGAAAGCACAGGCAGGGCGGCTTTCTTGAGGGCGGTCAAACGAATCAGTCGACCAAAACCTGGTCATGAATGGGAACGGGATGTGGCTTACGTGCGGGCAAATCGTCACCGCACATGCCGTGGAACTCAACAAAGCACACTTCACACACCCAGACTGGATAGATGCTTCCCCAGATGTTGAGCAATGCGACGCGAGTCGCTGGGTGGCTGCACCCCTCAATGGAACATTCGTGACTTCCAGGAATGAATGGGGACTTATCCTTGAATTCAAACAAGGTATGAAAGCCGCGGGGAAATGTCCGTTTCGCATAGAACTCAAGCTTCCAATCTGATTCGATCGCAAGTTCATCTGGCCGGAAGAATACGACGCGAGGACAATCTGTCCAAATTCGTTCTTCCAAAATCCAATCGTGATTGGTACCCCCGAGCTCGGCTTCGTGCATTTGATCCCATTCGCGAACTACGGTTCCTTGATTGAACTGAATGTGACCAACCTCCCGGTGGAAGAAGACGGCGACGGTGTACCCATCACCTTCAATCTTTGAATCCGGATCGACGACGAGACCTTGGTATTGAGACCAATTCCCTGCTTCAGCCATGCTAACTATCGATCCCTTGAGAATTGGCTGCGACTTTGAATCGAGGACAACATTTTCTTGAACTGACATAGGTTTTTGGCCTTTCTAAATTTTTAGGTTGTGAACAATGGTGCGACATCTTTGTTGATATCGCGGTTCGAAATAAGAATACGTCTGTGGAAAGGGTGCGTCAAGCAGGCTTAGGTCTTCAATTACAGCTTCGCGTAAAGTAGTTTAAACACCCTTTTTTGAAACTCAGCAATCATTGGATTATCAATCGTCACTACAGTCTTTGAATTGTAATCAATAATTGCAACCTTGTTTCCGTAGATAATCTGCGACACATTTAATCCAAAAAGATCCTGATCGTTTGGTATGAATTTAATCTTTTTTCCAAGCTTCTTGATTGTTGTATTTCTACGAGACGCCTCATCGGTAATGACATATCTCTCGAGTCCTTTGAAGTCTCGTTGATATCTGTAATCTTTCGGTAAAAACTTTTTACGTGCCAAACTAAGAGCTGAACTATATCTGTAATACACATCATCTTTCTTAAGACTGTGAACGACATCAGAGAATGTTTCTCGTATCGCCTTGTCTCCTTCAGAAAATGTCACGAGAGGTTTCTTTCCTCTTGTTGAGTATGACTCATGCATTGCATGTATCTCAGAATTAAAATCATCCTCAAGTTCGGTAAACAATCTTTCTACCTTCTCTGGAGATTCGGCAACATATACCTTGTATTTTCCTTTCGGCATTACACTCACAAGTCCTCGATCAATAAGGGCAGGAAGCATTTTGTAGACTGTTGGGCGATGTAAGCCAACCTTTCGTACAATGTCAGAAATTGATGCTGGGCCAGTCTCTAAAAGGGAAAGATATATAGAACTCTCTTCGGTAGTGAAGCCTAGCTTTTCTAATACAGTATTTTTTCTTTGCATCTTTTTCATAGGTTGTATTCTTTTGTTACAACCTAATCCTACACAAGTATCCATATTTTGCAACGTATATCGGGTTTTCCACTCGTACTGCTACAACTTTGTCATATTTCCATACATGTAAACGCTACATCGCATATATTTAAAACAGAAAGGTAATTAACAACAACATATATGAACAAACAACATCTGCGGCTTCCCCTATTGGGTATCGGCCGCCACATGACACTTATGGTCAAAAAGGCCATTGGTATCATTCGCGAAGAAAGCCATGACCTCGTCGTTGAAGACAAGGTTGGGTACGACAAAGTCAAATGGGATTGCGTTACTGCCGGCGACAAACGCGCGCAAGAAATGTATCTCAAAGAGATCGCAAAGCACTTCCCGACATTTGGGGTCATTGCAGAGGAAAAAGAATTAACGATTCCCTGCACCGACGCCAACTTCGACGTGCACTTCACCATTGATCCTCTTGACGGTACCAAGGCCTACGCGCGCAAACAATCACACGGCGTGAGCACAATGCTCGCCCTCGTCTGCGACGGAAAGATTGTTGCGGTGACAATCGGCGACGCAAACACTGGTGAAATCTACGAGTATGCCGCTGAGGATGCTCGAGGCGAAGTGGCAAGATGGCGCTTCGACAAGATGGAGAAACTGGAGCCCGACGTCGTAAGACCTCTGCACCAGCAGTACGTGCTCCTTCTCGACAACCCACGCATCCAGCCACAAGTCGTCAAAGACATGGCTACACTCTTCCCTGCGGAAGGCGGGCTGTTCAAGGACTTTGAGATCCAAGGAGGTAGCATCGGTCTTCGATTCGCTCGTCTTTGGAAGGGCGAAATCGGCGGCATCATCCTTAGCCCTACGCACGACACACCCTGGGATCTCATACCAGTACTCGGCATCAGCAAGCGTCTTGGATTCAAATTCTTCCGACTGGATCCGGCGACGAACACGTTCACTGAACGCGAACCAGAACTCACGAAGGTCATCGTAAAGAAACCCTTCGTCGAGCTCATCATCCACGAAACACATGTGCCAGAGTTCAAAGCCTGGCTCGCTGGTAACAATTAACAAAAAAACTATGCGAAAGAAAGAAGTACTTGGGATTGACCTCGGAGACACAATCTTCGACAGGTCACTCTCACCAACACAACCGTTTCAAGATGCTTTACGTGTCATTAAACGGCTAACTGAAGAACGGTTCACTGCACCACATGTGCACATCGTCTCCAAAGTTAATACTGAACAGAAGCTCCGCGCCGAAGCACGCCTTGCAGAATATGGATTCTTCGAGGCGACGGGTATCCCCGAAACAAATCTGCACTTCTGCGCTGAGCGTTCCGAAAAGGCGCCCATCTGTGAGAGGCTAGGAATCACGCACTTCATCGACGACCGTGTCGAGGTGCTGTATCACCTCCTCAACATCGTCCCCCACTGCTACCTCTTCCGTGGCAACACGAAGAGAGAGCTGGATACTGACGAGCTGGAGTTCCAGCATGTCACGCAGCAGACGAGGGTTGTGAACAGTTGGCTCGACGTCGAGGAGCTGTTGTTGAAATAAGTACAAATCAAAAGGGCCGCAGAGACAATGTCTCCGCGGCCCTTTAACTCTATTCCGGTAAACCGGGGATCTCGACGACCACCAGCTGTTCTGCATTCGTACGATTCCATCTCCTCCACTGAGTGCAGGGCAATCCGAATTCCAGGCCACCAATTTTTCGTGGTATCTGAATCATGAGAAACGGAATTCCGTCGTAAAGACTTACAATCCGGCCATCATATTCGGTTCCAGCTCTGAGGAAGGTGTGCATTTTTTTGCACGAAGAGACTACCATTGGCTCCCCGCTCACGATTCTTACAGGGATGTCATATACTCGCTGAGGAACACCGCTTACCGGTGCTAAGGCTTGTGGGTTGGGCATATTCGATATTTGGTTGAGGTTGCAATCTGTATGTGATTTAAACACCTATGTCACATTGGGTCAAACTAAAAGGCCGCGGGTGACATTGCACCCGCGGCCTCTTCATCTTTTACAACCCCTCGATAGTAACCGTACTATCGCGTCGAAGAGCCAGCCATTGGCCCAACTGAAGACCATACTCGATTTTACGCTCGCCACTTGGATCGCGCATCATGAGGTAGGTGTGGGTTCCGTCACTGCATTTGCGGGCGAGATATCGCCCCGTTTTTAGCCTCAGCTCCAAACGAAGTCCCCTGTTGAATACCATCACCGCACCGACGACTCTGATTATCAAGTCATACTCGTAGGTATCGATATTAGGATCTTCTCCAGTTTGCTTCACAATCTGTCGCTTCTGGCGCTCTGCATCCACTCGAGCGTAGTTTTCCATCGTCTTCTGCTTACGCGCCTCATCTTTCTGCGTTCTTCTTTCCGCCTTCAACTTCTTTTCTGGAAGGCTCCTAAGAACACGTATGAGCCTAGCGCGCTGCCACTCGATCGTTTGCCTTTTTTGCACGGATCGTAACACGGGAGTTCGCTGTTTCTTTCGTTCCTCAATCAGCTTTCTTGCTAATAACCTGGAAAGAGAACGCAGAAGCCTGGCGCGCTGCCACTCGATCGTTTGCTTCTTCGGCAATGGAGGAGGGGTTTTTACTTCCCTCTGCACGGGCGGTGCTTCAGGCGTAGTTACGCCTAACTTTTCCGAACCCTCGGCTGTGAGCAAAACCGCCAAGGAAACAATGAGCTCAACCCCATCATCAAACATGCTTGGGAAATTTTCCTCGTCATCATCTTCAGCGATGTCGATTCCACGAGCTGTTTCAGCCTTGAGCAAGGTTCCTTCATATTGAAGCCAGGCATACCACTCCTTCTTACCCACAACGACGTGGAGGAAGTCCGAAACGCTGTCTCCAATGCGTACTTCGAACTTTTGATACACCTGCTTCGACTTCCAGGGCAGCTCGGAGTAACACTCCTTGCGACAGCAGCAAAGGTACACATACCCCGGCTGCAGCTCTATGCCCTGCCTATACGCTTTCACCCTTTTGTCCATCGTACCCTCTGACGCTTTTAGCATACTCATCGGATTTGGTCCTTTCTGGTCTGGTTTGTTGTTAGATAACTGGTCTGTATGTATTTAACTCGTATTTTAGGATACCGTCAATCCTAGACGTGACATATATTTAAAATGATATAACCTATATAACCAGAGATGAACTCGGCAGCGATTCCATCGCAGATCGAGAGTGGAACGAAACATCAACAGATATTTACATGAACCAAGATGCCAGAACCATTCGGGAAGCATTACGCTTCCTGCTCCGTAACGCCTTCCTATATTTCTACGCGTGGGCAGGGGGGATTATCAGTATCCACAAGCAAACACTCCGGTCCATCGATCGAATCGTAAAGAACGGTGATGCGATCATCGAAATCGGCTGTGGCAGAGGCTTCTTCACAAAAGCCCTGCATGAGAAAATGAGTCGGATGCACGACGTTACAATAACAGCATCAGACATCAACCCAAAGGTTGTCGAACATGCCGCAAGGTATTGTGGCGCGGAATATTTCCCCCCAAGCGACGCCTTCTTCACCGAAGATAACAGCCTAGAAATCCGTCTAGCTAGTGCCACCAACATTGGCTCGACGGTAAGCAAAAAGGCAGATGTCATACTCTGCATCATGGTGGCCCACCACCTTAGCCACTGTGAAAGGCAGCAGATGATCAAAGGGATATATGAAGCACTGGGTCCCGGGCGGACAGCCCTGGTCGTGGATCACGGAAAGCCCAGTACCTGGTATGGAAAAATATTCTGGCTTCTCTTTCACCACCACTGCTTTGCAAATGGGTGCATTGAGTCCATTGAAGAGATGGCGGAGAAACAGGGATTCATCAATCGTATCTACTGGGAAACGCAGTTTGGATGGATTCATCATCTGACAATCCAAAGACCACTGAATGGGGTTCCCTCCGCAAAACAGGGACAAGCCAACTAAACGAAAGCGGCCACCGACAAAATGTCAGTGGCCGCTTTAACGTTTGGAGATATTAGTTTTCTGCAACGATAAGGAGGTTCGCCTTGGCTGCAGCCGTCTTTCCCCAACAAGGGGATGACGCTGACCATGGCTGTGTACCCTGCTCCTCATACAAGAGACGTCCGTACGCGAGGTTTCCCTCAACAGTGTAAAGATCATATCCAAGCTTCTGCGCACGTTTTAAGTGGTATCGCTCGTTGATCTGCATCACACCGACGTCCTTGGCGTTTACCCTTCCGCGCACAGTCTCGCCATTCTTATCGTACTGTCGAAACTGGGACTCACATCTTGAGACTTCCGCCATTACGGGGATATCAGAGAAGTAGGCCCGAACCTTTGCCTCAATGCCGGCATTGGTAGGGATCGTTGAGCTTGCTGTCTTCTGTAAAGAAGTAGCAATCTCGACGGTCTGGGATTTAGCAATTTCCTGTTTTGAAAGTGTGTCTGTAGAGGTAGAAGTACCGTCTGACATCATTCCTGAAACCATCATCGCTAAACCGAAGGTCAATGGTAAAATAAGCCTTTTCTTATCTAGTAATGCGCTCGTCCATTTCAGTAAATTTGAGCGCTTGCACCTAACTAAAAAAGCACATTGCTGTGCTTCTTTATGTCTATATACTAGCACCTTTTGAACCCCCTGTCAAGAAAAATGCCTCATTTCTGACCCCTAGAAAGGCATTAATATGGCTCAACTGAGCCGTAATACCCATACCATAGACTTTACACTAAATCAAACATATGTCATGGTTTTTTTGCCTTCGTCTTCACTTTATGGATCGGCACTGAACTTGTCGCCCTAAGCCCCACCAGAACCTCTTCCGAGCAGAGAATTTGGATGGGAGGCGGTGTATTTATACGCTCCCAAAGGAAGCCGACACCCAGAAAACCCATAATATTAAGTATTGTGGATATACAGAATACCCAAATCACCCAATCTCCCCCACCCCGCTTCCTATTGATATTTTCAGACACCTGAGCTATACTCATTGAACTTAATTGTATAGATCTGGCCTGAAAAAGGCCTCAAGCTTAAGTAAAGATTTAATTATATAACACCATGGCAACCAAAAAAGCCGGCGGTACAGCGAAAAACCTAAAAGATTCACAGCCAAAGTTCCTTGGAGTGAAGCTTTATGCAGGTGAAAAGGCATCGACCGGCGCTATAATCGTGCGACAGCGTGGCACCCGAATCCTTCCCGGCAAGAACGTCGGACTAGGAAAGGACCACACTCTCTACGCACTCAAGGAAGGAACAGTTGAATTCGGTACAAAGAGAAAGACTCACTTCGATGACAAAATTGTCGTAAAGCGAGTAGTTCACGTAAAGTAAGGATTCACATCAAAAAACCCACTCAAAAAGTGGGTTTTTTGATTGACTTCAAAGTAGACAAACTACTACAATGACTACTAGGCACATGCCGTTCTGCGCGGTGTGTGATGGTAACTCCCGAGTATGCTTAGCGTTCGTAACGCAGGTCTTTTTGCGGGTGTATCGACTCCAAACCAAACTGTGACAGAGGCGTTCCTGGAACTCGTCTCGACTCACACCGGCAAGGATAGCGATATCCAAAGATCCGCATACTCGGGAACTTCTCTTCAAAAAAACAGCGCCCTCAGTGGACGCTGTTTTCTTTTACCGTCTCCCTTCCCTTTATTCTAGTGCCTTGATGACTACTGTAAACTCAACTGACTTTTCCTGTACGGTAACTGTAACCTTGTGTTCTCCAACTTCCTTCAATGGCTTATCGAGAACGATGTATTCTGGTGCAATATCAAGCCGTGTCTGTTCCTTAAGTGCTGGAACGAGTTCCTCCTTATGAATACCGGCAAAAAGGTGTCCTTTCTCATTAGCCTTTCCTGATAATTCAAGAGTGACACCAGAGATATCCTTGAGGTTCTTCAAAAGAAGTTCCTCTCGAACCTTCTGATCTGCAGATTCCTGAGCTCGGAATTTCTCTGCTCGTGCAAGAGCCTTTTCTGTTGCTGTTTCTGCAAAACCCCTTGGAATCAAGGAATTTGAGGCAAAACCTTCAGCCACCTCGACTACTTCGAACTTGCGGCCTACTTTCTGAACGTCTTTAAGAAGAATTACTTTCATGGGAATTACTATATGGTTGGCAAATAAATGTGTGCTGGTGACTATATCACTATTGATACAGTATTTCAACCGCCTTCTTCATTTGAAGATCGTTGTTGTTTTTAACGTCTTCCTGGGTCAATTTAACCTCAACATTAGGCTCGATGCCGTTTCCTGAGATAGAGACACCATTTGGAGTGAGCCATCGTGCAATCGTAACCTTAAGTGCTGTCTTATCATCAATATTTACGAGCTGCTGAACAGAACCCTTACCGAATGTCTTCGTACCAACGAGAGTAGCCTTTCCATGCTCACTGAGGGCTCCGGCTAGAATCTCAGAAGCTGAGGCTGAACCGCCATCTATGAGGATGACCATCTTAAGATTGTCACTGAAAATGTCATATCCTCGGCTTTTCTCCACCGTCTCAGGCTTACCTGATCCATAGTCTTCCCTAACCACTACCTTACCTGGTGGAAGGAACCAGCTTGCCATGTCTACTGCGGCATCAAGCACACCCCCTGGATTTCCTCGGAGATCAAGGACGAGCTTGTTAGAACCGCTTAGTACAAATTCTCGGAGCGCTGACCGGAAGAGATTCGCAGACTGAGTAGAGAAGCTGTAAAGCTTAATGGTAAATATCTGTCCTTCAGACTTTGTTTCAATAACTGGAAGATTGATAACATCTCTAACAATCTTCACTTCAAATGGATCCGACACTCCTTCTCGAACAATGGTGAGTGTCACTTCAGTACCCTTCTTCCCTCGTATCAATTTCACAGCCTGATCAACAGTCATACTCGTAGCGATTGTATCGTTGATCTTTATGACCTTATCACCCGAAAGAATACCCGCTCTTTTAGCCGGGCTATTAGGCAAAGGAGAGATGACTGTCAAAACATTATCTTTAATTCCCATTTCCATACCAATACCTTCAAAATTACCTTCGATTTCAGTAAGGAAGGCTTCGTTCTCCGCTGGTGGAAAAAATACAGTGTATGGATCACCGAGTGACGCTGTGAGTCCCTGAATTGCTCCATATACCTTATCCTGATCTGTTGCAATTGTGCTTGTCGATTTTCCTGTGGCTACATAGTTATCCTCAATAATTGACCATGCTTTCCAGAAAAGTCCAAAATCTACATTATCTGGCTTCCCTGTTTCCTTGTTAATGATTGAATCAAAACGCTGTGCCCTTACCTCTTGCGCCCGCCCTGATACGATTCCGCCGTAGAATGCACCAACAATAACGGCTCCGATAACAACCGCTCCGAGAATTTGTTTTAAAGATGAACTGTTTGTAGGCATATGTCACAAAATTATCTCAAACTTACCGCTTGCGGTCAATCAAAATATTTGTTCGTGCGCCGTCGCGGTGAATAGGTTATAATTTCCAAATGGACATATACCTATACAACACTCTGACTTCTGGCAAAGATATATTTACTCCCATAAAACCTGGACACGTATCTATGTACCATTGCGGTCCAACTGTATATGGGTATGCACACATCGGGAATCTCCGCGCATATATATTTGCTGACATTCTCCGACGAATGTTTGAATACAACGGATACGTACCAAATCAGGTCATCAATATCACAGACATTGGTCACCTGACCTCCGACAGTGACGAAGGTGAAGACAAGATGACCAAAGCTCTCCTCGCGGCAGGAAAAGAACTAACACTCGACTCTCTTAAAGAGCATGCTGACTTCTATACAGCTCAATTCATCTCTGACCTCCAAGAACTTAATGTTGAAAAGCCACAGCATCTACCAAAGGCAAGTGAACATATTAAAGAGGATATAAATCTCATTGTAGATCTTGAGAAAAAAGGATTTGCATACAAAATCTCTGATGGCATATATTTCGATACCGAAAAAGATGTCGACTATGGAAAACTAGGAAAGAATACGGTAAAGGAAGACGAGACTGTCTCTCGTATTGGCATCAATACAGAAAAGAGGAATCCTCGAGATTTCTGTCTCTGGAAGTTCGACACTAAGCTCGGTTGGAAAAGCCCTTGGGGACAGGGGTTTCCAGGTTGGCACCTTGAGTGCTCAGCAATGTCAATGAAATATCTAGGTGAGACATTTGATGTTCATACTGGAGGCATTGATCACATTCCGGTTCACCACAACAATGAAATTGCTCAGTCTGAAAGCGCAACAGGAAAGCCATTTGCTCACTTCTGGCTCCATGGAGCTTTTGTGAACATAGATGGTGGAAAAATTGCTAAATCTGTCGGTAACACATATTACCTCAGAGACTTAAAAGAGCGAGGTATTTCTCCTCTCGCCTACCGATATTGGCTTTTGACAGCTCACTACCGAACACTCGTCAACTTTACCGAGGAATCTGTTACTGGTGCCCAAACTGCATATGAAAGACTTCGGGCAACAATCATTCAATTAGCTGGAGCTTCTGACAAAAAAGGAAACATAGATTTAGGATATCAGGCAGTATTCCATCAAGCGATTAACGATGATCTCAATACTGCAAAAGCATTAGCTACAGTATGGGATCTCATTAAAGATCAAAATATCTCTTCCGAATCAAAACTAGCAACCCTGCTAGACTTCGACAGAGTTTTAGGACTAGATCTTGAAAAAGAATCTGAAGCATTAGTAGTTGAAGTTCCTTCAGATGTTTACGCACTCATCGAACAGCGTGATGAGGCTCGCAAAGCAAAGGACTGGAAATCTTCTGATGATCTTCGTGCAGAGATTGAATCTAAAGGATTCGATGTGAAAGACACAGCTGACGGTACAAAAGTCATTTCAAAGCGTTAAGGTTCTGATACAATATATCTGTATGTTGATCCAATCTTTGTACATATTGTTGTACATCACATTTCTTACAAGTATTTCTCTTGCTGCAGCTTCTGCACTTCTCTGTGATGGTTTCTTCTTCATTTCAGTAATTCGTCGGAGACTTCAGGTGGGTGAAATAAAGATACTCCGAATCCTCTGTGGGGTAAGCTCAGTCAGTTCTCTCATTGCTGGAGTGTCGCTTATTAAACTCATGGCAATGCGTATTAGTGATGGTGTCACCCCTGGAGAAGGAATACTCCTCGCTCTTTCACTTATGCTACTTGTTGCGTTTACTTCTTCTGTCAGCATGCGTAACCTTCACCTCCCAGCTTTGCACCGACACCAGCACGACTATCACCATATTTCAGAGTCTTTCCTCGACCACCAAAGGTCCCTTATTTCAACGGGAGCTGTTTCAATAGTGACATGGATATTCATCATCACCATCGTAGCGGCGGATGCAAGAGGGCTTGCTTTAGAGACCAGCTTCTTCAAAATATCCATTTTGTATGTCATAACAGCATACCTATTCTCAAAACTAGCCTTAGTTATCAAGCGTAAAATCCGCTCCTAAATTATCCCCACCTTGTACACAAAGTTTTTTGATTTTTAGCCTTTTTTTCATAGTACGAATGATAGAATGCAGACATGAATCCGACGAGGAACTCTCCTAAGCAATATAGTAACCGCGCGCAACCAAGCCAATATGCTTCTGATAGTTCAGCGCGCAGAGAATTACGTGTACCTCCACACAGCATTGATGCTGAAAAGGCAGTTCTCGGTTCTGTCATGCTCCGACAAGAAGCCCTTACCGACATTATCGATATCATAAGTGAAGAATCATTCTACAGTGAGAAAAATAGAATCATCTTCCGTACGATGGTTGAGCTATCAACTAAAAATGAACCTATCGACCTTCTTTCACTTAAGAACATTCTTGAAGGCACAAGTCAGCTCGAACAAATTGGTGGTGCTGCATACCTTACAGACCTCGTACACACAGTTCCCTCTGCAACAAACATCAATCACTATGCAAAGATCGTAGAAAAGAAATTCATGATGCGAAATCTCATTCATGCATCAGAATTCATTGCCCAGATTGGATTCGATGAAGATGGAGAACTTGATGAAATTCTCGACAAGGCTGAGAAGCGTGTTTTTGACCTTACTCAAAAAGGTTCTGCTCATAAGTTCCAGGAAATTAAGGACGCTCTCGTTGAACAATGGGAAACCATCGACAGACTTCATAATGCAAAGGATGAATTGCGTGGAGTTCCAACAGGATTTAAAGATATCGATAACAAGCTCGCAGGTCTTCAAAAATCAGACCTCATCATTCTTGCTGCCCGACCTTCAGTTGGTAAGACATCATTTGCTCTTGATATCGCCCGCAACGCTGCCGTTGACCACAACATCCCTGTAGGTATCTTCTCTCTTGAAATGAGCGCCCAACAGCTCACACAACGTATGCTTGCGTCTGCATCGAGAGTGGATGCGTGGAAACTACGAACAGCAAAGAACCTCCAAGAAGATGACTTCGAATTCCTCCGAAACGGACTCGACAAGCTCTCTCGTGCCCCTATATACATCGACGATCAGCCGGGAAACAACATCTTGAAGATGCGATCAATTGCAAGAAGACTCAAGGCTGAAAAAGGACTTGGTCTCATCATTGTCGACTACTTGCAGCTCATGGTACCAACCCAATCAAAGAACAATGACAACATCGTTCAGCAAGTAACAGAAATCTCACGATCGTTGAAAAACCTTGCTAGAGAGCTTGATGTTCCAGTACTCGCACTCTCACAGCTCTCTCGTGCCGTTGAACAACGAGGAGGAAAGCCTCGACTCTCTGATCTTCGAGACTCAGGTTCCATTGAGCAAGACGCCGATGTTGTTATGTTCATCCATAGAGAGGACAGATACAAGGATCATTCAGAACGAGACAACATGGCGGAAATCCTCATTGAAAAGCATCGAAATGGTGCAACAGGAAGTGTCATGCTCAAGTTCGACGACAAGCATACAAGCTTCATATCAATCGAGAAGAGTGACTTCGGAGATTTTGATCAGCACTTAGCTCAATAACAGAAAGATATGGATGCGATAGAAAAACTGACAGAAGTATTCCGAAAGTTTCCAGGCATAGGCCCTAGGCAGGCTCGTCGTTTTGTATATCACCTCCTCACGCAGTCATCTGGGAACATTGATGAGATGACAAATCTCATTAAGCAACTTGGGCAAAGCATAGCAGTCTGTGCTTCCTGCTATCGATACTTCCCTCTCAACGAAAGAAAAGCTGCTAACGGACTCTGTTCGATTTGTAACAATCCTGAAAGAGACCATTCTCTTCTCACCATTGTCTCGAGAGACATTGATCTTCAAGCGATGGAAAAGAGCCGAGCATACAATGGTCTCTACTTTGTCCTCGGAGGCAGTGTTCCCATATTAGACGAGGCACCGCAGTTGCGTATCCGACAACATGAACTTGAAAAGACTGTTGCTTCACGGGCTAGTGACTCAAACCACCCGTTGCGGGAAATTATCATCGCATCAAGTGTTAATCCTGAGGGAGAACATACTGCTTTGTATATTAGCGCCCTACTCAAACCCCTCACCGAGGAGAAGAAGATAAAGATATCAACGCTTGGACGAGGACTCTCAACAGGAACTGAACTTGAATATTCAGATGCTGATACCATTAAGTCTGCTCTGGAGAACAGAAAATAATTTACACATATGAATCAAGAAAATCATACAGAAATATTACGAGAGCTTGCTAAGAAAGAAATCGAGATACTAAGAAATGCAAAGCAACCTCTTGTTCGTGTTGCCGGCCCATGGACTACCGGAGGATTCGGCTACGAGGAGAACATACGAAGGTTCGATATGGCAGAAAAAGCACTAAGGAAAAGAGGATATACAATAGTCGACTATTTCACCTCTGAAGAGACAATTAAGAAGCTTCGAGATGAAAATGTCAGCCCAGACCTCATCATGGATGAATATCATAAGCCGATACTTGAATCGGGATACATACAGAAGGCGTTCTTCATGCCGCGATCAGATGAATCTGCAGGTGCAACATGGGAAAGAAACTTCATCCGCGACAATACAAATATTGAAATCCTGGAAGTGCCCGAAGACTGGATTACAGAAACTGAGTAGATAACACTCTTGAAAACCAAGTGCAATCTGTTAGGCTTAAGGCAGGATGAGCGCGAAAAAAAAGAAAGGGACGTTGCCTGGGCGACGCATAGCCGCGAAGAAGATTGCCACACGCAATCTGTCTCCACGCGAAAGACGAATATATCGTCAGCTATACCCAGGGAAGTAAAGTTGACGACACAAAAAGAAAAGCCATGGATTTCGGTCCGTGGCTTTACTTTTTAATACTGAGATATTTAGGCGATAGCTGTGATTTTCACTTTGAAGTGAGGCTGTCGGTGACCGTTCTTAGGAATACCAGATCGGCTCTTTTGCTTGTATCGCATGATAATAACCTTTGCATCTCGTCCGATTTCTGCAATTTCACCAGTTACCTTCTTTCCTGAAATTGTAGGTGTTCCGATAACAGTGTCAGAACCGTTGTCAGTAAGGAGAACATCTGAAAATTCAATCTTGTCGCCAACCTTGTACTCACCAATCATCTTTTCAATCTTAACGATTGTACCTTCAGAAACTCGGTACTGCTTTCCTCCAGTCTTGATGACTGCGAAGTTTGCAGACGTAATAGCCTCTGCCTTTGTAGGTGCCTTTTCAGCCTTTGGAGCTGCTTTTGTTGTCTTTTTAGCTGTAGTTGCCATAGGGTTACCAATATACATTATTAGCCATATTTAATCAATACCTCACGAAACCGCTGTATCTATGGGTATTTTTAGGGTCAAAAAGCCAAAAGAAAACCGCCACCTTGCGATGGGGTTTTCCCTTCGCTTGGTAGCGGTCCGTATCCCCAATTAAGGAAGCTCTCTTCCCGCGAGGAGTCTGGTTCGGTTCAATCCTGACCAGATGTAATCGGCGTCCGTTGTATACAGTCCAACGTCACGCCCTGCCACTAATTTGGGCAGCATCTTGTCGAGCAACCCTTCAGCCTGATCGGCTAGAGTGATGGTCTCTTCAATAGGTGCTAACTCCTTGCTCAGCACCCCCCGAATCTTATCGGCGGGTGTTCCAGTTAACTCAGCGAGCTTAGTCGCTAGGTCGTTTAGCATTTTGTCCATGTAGTCCTTTCTTGTTGATGTACTTTGACTGTCGAATGAAAACTAACACAATGATTCAGAAACAACAATCCTAAAGGTCAGGAAGTGTTTCTACCCTTGAGATCTGGACTGGCTGCAAGAGTTCTTTCTGTCGGGGTCCATACCAGGCCTCGGCAAAGAAGAGTTCACTGTCGTCCTTGCTTCCAAGGACAATCGGTACCCAACTTGGGTCTGCAGGCATCATCTGGTCCAAAGGGAGTTTATCGATATCAAACCAGGTTGGCTCCCCTGCTTCATCGGTTTCTTCGACATTGCCAGTCCATTCGTTGGCGATATATACGTGAACGCGACAAGTGAATGGTTCACCGGCTTCAGTGATATTGTGGAAATCAACGACGGCTTTCTTTTTCAACTTCTTTGGATCAAGAATGACACCTTTCCCAGTTAATGGGTCTGGCTTCTTGTTCTTACTCGTCTCTTCACCGACTTCACGAACGACACATTGAAGTGCTGTTTCGTCTTCATCGATGCCGCCTCCGTGAGCATTAAAGCAGCCAGCGCCAATCTTCTTCAGTTTCCTGATGAGTTGCACCCTGTGGCCCTCAACAAGAAAACAAAGCGTCGCTCGATAGAGTACCTTCTCTGCGTTTTGTTCGTTCATAATATTGTGGGTTGAGGTTTCTGTTTAGAATATATACCCCTCCCTTAAAAACGCAATTAGTCTTCTGTCTCTTCCGCCAATGGTTTTGCAAGCTCTAGTGGTTCTACCCCAGCTGCCACACCACTTATTTTCATAACATCCTTATCAATCTTTTTAAGCTCCTTATGAGCCTTGTTGTAGTGATTGACGGTTGTTCCCAAAGAGCTGCCTAGTGATTGCATAAACTGCTCGTATGCCCCTATATGCTTACCGAGGTCTTCTACCTTCTTTCGGATTTCCTTTGCTGATTCCTCAATCTGCAATGCCTTAAGACCCTGCATAACAGTCTGTAGATATGCGAGGAATGATGTTGGAGACACTATGATGACATGTCGCTCCTTAAAGGCGTAGTCTATGAGGTCTCGAGTATTAATCTTCACTGAACCAACCTGAGCGATGAGTAAGTCATAGTAAATCGCTTCATGTGGAATGAACATAAAAGCAAAGTCCATAGTGTCTTCATCTGGCTTTATATATTTAGAAGTCTCATCGATTCTGTTTTTAAGATCATTTCTGAAAAGCTTTTCAAGACGTTCCCGCTCCTGAGGATCTCGTTCTTCAACGAGACGGTTGTAGTTCTCCAAACTGAACTTTGAGTCAACAGGAATTATTTTGTCTTTAATAAATACAACAGCGTCTACGATTGTTCCATCCTTGAAAGGATATTGCATCTGAAAGCCAGTTGGAGGCATGACATTCTTTAAAAGTGACTCGAGGTAATATTCACCGAGAATACCTCGCTGTTTTGGATTCTTCAGAATATCCTGGAGACTTTGCAACTGATCTGCAAATGAAACCACCTGCCTATTTGTCTCATCAAGTTTTGTAAGACGCTCTGTTACGTCTTTAATGAGGCGGAACGATTCCCCTGTTTGGTGACGGAGAGAATCCTGCATTTCCTTAGCACTTGCACCAAGCTTAGTGTCCATAGAGCGAGACACATCTGTCATTTTGCTATCAACCGTAGCGGCCAAGTTGTTAATCTGAGTCAGGAGAAGCTGAAGGCCAGTATCGGTCTGACTTCCCTCACCTGCCTTCTTACGACTCTGAAGGATGAAGTACCCAAAAAGAGCGGCGTTGATGAGGAGGACAAGAAAGGCTACAATGAGCACAACGGTATTATTCATACAAAACAGTATATCAAAACTTTAAAGAAAATTTTATGTCACTACAGGAACAAATCAAAGGAGAGATCAAAACAGCAATGATGGCGAAAGATACAGTTAAACTTACAGTCGTACGAGGCCTCGCAACGGCATTCATGAATGAGCTCGTTGCTACAAAACGAACCCCTCAGGACATGCTTACTGACGAAGAAGCCTCAGCCGTCATTCGCCGAGCTGTTAAACAGCGTAAAGACTCAATTGAGCAGTTTAAGGCTGCAGGACGCCCAGAACTTGCTGAAAGCGAACAGGCTGAGCTTGCAGTGCTCGAGACATATCTTCCAAGTATGATGTCAGTTGATGAAATTCGACCCATTGCAGAGGCTAAAAAAGCCGAACTAGGCATTACCGACAAGTCTAAGGTAGGAATGCTCATGAGTGCTGTCATGAAAGACCTCAAAGGCAAGGCAGATGGTGCAGATGTGAAGACTGTTGTTGAGGGCTTGTTTTAATATCTGTTTAGTGGTTTAATTTAATTCCAGAAGGAGACCGAATCATATGAAGCTATTCAAATCGTTTGAACATCCTGAGATGGTGGAAAGAGGTGTACAAAAACTGCGTGACTTCCGAACCGGAGAGCGTACGCTAAACAGCGAGGAGCTTGCTGGAATCCGCGAAGAGCAACGTGCGCGCAGTGAAGACAAAACACCACCTGCACCCGTCGAAACAAACCCACCGAGGAGATCCGACAACTCGATGGCGGCATTCGACGAATGGCAACGGAAACAAGAAGCCGAAGAAGAAGAGCGACAAGAAAGGTGGGGCCATCAGCAGTAATCACCGTCTTAAGGAATATCAGGCGACCTCAACTCGAGGTCGCCTGATTCTTTTTACACCCTACGCATTAGTACCCACTCTCCCCTTCACCTTGTCCAAAGCTTCAGAGGTACTGCCAACCACAAAATCATTATCTTTGAGCTTTGTGAACCATTTCTTTTTTGCGAAAAGTGGAAGGATCTGTGGAGAAATACCTGAGAGATATACCTCCTTTCCTCTGCCTTCAAGTTCAGTAACAATCTCATCAACGGCCTCGAGACCATCGATATCTACATAGAAGAGATTCTTAAAGTTTAGGATTATGAAATGATCCCCATTGATGCGGTGTACAAATTCCTTGTGACCTTCTGCGTTCATGTAGTTTAACTCTCCAACGAATCGATATATGAGCGTATTACCTCCTGTTTTCTGTACATCGAAATCTGCTGCAGAATATCTTTCCATTTCCCCATGCGCATCACCGATAACAACTTCACCTTGAGCCTGAGACAGGTAGTTTACAAAGAAAAGAAGTGAAATTGCTGATCCAGCAAGGATACCAATGAGCGGATCATACACAACACACAGCACTGCAACGAGAATTGAAAGACCACATGCTGTTTTGTCGAACTTGTAGAGGTTAATAAAATGCTCTGCAGCTACCATTCGGAATGCGAGGAATATCAAGATTGAAGCAACGATTGGCATTGGTAGATATGAAAAGCCAGGGAGGAATACAAGTGATATGACAGCAACGGCGATGGCGTTAATGATTGCAGAATAGTTTGAAGTTGCACCGCTTCTGATGTTCAAAGCAGTTCTCGCAAAAACACCAGTTGAAGGAAGTCCTCCGAAGAATCCAGAGACAATGTTTGCAAGGCCAATACCAAGCACTTCCCTACGCTGCTTGAACTTTGTCTTTGTCATACCATCGGCAACCTTTGCACTAAGGAGCGTCTCCAAGACAATAATAACGGCAACCAATGGTGCCGCCTTAATAATCGTCAAATTGAAAGCAGAAGCAGTAAAATCTGGTACAGAGAAGAGATGCAGAGACACGGCTCCAAACTTTGTCTGCACAGTCTGAAAAGCCAATGGAAGCCAATCTCTTGTAGTTGCGTAGCCCACGCAAATACCACCAACGGCTACCGCAATGATACCTGGAAACTTTGGTGCAAACTTCATGAATGCAAAGAGTGCTGCAAGTCCAAAAATGAAAAGTCCGAATGCGTCCCAGTTTGTCTTACTTAAGTTTGAAAGTGACTCGAGCACGTTTTTCATAAACGTCTCGTGTGAAGCGAGGCCTGTGAGACCAAAAGCGGCGTTGAGCTGACCAAAGCCGATAGTGATTGCAACTGCAAGTGTAAATCCGTGAATTACACTCGAAGGGATGAAAACAACATATCGATCAAGACGGAAAAACCATGCAATGAGGATGATAACTCCAGAGATGATAGCTATGACTGGTAATACCGCAGCACCGTACATAAGTGCATAGCTTGCGAGGATTCCCGAAAGTGCTCCTGCTGGTCCAACAATATTAAAAAGGCTTCCTCCAATCAACGCAGAGACAATACCAGCCCAAATAGCTGTCACGATTCCAGCAGAAGGTGTAGCTCCAGAAGCAATGGCGAGTGCCAAAGACATTGGAATGTTAACAAGTGCAACAGTAAGACCGGCTTTCCAGTTCATCTTAACTTCAGAGAGTATGTTTTTCATATATTTTAGAGGTAATGTTGATAGTACAACGCTAATTATGAATAATCAACATGAGATATACCCTATAAACAAAGCGCCGCCCGGGGAAATTCCCGGACGGCGATTTTTCACTTCAAGTTGGTTCCAAGGAGCTGGCATGAGCATCAGGCATCTGGAGACTGAGTCGATGGGCACCTGAATCGGTCAGCTTGTACTCCACGACCTCAACGGACATGATGTCCTCTTTGTCGTCTGGGTACCTGTAATGCCTGGTGTGGTTACGACTCGACGCATACCCTTTCCGGTCGAGCCATTCCAGCATTTTCTTCACCTCCCCCCTGGTAAGCCATCCTCCGCAGTGTTCCTGGAGTTCCCGTTTTAACTCCTCCGCGGTCTGCCACTTTCGTGTTTGAAGTTTGCAGAGGTAGTCGACCTCTTTGGCCGACGCACGCTTGCAGTACCAGAGACCTGATACAAGGAGTACGGTCAAACTAACGGCCACATAGGCCACATGAATATTCATATTTTGGATCTTCTTGGTAAGGTTTTGATATCTGTAGCCACAGATGTTTTCCGACGTACAAAATACGTTAATAATGAGGTTTCGTCAACTTCTCTATAGTAATTTACTGAGCTCAATTACGGCCATGGCTCTTGCTTCTTATGCAACTTTGTGCTGGAATACACCAAGTTCTTTTATATATGTTCGTCGCATTGTCTAGGGTGTCCTCTTTGATTCCTTAAACAATGCGACGACAAATACTGTTGCAGAAACAAACAACCCCTTGAAAGGAAATTACGATCATGAAAGAAACCCTCACCTCTATGGGCTGGATCAGCAAGTCACTGATCTTAGCAATTGTCTTCGCAGCTTTTCCGCTCCTCATCACCAACATGGCACAACGAGGTGTAAAGCCAGAAGTGACGATTGCGTGGTGGACTGTAGGTGTGCCGATCGGCATATTTATTCTCTCGATGTGTGGTGGAGGCGGTCTAATAACAAACGATTACCACGACTTCTTCATCAACACCAAAGCAATTCTCACCGTCTTCCTTCTGGGAGCTACAGTAGGAGTTATCCTTAACACCTTCTACGGACAAGCCGTACGAGACGCGCCGAACCCAGCGCTCGCAATCGCTGTAATCAATTCATCGATGGTGTTCGCGTTCCTTCTCGCTCCCCTGTTCCACAAGATTATGCCTCGATCTTTTCCAGCCGTTACTATGGACTGGACGGGAATTACTGGCACCATCCTTGTCCTGATGGGAGTTGTGATGATTTCAAAGTCACGGTAAGCGCTTCACCTGCAACAGTTAGCCCCGCCCAGAAATGGTGTCGGGGCTTTCTTGTTTTTATGATAGTAGTTTATATCGCAAACCCTTTCCTCGATAAGCTACTTTCTTGTATTCTCTTCTATCTTTTCCAAAAGACTAATTCGCTTATTAATTTTAAAATACCAGCATATAAATTCACGTCCGAACAGAAAGACAGCCAGCAAGAATAGAAATCCAAAAACCCAACTTAATGTGTGGCCGTTTGTAATATTATGGAAAGTTTTAAATCCACTCTTATAATCGTAGGAAATAAAAATTAAAACAATTGCTAATAAGATTGAGAACACTATGGAAGACAGATTTGCTTTTTCTGGAGTATCTTTATTCATATTATTAAATTATATCAGGGGGTTTAATTTGTCGAAAATCTTTTGTGACCCCATAGGGTGGCTTTCAGAACTGGTTGGAAGCCAAACAGAAATTAAATCTGCCATCGGCTTCTTATCTTTGCAAATTAAATTAATGACCTAAACTGGGCAATCCTGTAAGGGGTTGTTCCTATAACTGTTAGTACTGCAAGCACGACAGTTTTTAGATTCAGTATTTCAAACCAATACAATATACCCAATGTAATAACAATGATAAAAACTGCTTGGATGTTTGATTTAATCTTCTTTTCAACTTCTTCTTTACGCAATTGAGGATCTTCTATAAATTGAAAAGGATACTTAATGATTTCAGTTGTTAGTATATTTTTTGAACCAGAAAAATAAAACATTGTAATACCTAGTGCGAGCAGTCCTCCAATAAAAATAGGAACTACAACTGATGTTGACTCGATAGAGACCAGTCCTTGTTTGTGTAAGGGAAACAGTATAAATGGAACAAAAATAGTAAAAAACCAAAGATATACCCAATTTCTATAATTTCGCACTTCCTTTTAAAATTTTCATCATACATAACTTGCGTAGTTGTCGTGCTGTTTTTAGGCCAAAGTCTATTTGAAATAAATATCGATGCGACATTCCAAATAATAAATATAAATAAGGAAATCCATTTCGTAAGCGACTCATCAAGGCTAATATAATTTCTGACGAATAGACCCAGAAAAGCACTTCCAACAATGCTTAAGATTGCACTTATCAAAATAAATGATATCCGGTAGGGTCGTTTGGAGTTGGTATAATTAATATTTCTATCTAGCATTCGTAAATAATATCACACCTGAGATTGCTCACAGTATTCACAACGTTCACAGGTGACCCTACGGGGAGTCGAACCCCGATTACAGCCTTGAGAAGGCCGTGTCCTAACCATTAGACGATAGGGCCATTTACGTTTCAAAAACGAAATGTGTTACTAATATTGCATATTTTTAGCTAAAAACAAAGCCGACGCCCACATCTTTACGAGTGAGCGCCGGGGTTCTTGGTAAGCGAAGGGTTACCACGGACTTCTTGCTTGATACCGTCTGTTTGACCTCTTTTCCCTTCTGCGTTCCTGGGCCTTCTTTTTTGCCGCCCAGTTTTTGTTTTGCTTTTGCCTTCCTGGATCATGCGATTGTGGCATAGATACCTTTCTAAAGACCGCATGCTGTGCGACCTAGACATTAGGATACAGAGGTATAGATATTAGTCAAAAAGAATCTTAACGATCGGGAGGAATTTGATAGTAGTTGATGAGATATTTGCTCATATCTATGAACGGCTGCGCAAGGGTTTCAGAGGCATATTGAACGCCTTTTGGATGCACTGTGTACATGAACACTAGGAACTTAGGATCGTTTGCTGGAAGGAAGCCTACAAAGGAATGGAGCCATCTGTCGTTGTAGTATCCACCATCAGGTGCCGCAATTTGTGCTGTCCCTGTCTTTGCGGCAATGGCATATCGAGGATTCTTAGCCTTTCCATCAAGAAGTGAATTGTCTACGTTGTACACCATCATGTTAGTAACAGCTCTTGCTGTGTCTTCCTTAATGACCTGCTTCCCCTTCTCAGGTTTTGTCTCCTTGGAATATCCAACGCGGTAATCAATCTTCTTTACAAGATATGGCTTTACCAAATATCCACCATTGGCGATGACAGACAATGCTCGTGCAGTTTCAATCGGAGTCATGGCAATACCTTGTCCGAAAGACGCAGTGGCAATTTCAATGTCACGGTGTGTATCAAGGTTACTTACAATACCTGAAGCTTCATTAGGAAGATCAATACCAGTTCTCTCCCCTAGTCCAAAGCTTTTAAAATATTCAGCCATCTTGTCATTCCCAACTAGCTTAGCGATATGTGCAAAACCAGTGTTCAAAGATTTAGACATCGCATACTGAAGCGTGATGACACCACGACCCTTACCATCAAAGTTTGAAATTGTTTTGTTGTTTAGAGTAACTGACCCTGTATCGTTGTACGTACTTGTAGCACTTACCTTACCCAAATCAATACCTGAGGCCATGGTTAAAGGTTTAATGATTGAACCCATTTCATGAACACTCTCTACAAGATCGTTACGAAATATTGCAGCATCTTTTTCTTGGCTTAAATCGTTTGGATTAAATGTTGGAGTAAGTGCCATGGCATATATTTCTCCGGTATTTGGGTTCATGATGATACCTCCCGCGCTTTCAGAAGAATATTTCTGCTTGATGCCTTCCAATGTTTCCTGAAGGTATGATTGCGTGTCAGGCTCTATTGTCGTAACAATATCCCCTTCAAGTTTCTCCCCTTCTATGACTGTCTTTTTTATATTCGAAAATATCTCTGCAAAAAAGTTCACATATACACTGTCAGTATCACGTTTTAAAGTATCTTCGTAATATCTTTCAAGGCCATAGCGACCTGCATACTCGTCACCCTTAAAGCCGAGAAACCCTAATGTTTGAGACGAGAGCTCATCTCCTGGGTAATATCTCCACTTCTCACGGAAAAGTGACACACCCTTTAGTTTCAGTGCATCAATTTTCTCTCCAACTGGTTCTTCTACCTTTTTCCGTATTTCCTCGTAGCTATCATTCTGCTTCCCAGCTCGCATGTAGAAGTCAGCAGCATCAAGCTCAAGGTATTCTGAGAGCTTGGCATATATTTCTTCAGCATTCTTGTTCTGCTGAATGATCTTTGGGTTTATGGTAAGTGTAAATCCAGACTTCAAGGTTGCAGCGGAAATGAGGGTACCGTTTCTGTCTTGGAAGAATATATTTCCACGGTTGAATACTGAGTTACTAGGACGCTGATATTGTCTGTCTGCTCGTTCTGCAAAGTCATCAGCATGAATGATCTGTAATGAATACAGCTTGATGAAGAACATAAGTGCAAGGAGCAGTATGAAGCCAGAGATTATTCTAAGTCGCGTTCGCATAATATTTATTCAGTTTAGCATAACAAAAAGGAGATTCTCCTAAAAGAATCTCCTTTTTATTCCCTCCCTTATCTAAACGCTACATTCTTCGGGCCAGTCTCTCTTGTTACAAAGAGTGTCTGCTTATCAGCAGGCTTGAATCCCATAGATTCAGCAAGAGCAAATGTTACCTTTGCCTTTGTATTTATATATTCAAATTCAGTGGAGCTGAGGTCTGAGTTGAGTGCAACAATCTGAGACTCTGCAGCCTGACGACTAACAACATTCCAAACAGTCTTGTTCACAAGGTACACATAGAAAGAGGCAAATATGAAAATGGCAGAAGCTAAGACCCAGAAGATGATCTGTGATGTTCTTTCTATTGCCTGTATTGCGATTGCTGTTTGTTTCATATTTGTTGTACTGTTTGGTTGTTAATATTTTTCGATGATTCGTAACTTTGCGCTTCTTGAACGTGGATTCTGGAGAGTTTCTGCTTCGGATGGAGTGATTGGTTTTTTTGTAAGGGTCTTTGCTTTCGGGTTCGCATCGTTCTCGGGTTCGACGAGTGATTTAAAATATCTTTTGACGATGCGGTCTTCGAGGCTGTGATATGAGATGACAACGAGGCGACCACCTGGAGCTAGAAGATCGAATGCCTGAGGCAATGCTTCTTCAAGTGCAGTGAGCTCATCATTAACAGCGATTCGGAGTGCTTGGAAAGTCTGCGTTGCGGGATGTATCTTTCCAAATCGCTTGTAGATGGGCACAGCTGCCTTAATGATTGCTGCTAGCTCGAATGTAGTCTTGATGGGTCGCTCTGGCACACCGTCGCCATTTCGAGCACCTCGAGCATTCTCAATTGCTTCAGCAATCTTCCAAGAGAATCTGTCTTCGCCATATCCTCGGATGATTGTCTCAATGTGCTCCTTTGGCCATGTGTTGACGATGTCATATGCAGTAAAGGTGTGATCCTTTCCTGAACCAAACGTCATCGACAACGGCTCATTCTTTCTGAAGGTGAATCCTCTTCCTGATTGATCAAGCTCGTATGAGCTAAGACCGAGATCAAAAAGAATTCCCTGCACATTGGCGATACCAGCTTCGTCGCACGCTTCCTTAATGAACTTAAAGTTCTTTCGGAAGATTATGAGCTGGTTCTTACCAAACGATCCTGAGGTAGCTGCGGCTGAGCTAAAGATATTAGTTGTTGCTCGATCTACTGCATCTGCATCAAGATCGAATCCAACAACTTTTACCCTGCCATCTAATCGTTCGATGATAGCTTGCGAATGACCTCCGTCACCTAAGTTGCAATCTATGACCGTCGGATATGCCGAGTTTCCCAAAGGACGCTCGAGAGCTAAACCGTCTATCACTTCTTTTAAAAGAACTGGGGTATGTCGCATCGTATTTGCTTAGATCACTCCGATCTCACCAAGCTTTTCAGCCAACTGATCTGCTTGCTTGAGAACCTTCGCCTTATACGACTTCCATCGACTTTCATCCCATACCTCGACTCGACTATGGACTCCAGCAAATACTGTCTTGCTTCCCATGTTTGCAAACTCCCGGAGAAATTCTGGAATCAATATGCGACCGATGGCATCTACATCGAGCTCGACTGCACCAGCAAGCATGATGCGATTGAATCCTCGCGTATCAGCCTGACCGATGGACAAGTTGCCAAGTTTCTCAGATATCTTCTCCCATTCTTTTAGTGGGTAGAGAAACAGACAATTGTCGAGCCCATGCGTCACGACAACCTTTTTTCCTAATTCCTTTCGGAATTTTGATGGAAGCGATATTCGCTTCTTTTCGTCGAGGGTGTGTGTATATTCGCCGATCAGCATGTTGATTCCTTTATTACTCCCTTACAAAACCTACTTTACCACTTCATCCCACTTACATACTATTCTATACCACTCCTCTACCCTGTCAAAGCATAGTTATCCACTTTTCTGCACTCCTAAAAAGGAAAATATATGGCTTATTTCCTCATTATTCTGGCGATGTAGGTAAATACAAAAAGCGATGTCTCTTAAACATCGCCTTTTATATTATTTTTTACTACGCAACGACTTCTTTAAGTCGCTTGATTAGGAAATCTCTGTCCATAACACTAAGGAACCATCCAGCTTTAGGACCGCTTGTCTTACCTAGAATTGAAACATAGATTGCTTCAAAGAAATCTTTTGGTGCAATACCAGTTTTTTCTTTTATATCATGAAGTGCTGTGTGCAATTCTTGACCATCAAGTGTTGTTACACTTTCTACGTATGTAAGTACTTCCGCTAGAGATTTTTTCTGTATTTCAGAAAGATTCTTTGCCATTTCTGGTACCTCTTTCTTAATTTCAAACTTGTAATCCTCCGGAGCCCATGTATCAATCCATATCTTTGCATACCGCTTTCTTTTTTCCAGTTCTACTTTGTCTACATCCGTCAAAGTTTTCTCTACGATTTTCTCAACTTCTTTTTCAATGTCTAAGTGAGGCATTTGTGCAAGATATGCAATCTGTGAGAACCGAGGCATTGCTCGATGAGGAATATGGGTTCGTTCGCTTGGTGAGTGTATGAGTTTGAACAGTCTAGTCTGATCAGTCTCTTCACCTGCGAAGAAGCTCATAGCATGCTTGTCGTATGTGTCGAAGAGTATTGGCACAGTGTCACCATCTGGGATGAATTCAATAACTCGATTTGGTTCCTTCTGTAGAAGAAGGAGTCTTAATATTTCAGGAGGAAGAAGGTCTGCAATTTCTCGAGAGGCAGAACCTGCGCCTTTCGATGATGACATTTTCTTTCCAGCAACCTGGAAGAATTCGTAAGGAATATTAAATGGAGGCTCATGCTCAAAGATCTCACGAGAGATGGTCTCCGCAACTTCTCGTGATCCTCCTTTTGTTGAATGGTCCTTTCCACCTCCTTCTACATCCACTCCAACAATCTTAAACTTAGCTGCCCATTCCAATTTCCATGGAAGCTTTGCCTTACCATCAAATGGAGAAACGGAACCTTTATGTCCGCAGCCATTTGTCCATGTAAGGTCACGACATTCATACGTAACCTTCTCACCGTCAAAAGAGGTGGCCAAGGTAGTGCTAACCTTTCCACAACTTTCGCAGATGACATTGATTGGTAGCCAATTACCCTCTTTCACTGAACCCGAGATTCGCTTATATATCTCCCGAACCTTGTCTGCATGTAGAAGCGAGAGCTTTATCGCCTCGTTATATTTACCAGATCGATACAAGTCAGATGACCTGTAATATTCAGGTGTGAATCCAAGTTCTTTAATTACTCCTGCAAATTCCTGTGCATAGAATTCAGCAAAGTTCTTTGCGGTTTCGCCATTGGGGCCCGTTGGTGATGGAACATCGCAAAGCGGCTTCCCTAAATATTGTTTAAACACTGCCTCGTCGAGATATACAGGCAATCCATCCATTGGATCAAAATCATTTATTTCAAAAAGATACTTGTTTGGAATACCACGTTCGGTAAGGACTTCTGAAATGAGTCCGTGAATTGCTACACCTCGAAGAGAACCGACGTGTACTCGGCCTGATGCAGTTTTTTCATCACGAATAATAATAGGGGTGCCTTTTGCAACCTTATCTTTATAACGCTCAACTATTTCGTCTGTGATGCGATCTGCCCAGTACATATATGAAACTAGTATACCCTAACTCTTTACACGATTTCGACGATTGTATATTTCACAACTCCAGCAGGAGCACTGAATGAGAACTCTTCACCTTTTTTCTTTCCCATCATAGCCTGACCTAAAGGAGATTTGAAAGAGATTTTTCCTGCAGCAAAGTCTGCTTCTTCTGATCCTACGAGTGTATATATTTTTTCAGTCTTGTCTCCTGCCTTCTTGATACGAACTTTTGAACCAACTTCAACAGTATTACTGTGATGAACACTTACAATCTCAGCAGATGCCAAGACAGATTCAAGTGTTGCAATACGATCTTCAAGCGCAGCCTGAGCCTCGCGAGCTTCGTGATATTCAGCGTTCTCAGAAAGGTCTCCGAGAGATTTTGCGAACTCTAATTCGTCCGCAATTTCTTTGCGCTTATTTGTCTTCAATCCTTCAAGCTCTTCTGTAAGCTGCTTGAACTTTTCCTTTGAAAGGTATTCTTTATTTGGCATAATTTTAAGTCACTACTATACTCTTTTGGTACTCTCCAGTCAATCTATATTTAGCCTAAATTTAGTGTTCTGAGGTGTGTTCTTAATATAATCTTTTTATTGCCCTTGAAAATATTCAGGGGAATATATAGCCATCCAATCTAGGAGGCTTCTAACAGCAACAGAGGCGCTCATAGTGTTAGTTGCAGGGCCTTTTTCTAATAGCACAGCAAAGGCATATTTTGGCTTGTCATAAGGAAAGAAACCTACAGACCATGAGTTAACATACCGCTTAAGGGTACCCAATTGAGCCGTTCCTGACTTTCCTGCTACTTCAGTAAAAGGGACATTGAGAAGCCCCATAGTTCCCTCCGTAACAGCAAGGCGCATACCCTCTCTGGCCACCCTAAAATGATCTGTATCTTTAGCTGGTATCTTCTCCTTAACAGCAGGGGCGCCAGCATTGTTTTTTAGGATAGTTGGGGTAAATAGCGTTCCATTGTTTGCAATCGCTGCTATAGACCTCACAGCCTGCGCAGGAGTGACCTGGAAGCCGTATTGGCCGATTGATGTGTTGTATGTGTCTCCAACACGCCAGATATCCCCCTCGAAGTTTTGAGCCTTCCATTCAGGAGTAGGAATGACCCCTTTCTTTCCACTGAAGAAACTGTTTTCAATAGCACGACCAAATCCAAACATCGTTGAATACTTATCAATATTGTTAATACCTAACCCCTTTTGAGATTGAAAACCTCCTCCAATCTGGTAGAAATATACGTCTGAAGAAACTGCAATGGCATGACGCATATCGGTATATCCATGAGCTTTCCAGTCATTGAAAACTGTAAACTCACCTGGCCGATATGGATTAGGAATCTTCAAAGATCCCGTACTTTCAATTTCCCTTTCAGGCGTGATTACACCTTCTTCGAGCGCAGCAAATGCAAGCATTGGTTTTACAATGGATCCTGGTGTATACAGACCAGCACTAACACGATCAAGGAAAGGATTACGATCATCAGTAAGGAATTTCTTGATTGCTTCTGAGTCCTTACCGTCCGTCATGACACTCGAGTCATATTCGGGATATGAGACACTGGCGAGGACTTCACCAGTTTCTACATCCATTAAAATTCCTGCTCCACCATTAAACCCTGCCCTCTGTGCTAAATCTTTAATTGAGAAATATAACTGCTCTTGAATACGTGAATCTATTGAGAGATCTAAGTTCTTTCCCTTCTGCGCTGGGCGCACCATACTTTCAGAAACATGCTTACCTAAAGCATCGGTCTCCGTTATTTTAAGCCCGTTCTCACCTGTCATGAGATCATTGAAATATTTTTCCACACCACCTCCACCTGTATATTCTGTATTGTAGTAAAATCCAAACTTATCCTTCTTCGGGTATTTTATAAACCCAATGAGATTATGAATTCCCTCCTCAGCTTTGTATTCTCGAAGTGAAAAGTCATTTTGTGTTGGATCAATAGTATTCCACGCGAGAAGAACACCATTCCTATCAGAAATGGAACCACGTTCAGAAAATATGAGACTGTGATGGAGACGGTTGTTCTCTGATATGCCATTAAACTTCGAGCCCTCAACAATCTGCAATGAAGTTAGTTTAAAGAGAAATATTGCTGCGATTGCTATAAATATACCGCCAGTAATTTTTACCGTTCTTCTTGAGATTGGTTTTTCAATACGACCTTCAAACTGGTTGGTATCAAAATCCGGCAAATTTGAAGAATCAAGAAATATCTCATCTGGCTCTATCTCATTGCGGGAATATCGACGTATCATGCACTGAATCTTACTCGTTTTTTAAGCTTTCTCAAAGCAAAGAGCATGAAGAAAGCAGTAAGAGTAAACCCGTAAGGAACGGCATGGCTAAATACATGGAAAAAGTGGCCACTGGCATAGAACGTATCAATTAAAAAACCTAGGATAATCATTTCGTAAAAATCACAATACCAACAAGCTAAGATTGCAATGAGGCAAGGCACCCACCATGGTAAAAAGAAAAGCGACAACAAGATCGCAATATCAACGATGATTCGCTTTGAATTGGACATATCGAAGTGTATTAATATTTATCGGACTCTTAAAATATATATGTGCGTATGCATCACCATTCCCAGAATCAACAACCTCAACGCTGCCGAGTAGTATGGTCTGAATATCTGGCCAAATGACAGGATCCCCTTTTTGTATCTCAATATTCCTTGGTAGTTTTATGTAAAAATTACCACCGCCTTGTCCTTCAGCAGAAACTGCAGTAGTGCTTGATCCGATGAGGACACTTGCTTTCTGTCCTGATGATGAGAAGAGCATAACTACAGATCTGTTTTCAGAGACTTCGACCACCTTACCAATGGCATAGTGCATTTCAGCATATATGATATCTCCAACCAAAAGACCCATATTGTTTCCAGCATCGATGATGATAGAGTCGTACGGACTTTGCGGAGGTCTCACAAGAACAGCTGCAAGTGTCATCTGCTCTTTGTCTGTCGATCTTCCAAGTAGTGCTTTCAATTGTTCGTTCTCTGATTGCAATGTCGTAACGAGAGAATTCTCAGCAGATGGGCTAACAACAGCACCTCCAGTTCGAAATATCATCCCTCGAAAAGAGTAGAACGAGTTTGCAATTGGATTTCCTAAAAGATATCCAATCCCCGTAAGTATCAACACGAGTACAAGCGCAGAAAGAGTCTGGGTGATACCAAATCCCCTTCTTTGCACTGGTCTATGTAGTTTCCTATCGGGCTGATGGTAGTTCATCTTCGTTTTGAATTAGCATGTCATAGAAAGACTCGAGGTCTTCGAGGATAATACCGGCACCTCTCGCAACAGCAGTCAAAGGATCATTAGCTAGATGCACTGGAATACCTACATACTCAGAGAGGACCTCTGGTAGACCTCGAATGAGTGCTCCTCCACCTGAAAGATGGATACCATTTCTCATAACATCAGAAAGTATTTCGGGTGGCGTTGTCTCAAGTACCTCCTTTACTGAATCAAGGAGCGTATCTATTGCAGCACCAATTGCCTCTCTCACATCCGCATCAGTGACAATAACTTCTCGTGGAAGTCCGGTGACAAGATCACGCCCACGTATCGCAGCTTCAAGCGGAGGCTGGCATGGGATGACACTCGCAATCTGTATCTTAATATCCTCAGCAGTCTTTTCTCCAATCAAAATCTTAAACTCATTTCGTATATACGACATGATGTCGCTGTTAAACTTGTCACCAGCAATCTTAAGATTTTTTGCTCGTACAATTCCTCCTAATGAAATGACAGCGATATCTGTTGTTCCGCCACCGATGTCGATAATCATACTTCCAGTAGCTTCCCGTACAGGAAGACGAATACCGATTGCAGCAGACATTGGCTCTTCAATGATATGCACCTCTCTTGCACCTGCATTTTTAGCAGCATCACGAACCGCACGACGCTCTACGTTAGTAACTCCATAAGGCACACCAATAACAACTTTTGGACCAAGCATTTTCTTCGAAATACCTTCTGCTTTCTTGATGAGATATGAAAGCATTTCTTCTGTTACCTCAAAGTCAGAGATGACACCGTCGACAAGAGGACGTACCGCAACAATGTGTCCTGGAGTTCTTCCAAGCATTGCCTTAGCTTGTGTACCAACGGCAACCACACGTCCTGTCTTTTGATTTACAGCAACAACTGATGGTTCATTTATGATCACACCTCTTCCAGAAACATACACAAGCGTATTAGCAGTACCGAGGTCGATACCGATGTCGTTGGAAGCCATCTTAAAGAATTTTTTTCGTAAATTGTTGAACATAGTATTACTGAGCGTTCCGAACCAGATTCATACGTACAAGGATTTCATCTGAAGCAACGTGAGTGACTTCTCCAGACTTTCGATCTTTCACTTCGAGCAACATTTTTCCATCTGGACCAACTGTATTCTTGTCACTTACTACAATGCGAGTTGGTAATCCAATGAGATCTGCATCGTTTAGCTTCTCTCCTGCTCGTGCGTGTGCACGGTCGTCATAGAGTACTTCAAAACCAGCGTCCTGAAGTTCTTGATACAGTTTGTCAGCTCGAGAAGCGGCATCGTCTGAACCAGATATATGTACAAGGTGAATATCAAATGGAGCAACACTTCTTGGCCAAATGATTCCAGCCTCATCATTCGATGCCTCTACAATTGCACCCATGAGCCGAGGTACACCGATGCCATAGCTTCCCATGATGACAGGTTGCATACTTCCGTCTTCTGCTTGGAATGACAATCCTAAAGGTTCAGAAAACTTTGTTCCGAGATTAAATATATTTCCAACCTCTACTGCTTTTTCTTCAACGAGGTCTTCTCTTTTGAGATCAAGTTGTGCAAGCACCTCGTCGGTAAGCACCTCTTGATTTATGGCAATATTCTTTTTCTTGTCGACGAAGATAGAATCTTCTCCTGCATCAGTAAGCATTTGAAACTCATGTGAAAATTGTGCAAATGACCCGCCTGATGCAAAAGTAACAAATGTCTTATCTCCAATACCCGCTTTCTGAAATATCTTCACATATGCCTCTTTTGCCTTTTCATAGAACTGAGCACGGCCATCTTCTGTAGCAGAAAAAGAATAAAGGTCTTTCATAAGAAATTCCCTTCCTCGGAGAATACCGCTTTTTGCTCGCTTTTCGTTTCGGAACTTTGTCTGGAATTGATATATGTACGCAGGAAGATCTCGGAAAGATCGAATGTGATCTTTAAGAACTGTTGTGAGAGGCTCTTCGTGAGTGAAGCCGAGACCAAGCTCAGTATCATTCTTCAACTTTGTCTTAAACCAGTTATCAACAACAGCATCATCCCATCGCCCAGTCTTTGTCCACATTTCCTTTTCCTGAAGTGATGCGAGAGAAACTTCTTGACCACCAATTGCATTCATCTCATCACGAATGATTGTTTTAATCTTTTCGATTACTCGTTCTCCAAGTGGTAGGTAGGAATATACGCCAGCCTGCATCTTTTGAATAAATCCGGCACGAATAAGGAGCTGCGCATTCTTTGAAGTCTCATCTTTTGGAGCTTCTCGACGGGTCTTTGTAAAGAGGTGTGATTGGCGCATAGTTGCCCTATTCTATAGAAAAACAAAGGAGGACACAACTAACCAGTTCCTAGCTAGAAGAACCTGGAAATATCCTTGAAGGTAACCAATATCATGAGCAGTATGAGGAAGCAGAATCCAATGACATTAACCCAATTGATGACAGAGGGCTTAAGGGGTCGTCGTATGATGGCCTCTATTGCAACAACTACTAGTCGCCCGCCATCTAGAGCTGGAAATGGCACAAGGTTTATAGCAGCAAGGTTTACTGAAATCACTGCTGTTATGGTAATGAGATATGCAATGCCCATTCGTGAAGCTTCACCGACAACACCCGCAATACCAACAGGGCCACTCACATCTTTAAAGTTTGCCTGGCCTATGAATATGTTTCCGATGAAAGTAGAAAGTCCTTTAACTACGTTTACTGAAAGATGATATGTCTGGATGGCACCAAAATACAAAGCAGAGAAAGGATTCATTCTAATCGTTCCAACTTCACTCATTGAAATGCCGATTGCCTTCTTCCCTTCAACAATTCCAGGCTTAGGAACGACAGTTGCAGATTTAGTCTCTCTGTTTTCTGTATATGTCACAGCAATCTGACTACTTGTTGCAATGAGATCTTGAACTGATGCAATGGTAAGAGATGAGGTGGCAAGAGTTACACCGGCGCCATACACACTAACAAGTTCAATTCCAGGCTTAAGACCTGCCAACGCTGCAGGGCTATCAGCAGATACAAAATCAATGACCACAGACCGGTCTTTAACCGAAGATGTTGGGAAACCTTCAGTTGTTGTCTTTGTACCAATGCTTAGTGAAAGTGAGATGAGAAGCCATGCGAAGATGACATTGAAAGTAACTCCTGCAACAAGAACAATTGCCTGCTGCCATCGAGGCTTAGAAAGAATACTGTCAGATGTCACTTCATCATCAGGGCTTTCTCCAAATATACGAACATACCCTCCTAGTGGCAAAAGATTAATTGCATACCGAGTCTTACCCCATACCCTACTCCAGATTTGTGGAGGAAAACCAACGGCAAATTCATCTACTCGAATTCCGAATAGTCTTGCCGCTAGAAAATGTCCGAGTTCATGAACAAATACAAGGATTGTGAGGACTATGAGAAAGATTATTGTTGTGAGCATTATTATATTGAGATTTCCTGCTCCTTTTTGTTGAATAGCTCCTCAAGCTTTCTTGAACCTTCCTGTACATGCTTTTCCATTTCTGCCTTGTTTCGCATCATTTCATCCTCTCCCATTTCTCCATTCTTCTTCTTTTCATTAAGGTCATCAGAAACTTCACTTCGCTCTCGTCGAATTGCAACACGAGCATCTTCAAGCTTCTCTTTTGCAACCTTTACCAACTGCTGCCTTCTTTCTCCTGTAAGTTCTGGGAAGATGACACGAACACCTTTGTCGTCTACAGCGACAGATACACCGAGATTTGATGCGGTGATAGCTCGTTCAATTGCCTGTGTCTGAGATGAATCCCATGGAGAGATTCGGATAGTCTTTGCATCCTCAGTTGAGATGTTTGCCAAAGAGTTTATGGGCATTTCTGTGCCATATGATTCTACCTTTATACCATCAAGGAAAGCAGTTGAGGCCCTACCTGTACGAATCCCTGCAAACTCACGAGTAAGCCAATCTTGAGTCTCTTTAATCTTCTGTTGTAGTTTGGAAAAATTATATGCCATATGGGACGATTTTAGCATGTTTGATACACAAAACAAAACCCGTCGCCACCTGGCAACGGGTTTTAGCTTCCTCACGGTAGATTAGCCAGGGTTGCCAATCTTGATACGGAAACGCGGTTCGTGATCGAGGTGGCCGATGCGAGTGGCGCGGTACATTATTTTGTCGATGCGACGAACGTTGTGAGTCTCTCCGCCAGCCGAGGAGCAATAGACGACCTTTTCGGGAATTTCTTCTTTTCCAATGACAACGACGGCGTCATAGGCATAGCCTGGAGTGGGAAGAATCATAGAGATTTGAGGTTGAGATGTGCTATTCATAGACAGTTCCATCAGAATTTATCGGGATTAACCACACAACGTTATTGTTGTCCTAAAAAGGATATATCACCGCATGGCATTCTCGTCAACGGTTTACCGCAGTGTGATAAGCATAATCTCAGAATCAGTACCTACCCTCATTGGAGGACCCCATGTACCGACACCACTTGTCGTAATGACCTTAAGACTAGAATCTGTTCCGAATGAATTGAGACCATAATCGAATCCTTTAAAGATTAGCTTTGGTATGTAGCTAAAAGGATACATCTGCGCGCGATGAGTGTGACCTGAGACCTGGAGAGATATACCAGCTTCGTACGGTATTTCAAGTAAGTTTGGTTGGTGTTTTATTAAAATCGAAGCAACTCCCCTATCTATATCCAAACCTTCAATAACCTTACTAAAAGTCTCTCTGTTAGTAGATGTCGTATCGTCTACGCCGATGATTTGTAGACCATCAACAACAATCATTTCATCATTCAATACCTTAATGCCTGTTCCTGATACGGCAGAAAGAAACTTTGAGTTATCTCTAAAGTTCTCATGGTTTCCTGTGGCAAAGTAAGTTCCAAAAGGTGTACGTAATGCGCGAAGAGGCTCAATAATATCTACTTCATCAACCTTCACTCCATCATAGAGATCCCCTGGCATCAAAACGATATCAGGTGACAGTGAATTAATCTTCTCAACTACCTTAGTGGCAAATGCTTTAGAATTCACTTGGCCCAGATGCATATCTGCAACTAAAACTAATCTTCTCCCCTTCCAGCTTTCTGGAAGGTTAGGCACCTCAACATTTATTTCCGATACAACGATCTGTCGTGCGTGAAAGAGACCATATATTCCACCAATGACTGATACAGCGATTAATATCATTCCAACAATATTCACCGGCTTATCAAACAACTTTGCGAATAATGTGCAAAGGGAAAATACAACAGACGAAATGAAGAGATATCCCAGAAAGCCAAGCCATGTTACTGAGAGCGTATACAAAGTTCTACTCAGCATATTGTTAAAATTAGAGGCAAAGATTGCAGACAATATGAATGAAACAGCAAGGACTACAAAAACACTACGCATTACAACCAAAGCGCTACCTCCCGATATTGCAAATGTAACAATGAACATCTTGTAAACAGCGAGATGTACCAAGAAAACTATAGCGGTAACAATTGAAATGAATATGATCATATTTTTTTAATTCTAAGTGAAATGTATTCCAGTATCATTTTTATTGAACTCGATGGATCACGGAGATAATCAGAGGCTCGTGCAATGACAGAAAGATTATCAGCACTCTTGTCTTTCGAATGAGCGGATTCCAGAACAGCTGACACAAACTGGAATATATCTTCCTTAGTTACCCGCTCCTTATCAAGATCAGCAATCATTTCTTTAACCATATCGAGGCGGAGTGAAACTGAAGATGAAAGAAATTTCTTCACGCGTGGATCATGTGACTCTTCTCCTCCTCCAATATCGATGACGTGTACACGTGATAGGACTGTAGGAAGTAACATTGAGACTGTAGGAAATGCAATGAAGAAGTGAGTGTTAGCAGTAGGTTCTTCAATCATCTTAAGAATGCTGTTTTGTGCCTGCATACTAATTCCGTTTCCTAGTATTACTATCACCTTCTTTGGCCCAATGGGAACTCTTTGATGCATTGAAATGGCATCTTGTAGATCTTCAATACCAATAGAACCATATTCCCCAACGAATACGTCGGGGTTTCCCTGAAAAGGAATCTTCATTTTCTCCACAACAAACTTTTCAATCTCCGTCTTTGCCTTTGCTAAAGATTCAGAGGTTATGACATATGCGTGATGGAGTTTCGATGGGTCAAGTTGAAGAGAAAGCATGTGGGTATTGTACATGGAAAACGCGGAAGCATACATGCAAACGCCCCACTTAGTCCTTTATCTCTTCGCAATTATAGTCTTCTTGTACGTATCCAAATGCTCAAGTGCAATACCTGTTCCTTTAGCAACACAATACAAAGCATCTTTAGCGAGAGCCGCTTTCACACCAGTGCGTCGAAATACCAATTCAGGAAGATTACGAAGCTGAGAAGATCCACCAGTCATGATGATGCCGTGGTCAATGATATCTGAAGCTAGTTCCGGAGGAGTTTCCTGAAGTACATCTTTAATTGCTTTCACCATGTCCCTGAGTTCTTTGCTTATAGCCTTCACAATCTCATTTGTCTTAATATCAACCGAACGAGGAAGACCTGTAAGGAAATCTCTTCCTTTAATAGTCATTGTAAGTTCTTCTTCCACTGGTACCGCTGATCCAATATTTATCTTAATATCCTCCGCTGTCTTGTCTCCAATACCTAGGTTATATGTTTTTTTAATAAAGTCAGCGATTGCAGCATCAATTCGATTACCAGCACACTTAACTGATGTGCATGCAACAATTCCTCCCAAAGAGATTACGGCAACATCAGTTGTACCTCCACCAATGTCGACAATCATATGTCCTACCGCTTCTTGAATTGAAATACCAGCACCGATAGCAGCAAGAATTGGTTCCTTAACAACGTATGCATTCTTAGCACCTGCTTTTATTGCAGCTTCAATTACTGCACGTCTTTCAGTTGATGTCACTCCAGCAGGAACTGACACCATAACTTCAGGTTTCCAAATATTCCATCTTCCCAATGCTTTGTTTATAAAATACCGGAGCATCGCTTCTGTTACTCGATAGTCAGCGATAACACCATCTTTCATCGGGCGATATGCAATGATGCTGTCCGGTGTCTTACCAATCATATCTTTTGCATCATTACCTACAGCTAGAATCTGGTTATCCTGCTCGGACACGGCAACAACAGAAGGTTCGTTGAGTACAATTCCCTTCCCTGGTAAAAACACGAGCGTGTTAGCTGTACCAAGATCTATCCCGAGTTTTTTAGAAAACATTCCCATGAGGCAATGATACAGCAAAGCAAGGTTGCTATCAATTTATGAAAAAACCGCCGTTCACACCCCTGTAGGTGCAAACGGCGGAATTTGGAGTTGCTTGGGTTGGGACCTTAAGCAGCAGCCTTTTCGGAAACCCAGCTCAGGGCGTCCACGATGTGTTGTGCTCCGGCCCGGAGTCGAAACATCGCCTCGTTGGTACTGACATATTCCGGGATGATTTCGCCGCCGGAGGCCCGTAGGTCATCACGGAACATGAGTGACTTGGCAACGGTTTCGACGATGTCCTCGACGCCGTAGATCGTTCCGTCGATCATCGATTCGATCACGTTCACATACTGGCTATGTGCAGACTCCTCGGTCAGGATGACCTTACGGTCGCGCAGCACGCAAATGGCCACGACGTGGGTAACGATCATGGAATTGTTTTTTTGTGGGTCACCATCGCGAGTGATTCCGAGCAGGTAGCGATTGATTTTAATCATGTCTGTTGTTGGATTTCTGAATGTTCAAGTTTCCTCGTCGAGCTCATGGAATACAAACTCGTTGAAAACGTTTGACATTATGCAACAAGATACAATATATAGCAACCCACTCGTAAAACGGCTTAAAATCTGACAATATATACGTGTGTATATAGTTACCGTATTTCCCATCGCTCGAAATGCATTCAAAGAGCGCCTCTCATACTGGAGCGCTCATTCATTCCGCTCAGGAAGCATCATTACAGTCCCTGTTAGAGGGCGAAATATTGCTGCACTTGTGGAAACAGTGCAGTCAGCACAGCAAGCAAAGACAGCAGTGAAGAATGCAAACTTCATGACGAAGAAAATTGAGCAAGCTGACGAAAGAATGCTTGTACGCCCAGGATGTGTACGCGCAGCAATTAAAACTTCTGCTTTCTTCATTTCTCCTTTTGGCCAAGTACTGCGAAGCCTCATTCCTGAGTCGATTCTAAGCGCACCACTAGATGTGGTTAAAGAAATATCGGAAAATGAGAAAAACGAATCTCGAAAGAGTGTAAAAAGTGTTGATGATGAGGGTAATGATATCGTTCCTGAAATCCTTACATTCCAAACCAATGATGCAGATAGATACAGCTCATACAAAAGTATTGTCAGAGAAGAGTTTGCGAGAAAGCGATCGGTACTGATGATAGTTCCAACAGTTGTTGTTGCGGATGACCTCTCTCAAATATTGAGAAAAGGTATCGACGACTATGTTGTCGTACTCCATAGCGGTGTTAGCAAGAAGAAACAGCGAACCGAATGGGTGCGTGCAGTTACAGAGGAACACCCCATCCTGATCATAGCGACACAAAACTTCATGTCAGTACCTCGACGTGATGTTCATACCATAATACTAGAAAAGGAATCGTCTCGTGCGTACCTTTCGACAAGACCTCCATATATTGACGCAAGGACGCATGCGGAATATTACGCGAGAGAGATAGGTGCGCGCCTCATATATGGAGATTCCCTTCTTCGCATCGAAACACTTCACAGAAGAGAGTCTGGAGAAGTTGGAGATCTTTTCTCTCCATCATTTCGCATTGAAAACGGTCCTCAAACTCTCATCGTCAACATGTCAGATGTGATTCACAAAGCGACAAAGGAGAACAAACATTCCCCCATCATGAGTGAGGAGCTCATATCAATGATCCAATATGCCATAGACAAGAAAAGTCGTATGTTCATATATTGCGCACGGAAAGGTTTAGCACCACAAACAGTCTGCGGTGATTGCTCACAGACCGTTCTCTGCGATCAGTGCCAGGCACCAGTTGTACTGCATCAATCAAAGTCAGAGGACGAACGTTTTTTTCTCTGCCATCATTGTGGAAAAAAGCGAAGCGCAGCAGAGCGATGTAAGAAATGCCAAAGTTGGAAACTCATCACTCTCGGCATTGGTATGGATACGGTATTCCAGGAAATATCAAAACTCTTCCCAAAGGGAAATATTTTCAAGATTGATAGAGACACTGTGTCGACAGACAAGCAGGCACGCATAATCATTGGAGAATTTGAAAAAACTCCAGGTGCAATTCTTGTTGGAACCGAAACCGCCCTCGCCTTCTTACCTCAAGTGCCCTACACCGCAATCGCATCACTTGATAGTCTCTTTTCACTACCAGACTTCCGTCTTAACGAGCGAATTTGTCATACACTTCTTCGATTAATATCTTCAACAAGTGAATACTTCCTCATACAAACACGTAACCCATCAGCACAGATATTGGAACAAGTAACTCGTGGTGCTCTCACTGACTTCTACAGAAAGGAAATTGAAATGAGGCAGATGCTCCAATACCCTCCATTCTCAACATTCATAAAAGTAACTGCGGAAGGGAGAAAGGCGGATATTGCGAGCAAAATGGAGCGCCTACAACAAATGCTCGAGCCGTGGCCAACATCTGTCTTCCCCGCTTTCATACCAACAATTAAAGGAAATTCAGTGCTCCACATGCTCATAACCGTACCCCCTGAATCTTGGCCCGATGAAGGTTTAACTGCCACCCTCTCTTCACTTCAGCCCGATTTTGTGGTAAAAGTTAATCCTGAAAGCCTACTCTAATGAGCCCCACAAAACCCCAGAAAACTTCAAAGAAGCATATCCCTGAGATTGTTCAAGCTGGACACCCTGCACTCCACACAGTCGCTAAAGAGATTCCTCTAAAGGAAATCACCTCCTTAAAAACAAAGAAGGTCATAGAAGACATGCGACTGGCGTTAAATAGCCAAGATGATGGTATAGGTCTTGCAGCACCACAAATCGGAGTCTCACTTCGCATCTTCATGGTATCAGGCAAAGTCCTACTCCCTCCGGAGGAGCGTCTCCACGCAACTGAAGGTAAGAAAATAAATATGAAAATCCCTGATGACATAGTATTCATCAACCCTGTCCTGATCAAAGAATCGAAAGAAAAGAAATGGCTTGATGGCGAAGGATGTCTTTCTGTTCGATGGCTCTACGGAAAAGTAAAAAGATCAACAAAGGTAACCATTCGAGCATATGACGAAAAAGGGAAAATGTTTGAACGTGGAGCGAGCGGATTGATGGCTCACATATTCCAACATGAAGTAGATCACTTAAACGGAATCCTTTTCATCGACAAGGCAAAAGATGTTCAGGAACTCGAAAGAGAACCTGACGGTCACACTCACTCTGCTTAGCCATACCTCATGACTACCACACCTTACAACTTCATATTCTTTGGTACATCAGAATTCTCAATCATTGCTCTCGAAATGCTTCGAGGAAGAGGAATAGTTCCACAAGTCATAGTTACAACACCGGACAGACCACAAGGACGCAAACTCATCATGACTCCACCGCCCGCAAAGATATGGGCAGGAAAAAACGGTGTAGACGTTCTTCAGTTTGAAAAACTTGATAACGAGGCTGTTGAAGTGCTCACATCGCTAAAAGCAGATTTCTTCGTTGTCGCTTCCTACGGAAAGATCATTCCGCAAACAATTCTCGATATTCCACAAAAGGGCGCTCTTAACATCCACCCTTCTCTTCTCCCACATTACCGTGGTGCATCTCCACTTCAATCCATGATACTCGCCGATGATGCAAAAGTTGGCGTAACGATCATACGAATGGATGCTCAAATGGATCATGGACCAATCATTGCAAAAAGAGAGATAGAAATTACCAATTGGCCACCAAGTGTCACAGAACTTGAACATGTTCTTGCAATTGCAGGTGCACAACTTCTAGCCGACAACCTCGATGCATATCTTGATGGCACACTTGTAGGTGAAGAACAAGAACATGAAAAGGCTACCTTTACCAAAAAGATATCTAAAGGAGACGGCCTTCTCGATATTATCGACCAAACTCCAACGAATGCCCGTACTTCATATTTAAAATTCCAAGCTTTCCATGGATGGCCAGGAACTTATTTCTTTACCGAGAGAAAGGGAAAGAATATTAGAGTAGCAATCAAAGAAGCTAAATTCGAAGACGACAAATTTGTCATAGTCGAAGTTACACCTGAAGGTGGAAAGCAGATGTCTTACGAAGAATTTCTTCGAGGCTGCTAATTACTTTCCTGAAATACCCTTAAGAAGATCTTTGATCTTCTGTCCCCCTCTTTTCCATAGTGTTTGTTTCTTATCCTTTCGAGAAGAAAGGATATCCTGCAATTCATCACGGGCAACATCAATTGATGAATATAAATCTACTTCTTCGGCAGAGGCTCTTACGAAGTCTCCATTTACGGTGACATTGAGGTGTGTACTGAAAATGTCTCCAGATCGATGATGATTCGTCGTTTTACCAAGTTCGGCTTCGACTATTGCATTTTCGTCAAGAAACTTCTCAATTCCCTGTAAACGCTTATCAAGATATTCCTGGATTGCAGGAGTAATCTCGATGTGGGTTCCTTTTGTTATAGTCTTCATACCTTAAGTATATCAAATATTCAAAAATATTTATCTACCACATCTGTGGCATCAATATGAATACCCCTAGCTTAAGGCTGCAATATATCCTCAGATTTTCCGTTTATAGAAATGACAACGGACTTTACAGAGGCAAATTGTTTCAGAGTCTGTTCAATCTGTGATCGAATTGATGTCACAAGACATGACCCACCCACACGTTCATCAAGCGCTTCATTAAAATCAGCGCGGGCTACTCCATTTGTAATGGTAAGACTATTTAACTTTGTTCCGGATTTCAAACTTGTTGAGAATCCATCGGACTTCTCATTTGCAGCAGGACCCTTAAGTAATTCTTCAATAGCAGCTTTTCCTGTTGATGTTGTTTTTGGGATTGATCGTGTTACTGGATATACCTTAGTACAATCCGTATTCTGAACTCCTGCCATTAAGACATTTGTAAAGTATGCTTTCACACTGATATTAGAAACGCTCGAGGTTGCAAATTTTACAGGAATGACAATTTGTCTGTCGTTTTCAGGAAGACCAGATGGATTGTCGTTACGCAATACCAAATATCCTGCTGAAGTCTCGGGTGGAGAAAACGTAACAATCTCAGAGAAAGGAACAAAATTTAATGTCATCCAATCGCCATCAGCCTGCACGGGAAAAACGACAATTTTCTTTCCGTTTGAATCTTCGATCCAACCTCCGAAAGATGCTTCAAAGTACCAACCTCCCTTAGCCTCCCCCTTCAAGTCAAAGCCACTTGATATGGTTTGATTTGGAGTTGGAGTTTGAACTCGAATCAAATCTGAAACATTTGGACTACTCACAGGTGCATTACTAGTCGTCGGCGCAGTAGTTGTTGCAACAGTGTGGACAAAATTCCTCCCATCAGGAGTATGACATTGCTCTGGGTATGTTTCTAGTACTGGATATCCAGCAGCCACACACTCCTCGTACGTACCAACAGAAACAACTCGCTCTGAATCCTTGTTCCTAAACGCTAAAGCAACCGCACTGGCTAATATAACGAGTACAATTACCCCCAAAACATATGGTGTTGTCTTCATATATCGTAAGCCGAACGAAGCCCCACTACATTACAGCAATAAAAGGGGTATAATATATACGTTAGTACCTAACCAACATTCATATATGAAATCTACAATATATACAGCTCTTGGGGCCATAGCACTCATTACTCTGACAACAGCTCCTGTATCTGCAGAAACAAGAGCATCAATTAAGACAAATGTCCGCGTCAGTGCATCATCCACTGCAACAATTAGATCCGAAGCACATGATTTCAAAGAAATCAAAAGGGAGGGAAGATCAAATGCAGCTGAAATACGAGCAACAACTACCGCGAGCTCAACCGCTGTTCGTGCTGCCTTGAAAGAAAACAGGCAGCATGTGTTTGAAGCTATGAAAGTTAACAAAGAGGAATTAAAGTCTGCGATTGAAACGAGAAAATCAGAACTCATGGACAGAGTAAAAAACATGATATCTGAGAAGAAGAAGCGTCTTGAAAGCAAGTCAGTTGAAAAAGTTACAAACAGACTCACAAAGATTTTTAATGAGCTCAGTGACAAAATATCAAGACTAGACAGTGTTGATGCAAAAGTTGCAACTCGAATGAACGATGCAACAACGGCAGGGGCAAATATTTCGTCAACAACCTCATTGTATCTTGAAGCTCAAACATCTCTTACAAAGACAAAAGCAGATGTTGAAGCCGCGCATGCTACAGCTCTCGCACAAGTAGCAACAACAACATCTAAGGAAGTAATTAGTGATTTGCTACGTGTCGCCAAAGAAAGCATCCAGTCAACAGCACAAGCGTATAGAAAGGTTGTTAAATCCCTCCGTGCAGAATATCCACAAGGACAAGCGTCAACATCTATTAAGTCAGAGATATAATTAATATACACATATGGAACCAAACAATCCCCCATCATTTACAGGCATGGATGTAAATAAAATAAACCAAACACAACCTACTGGAAACGGTACGGGAAAGATCGTCGCCGTCATTGTTGCTATTCTCCTTCTTGCTGGTATTGCCTATGCAGGCTGGATATATGTGAAGAACAATAATGTTGTAGAGAAAGATGCTGCAATGCAGCAAGTGGAAGTTAAACAAACGGCAACCACTTCACAATCTGACAGTCTTGATGTCGACCTCGACTATTCAGGAAACATTGATTACAGCCAAGATGCAGCTGAGATAGATAAGGAATTTTAGTTATTTAAATAAAAAAACTGACCCCGTCTTGCGCAATTGCAAGGCGGGGTCATTTGGTTTTTGTGCTGGGTTTGTCCTTAGGCCTCAGCGAGCACCTCAGCTTCCTGGGGCACATCGCCTTCCGTGCGATCCATCCCCGCGGCAATGTCCGTGAAGACGTTGTTGCAGGGGAAGAAGGCACTCAAGGCCACGTCGTTCGGGCGGACTTCGATGAGGAAGTTGCCGCCCGAGAACTCCAGACTCCGAGTCGCCAGTTTGCTCAACCGACCCTCCGCAATCCGGCGGCCTTTCCCCCCACCCTTCCGACGTTCAAAGACGCGGAGGAAGAGGTTACCGTCGGTCACCAACACCTGATGCATCGGCAGCGGTGTTGGAGGAGGCAATTCTTCCATCACGTGAGGCACGACGACGGGTTCAGTCTTCACTTTCGGGGGCCGTGGCGCCTTTTCAGGTCCGTTGGGCTTGGGAAGCGACACCTCGCGATGCTTCGCCTTCCAGGGTCCGCTGCCGCGCTGTTTGAAACGTGGCGGCCTGAAACCCGGCTTCTCCGAACGCTTTGCCGGCGCAGACGCAGGCAGAGCTTCCGACTTGACCGGGGCCTCCTCCTGGGGCACCACTGGCACTTGAGGCTTTACGGCCGCGGGCTGTTCCCGGAGAACGTAAGTAGGGTTGCACCACATGTCGTAGTTCGCCCATGCGATAGCGACCGTCTCACCGTTTTTGACCTGATCGATCTGGCAAGCAATCTTGGTCCCAGGCTCGATCAAAGCGGGTTTGTCCCTCACGTCGGTGAAGACGTGGTTTCCTCCACAACTCACGAACCGCCGCCGGTTCGCGAATGGGAGCTTGATTTTGAGAGGGTCGCCTTCGACCGACTTTGCAACTGCGAAACCACCCTTTGGAAGGATGGATACAATGCTCACAAGGAGCACATTTGGACTGACATTGTATTTCATGATCTGAATACTGCTGGTTTTTGGTTTTTTGGACTACATTCAGCGTCTTCCTCGCCTACGTGGCAAAGGTACTGAAGTGGTTATATTATACCACGTTTGCTTAAAAAAGCAAGCGGTTAAATTAGGCCTTTTTGGGCCATTCTTCTAGCCTTCCGGCGCGAATTTCCATATGGTCCGCCTTGCGTATATACCTCTTATTCTCCTTAGGATATATGTCGAGATGTTTAAGCTGATCGAGTTCCCAAGGAATGTCCCATAGGTCTTCTGCGGCGGTTACCCAATCCTCCCCTAGCCTTTTTAAATTAAATGGATTTGTGTAGCTACTTAGTGTTTTCTTGCCTGTCTGGTTTATGAAATATTCATGGAAGTATGATGCGACAAGTTCTCTGATTGTTTTATGGATAGGATCTCGATGTCGGAGTACCGCATGGTTGGTTTTACTGATTGCTCCCCAATATCCGTTTTTCTTGTACAAGGTAACAACATGATCTGTATCTCCTGGAGCCTTGAGATCGAGTATGAGTGGTTCTTCACCATTAATCCAAAGTGCAGTGGCAGCAAGCAGGGCACCTTCGAGGCAGTGAGCTTTGCGAGTTTGTAAAACTTTGCGTGGCGACATATATGTCTCCCCATCTTCTTCAAGATTAAATTCCAATGTATCGAGAAAGTCTTGTATCCTATGTGGAGTATTCAATTTCTTCAATACCTTCAATTCCCCTTTGGTAAGACCGAGCATACTACTTGAAGATTAGGAGTAAATAATTATTTATATCCCTCTGGTCGAGATCGTAAAACTTTTTATTCTCACCGTGTAGTCTTGTAGCGAGGTCAACTCCAACAAAACGCCAATGCCATGGTTCGTATACGTAGTAACTGTTTCCTTTTGGATATGAAAGTATGAATCCATACTTATGTGCATTGTTCATGAGCCATGTGAATTCAGCAGTCGAGTCGAATGCGTTAAAATTATCCCCTGTTGTAGGTGTTGTGAAATCAATGGTTGTTCCAAGCTGATGTTCTGAATATCCTTGATCAGCAGAAAACTTGTTAGCTGTACCCGCACCGTATGTAACTTTGTATGAAGACTTAAGGGAGGATTGCGTGTTAAAAGATCGATATGCAGATATTATCTTAAGCTGCTTCCCTTCTTGCGCAGCTCCTTTAATCATTCGCTCGAGAAATGGATACATTTGAAAATGCACCTGCATTGATGATTCTTTGTTGAAGAGGTATTCAGTTGGAATACTTGCAAGGCTTGATGGTACATAGTTTTCATTTAGGAAATATACCTTTGAATATTTCTCCAAGAGTTTAGGGTCACTTTTGCTTAATTGATCGAGGGTTCCGACTGCATCATTCACCTTACCAAGCTGTGCTGCAAAAGCTTCATTTCTAAAAACTTCATTCTGAACCGTATCACTTAGTGCATTGTTTTGATTACTTAGCTGCGAGAGAACAATATACAAGCCATCAAGAGCGGCAGAACTTGATGCAATGGATTGCTTTGTCTCCTCAAGTGACGCATTCACTTCTCTAATACGGAATTCACTGTATCCGACAATAGCAGCAACAAGGAGTACCAACTCTACAAGCCGAACAATGTCCCACCGGTCAATAAATGTACGGAGATTTATATTCATTGCGATATTTTATCACGTTTCTTACAAGGTCTCTATTTCATCAAACCCTCAAGTATGCCGTTTGGAGTAACCTTAAGTAGAGTGACAGCACCCACTGATGGTTGTGCAGTCATTGGCTCCCCCGCTTTTCGTTCTGCGTAGTTTATATGCAACTCCGACTCATGTATTTCATTGTTTTGGGGAGCAATTCTGTCTCCTATGAGAAACGCATTGGTCATTTTGTATCCATCGTTAGTTTTCAGAGCAACGACAGCGTAGTAAAAAAGACCAGTACCCCCACCATCTTGAGTAATGAGGAATGCAATATCATTCTTGTTATCAAAGTTTAAATCTCCAGTGACATCATTACCAAAGTATCTTGTTGTAATTACAGATGCAGACCCTGGTGCAACTGGAACTTTTGATTCACCATTAACCAAAGTATACGGAACACCATCAATCTCGTATGTTGCATTTTTAGGATCAAATGCAGCTGGAGTAACAACAGGTTGTTTATTCCAATCCCTAGAGAAAAGAATTGCAGTCACTACGACGGCAATGAGAAGCACCAGCAAAATTATCTTGTTTTTCATGCGCTATATTATACACCCCCATCCCTTTTTTTATGCAATCTCTGTATTTAAAACCATCACATTAATATGAGGTGAGGTTTTGTCTCATATTGTCCACATACTACGACACACAATTAAACTTGTATGTTGTCAAAACAAGCGTACTATAAATATGTAGCAAAGATATCTAATTACTGGTACATATTAGACCAAATAAATTCGGGAGTCGGCTGTGGCATCTTCTAACCAATCACAGCGGAAGATCTAGATAGTGTACTCTAAGACATTGCTTTGCTTCAACGAGTTTCAAAACTCGGTGGAAGTAAACACCCTACGTGTCTTTACTTGGTTTATAAAATCTAAAAAAATAAATATATGACAAACAAAATGACTCTTAAGGCGTCTACTCGTTTTGTATTTGCTGCTGGTCTCATGACTACAGCTCTTGCAATCGCAGTTCTCCCTTCAATTACACGTGCAGATACCCTCTATCGACAGCTACAACTTGGAATGTCTGGTGGCGATGTTTCAACACTTCAAACATTTCTTGCTAAAGATACTTCAATATATCCTCAGGGACTTGTGACAGGATACTTCGGATCACTCACAAAGTCAGGTGTCGTGAATTTCCAGGTTAGAAATGGAATCTCTCCTGTTGGACGAGTTGGACCACAGACACTTGCTGTCATTAACTCACAAATGGGCGGCCTAGTTACAGGAAACGACCAGCGATCTCCAACGATTAGTGGTGTAAATCTAAATGTCTCAGCTTCAACAGCAACTGTTGCATGGAATACAGATGAAAATTCATCAGGTCTCTTGTACTACAGCACATCTCCACTTTCACTTAGTGAAGGAAGTGAGACAGCTGCGATTACGGTTTATGGAACTTCAGTAATTGCCAACATCAATCTTCAATCAATGCACAGCACTACTGTGACTGGTCTCCAGGCGAATACGACATACTACTACCTAGTATATTCTCGTGATAACGCTGGAAATGAAAGCATTTCATGGCCATCAACCTTCCGTACTTCAAACTAAATACGGATACAGGTACAACAAAAGCCGACACGCGTCGGCTTTTTTGTTTGCACACTTTGCTTAGAAACCTAATCCGGCAAGTCTTAGAAGCCAAATGATGACGACAACGACTAGAACAATCTGTACTGGCTTTACAATCTGCGCTGGTAAAAGCGGAAGGAGGTAGGTATATATCACCCAAAGGACAACGATGACGAGGAGGATCTGTAATATCATGAGAATTTTAAATTAAATGGTTACCTCTAGATTGTACCACTATATAATTTTTAATTTACGTAGATTATACCCAATCTTAATGAAGATTAAGTAATTTTGATGAAAATTGTTAATAAATTTGTTATAGTGAAACTATACTCCATGAGCATTAAAAGATACCTTTCTGTCATAGTCATCGTCGGTCTGCTTGTAAGCTTTTTGCCGACACAAAAAGCAGAGGCAGATACCGTAGTTGGCACTATTTCTGTTGGATATTTGCCTATAAGCATAGGTACGCTTGGAACTAAAGTTTATGTAGCCAATCTACTCCATGACTCTGTATCAATTATTGATACAGAGAACAATAATACGGTTTCAACAATACAAGTTGGTGCCACTCCGTATGCAATAACAACACTGGGTCAAAAGGTGTATGTCGCAAACAACGGTGATGCGACAGTCTCAATCATTGATACTGCCAATAATAACGCAGTTACTTCAGTTAATGTTGAAAACAGCCCTTACTATATAACCGCATCAAGTACGAAAGTGTATGTGGTGAATAATATTGGTAGTGTTTCGATAATTGATACCGCAAATAACAACGCAGTTACAAACATACCAGTTGGAGGGGGTCCTCAGGGTTTAGCTCTTTTGGGAACAAATGTCTACGTTGTAGATTCCGCTGGCGGCACAGTTACAGTCATAGATACAGCAAATAACAACGCGACAACGACCGTAAACGTAGGGCAAGCACCCCTTGACATCGTTACACTGGGTTCGAAAGTTTATGTGGTTGATAACAACGAAAATCGAATTTCAATTATCGACCCTGGCAATAACAACAATGTCACATCGGTAAATGTCGGAAACAGTCCTAGCTACATTACAAAATTAGGAACAAAACTCTATGTAACAAACTATCTCGACAATACGGTCTCAATCATTGATACAGCAAACAATAATGCGGTTTCAACTGTCTCAGTGGGCATTGGACCTCAAGCTATTTACGCATTTGGGACAAAAGTGTATGTAGCCAACGTCGATGGTACTGGAAATAAAGTTTCGATCATCGACACATCGGACGGGGATTCTGTATCTACCGTTACAGTTGGAGCCACGCCTCAAGCTTTTACTAGCCTTGGAACTAAAGTTTATGTAGTAAATATTAGCAGTAATAATGTTTCCATTATAGAAACAGCGCCTTCTCCAGCCGCCATTGGAGGCTTCTCTACTTCCTACTCCTATGATTATATAAATGGAATTTTGACGACAACTACTGGAAACATGGTTTCAACAAGTTCAATTCCAAAAATACTCCCATTCGCTCAAACTCAAGCTACATCATCACCAGCCGTAGCTACGACCACACCCCCTACTGTTCAGCCAACACCAGTTCCAGTTCAAGAAAAGTTTTCATTCCTCAAGGATCTTAAATACAAAGACATTGATACTGACGTGCTAAAGCTTCAACAGTTTCTAAACTCACATGGAGCAACGGTTTCAATTTCTGGTGCAGGATCTATTGGTAAAGAAACAACACTCTTCGGACCGGCAACTCGTGCTGCTTTGATTAAATTTCAGAAAGCTAATAACATCCGACCTTCAGTGGGATTCTTCGGTCCAATAACTAGAGGAATTGTAAACGCATTGTTACGTTAGATAACAAAATAATTGTTACATCTTTCTACTATCATACGCCCAATGGAGTAGGGCTTGTCTTTGAACAGGACGGCACATCTCATCTCCAACTCTGCAGTTATATTTAATTTGGTAGATATGTCGACTAACAGCTTTCCACCTTTTAATCTGGCGCTCATCGTCTGGTCCTCGACGACCCATATAATATCGGCAATACCACTGGAACCATCCTCGGGGATCATCTTTGTAAATCCATCCCTTCTTTTTCCAAACAGAAAGTGACTGACTGGCGTTGACCTTAAAGAAATTTAGGTCGGGATTTCGCTTGTATATTCCCTCCTCTTGAAACTTTGCCTTTGTAAACCACTCTTTAGGAAACTCTTTAGTACAGTCTCTCATGTACACACCTCCAAACACACCGAGTGCAAGCATTTCTTGCGGTGTAAAGTCTGGCTTGAATTCAGGATCAAAGTTTTTACCAACAGGCTCTGATATCTCATACACATACCCTTTCTGCATCCGATCATTTACCTTAACAGTTTTCTTTCTCATTAGTTTAATATCCAAATCATAAAGTTTAGATACGAAGCAAAACTAACCCACAGGATATATGGTACCAGTAACCATACAGCAGGCTTCGATATCTTAGAAAACAAAAACATAGTCCATACAATGGCGAGCCACATTGCACCGATGTTTACCAACGCCCATCCAGGGCTTTGCAAGCCGAAGAATACAATTGACCACAATGTGTTAAGGACGAGTTGAAGCCCAAAAACAGAAAGTGCTGTTTTAACACCTGAGTATTTCCATCCCCTCTTGTATATTAAGTAAGCAGCGATACCCATGAGGGCGTACAGAGTCGTCCAAACAGGGCCAAATATCCAACCAGGAGGATTGAGTGCGGGTTTTGCAAGTGTGGCATACCAACTTGTGACTGATGAGACAGTAAAGACTGATCCGATGATACCAGCAAGTTCAGACACAACAACAAATGCTAAGAGCTTCAGGAAAGAGTTTTTATTCATTTACAAATTATATCAAATTAGGCAGTGGTTTACATTAAGCAATTAGCTATTTCGTAGCCGGAGCTTCCACTGTCCACTCAATACCATATTTGTCTCTGAACATACCAAAGTATGTTCCCCAAGGACTCTCGGCCATTGGCATCTCTACCTGCCCTCCGGCTGAGAGACCGTTGAATATAGCTTCCGTTTCTTCTTTAGTCTCTGCACTAACTGAAATCTTACTTCTATTTTCATTCTCATTAACCTTACCCATGAATGAAGGTATGTCATTTGCCATCAACACATTACCCTTACCAATTGGTAAAGTAATGAGCATAATTTTATTTGCATCCTCATCAGTTACTGGAAATTCTGGACCTGCGAGATCTTTAAAACGAATAATCTTTGTAAACTCTCCACCAAATATTGATTTATAAAATGTAAAAGCTTCTTCAGCATTACCATTAAAGTTAATCCAAGGATTTATTGTTGTCATGTCGTGATTATATCAAATATGCCGGACTGCCTATTAAAATCATGAGGTCCGGTGTCAACTTATCTTTTTGGCGTGAAAAGAAAAACCGCCTGCTGGGTACAGGCGGCGGTTGAGTTCTTTTATGACTATTTAAATCCCAGTAGTCATGTTGGTTATTGGAGATCAGCTCCGTCTGAAACACTTCGTGGTTCCAGCCCGACAGATCTCACGAGGTCGAGAAACGCTAGGCATTCTTCCTCTTGGGTTGGGATGGCCCCAAAACGAGAACCGGTGTGCACTTGTGGGAGATTGTCTTTGTTTTTCTTGCACCAGGCAAAGAATTCCTTCTCAGCCTGTGACAGATGGGCCACATCCTCTTCGACAAGCATAGACACGAGGTCCATGTTTGCAACCATGCTGCTTTCGCCATAGTAGGTGAAGAACGGGATACTTTTTGTATCTAACGGTTTGTCCGTCATCAGCTTGAAGCCTTTGCTTCTTAACCAAGCCCATTCCAGGAGTTGGTTTTGCCGACCGAGCAGAAAGAAGTTACCCTCCGGAAAAGTCCAGACTTCCCTGCTTCTCGCTGAACGCAGGAGGCTGTACGCCGTGTGGTGTTCTCCGTCCGCACATGGGACATTTTCCCTGTGAATTTCCATGCCGATATCCGTGAGGAACCAGCGCAGGGATTTGAATAGACTGCTAACTTTTTTAAACATGGATTGCTCCTTTTGTTGTTGAGGTTTCGAACTGTTTCAATCAAAGTTTTACCCTGATTGCCTGTTGGCAACAATACCACCGATATTTAAGTGTGTCTAATTAAAAACACCCCGCTAGGAATTGAACCTTTGCGGGGTGTCTAAGAAGATTCGAAAAGGATTACCCTCCGAAACAAGGAACTAATCTTTGCCCGTCATAATGGTTACGAACTGGATCTTCACGATCACCGATTTCAATCCTCCTGGATGGTTGACGAACCTTTTTGGGTTTGAGGGATTTATTCTTGCGAATATTGATACTTTTTTTTCATTTCATTTAGTTGTTGAGTGCCGTTTCCGACACAAGGTTCAATGACTTGTCTCCAAGTTGTTCGGTATCAATGATGCCTGCGGTATAGGAAAAGTCAATTTTAATCCAAGGTTCAAACCCAATCTTGGGTAACAGAAAAAGACCTCGTCTTGCAAGGTCTTTTTCATTAGGTTCAGACACTAGAGAATGTTCGAACCTGTTTCAGAACTACAAACAATATCTTTATTGTGCAGTCCTAAATATTGCAGGCCAAGTTATACTTTCATTTCCAGAAGCATCTTTAACATATACTACGTAGTAGTAATTTGTGTTTGACTGGAGACCAGTCAATGTAGCTCCGTGTGAAGTACTTAGATTCAAGTTTGCAATTACTGGTGTACCTGAAACAGTTATACCAGATACAGCGCTTCCTTCAGTCAACACCATTGGTGATGTGCTGTAGTATACAAGAGCTGAAGTATTGGTATCCGTATTCCATGAGAATGTCGCCGTTGAAGCCGAAGTACCTAGACTAAGATTTCTAATGACTGGAACTAGCCTATCTGTTCCAACACGAGGACCTGTATTCATCTGCGCATTAATCACAGCAAGTGTCTGTGGTCCAACTCGACCGACGGTAGAAATTCCATTTCTTGCCTGGAAATTCATAACCGCTGACCTTGTTAATGAACCGAAATAACCTGTAACCAGACCTTGTGGATAAATTGAAGGATCTGCAGCCAAAAAGGTCTGTAGATCTGAGACATCACTTCCACTCATACCAATCTGAAGCTGTCGAGTGAGCATAGCTGCAGAAGCGTTTAGAGGAAAACTTGCTACTAATACAAACGAAAGTGCCAATAACCCCCCACTAACAACTTGAACTACCTTGTTTGAGAATAATTTCATAGTTTTATTTTAGATAATAAATTAACCAACAATCAACCGACCTTTATACCCACCATGACGACCTTGTCCCGTCTCGATGACAACAAACCACATGAAGACTTCATGAAGCGTTCATGTATTCTATTGCTACACAAATGTATTGTTAGAGATCTCTCAAGTAAACAATTTTTCAAATTTTGGTTTGGAAATGATTAAACTATACTTCCCACTCTTTAGGTGAGTTATACTATCAACTGTTACAAGTCACATCATATATTTATGGAAAAAATACATATATCAATTGTCATTAATGCGCCACGGGAAAAAGTCTGGGATATAATGCTGAGCGATGCGTCATATCGAAAATGGACATCCGCATTTCATCCAGGGTCATACTATAAAGGCAAATTAGCACAAGGAGAGAAAATACTTTTCCTCGGCCCTGATGAAGGTGGAGAAACAGGAATGGTAAGTCGCGTGGCTGAAATTCGACCTCACGAGTTCATTTCATTTGAACACCTCGGTATTGTTAAAAAAGGTGTTGAAGACACCGAGAGTGAAGAAGCGAAGAAATGGTCACCCGCATTTGAAAACTATACCTTTAAAGAAACAGAAAGTGGTACTGAGGTAATTATCGATCAGGATATACAATCTGATTACAAAGTGCAGTTTGAAGAAATGTGGCAGCATGCCCTTTTACTTCTCAAAGAACTTGCTGAGAAATAGGGTGATTCGAGTAAGCGTTATTGATTTCTCACCCAGACACTAAATCAACAAACTACTTAAGCCAGTCCAGCTTTATAACCGAAGCATTTGGGTATGGAGGAATATCATAAAACAGTTTTGGATCGATTCCCCTTTTAATTGTCTCCATGATTATTGGGAATATTTTTACTGATACTGGCTATTTTTTTGGCGGAGAATTTGATATGTATTTGCTTCTTATCTTACTTATTAGTCCGTAGATACCAACTGTAAACACCACAAGTCCAAGCAATTGTGCCCCTGGGCTGTCGTCAGCCCCGCCAAACACAAACATAAAAACACCGAGGAGAATATTGAAGATAAAAGATGTAATTATTAGTTTTTTATACATTTTTATAATATAACATATTTTGATTCCTATCGCGGACGAGTTCAGAACTATAGACTGGATGAAGATAAAAATTGAAATGAGTAAATTGAGTTTTGTATAAAATGGAAAACCGCCCCAGCATAGCTGTTCAGGCGGTCTTTGTTTTGGCTTTCCAGAGCCCTGTGATTTTCATCACTGTTTTTTGAGCTTCTTCCAGTACTGGTGAGTACCACGACCACCGTGGTCAACCTTAATCTCATAGATACCAGACTCAGCTTCTTGACGGGTTGCTGAGACCCAGTCATCGTAATTAGCTTCCGTCTTGCTCGGTGTAATGGTGCCTTTGAACCAATCGATACCGTCTGAAGAGAACGGCTTGCTGATGATTAGTAGCACACATGCGAGACAAATAACTAACGCCAATTTTCCGAAATCACTATCATCTCCATTATCCATTTTATTTTTACCTCCTTTCTAGTAGTAAATTATTGGATTGAACTGCAAAAGAACTGTGACATTAAGATACCACAGAGTTATAGGAAGTCAATATCTTGGCTCACTCTGGTGGACGATTTTCGAACGATTGATTGGAACAAAGAGTACCCCTATCAGAATATAGCTTTAGGTGAAATGACCAAATTACTTCAACCAGTCCAGCTTTATAACCGAAGCATTTGGATATGGGGGTAAATCATAAAACAGTTCTGGATCGGTTCCCCTTTTAATTGTCTCTATAATTCTCCCCACACCAGCATGAGCAACCATGAGGACATCTCCGTCGTACGCGTTCCACTCTTTCAGAAAAGAATTTACCCTATCATCAAACGCCCTAGGATTTTCAGCATTCTCGGCATTAACAAGCATTTTTGAAGATATTTCAAAGGTCGGAGTACTTGTCAGTGTTCCCATGTCATATTCGGTGATACGAGGATCAATCACAATATCCTTATTGTAACCAATTATCTCAGAGACAATTTTTGCTGTGTCGTGTGCTCTTATAAGTGGTGAGCTTATAATCTTACTTATTTTCAATCCCATCTCTTTTATTTTTAACCCCTCTGCTTTAGCTTGTTCAATTCCTTTTTCAGTTAATGGAGAATTATCTTTTTGACCAGCAAAAACATGTCTTAAGTTAGCTTCGCTTTCTCCGTGGCGGATGAAATAAATCATAGGAGTGATTATAACAGAAGTTCAAAACCTATATGGAGTAATAAAAACTTAAATTTTTAGTAATTAGTAACCTAAATTATTAAATTAAACGCAAAGACCGACCCAGGATTCCTTCCAGGGTCGGTCAGTAGATGGCGATTCTATCTTTTACGAAGTATTCCACCGGTTTGCCAGTGTGGCTTTTCGGTATATCGCATCCGTGAACGCAATACAGGTTCTGAGTTCTTCCAGGATTAGTGGTTGAAGCGACAACACATAGTCTTTCAGAGAAACCAAAAAGAACTTCATAGACCCCATCCGGCAGTTGAGACACTTCGCAAAATGTCATGCCGGCTGCAACTTTCGGACGGGGTTTAAAAAGAAGAGAAAGCAGGATAAGTGAAAGGAACGCGAACGCCCCTTCCAGGAAGTAGGCGTGATTCATACGTTAACTGTATCAAAGGTAAATTAGAATACAAACATGCGAACTTTAGAAAATGCTCCAAACATTCTTAGTGAGGAAATATCATAAATTAAGAGACCCCGTCCTAGCAAAAGCTAGTGACGGGGTCACTGGTCAGTTCATATTTCCGTGGTTCAGCCCATAGTCCGGCGGTCGAATTGAAATCCATTCAAAGTGCCCACGCCAGTTTTCAAGTCGGCTTCGAGTTGTACGCCGAGGAAAAAGAAGTTTCCAAGCCGGATACGCCCTTCGATCAGGATTGCAAATCGGCTTACTTTGATTTCCATGTTTTCAACAGCAATTCGAAGGAGCTGGCTTTCAAGGACACGCGTATCAAACTTGTATCCAGCCTTTTCCAATGATGTCCTTTCGGCCTCATCGATTCTGTTTCCGAGGGTTTCGTTGACCACCACTGCAAGATGGTAGGGAGTATCCGTGACCCCTGTTGCTTGCAATACCATCTGCTTGAGCATTTCTCCATATTCCACCGGTGAAGTGGCGAGGGTAACAACTAACGGTAACGTGTTCATAAGTATTCGTCTTTTGCGGAATGGTTGAGTTTATCTGATGACGGCTTGTACGTCTGCAAAAACTCTACTCTAAATATATAAAAAGTCTAGTTTTTAAAAACCCCCTATCGTGTTGAGTTCAGAACTCAGAATTGGGCAAAAAATAAAAGCGAACTTCAGTTTAGCGGTATCTTTCCAATGTTTCAGCTAATTGAGATTTTATAACAAGAAACTATTTTTTATAAGGATTTGGCAGGTTAGATTTGTCGCGCGAAGCAATAATACCCACTTGATATTCATCCTCATACACAACCTTACCTTTTAGTTCATCATATTTAATAATCTCAAGTTGTATGTTTGGAAGATATTCACTATGGCTTGGTAGAAACCCTTCTTCATATTTTTTCTTGCCACTTTCAGTCCAGTAAAACTCAAGATTATCGTATTCCAATTCAGGTAAGACTAACCAATCTTTGTTTTTGGCTACAATTGCAAGAACCTTGGCAATAAAGTCAGGTGTTTGTGTATCGAGCAGACGACGCCCAGCAGAAAATGTACCTTCGCCATTAGTTGTATATCTATAAAGATTTCCTTTCATATAATTTTACTCGTTTTCAATTGAGGTATGCATAACTTCAACGACAAAGTTAACAAATATATCTGGTAAATCAAAGTATCGCTCTATGGCTGACCAGCCTCCCTGTCTAAACTTAATGCCTTTATTTTTTGCCCATTCCTCTATTCCGTCTATTACAGCTTGAGGATTATCTGAAAGAAACGCTATATGAGTCTGCTTTTTCTTATCAAGGTCTTCAATCGGTTGGTCATCAATTTGAGTTATCTGAATAGCAAAGCGTGGTTCGTCTTGACCAACCATTATCCAGTCTTTTGCGGGTGGCGTATACACAACCTTAAAATTCAATAACTTATACATCTCAACAACTGCATCAAGGTTTCCTCTGGTTATGTTCTGGCAGTAATGATGAAGTCTTGGGTCAATTTTCATATTAAGATTTTATTTCTTGAGAGATAACAAACTCATTACCATCTGGGTCAGCAATAACAGCTTCATACCATTCCCAAGGTTCCTTCTTTGGTTCCTCAACAACAATAGCGCCACAAGCTCTAGCGTCGGTTATAAAGTCAAAGATATCGTCAACATAAAAACTAAAAGCTTTCCTTCCACCTATGTTATTTTTTGACCAATCCTTACCTCTATAATCAGCATCTTCTTCTATGTTAAATTCAATTTCATTTAAGCTAGCTTGCATAAAGGGAGGTCTAAATTCAATAGTTTTCATACCAAAAACCTTCTCGTAAAAAGTGCGAGCCTTATTTAAGTCAGAGACACCAATAAGAAGCGAGCCTAGACTTATTTTTTTCATATATAAAGTGTATCAAAAGTCATTTCTTTTTGATACTTTACTTTGCTTTACAATGGCTCCCCCATTTTCACCTTTCCCGAACTTGTTGAGCTGTATACAAAAGTGAAATTGAGTATGGGTGATATGAAAAGATTGAGGTACTTATAAAACAAAAACCCCGCACGCCTACACTCGTAGACGTTGGGGTCTTGATGTGTAAGGGTCAGGGTTATTGAGGGGTCACGATGAGAGTTCTATGGAGAACCTGTAACGTCACCTTCTTGCCGCCGCGTGTCAGCTCTTCAATAGCAGACATTCTGTTCACGAGCTCTCTGAACGTCTCGACTCGCGTCTTGAATCCGAGACTAGTGACAAGGGCATCGAATCGTTCCAGTAGCTCGGGGTCTGCATCCATCTGTAAACGGGTATTTTTCAACTTTCCTCCTTTCTAAAGAGGGTCTTCCACGGTTACTGGCCGAGAAAGAATCTAACTGAAGAATACAAGATACTTACGAAAAGTCCACTTCTATGCGTAAAGAAATTTACAACATCCACTTGTCACAAAATGCTCCCCCATTTTCACCTTTCCCGAACTTATTGCGTTGTATGCAAAAGTTAAATTGAGCATGGGTGATTTGGAAAGATTAAAGTTCATATAAAAAAACACCATCTCCCCTGCCGAAGCAGGGGGGATGGGTTTGAGAGTCAAATTCGAGTTGGAAGATGTGGCTCAATTACTCCAAGTTTCAATTCCTGAAGGACTTCCTCGCCTCCAACAAGACGTCCAATGCGCTGGAACGAAATTCCTTTGCCACAAAGAAATCGCTCGAAGAGATTGGCCATGCGATAGATGGGTTCGACTTGGGATCTCATATCTTCATGGTCCCTCATCATAATACCCTTCCAGTCACCAGGACTACGACGGGATTCCCCATCGTAGGCATAGAGTTTACAGCCGTGAAAGAAAGTGTCGCCGAGATAGATCATACCGACACCACCCTGACTACCCACCTCTTCAGGAAAATAGAAACGCATTTGTTCGCTCGCATTCTTGGTCGGGTGACAAAAGCCGAGAAATTCCTGGAAGAGCTCCGTCAACCAACGAATATACTCGCGGTTCCGCAATTCTGAAGGGATTTGAAACCGGACATTACAAATCCAGGTTTGCATGAGGACCTCACGGTCCACGGAAGGATCGATGATTGTGTTGTTCATTTTTTTGGTGCTGAAGTTTATGGCAACAGCTAGAACGCCTGTTCATAACTGTATCTTTCAAAGCATATAAATGCACTGAAAAATACAGTCATGAAAAAAACCAAAAAACATACCATGTGGTATAGTACAACAGTTTTTTAAAAAATCAAATGCTCCGTCTCGTGGACGAGTTCAGAAGTCTAAATTGGTCAAAGATTAAGCAAGAATTGTCTTACTTTCCTCTAGCTGAACTTTATAACCCACGCTGTTTGAAATAAATAATCTGAGTTTGAAAGAATATTCTTTACTTGGTCAGCATCTACCCCTGTCAGCTGATATTTCTCAATATAGATAGCAGATAGGCTATTTATCTTTCGGTGCTGTATTCTTTCAAAAGTTAGACCTGACTCTTTAAACCAAGCTTCAATCTCCTCTGCTGAACTGAAGTAAAATTCTTCTCTTTCCAAAGAAGCAATCTTTCCAGCAAAAAGTTGCTTTGATGCATCCTGCAATTGTTTAGGATTAACAGTATCGGCTCCTTGATGCTGAATTATTGCCAGCTTAGTTGTCACCCTCCCAATTTCTTTAATGATTTCTTTCTGTTTTTCAAGACTATTCCAAGCAATTGAATATCTTGCAAGGGTTATATCTATCGACTTATCTTTAACAGACAGGTCGGTGAGGCTCGCATTAATTTTTGTATCTGCAATATTATCCCTTAAGTCTAGTTCATTCACGTCAACGGCTATAGTGTGAAAAGTGTATTCATTTAACTCCCCTACTAAGTCTTCTAAAAATTCTCCCTTATGGCTTCCGAGGTCTAAGAGATTGTATGTACTAGGAGCTAAATTTTGACGAATGATTTTTGAGAAGAGAGATGTTGACTCAGCATACAAAAGCTTCACAGACTTATTTGCTGAATTTCCGTGAAATAACATTGTTGCATTTAAGCCTTGAAAATTGAATTTCATAGTTAAACATTCTAACACGAGTTCTGAACCCCATCTGGGTTACGCAAAAAGACCTTGATAAACAAGGTCTTTTTCGTGGCTCCCCATAGTGGACAAGTTCAGAACTCTGGATTGGCAGAAAATTAAAAGAGAGATTGAAGAATTATCGGTTTTTGATATTAACTTATCCTTTTCGTAAAAGTGAAATCACTTTATTTATTATACAAACTAACAAATACCAAAAAACTACAAGAATAATGATTGAAAATAGAAGAGTAAGAGTAACCATTACCACTTCAGGTAGTAATCTAAAATTCTCGAAAAATTCATTAAACCAAAGAACTACTGAAAAAGGAAATATTGTAAAGCCAAAAAATGATTGCCAAAAACTTGGTTCTGGACAATTTTCTGTACACAACAATGCTAAAGATGAATAAAAAGCTAAACCAAAGTTTACTACTCCTAATATTATAGTATTTACAATTTTTATTCTACTTAGTCTAAAGAAATTTTTCATGTACAAATTATACTACAAGTGTCTTTGTGGAAACACTTTACTTTGCTTTACAATGGCTCCCTATCGTGGACG
>CAZFOD010000005.1:0-41879 GCA_964520545.1 uncultured Candidatus Saccharibacteria bacterium
ATTGATACAATACAACCATGCTCCCTCTGGAAATCTTCTACATATACTTCTCACCCTACACCGCACACGCTCTTGAGGTAGACGGTGTCATATTTCCAACCCTTGAGCATGCATATCAATGCAGGAGATATTCTGATAGAAAGATTGTTGAGGAAATAAGGAATGCGACAAGTCCTGTAAAAGCATGGGAAATATCTTCAAAATATAAACACCTTCAGATTCCAGAATTTAAAAGAGAAGATTTTAAACTCAGTGTTATGAAAGAATTGATGGTTTTGAAGGTAGAGCAGCATGAAGATGTCCGCAAGGCACTGCTTGATTCTGGAGATCTTAAGATCGTTAAGCATATCGTATCTGGTCCTCCAGGAGATGGTTTCTGGGATGACGGTGAGGATGGGCGGGGGTTAAATCACGTTGGGCGTATGTGGATGGAAATACGAAATGATTTAAGGTCCAAATAGGTTTTGGGGTAATAGAAAAGTCGCTCCTCGAAACATTACGAAGAGCGACTTGGGATCTAAAGAACGTGGCAGGTTATTTAGTTGCGACGGTCAGCGCTGGCCGACCTTTCGCACGCAAATCGATCATCTTAGCCGTCATGGATTCACCGATACTGTGGGGCAGTCCCCATTCAAGAGGGATGAGTTGCGTCATGAAATGCCGCACCGCGGATTCAGTTTCTTCCAAGAAGACCGATGGATCCGAAGACATCGGCACGTTGATGGAAGCACCTTCGGCGAGAATGGGGGCGCATTTGCCGCACCCGCACCCGTGCACCATGATCCTTCCGGTTATCCTGCAAAGGATCGTCTGGATGTCCAGATACAGGCGGGTGCAGAGAGGCATCGAGTGATCGACAGCGTCCCCAACCTGCCACTTCATGCCATCGGGAAGCAGGTGTTCGACCGTCGGCATCTTCACTTCGGTTTCTGGCGCAGGCCGCAATCCCGTGAAGAGCATGACTTGGTAGAACTGGACAGGGAGGCGATCGCTGTATTTCTCGTGGATGGCACTGATCGCTTCATTCCATTTCTCCACGAATTCGCCATCAGAGTCTGGCGCCGCGGTCATGGTCTTCCGAGGATCGAAAGATTTTGCTTTCAGGAATCCCTCGGCGGTTGTATCGGCAATCTTCATGCCGAGTTCACATTGACCCAACTCGTGCATCCTGCCGACGAAGCCGGTCAGGGAGTTGAGGTGGTCGGGATAGAATCCCATTTGCTGCAGTTTTAGGACAGACTCGGGTAACGAGTGCATACGTGTTGGTTTCTTTCTATGGTTGCTCCAAGGCCAAGAGCAGTTGTTAATGTTCTGTTGTTTTTTTCGGCCCTGCATCAATCACTGTTATGTAACAGATGACTGATGTAGAGCAAAAAAATTATTTCCTTTCGTACTGGTGATTTCTTTGAAACTTTGCTTTTGTTTTTTCAAGTCTTTTTGAAACACCTTCAAACCTATCCTTCGCATAAGACAACATCTTTTCAAGTTCCTGTTCCTCTTCAATTTGAAGATTCTCTTCGGGGTTTGAAAAGTAATCCTTAAACATAAAGGCAAATCTTTTTTCTTTAAGGGTGCTTTCCAACAGCGCGTAATCTTTGTCATTGCGAACCTTATTCCAGACGAATGCGTATGGGGTATTAAAGAAATCTAGTAACGTAGCAATTTGTCTTGCTGTCTTAATTCCGTGGGGCGTTGGTTCAGCACATACGAATGCAAAATCAAATCCTGTGGTAATGCCGGTGCCGACCGAGTCGGTTCCTGCTTTTTCATCAATGACTACGTACTGATTTTCTTTAAGTTGAAGAAGGGGAAGATATACCTTAAGGGGAGTGTAAAGTGTGTGACTACACCCGCCACCGTGTAAGATACCTTCAGTGTGCGGACCAGCAGTCATGAGTCTTAGTTTGGGGGATATGCGGATACTCCACTTCTCGGTGTATGAATCTGGCGGATCAATTAAAAAGAGGGGAGACTGATTTTCTTTTAAAAAAACATTAGCGTAATTTTCTTCCTCCTCAAGATTCATAATCTTTCTGATATGGCTCATGCTCTGTCCGATATATGGGACTTCCGCTGTTACCCTGAAGTTGTAGCTAAGGTCCATATTATGATCAGCATCAATAGCCAAGACAGTGCTCTTCTTCTCCAAATATTGAGCAAATCGATAAGCTAGTGTGGACTTACCGCTGCCGCCTTTTCCTAAAAATCCAATAATCATGTTAAATGCAACCTGGTTGCAAGTAGAATATAACCTAGATAAATTCCAATTGCAAGTGAGTTACATTCGGTATAATATACCTATATGTCAAAAGACATTCTAAAAAAGCATGGACTTAAGGTGACCCCGGGCAGATTGCAGATACTCAATCTCTTTAATGAACATGGCTGTAAGCCAATGGATGCAGAAAGTGTGTACAAAAAACTCAAGGGGAAATCGATAGACATGGTAACTGTATACCGAACTGTCACTTCTTTTGAAGAAAGGGGAATCCTCAAGAGAGTAGACTTGCATAAAGATTCTGTATATTACGAACTGGCAGATCATCACCATCACCATATTGTTTGCACAGCCTGTGGTTTGATTGAAGGGTTCGAGATGTGTAACATCGACGTCGTATCGAAAAAAGCACTCAGTAAGTCATCGAAGTTTAATGTGATCAACGAGCACTCACTTGAACTTTTCGGTGTGTGTAAATCATGTGCGAGGGGCTAGTGTGGACACTGCCATTTACAGAATGATAGGTAGCCATTACAGTAAAGGGTGTGAAGAAAAATAAAAGTTTAAACAGAGTCTTAGTTGTAGGAATTTTAATATTATTATTACTTATTATCGGTCGTAATGTTGATTTCATAAAAGGTATCGCAAGCCAAGAAGCTTCAGTGGCGGAGTTAAGCTATCCAGTAGCTAAAGAGATAGAGGTTGGTAATGCTTACAACGCCAATGGTTGTAAAAATGAATATTACAAGGGCACAAAGAAACCATATCCAGTGCACTCTATTAAAACAGGTTCTGTTAATAGCTTGAGTAATTATGTGCCGATGAAATACTATGGGCTGTCATCTGTTAAGTTAAATATTCCAAAAGGGTACACGGCATTCATAGGTACAAAGGGTAGTTCAAATGAAAAGTTAAGAAATGTAGGGTTTACTTTAACAAACAAAGACGGGAGCTCTTGTATTAATTTAAGTAGTTATAATGATAAGGGAGACGCCATATTGGTAGCACCTAAGTGTACATTGATTGTGTACGGAGGGGTTGGTGGTAATGGAAACTTCGTAAATGCAGCGAAAGCGGCAGTTGATAGTTTTAAGGCGAGTAATCCTGAAAAAGATGTTTTGGTTTTGAGTAAAAACGGTTTTGAAAAAGCTGATGAGGCTGGTAACTCTGCATCTAGAGACGTAGATTTGGCCAAATCAGAGAAGTCTCAAAAAATAATGGGTATTTTCCACTCAATTAGCTCAATAGGAGCATTCAATCGAGGAATTAAGAGTGGAGGAAATATGAAAGTTGTGCTATTTGATCCCCCTTACGATGTGGATAGTCTAAAGTATGCACCTTGGTTTTCATGGGGTAACCCTGGTGAAATTAGGAAAGCTGTAAAAAACGGTATTGTTAGTTCTCCTGACATCCTTGATATCACAAAAGGAAAAGCAACAGATCCTGCACATTCCGATACTACTCCATTGAATGGAATTATTTCGACTTGGTTGAATACAAATTGTAAGTAACGCACAGCATCTTGGTATTTTCTGGTGTATGCAAAACATGCGCTAGGAGTTAATATGTTGTTTATGAAGAAGCTTTCCCTTGTTGCTCTATTAATACTCGCGCTCACTTCCTTTTCTGGAGCTGTATTTGCGCAACAGGATGGAGAAATAGTTCCTGATAAGGTGACTACAGTGAAGGCTCAAGTTCTTGAGATTGTTAAGCAGGAGATGAGGACTATTCCAGGAACAGATGCGCAGCATAGTAACCAGACTATTAAGTTGAAGATTCTCGAAGGCGATGAGAAGGGTAAGGAGATAACGGTTGACAATGATTATTTAAATCTAAAGAAAGGCGAGGTCTTCTATTTAAGGCATGCTGTTAGTGTATTTGACGGCACTGATTATTATTCAGTTGATGAGCCCTATAGATTACCTCAGGTCTTTTTTCTTATAGGTTTATTCATCTTGGCTGTATTTATATTCGGAGGCATACAAGGCGTGAGGGGAATCTTGAGTTTGGTGGGTAGTTTACTTTTAATTCTTTATGTCCTTTTGCCAGGAATACTTCACGGGTATTCTCCTCTTTTGGTTACCATTGGTGTTTCCTCACTTATTATTATCATCGGCTCGTATATAACTCACGGATTCAATAAAACAACATCTTCTGCAGTTTTGGGAATGGTGGCTACTGTATCTATTACGGGATTTTTAGCCTATTGGTCTGTACATTTTACAAGGCTTAGTGGTTTTGGGTCTGAGGAGGTTGTGTACCTTAATTTAAATACTAGCGGTACTATCGATGTGGTTGGGTTACTACTCGGCGGAATCATGATCGGTCTTCTCGGGGTGTTATATGATGCGGCAATAGGGCAGTCGATATCTGTTGAAGAACTTCTACGGATTGCACCACATGTGTCGAAAAAAATTATTTATCAAAGAGCTATTAGAATCGGACGTGAACATATTGGTGCTTTGGTAGATACGCTTGCGATAGCATACGTAGGAGTTTCGCTTCCGCTGCTCCTATGGTTTTATCAATCCTCAACGGAAAGTATTTGGGTTACGATGAACCGTGAAATTTTCTCGACTGAAATAGTACGTACCATGGTTGGGAGCATCGGTCTTATTTTAGCGGTGCCGATAACTACAATGGTTTCAGTTTGGATTCTTACGAGAAAGCGTGGGGATCACGTTGACAAGTCTCAAATTGAAAAAGAAAAAAGGGCCTTAGATCATGTCGGACACAGCCATTCACATTAATAAGCGCCTTTTGGCTTGTTGTGGACAATTGATATATAAATATCAAAAATCGGTATACAATATATATTATGTCTGACCTTCAGTTTGAAGAAGAAACGTTTAAATCGCGTGGTGTGGTAGGCGAATCAACATCATCAAAAATGGCAAAAACACTCATGAAATTAGGTGTAGTGAAAAACGAGCGACAAGCTGAGCGTTTACTAATCGCCATTGCCGCTATTTGTTTCATACTCGCTATCTTTGTCTCGTACTCTTTCCTCTTTGCTTCTAAGGTATCAAAACCAACTCCAGAAGAAGAACAGCGAAAAGCGGAATTCCTAGAGAATTTAAGAAGTATTCAAAATCGCTAAAAATAGGGGATAAGTAAGACTTAATTGGCCAAATTGTAGTTATTATCTCAGATCAATTATGCATTTTAGGAGGGAGTAAGGAGGCGGTGATATTTAAATATAATGTTGGTATAATGGGTATATGAAAAACTCAATCCTAAAAATCATGGGCTGGGCGACTGCTGCATTGATTATTCCACTCCTCGGGAATCAATTTGTTGATGGATGGAATTGGAAATGGCATGATTTTGTCTTTGCGTGGGTATTCTGGGTAATTATGGCTTCAACCATTCTGTTTGTAACAAGGCAGAGTCCTGAATATCGAGGAGTTCTTGGTACTACTGTTTTTCTTGTTTTTGCTGCTATATGGGTACTACTTGCTACAGGTTAGGAGAGTTTGTATTACGGAAATTAAAAAGGCGTTTGAATCCTAACCTTTTTTCATAAGCCACGTTACACCTCCAAAACAGCACACTCGTCGTTTCCCAGATGAGAGCATGTCACAAGCCTTCTTAATTCGAAGCACTCGGGTTTCTTGTTGCTTACCTGAAATTGCCCAGAAAATCCAATCTCGGCGCATGAGTGGAGTGATATCTTCCCACACACTTTTTGCTCGTGGAGATGCTGCAAGTGCTTTACGAAAATCAATTGGTATTCTAGTTTCTACCTCATCACCAATTCGAGTAATTTCTACCGTTATATTTTCTCCAGCGCTTCTTTCAGCAGCTTTCTGCATGCTCTTGTTTAGCCTAAGGCGAAAGTTTCCTTTTACAGGTTCAAGATTTGCTCGGAATGGAAGACTGTTGATAATCCCTTCAATTGTTACCTTCTCTTTATTGGAAACTTTTACACCTGCGCTTTTAGGCAGAATTAGGTAATCTTTCTCCAGTTTTGCATTGAGACGGATTGTTGGCTTCATACATCGCCATACTAGCAGTGTTGTAGTTACTCAACAAGCGTAACAAGTAACTATTAAATCCACATGAATGCTGATATAATTTGGATATACAAGTAATATAAAAATACATGGCAAAAGGAATTCAGAGGGGAAAGGAGAAGAAGAAGCCAAAGACTTCAACAAAGAAAAAGAAGTAGACATAAAACCCAGTACAAAATGCTGGGTTTTGTGACTTAATTAATTCTAGAAAAATGAAAAGATACATCATCAGCATTGTGGTATTGATCACACTCGTTATTGGAGGATTTTTTACGTACTCATATCTGATGAAAGGTGGAGCTCCAGTTCCTACGACGCCGATTGTTGATCAAAGCAAGGCAAGCTCTACCTCATATACTCTGGAAGATGTTTCGGCACATAATTCGGCTTCTGATTGTTGGACCGCGGTAAATAATAATGTATATGATCTAACTGCATTTATTCCAAGTCATCCAGGCGGTACTGCAATTATCCCTGCCTGTGGAAATGATGGAACTTCACTCTTCAAATCTATTAGAGACCATGTCCGCGAGAATGCCCAGGTCACTCTCGATGTGTACTTCATCGGGAGGATTAAATAAGAGTTAAGAAGTTTTTTCCCAAGTGTTATATACTGGAAATATATGGCAAAACTTATAATCGTAAGACATCACGAATCAGAATGGAACAAATTGGGGCAATGGACTGGCATTAGAGATCGACACCTAACAGATTATGGTTTTCAAAAGTCAGCTGAAATGGGACTTTTAATTAAAGATATTCCTGTTGATGCAGCATTTGCATCTATGCAGGTTCGATCAATCGAAACTCTTTCTTGCATGCTTGAGGCTCTTGGCTTATTCCACGTCCCAACTGTACACGCTTCAGCACTTAATGAGAGAGATTACGGTGACTACACCGGGAAGAATAAGTGGGACATGCAGCAAATCATAGGGGAGGAGCAATGGAACAAGGTAAGAAGAGAATGGGACTGTCCTGTGCCTAATGGCGAAACACTTAAGATGGTATATGCAAGAGTTGTACCCTTTTTCATTGAACACATACTGCCGCTAATTAATAGCGGAAAGAACGTTCTTGTTGTCTCGCATGGAAATGCCATTAGAGCATTGATGAAGTACATCGAGAAGGTTCCTGATGAGGACGTCGTCAATATCGAAATGCTTTTCGGAGGAGTTCTTGTTTATGATGTTGATGAGCAGGGGTACAAGGTAAACAAAGAAGTTCGACATATAGAATCAGTAGTTAACGCATAAATATATGAATCCACAAAATATTCAGTCATCGCCGTTTATACAATTCATATCTACACACATAGTCATGGTTTGGTTTTGGTTTGCAGTTCGTATCTATGTTGGATCGGTATGGTTTGAGGCAGGTTTTGAAAAAGTTCGTGATCAATCTTGGACAGGTGTTAATGCTGGCAAAGCCCTTTCAGGCTTTATTCAAGGCTCTTTGTCGAAAACGGGCGGAGCACATCCTGATGTTCAATCTTGGTATGCAATATTTTTAGAGAACGTCATTCTTCCACACACCGCGATATGGTCACATGTCGTTGCATACGGTGAACTACTCGTCGGTATTGGTCTGATACTAGGTGCATTCACTGTTGTTGCCGCATTCTTTGGCTCTTTTATGAATCTCAACTATCTTTTGGCAGGAACTGTAAGTACAAATCCAATTTTACTCATGCTAAGTATTGGTCTCATCTTTGCATGGAAAATATCAGGGTATATAGGGTTGGACCGATATATATTTCCACTGGTTGGAACTCCTTGGCAACCAGGAAAATTGTTTAAGAAGTAGTACGAGGTATTCTTCTTTTTCTGCGCGATATCAATATCGTCATGAGTGAGTTCGTTATGATCATTGCAATTGAGTGAAGAGCCGTTGCGATGTTGTACGCCTTGAGAGATAGGAGCATGAGAATGTGTCTTAAGACGTTCATACTGTAGAGAATCGGTGTTTCTGTGTGTGGATGCATCCATGTTTTTCGAATCGTCGGAACAAAAGCCGCAAGATCAATGCTTACCGCTATGATTACAGACAAGGTAGGATCTTTTGTTAGTACCCATGGAATGAGACCAAGCAAACAGATTATGAGAAAGACCGTATCAATTTTATGTATCTTTTTGAAGCCATATTGAAGTGAAAAGAAAAAGATGATGACAGTAAAGATTTCTGATGCCGCTGTTGGCAGAGCTCCGATACCCGCTCCTTTAGCAACCTGCCCGAAGAATATGATGCAGGATACTATTGACCACACGAACCATGTATATGGATGTGGTTGTACTCTTTTTGTAATTATATCTTTAAGGTAAGGAACGTTTCCAATAAGTGCTAGTACGGAGGCAACAATTGCTAATGTTTCTTTTGTCATTTGGATATATTCTAGCATGTTATCGCTAAATGAAGCCCTGTATGGTAGAGTTGTCCTCATTGTATGCAGAAGACAATTTCTCTACGAAACATTGAATTTGCCATCCGTGAAAAGCCCATTCTCCAAGGGGTTTCTTTTAGATGTACCGATGATGAAAGACTTTGTATTTTCGGTGAAAACGGAGCTGGAAAGTCCACACTCCTTAAAATCCTATGCGGCCAGGTAGAACATGATTCTGGTACTGTTGAGAAGCAGGGACATATTAGAATAGTGTATGTACCACAAGAATTTGATCAGGCATATAAGGAGCAGACGGTGCAGGAATATATAAAGGGTCAGGCAAATGAGACTCTTTCAAAGAAAGTATTCATACACGCTCAAACTCTTGGCTTTAATGCTGAAAAGAACAAAGCCGCAATATGTGGAAGCCTATCAGGAGGTCAGCAAAAGATCCTTGCTCTTAGCGTTGCTTTTGCACTTGCACCTGACTTTCTACTTCTCGATGAACCAGAAAACCATCTCGACATTGTAAGTCGAGTTGAGCTCGTAAAACTATTACAAGAATTTCGTGGAGGAATCATATTCATCTCCCACGATAGATTACTCATTGATGCTGTTGCTACAAAGATTGGTGAAATTGCTCATGGAAAGATGAATGTATCAGAAGGAAACTATGATGACTATGTGCAGATGAAGATGGAAAGAATTGGAGGGTTACAACGAGAGTATGACGCTGAGACAAAACGAATTAGACAGCTGTCATCTTCCATCGTAATTCTTCAGCAGAAAGCACTTCGAGGATTAGAAACATCAGCGTATAGGAAAGCAAAAGAGGAACTTAGTAAGCTCAAAGCGGCACATAAGGAGTCGAGTCGTCCTAGCGATGAGAAAACAAAGATTAGACTTGGAGATGGTGGACAGCGTCTTCATCATGGAAAATTACTTTGCAGAATTACAGAAGGATCATTTAAATTCGAAGGAGCTAAGAAGGCCGATATATTTAAAGATGTATCTCTTGAGATACGATCAGGTGAGAAGATAACCTTGCTTGGAAGAAACGGTTCTGGTAAATCAACATTCCTTAATTGTTTGACGGGAGCTTTGCCTTTAGCTAAAGGAGAGGTGTCGTGGGCTCCAGATGTGAAGTGGGCATATTTTGATCAACATGCAGAATTCGATCCGGAATCTTCAGCATTAGATATTGTGCGTAAGAAATTGAACATCTTTGAACAAGAGGCTCGTGCAGTTTTGGGACAGATGCGTTTAAGTTCTGACAGAATGGAACAGCCAACAAAACACCTATCTGGAGGAGAGCGTATGAGACTCCGATTTTCGCTTGTGTTCGGCTTGAAACCCGATCTCATCATTCTCGATGAGCCTACAAACCATATTGATGAAACAACATGGGAAATACTTCTTCATGCTTGTAGTACTTCGAAGAATAGTATTCTTCTCATTAGCCACGACTACGAATTCATTGAAGCATTCAAACCTGGAGTATTTTGGGTAATACACGGACAAAAGATTGTTGCACGGCATAAGGAGCTTAATGAATTGCTTGAGGAGCTAAAAGGATAATATAGGGGAATATATCCTTTCGAACGTAAATAGTGTATATTTACAGTCATGGCAAAAAGAATAACAAGTGTCGGCGCAAAGAGGACCTCACGTTCTAAGAAGACAAAGAAACGTTTGGCGATTAAGGCTGCTCGACCAGTAAAAAAGAATCGAGCTGGTTCAGGAAGGGGAAAGTAAACAAGAAAAGGCCGTCTTCTTGGGCAATCTAAGGAATTGCTCATGAATACGGTCTTTTTTTGTTTATTTTGTCTTATTCACATCCCATTGATTAAACATTTTAATTTCGAGTTATAATTAAACCACTATGAATGACACCACAGCTTCTGAAGGGGCAGATATATTAGGAGGTAAGAATGTTATGATCGTCGAAGATGATCCTTTCCTCGGTAAAATAATCCATCAGAAACTTGCTGCTACAGGAGCGAAGGCTCGCCTCGTTGAGAGAGGGGATACTGCTTGGGAAGAAGTACGTAAAGATGTTCCTGAAGCAATGCTCCTTGATCTTCGTCTTCCAGGTATGGACGGCTTTCAGATTCTTGAAGGAATGCGCGCTGATGAAAAGACAAAGGAAGTTCCTGTTATAATTATTTCTAATTTTGATCAAGTAAGTGACAGAGAGCGAGGAGCGAAATTAAACGCAGACTACCTTGTAAAAGCACTCGTTACCCCCGCAGACATTGTTAACGCGGTACGGAAGATTTTTCAAGATAAGGCAAACAAAGCATGAGCCAAACAGAAATAGCTGTCCTTGGTGGCGGTTGTTTCTGGTGTACTGAAGCGGTATTTAAGATGCTGAAAGGAATCATTTCAGTTGATTCGGGGTACTCTGGCGGAAAGACGGAAAATCCAACATATGAAGAAGTTTCTAGTGGTATGACCGAACATGCGGAGGTAATACGAATTGAGTTTGATCCATCGCTCATTTCTTTCCGAGATCTTCTTACGGTGTTTTTTGGTACACATGATCCTACAACACCTAATCGACAGGGTAATGATGTTGGCACTCAATATCGTTCTGCAATCTTTTATACAAACGAAACTCAGAAAAAAGAGGCTGAGGATTTTATAAGAGAAATAAATGAGTCAAACGCTGAAGGAAAGCCAATTGCAACGGAAGTAGTTTCATTCAGTAAATTCTATCCAGCAGAGGGATATCATCAGGATTACTACGAGAAGAACCCAAACAATCGATATTGTGAGATCATCATAAATCCAAAGCTTGAAAAGGTGCAGCAGAAGTTTGCGCAATTGCTAAACAAGTAAGTTTTTTTCAGCATGGTATGATGAGTTCGTTTTGCAAAAGGAACAAACTGACATAGAACTTATTGAGAGATACAAGGAGGGGGATGTTTCCGCGTTGGAGGCCCTTGTTGGACGGTATGTTAGGGGTGTATACAATTTTGCTTTGAAATTGACGGGTAGCACCGCTGACGCTGATGATGTAACGCAAGAGTCATTCCTTAAGGCTTGGAAATATATTAAAAAATACAAAGCAGAGTTTTCTTTCAAAACATGGCTTTTTTCAATAGCACGTAATAGTGCCATTGACCTCATGAGAAAGAGGAAGTCTTTGGCTTTTTCAGACCTTGATTTTCCTGGTGCTGAAGAGTCTTTAAAGTTTGAGGAAACCATTCCCGACCAGAGCCCCTTACCAGAAGAGTTGTACTCGCAGAAGGAAATAGGTGTTGAATTGTCTCGTGTGTTGGACCTTTTGCCTTTGAATGCTAAGGCTGTAGTGCTTTTACATATCGTGGAAGATATGACATTTGAGGAGATATCGCGGGCTTTGAAGGAACCTATGAATACGGTAAAAAGTAGATACAGACGAGCCCTTGCTACGCTAAAAGATTTGCTGCAAGAACAGAATGCACCAAAATAGTCATATATAGCGTACTATTATAGATAATCCATGAAACTTAATCTCATCTACCAAATTAAATACATCCATTCAAATGAAGCTCCAGCCTCATTGTGTTCATGTATCGTCGATCGAATCATTGCTTACGAGCGACAAGTTGCACGAAGATATGCTGCGTTCCAAGGTCTTGTAACCTTGTTTTCACTTGTTGCAACCGTGTATGTTGCTGATGCTGTTGCAACATCATTTTCACAATCAGGTTTCTATTATTACCTTGAGCTTATGTTCAGTGGAGACATGAAGGTTATGACATATTGGAAAGAGATTGGTATGTCTTTGGCAGAATCACTGCCTGTACTGGGTATAGCGGGGCTCCTTACTGGTATTGCTTTGATCTTATGGTCAGGTTCTCGAACAGCGAACAACGTCAGGGTTTCGTTGTCACCGAGAGTTACGGCATAAATTATACATATATGAACTTACATCAAAAAATTAAAGAGTTAGTTGAATCAATGAATATTAAAAACACACTAGTTTTGCTTTGTGCCCTAGTTATTCTTCTCGTTGTGTTTCAAGCTGGTATATTAGTTGGATATCATAAGGCTGATTTTTCAAAAAGGCTTGGTAACAATTACTATCGCACATTCGATATGCGTGGAAATGAAATGGGAATGTCCGACCGATCTCCGATATCTATGATGGGCATGAATATTCCAGGTGGTCATGGCGCCATTGGAAAGGTTATTGAAATAAACCTTCCAACATTTGTTGTTGCCACTCCTGAGAATATAGAAAAGGTGATTAGAGTAAACGATGACAGTGAGGTCCGTCGATTTAAAGCTGCAATATCTCCTTCGGAAATAAAGATAAATGACGTTGTTGTCATTGTCGGCAACCCTAATGATAAGGCAGAGATAGAGGCAAGACTCATCCGCATCATGACGCCGTAAGGTGGTAAGATTAGAATGTGAAATCTACATATTACGTATACATCCTTGCCTGTGCTGATGGTTCTCTGTATACGGGAATAGCGACTGATGTAAAGAGAAGATTGGTGGAGCACAACAGCTCAGTACATGGTGCAAAATACACTAAAGCACGTCGTCCCGTTTCTTTGGTATATAAGGAGAAATGTAAGAATCGAAGTGAGGCATCAAAGCGGGAATATGCAATAAAACAACTGTCGAGGCAGCAAAAGAAGGCTTTAATTAAGGGGTAATACATACTTCTTCATGAAAGCTTAATGCTCTTCATGCATACTGTATTACGCAACGGAAACTGATCGCAATAGTTGTTACGCCCGTCCGAACCGCTTGCTAAAATAATTTGCTTCCTTAATATAAAAATGACATGAAAATCCTCATCATAGAAGACGATATCCGCTTGGCACAAGCACTAAAACGGGGTCTTGAACAGGAGAGTTACGCTGTCGACATCTTGAACGACGGTCTTGAGGGTGAGCGCCGAATGCTCTTGAATCATAAGGATTACGATCTTTTGATTCTTGATCTTACCTTGCCTGGAAAGAATGGCTTTGAGATTTGTTCTCATCTCAGAAAGCAAAATATTAGCTTACCGATATTAATACTAACTGGGCATGTTAGCACGGAAGATAAGGTGCGAGCGCTTGATAGTGGTGCTGACGACTATCTCACGAAGCCTTTTTCTGTCTCTGAACTTGCTGCACGAGCTCGTGCCCTTATGCGCAGACCAAAGGAAACTGTTAATCCCGAATTGATGATTGAAGATATTATACTGAACCCAAACAGTAAGAAGGTTTTTCGTGCAGACAGGGAGATAAAACTTACACTTAAGGAATTCTCTATACTGGAATATTTCATGAGGAATCCAGGACAAGTCATTATGAGAGATCAACTTCTCGATCATATATGGGATTTCAATTTCCGTGGATTCAGTAATGTGGTTGACGTTCATATTACCAACCTAAGAAAAAAACTTAACAAAGGTAAGATGAGGAATATACTTGAGACAATCCGCGGTGTCGGTTACAGACTTTCATCATAACCATGAACGATAAAACACCTACTCCATCGTTATCGTATACCGAGATTCTTAATGCAATAAGTGACAGTGCTATTATGCTTGATAGAAATTTTAAATGCCTTTATTTAACTGAAGATGTTAAAAAGATATTTGACCTCGATGGAAAAGGGCCGGGATCGATAGTGGGCAAGAACTTCTTCTCTAAAAATCACAGGGCTGTAGCTATGTTGCTGCATGAAAAGGTTAAAGAGGCTAAAGAGATAAATGTTCCGCTTGTGTACGATGAATATGTTCTGCATTTACAGCAGTGGTATAAGTTCCGAATATATCCATCAAAAAACTTCCTACTTGTTTTAATAAGAAATAATAATAATGAGGTCATTGCGTTTAATCAGATAAAGGAAAGTGAGGAATACCACAGAACACTCATAGAGAATGTAAAAGACTATGCCATCTTTGCTTTAGATGAGAAGGGAAAAATCAAAACTTGGAATAAAGGAGCAGAGCGTCTGTTGGGCTACACTTCAGATGATACTGTAGGCAAAAGCCCTTCTATGTTCTACAGCAAGGAGGCAAGAAGAGGAGAGTCAGAAAAGAAGCAATTGCAGCTTGTTAAATCAGAGGGAAAGTTTGAACAAGAAGGATGGTGGGTGCGTAAGGATGGTAGCCATTTTTGGGCAAACGAGATTTTGGCATATTTCAAGGATGAACGAGGAGGAATGAGGGGTTACACAAAAGTGGTACGAGATATGTCGGAGCGTAAGAACACGGAAGAAATGCTCAAGCGATATACTCGAGATCTTGAGAAATCAACTCGTGCGATTGAAACTGAAGTAGCAAAAGATGAAGCACTACTCGATAGTATTGGTGAAGGGGTAATTGCTACGGATGAAGCGGGACGAGTTGTGGTGTTCAACAAACAAGCTCAATCATTGCTAGGCTGGAGCCAGGAGGATGCTATAGGTGAGACATGTTATAACCTATGGAAAATAGAGAATGAAGAGGGTGAATTCATTTCTGAAGCAAAGCATCCAGTAGCATTGGTATTAAAGAACGGGAAGAAGATTGCTGCTGATTCAAGCTACTACTACGCATCTCCGTATAGAAAAAAGTTCCCTGTGATGACTACGGCATCTCCAGTGGTACTTGAAGGTAGAACAATCGGTGCAGTTATTGTATTCCACGATATCAGCAAGGAAAAGGAAGTTGATCGAGCAAAAAGCGAATTCGTATCACTTGCATCCCATCAGCTGCGAACCCCACTTACCGCAATTAAACTTTTCGTAGAGATGCTGTCTTCGGGAACACAGTCAAATCTCTCGAAAGAGCAAATTGAAATGCTACAGAGCATTAATGAATCAAATGAAAAAATGATACGTCTCGTGGAGAATCTTTTGAATGTATCCCGACTTGAAACCGGCGTGCTTACAGTAAAGTTTGAACAAGTAATTTTGAAAGATTTTGTAAGTGAAACGGTAAGAGAATTAGAGGCTGTGGCCAATGCAAGAAAATGTAACCTCGTGCTATACATGACCAACAGTGGGAACGTTAAAATAAATACTGATCCTGTATTGTTGCGACAGGTGTTGAATAATTTGATAAACAATGCGATCGCATATTCACCTGAGCGTAGGTGTACCATTGAAATTGGTGTCATTATCGACCCAGATTCTCAATATAAAATAACGGTAAGGGACGAGGGAATAGGTATTCCCAAAGATGCACTACCTAATATCTTTCAGCGATTTTACAGAGCTGACAACGCTGTTAAGGCTCGTACAGAAGGAAATGGCCTGGGCTTGTATATGTGCAAGATGATGACGGAAACACTCGGGGGTAAGATTACGTGTGTTTCTAGGCTTAACATGGGGACTACCTTTACACTTATATTCCCTTTGCGTAAGCCAAAGAAGATTGTGAAGCGGCTTATGAAGGCAAATAAATAATATCTATGAGTATATTCCAACCAAAAACTGATAGAAAAAAAAGAATTTTGCTCGTGGAAGATGATAAATTAATCTCACGGGCGTATCACTATGCCTTAACTGATGCAGGGTTCGAAGTGACAATCGCAGATGATGGTAATGAAGCGCTGCGGAAGATAAAGGAAGAAAATCCAGATTTGGTGTTGCTCGATGTAATCATGCCAATCTTGAATGGATTTGAGGTAATGGAAAAGCTAAACAAAAAAGCTGCGACAAAAAGACCACCTGTTATTATGATCTCCAATTTGGGGCAAACAGGGGACATTGCTCGCGGTAAAAAGCTCGGAGCTATTGATTTTTTAGTTAAATCAAATATTTCACTTAAGGAAATGGTAGAAATAGTAAAGCGACAACTTGCATAGCTGGTTGTCGCTCTGCTGTATTTTGTACCCCTACATCGGGTCACTCACCACGTCTGACTCTTCATCACTCGTCTGGTCGCGCTCATTCGACTCTTGACGGTCTCCGTGACTACGCTGTCCACCTTTGCGTCCAGCTTCACGAGCCCTCTCTGGGTCGTTGGCGAAGTTTCCTGGATTGTTTTCCTTTCCTTGGCTTTGACCACCCTGCGACGCAATCTCGCGTTGACGGTCCTCATCCATCGAGGCAAACCCTCGGTTTTTATGGTTGTTTGACATATATTTGTATATTTAAATTTGTAAACCTTACTCGTACAATATCCTCCTCATCGACCTCTCGGATTGTAACGAATGCTTGTTAAGTACGAGTGAAGACAAAGTTTTCTTCATTCAGGCTTAATGAAAGTCCTGTATATAAATAGATGTAGTAAATAAATAAAAAATATTATGATTACAACATTAGCGGCAATATTGTTGGTTCTGTGGGCAATCGGACTTGTATCCTCATACACCCTGGGTGGATTCATACATCTTCTGCTTGTGATCGCAATCGTACTGTTTCTCGTGAGAGTCATTCAGGGAAAGAATCCTATTGAATAAAAATTACTATGACCAAAGGAGACAAATCAAAATATACTGCCAAGCAAAAACGTAAGGCAGACCATATAGAGGAAGGGTACGAGAAAAGAGGTATGTCGAAGCGCGAGGCTGAGAGGCGTGCCTGGGCAACTGTTAATAAGCAAGACGGGGGAGGTAAGAAAGAGTACTAGATATTACTAGTGTAGGTGATACTGTTAAGTAAAGGTATCAGTGGCGTGATACCTAAATAACCAAAAATCCATATGTCTTCAATGTTAAAAAGTGTAGTGGCGGTGGTAGTGATAGCGGCCGTCATCATCGGTATACTAGTCTTCGGATTTAAAAATAGCGTGGTTGATGAAAACAGCATGACGGGCAATTCAACTACAACCGTGAACGGTGGTAATACAAATGGAAATAATACTTCAGGCGGTTCAAACACTTCAGGTGGAAGTTCTGTAATGAGTGATCAAACCCTCAACGCTTTGTTAGATAGCACAATTGTTAGGGTAGCGAGTGGAAATGATGTTGCCCTCACACGAGGTAGTGCAACGTACGGTGCGGGTGTTAACGCAACCACCGTCTCAAGAGGTCCTGTTCTTGGCAAGGTGCAGACATACGACGGTGTGGATGTCTTTACTGATATGACTGTTACGAATTTAAATTCAAGCAGCACAATTCACTATGTTGCTCTTTTTAAGACAACAGCAACAACTGTAACCTACACATCTTCAGTCGTTGTCGGTAACGAACTCAAACTCCAGGGAGTGGTGGCAAGAGCAACACAGAGTAACATTACTGCTCCTTCATCTGTAATGGATGGCGCGGCTGGATATACACTCACCATTAACTACCTAGATAGGAAGAATGGAGAGCCTCTTACTGTGACCCCAACTGTAGCGAAATCAATTGATGTTCGAGTAAGGAATCATTTGGTCACTCGGTAGGGCAGGTGAGATTTTCAAAAATTAAATAGGAAAAAAGGGATTCGTTTTGCCGGCGTGGAATGCCGGGACGAATCCCTTTTTGATTGTGGCGCATGCGCGCCTAGAGGCCGACGCTGGCCAGCGTGTCCATCTCGCGACGGTGCCGCAGGAACTGATTGAACACGTAGAACATGATCATGATGATCGAGGCGATCATCGCCATGAGCGCGAATGTTCGCACAGGGTTCACCGAGACGCTCATCGGTGTTTGCCGCGGATGGGCCGGGAACCGCTCGTAGTACTTTTCCGCGCCGTTAGTGAGCGGGATGGGAGTGGCGACGAGGACGGTTGTTTTGGCGAAGGCGACGCCGTCACCGCTCGTGGCGCTGTATTCATAGGCGCCGCGAGCCGCAACGAGGGCGAACGCGATGAGGAATGCGATGGAAGCCGCATAGAACAGTTTGATCGGTTTCATGTAGGTTGGACCTTTCTAGTTGATGTTGAGTTGAACTGCTTACCGGTTGGCTGCAGTTCTAAGCGACGGGTTATGGAACCCCCCGCTTAGATGCTACAGCTAACCGACCCTCAAGACCCCATATAGAAAGGAACCTTCTGAACTGGAGTGTATCACCAACAGACCACATGTCAAGCGTCAAGGGAAGAGGTGGGGATAACTTAATTTTACCTCTTAAAACTATTGACAAATCGAATTATGCTTGTATTATTAACCCCAGCTCTTTAGTACGACGGAATCCTACGATTTCGTCTTTGACAATCGAGGGCTTTCAACTCAGAAACTCCAACAATCCAGTATTCCAATTATGAAAAAGCAATCAAAATCAGCTTTTACGCTGATCGAACTCTTGGTGGTTATCTCCATCATCGCCATCCTCGCCGCTATCGCCATGCCGGTATATGGCAAGGTAATGCGGCGGGCTCAAGTCACAACTACTTCCAACTCCCTCCGGCAGATGGCTGTCGCGGTGAGTGTGTATCTGGCGGATAACGATGACCAGATGATCACTGGCGACGCGACGTGGGTCGCGAGCACGAACGGCAGCGACGGTTTCCTCGGGAAATATCTTGGAGGGAACCCCAAGGCATTGCAGTGCCCTTTTGACAAGAGGAGTGGCGAAGGGGGTAACTCCCCAGTCAGTCTTTCCTTTAACAAGGAGGTCTTGGCGCCGTCAACTGCGCCATCTGACCGGTCAAAATGGGATGGAAACTGGTCCAGGATGAAGCGGCCATCCGCTACCATCCTGGCCGTGCCAAACTATGCGCTCGGTGACGGTGACCCTGACAAGAAAGAGTCTTGGGGGTCGAATTCTGTCAATGTTTGCAGTTCGGTAAATACCGTCCCGGCGGGCGGTGGAAACATTGGCGGTTCGAAAAGCATGGGTCTTTCAGGGAAACTCATTCCAATTGTCCGTTGCGACACCAGCATCACCCAGTATCGCATCGGCGAGGCAGGTGGTGGAACGGTGACCGACGACAATTTCCGGAATGAGAAAAACTGGAAGCCTCTCGACGACTAAGCCCTTGGCGGGCGAAAAAATTCAGCCGCACGATCCCCAGGTGGATTGTGCGGCTGTTTCTTTTTAATATCCGCCGATGTTGATAATTTCCTAGAAGAATAAGCAATATTGGCATATAATTTACACATGGCTTTGAAAAATCATAAAGCTTTCTTCCTCCTTTTATTTTTTATTGGATACGTTTTTTCTTTTCCGGCTTCTTTAGTTGCACAAACTCTTTCTCCTGTCATAGAACAGGCAGTTTCAGAATCTTCAGGATCAGCAGAAGCACTTTTTGCATGTAATGATTTTTATAACGAAAAAGATTTTCGGTTTTTTGTTTCCCAGTCTCCGAAAGAAGCCCTTCCTGGATATACATATACGATTACTGGGTGGGTTGAAAATTACAGGCAGACATTATTATCAGGTGCTACTTTGTATGTAAAAATAAAGAAATCTGGAACGTCTGAATCTTTGGAACGAGTAGAGTCTTATGCTGTTGTTGCAAAGGATTTGAATATAAATGAGAGAGGTCGAGTTCCAGCATCATATTCGTGGGAAGTGCCACTTGGTATTCCTGATGGTACGTATGTTGCGGATATGTTTCTGACCGTAGGGTCTGATCAGGTAAAAATACCTGTAGCAGCAAACGATATTAAAATAACAGTTAACTCTGGCAATAAATCAAAACTACCTATTGCCCTTACTTCCGCAAACACTACTGTCAGTAAGGACTTATCTCAAGAGTCAATAAATCTTGTTTTTGCAAACAATCAATCAAAAACTGATGCGGTTCCAGTCACGATTAAAATGTACAAGGGAGATTTTGCTCGAGGTACACCAATAGAGACAATCAATAGGGTTGTTGATCTTTCTAAGGGTATAAGTTCGAGTCTCACAGTCGGTATAACAAATTACAGATTTGCAAAAAAGACTTTTGTTGTGGAATACCCATCAGAAGGTCGTTTAAATAATCTATATATCTTTCACTCTGGAGACAAGACAGTAAAAGATCCCGCACTAAGAATGGCAGGTCTGGCTAATTTTAAGAATACTCCAGTGGCATATGTTTGTGCCGAACCGATAAGTTTTAGTAAGATTACGAGAACTAAGTTGGAATTAAAGATCTTCGATAAAGAAAATAATATAATTAAGCAACTCTCTCGGGATAGAATTGCGACTTCATCGGACGGAGCAATCAAGATTGATTTAATGCCCGATGATGTTAGTAAAATTGTTGCCGGTGCAAGAATAGAATCAAATCTCTTTGTAGGAAACTTGTTAGAAGACAGTATTTTAATTAATTACGAGTGTAAGGATTCAAAGAATATTATTTGTGGTGGAAATGGAGGTACAAATGATTCAAAAGCGAATATTGATTATGGAGATATATTGATAACCCTGGGTGTATTAGCTGTGTTATTTTGGGCAGGCTCATTCTTGATGTATAGGAAGGTTAAGAGTAGTAGAGGAAATACCCTCATGCTATTTTTTGGAATTGGAATTTTGTTGGTAGCCCCAAATGTTGTCACCGCCGATTGGAGAACTGAGCTCAAAGATTTTGCTAATACCGGGGGCTCCGCTCCTCTTATTGTAGACTATCAATTTGATCAGATTTTTGGAGACTATTTTCATTCCAACTATGCGATGAGTTGCACTCCTCCTTCTAATCCAAATTGCACAGTTTATCAAAGCGGTGTTGGATCGGGTAATGGTGTTGTTTACTCAGCCTTCATGCGGAATTCTACACCGATACCATTCGATTCATCGATAGTTTCTTCTTACAATGTTTATCTTCCAATAAGAATTGGAGTCGCTGTCCTTGATAACTCTCAGTTCTCTGCTGATAACTACACGTTCTCTCAATTTCCAAGTGGAATGCTTGCGGCAAATTTAACTTTAGTAAACGATAATCCAGGTCCTGCTAACTGGGATATCCCAATCGGTGCTCGTGTGGGGTTTTACGTTAATTCTGAATATGATACCGGTTTTGGATGGGATCCAGTTGGATGGAATGAGTGGGTTAGAAACTGGTCTTACCATGGATGGTTTGTGGATACACTGCCTGCAAATTTGGGTGGGTGTTACACCGATACATATACTTTAAGTAACGGCACGCCTCAGACAGCTACACCTTGTACTCCTTATCAAAGCGCATCGGACTATTTTAGCTTAGCTTTTAGACTGATACCCCCGACTGTCACGATACAAGGTCTTGATAATTTTGACTGTGAAGCTATGCAGAGCGATGGCACTATGGAGTGCGTTGCCGCAAGGTTGGGGCCTTCAACTCCGTATGTTGTTATTGGAAATACACTAGGAAGGCTATATGGAGCTAGTTCTTTTGGGGTTTATGAAACAGGCACCTGTACTTATAGTAATGGAGTTTGTAGGTTTGCTAGTGGATTCGGAACTCCACACTATTTAAGTAATAACATTGTATATTCTTCTCCTTTAACAATAACTAACGGATCAACAGCAAGTTTCTATAACCCATACTCGAGTGACCCTGATTTGGTTGAACGGGCAGAGCCTACTATTTTAGGGGATGGTCTGCCGGGAATTCTCCTTCCTACAAAAACATTCCAACCGTTTGGTTATGTAACAGTTATTCCACGGCATGAAGCGCCAACTGCTATAACAATAAGCACCTTAGACACTTACTCTCAAGGTGGATACGCTGGTTTCTTGTTTGAAGCGGTTGGAACAGATTCGGATGATAGGATGCGCTACCAGATTGATTGGAATCTCGACGATAATTATGATACAGACGTATATCTTACTTCTTACTATTACAATGCTACTTCTTCACAGTACGAAAGACAGCCTGGCTATGTAGATCCTTGGACTCATTACGCATCTTCCGGAAGTCCCCTTAGATTTGATGGAACTTTCTATGATACAGGCACATCAACATTTGCTGTTCGTGCTATAGACGAGCAAGGTCTAACTTCTGATTGGATGACGCATAGTGTTTTTGTTCCAACACCACCTCCGCCGGTGGATACCTTTAATGTTGAAACTGCATCTTCGTGTGGACAGGGTATATCTTTGTCTTGGAATAACGTGTCAGGAATAGATGGTTACTATATCTATCGATACAGTTATGAAAGTGGGGAGTATGAAAATATTGCAACAGTCCCTTCGGGTACATTAACATACGAGGACACAACTCTTACGTACCCAGATTACGGATATTATATGATTAGAACATATAGTTCTGATGGGGTTTCTCTGGAAACTTATAATAGTGCGTATGCTGCAGATCCTTGCACAACCGTAGAGCCACCTACAAATTTTACAGCGGTTGCCGACCCTGATACGTGTGGAGGAAAAATTAATATGACGTGGACGGCTGCTTCTGGTGCAACAGGCTACAATCTATATCGGTTGAATAACAATACGGGGGTATGGGTATCAATAGCAAATCCTACAGGCACTTCGTATAACGACACGGTGAGCCCGGGGGTACTAACTTACTACAGAATCAGAAGTCATAACGCTGACAATACTATCTTTTCAACATACGTTAATGCCAATACTGTAAGTTCAGCACCGTGCGATGGTCCGCCAGGAGACCCTTCAAATCTTTCAGCAATTTCGTCGTCAAGTTGTGGTGGAAAAATTGATTTCAGTTGGACTGCTGCAAACAATGCCGACGGCTACTATCTGTATGTATTGAATAACTTTACGGGTGAATACAGCAAAATTGCCACAATAACAGGTCAGACGACATACACCCTGAATCAAGGAAATCAGAGTGTCTTTAGATACCTTGTATCTGCATTTAACAGTGATGGAGAATCATCGGGCTTTTCAAACTCAGTACTTGGAACACCTTCAGGCGTTTGTAATCCTGAATGTTCTGACGGTATTAATAATGACGTTACAGAGGACAGTGATATTGACAGTAGTGACACCGGTTGTTACTTACCAGACGGTGTAACGTATGACCCGACTGATAACTTAGAGCAGTTTGCAGCGTGTCTTCGAGATGGAATAGTTATAAGCAATGGCGAAACAAGAAGATTCTTTATTAAAAAAATTGTTCCACAAGCACAAATCTGCAATGAATACATGGTAGATCTGAGCGGAGTAGACACTATCAACAGCAAATTACTTAGATGTGAAAACGGAGTATTGTATGACGAATCAAATGCAGTCGATGACGGATCTCTTTACCGATATGCTACCTGCCGTTCTAATGTAGATTACAGAGAACAATAAAAAGATGAACCACTCGCCGATATCGAAAGCTTTGACTTACTGGAAAAGGCTTGGACCAGGACTCATCACTGGTGCGGCTGATGATGACCCCTCAGGAATCGCCACCTATTCTCAAGTAGGCGCTAGCTATGGAGCAGGTCTCATCTGGCTTTCAGCCGTTACCTTTCCTCTCATGGCAGTCATACAGGAAATGTGTGCACGAATTGGTATGGTTACGGGGAAGGGGATTGCTGCGAACATCAGAGAAAACTTCTCACATTCATTCCTTGTCGTGTGTACGGTACTTCTGTTTGTCGCTAACACCTTTAATATCGGTGCCGATCTTGGTGCAATGGCAGAAGCAACACAACTTTTGTTTCCTAAGCTAAATGGAAGTTTTCTAGTTATTTCCTTCACTGTAATTAGTTTACTGCTCCAGATATTTATTACCTACAAATCTTACGCGAGGTATTTGAAGTGGCTTACGCTGACATTGTTCTCATACATTGCTGCAGCCTTTGCTATCGATCTTGACTGGTCACATATACTGACTAGTTTAGTGATACCACACATGTCATTGGATCGTTCTACGATAATACTTATAGCTGCAATATTGGGTACGACAATATCTCCATATCTTTTTTTCTGGCAAAGCTCTCAGGAGGTAGAAGAGAAAGAGGAGCGTGAAAGTGAAGCTCCAGTTGGTACTATTTTTTCGGAAAAACCAACGGAGGGGGATATAAAGATAATGAGGACTGATGTGTGGACTGGTATGTTCATATCCAATTTGGTTATGTTCTTCATAATCGCGGTGTGTTCAGGAACATTGTTCTCTCACGGAGTCACAAATATTAATACAGCTGCCGATGCTGCGGCAGCACTCCTGCCATTTGCTGGAAAAGGAGCATATCTCCTTTTTGCTTTAGGAATTATTGGAACTGGTTTTCTCGCTGTGCCTGTGCTTGCAGGATCTGTATCGTATGCTGTATCGGAAAGTATGAGTTGGGAAAATGGTCTCTCAAAGAAGTTTGGGCAGGCTAAATATTTCTATGGCGTTATGATTGCCGCGATGTTTGTTGGCCTCGCGCTTAACTTCGTCGGCCTCGATCCTATTAAAGCACTGATATATTCCGCTGTAGCGAACTGTATGGTTGCACCCATAGTCCTTATTTTCATATTACTTTTGAGTAGCAACAAAAAAGTGATGGGTGGTTTTGTAAATAGTCGTCTAACGAATTATGTAGGTTGGTTTACTACGCTTGTCATGGTTGTCGTTGCCATCCTGACAGTGCTTCTCTAGCTTTACATTATCTTAATGAGGGGTAGTATAATGGACCTATGGAACCAACAACACAAAACAACACGAATGAGGCACAGAAGACGGTATGGATGACTATAGTAGCTATCGTAATTATCATATTACTAATATGGGGAGGTATTTATATGTACAACCATCGCCCTGAAACGGCAGGTGGCAATATGAATGCAACTTCTTCAGCAACTTCAACTCGATGGAATCTTGGTGAGGATGACCGGAATGTTACTGTAGAGGAGCGTGCTGCTGTAACAGCATATGCTAAGGCACAGATAGGGCAGCTTTCAAGCCGAAAGCCAGCTGCAGGTAAGTCGTTTGAAGTTACATCAGTTACCGTAGAGGCAGCAGGACGAGCGATCGTTGAGTATACAGATGGAGTATCAACATACGTTGCCGCTATGTCATACGGTGTAGATGCTTCAGGAAATATCACAGCAAATTCTTTTGAGATTCTAGAGAAATAGCAAAACAAAAAGATACCTCTCTTCCTTGCGAAGAGGGGTATTTTTTTTATGCAGCACTTATCCACAGCTTCCGCTAGTGTTTTAATTGACGGTGAACTCTGGTTCACCTATAATAAACACATCCAAATAGGATTAATAACTAATCAAAAAAACCATGACCAAAATGTCACTTGTATACACTATCAGCAAAGAACTCCGAAAGCTCAACGATATGATTGACCACAAGATCATCAAGGGTGAGTCGTATGATCGAGAAGCTCGACGACACAAGGATCTTCGTCTTCAGTTGCGAAAAGTAGAGCGAGACGCTGCTTTCTCAAGATCATTTAGCCTCATGTCATTCTTCTTCTAAAGATTCCGTTGGTATACTATCTATATGTCATTCGAAAGCTATAAACAAAAGATAATATCCTTTTACAAGACCAATAAACGGGTCCCAGGATATCAAGAGATTATGTCTCTAGTAGGTTTTAAGTCTAAGAATGCGGTATATAAGTTACTCAATAAGTTAGTTGAAGACGGTGTCTTTACCAAAGACAGTCGGGGAAAGTTGATTCCAAATATGCTGCATGGTGAAGTGCCTATGCTCGGTCTTGTTGAAGCCGGTTTACCCACAACTGCTGAGGAATCAATGCTTGATACCATAAGCATCGACCAATTTTTAATAAACGAAAAGGCGACAACATATATGTTAGAGGTGAAAGGCTTGTCGATGATTGATGCTCATATTGCAGAGGGTGACATGGTATTGGTTGAGAAAACTGAAAAGGCAAAAGTAGGAGACATCGTCATTGCAGACGTTGATGGTGGATGGACTATGAAATATTACAGAATAGATAAAAAGGGACAGCCATATCTTGAACCAGCTAATGAAAACTTTAGCCCCATATACCCAGAAGAATATCTACGCATTGCTGCTGTGGTAAAAGCCGTCATTAGAAAATATTAATATTATGAAAGGAATAGGTCCAAGATATTGGCTGGTAAAGACAGAAGGCGATTGCTACTCAATTGATGATTTTAAGAAGGACAAGAAAGTTGGTTGGAGTGGTATACGGAACTATCAGGCAAGAAACTTCATGAGAGATGATATGAAGATTGGAGATCTTGTCTTGTTCTATCACTCAAGCTCCAACCCAACCGGTGTATATGGAATTGGTAAGGTTGTATCTTCCCCAAAGCTTGACCCAACATCTTTGGATCCTAAAGATGAACATTTTGATCCTGTTGCTGTAAAGCGAGAAAAAGAAATTGTAGAAGGGAAAAGGGATAAGAATGATCATTTATGGATGATGGTTGATCTACAATTTGTTCGTAAGTTTAAGAGGCCTATGAGTTTAGAGGAGATGAAAAGGGATCCAATGCTTTCAGGTATGCTCGTCCTTAAAAGAGGCATGAGGCTTTCTGTACAACCCGTATCTGAAAAACATTTCAAACATGTAGATAAGCTTAGCTGATAAAAGACACAAGGTGGTGTATAGTTATATTGTATTTACATCATATGGAAAGACAAAACCTTGATACAGGCCTTACTTTCTTCATAAGGAAAAAACTTGAACATTCTGTCTCGCTCAAAGATATAACAGAGATGCTTTTACATGCTGGGTTCAGTTCTAAAAAGATTGATGAGGCAATATTGCAGGTTCGTAGTACTCCAGGAGGTACTCATCAAGAAGAGGCTGCATCAAACGGTTTTCTACCGCTTCTTAAGAAGAAAGATGTTGCTCTAAATGAAACAGTTCCCGTTACTCCTTCAAACTCAATATTTTCAGGCCGATTGCGTCGTAGGGATTTCATACTCGGTTTCCTTTTCTTCTTTGGTATGGGAGTAATGGGGCTTGCGTTCATCCTAGGTCTCTTTAGCTTCATATTTCCACAGTTCATTATGTTCGTAGACAAAGTTACTGATCCACAATATTCTGGACTATGGCTCTTGGCTTTGCCAATATTGTTTGCTCCCGTTACCATCGTAATCCTTTCGCTCATCCATAGAAGACTCCACGATCTTGGCTTTTCAGGATGGCTTTCTCTTGGATTTATTTCTTTCTTCATCAGCCCCATTAATGGCATACTCAATCCGTATGGATTAGCAGCTTTTCAAATCATGATGGCTGTCATCTTTGTAATTTTGATATCTGTAAGGGGAGAAAAGAAAGCAAATATTCATGGTGCAGTACCTACGATATCAGGGTCTCTGTTTAATCGAATATTCAAGATATAGCGGGGCTCTGTGATATAATCGTTGTATGCAAACCTTGATTCACGCGGACGTTTTCTTCTTCATTACCAGTATCGTTGTCGTTGTATTAGCTCTCATCTTCTTAATCGCAGCTTTGTATATAATACGTATACTTCATAGCGTCAGGTGTATTGTCGATAAGATAAAGAAGGAAAGTGATCATGTAACGGAAGATATTGCAGAATTGCGTGGCAAGATCAAGGAAGGAGGAGCTAAGTTCTCAACTGTAGCTCGTACTCTAGCAATGTTCTTTTTGGGTAAAGCCGGTGCTCGTCGCCGACGAAAGTCAGATAATTAATATAATCAGAACGAATATGGCAACATCAAAAAAACAGGAAACTAAGAAGGGTGGTAGTGGTGCGGTTGTAGCAGGAATCTTCGGAGTTGCTGCAGCGGCTGCTGCAGGAGCATATTTCCTCTATGGAACAAAGGATGGAAAGAAGGTAAAGAAGCAAATCAAGGGATGGTCTTTGAAGGCAAAGGGAGAGGTTCTTGAAAAAGTTGAAAAGCTTAAGGAAGTAAATGAGGAGGCGTACCACAATGTCATTGACGGAGTGCTTAAGCGATATGAAACGATCAAAGGGGTAGATACGGCTGAACTCGCACTCATTGCAAAGGAGCTTAAGGGTCACTGGACAAATATCAGAAAAGAATTGGAAACAGGTATGAAGAAAATATCAAAGGTAAAGAAGGCTGTTTCAAGCCAGAAGACAAATGGAAAAAAGTCAGGGAAATAATAAGACATCGTGGGGAAAGGTTGCTTCGTGGTACGACGACTATCTCTCAAACCCTGATTCATATCAGGAGAAGGTGGTGTTACCAAATTTGATGAGAGTTGTTTCCCCAAAAAAAGGGGAGCGAATTCTTGATCTTGCTTGTGGCCAAGGTTTCTTTTCTGGTAAGTTCTCAGAAGTGGGTGCTCGTGTTACCGGTGCAGATATCTCATCTGAGTTAATTGCAAAGGCGAGAGCTCGGCTACGCGATATAGACTTCGAAGTTGCACCAGCTCACAAGCTCCCTTTTAAGGATGCATCATTTGATACGGTCATTTGCGTACTCGCAATACAAAACATTGCAGAGATGGATCAGACGTTTGCGGAGTGTAAGAGAGTGCTGAAGCAACATGGAAGATTTGTAATGGTAATTAATCATCCAGCATTCCGTGTTCCACAAGCTTCGGATTGGATATTTGATGAAAAAACAAAGCTACAAGGAAGGGTTGTCAACAAATATTTGTCGGAGATAAAAACAAAGATTGATATGCATCCAGGCGCGTTGAAGAAAACATACACGGTTTCTTTTCATCGACCTCTCCAAGTGTTCATTAAACTCCTTTCAAAACAAGGTTTTGCTGTTACTAAATTGGAGGAATGGATCTCTCATAAGCGAAGCGAACAGGGGCCACGAGCAGCTGCAGAAGACACTGCAAGAAAGGAAATACCCCTCTTTATGTGCATCGAGTCTAAGCTTTTGTAGGGTGAGAATAATATTGAAATACGCTCATATTTACCGTACAATGCAGCAATGGCATTCTTCAGACCGATAGCTATATTGCTCATATTCTTCGGTCTACTCTTCGTTTTCCGAGTACCCGTACAAAATACTGGGTATAACATTCGTACCTCTGTACTTAGTCCCATTCAAGATTTTTTCCAGAAGTTAAAAGGAGCGGTAAGTAGTATTCCAGGATATTCTGTTCTCCCGGGAAAGAATGGATCTGATTACACAGAGAAAATCTCTACAAGTTCTACTCAAACAAAAACAACATCTCCTCTCCCTAAGCCTGCAACCTCTGTTGATAAACTTCCTCCTGTAAAGTCTGATATTGCATCATATTCGGATTCTGCATTGACTGTAAAGGGGATTATAGACAGGACAAACGCTGAAAGACAGAAAAAGGGTGTTACAACTCTGTCACATAACGCGACGCTGGATAAGTCTGCGGCGGCAAAGCTTGAGGACATGTTTAGTAAGCAATATTTTGAACACGTTTCACCAGCTGGAACGAGTGTTTCTGATGTGGTATCAAAAGCCGGATATGACTATATCGTAGTGGGAGAAAATCTTGCTCTTGGAAACTTCGGAGGTGATGCAAATGTTATGACCGCATGGATGAATAGTCCGGGACACCGATCAAATATTCTTGACGGCCGATACCAGGAAATTGGTGTTGCTGTAGGAAGGGGTATGTATGAGGGAAAGCTTCAGTGGCTTGCTGTGCAACACTTCGGTAAACCCCTTAATGCATGCCCAGCTGTTGATTCACAATTAAAAACAAGTATTGGTTCAACTCAGTTAGATTTACAGCAACGTGAACAACAGATAAATGCGTTGAAGAAGGATATTGATAACTCTAATTCAAACGATCCCTCTTACGAAAAAAATGTTGAGCGGTATAATGAACTTGTGCAAGAATATAATCGTCGGCTTGAATCATTCAAGACCGCGGTAGAGAAATATAATCAATCAGTACAGGCATTCAATACTTGCGCCGGGCTATCATCTTAACAATCATTTCTGTGATCGATGCAAATAATCTTACAGCCAATATATCTTTTAGTGAGATAGTAAATTCGGCACCTAATGCATTTAGTCAATTTTCTTTTGCAGGTGCGGTAGATATAGCTTTTGCAGCCTTTTTCATATACGTCATTTTGGTATTCATAAAGCAGACTCGTAGCTATTTCATCTTCAACTTCCTCGCAATACTCCTAGTTGTTAACTATATAGCCCTTGTGTTTGATCTGGGTCTCACTGCTAGACTTTTTCAACCCATCCTTACATTCTTTCTCGTCATCTTTGTCATCGTGTTTCAGCGAGAGATCCGAAGATTCTTTCGATGGTTTACTTTGTCTCGACAGACACTTGGCCGTACCGCCGCAAGTCTCTCCTCAGAAATTTCAGGAGTAATCGTTCACGCAGTTCAAGATATGGCTAAGATGAAAATGGGAGCTCTCATTGTTCTTTCGGGAGATCATCCTCTTGAGGACAGTGTTGAAGGAGGGTTTGCTCTAGATGGAAAGATTTCATCCCCACTCATTCTCAGTATTTTCGATCACACAACGCCAGGGCATGACGGAGCCATGCTCATTGAAGGAAAGAGAATTAAACGTTTTGGAGTCCATCTCCCGCTCGCGGATGATTTTAAAGGTTTTGCAAGTATGGGCACTCGTCACCGTGCTGCCATAGGAATTAGTGAGCGAACTGATGCATTAGCAATCGTTGTCTCTGAAGAGCGAGGCACCATTTCTGTTGCTGAGGAGGGGGAACTAAGTGTTCTCGAGAATGCAGGTAAACTCGACGACATCATCAAGCGTTTCCTTAAGGAGGCTGCAGATGAAGAGTCTGAACGCCCTAATATCTGGCAATATCTCATTCTCCACAATCTGTACCTTAAGGTCATAGCCCTTGGAGCTGCAATTGTACTTTGGGTAGCGTTTAAGGCTTAAGCGAAAGGCGAATTAGCCTCACCCTCGTGCCCTGGAAGCCCGTCTGGGCGTATTTTAACTGCATAACGGACGCCAAGGAGCATGATGAGTCCAAGTATGAAGAAGGTGAATTTGAGGTCTATAAAAACAAGCATAAGCCCTACAAGAGGAGTCACAAGATATGGTACAGATCTGGTGAGTCGGAATAGGCTGATAAATCCGGTGTTGCTCGTGTGTACATGCTTGAAAAAGTAGCTTTCACTTGAAACCTCAACAATACTTGCACCGATTCTGCTCGTGAAGAGTATGACTGACCAAAGTACAATGCTCGCCTCATTTACGAAAGGAATGAGCATCGTTGTACATGCCATGATGAAAAATCCAAACATAAGGAGATATTTCTCGTCTTGCTTTTTGTCTGCAATCCTTCCTACTGGAATTTGTAAGAGCAGAAAGGGGAGAAGCATGATGCTGAATATGAGACCGATCTCTGACCATTCAAAGCCAATATATTCTCGGAGATATAGCGGCATATATATGACCATCCAGCAGTAGAAGAGATTGAGAAGAAAGTTATCAAGGAAGATATCGAAGATGTTTTGGTTGTGATAGAACTTATGAAGTACCTCCCTCATATGGAACTTTGGATAGTAGGGATCTTTGAATCCTCTGAAGTTCGTAACCATGAGGATGATAAATGGCACAAGAAATGCAGCTGCTATGAGATATAGTTTCCAGTAGTCGGGACTTGTGAGGATGAGGCCTACAATGAAAGGTGTGATGATTGCTGGAATTGTAACCATGGTGAGATATATTCCTCTGATACTCCCAATCTCATCAGGAGAAGAATACTTTTCAAGGAATATGTCGATACAGTATGAGATGACCGGTGCAATAGCCTGAAAAGCGATGAATATGAGGAGCACAACAGGTGTCCAGTTAAACCAAGAAAGTCCGAGGAGTAATATTCCAGTCGTAGCGGCAATGGAATATACCAATTTAAAGTTCCCAAACCTTCGAAGGAGTGTTGGTACGAGTGAATACATCACAATATTCATCAATGCTCCAAGTGCAAATATATATCCAACGTTAGAGGTACCAACGTGACTTTGCAGGTACGTTGAATTTGTGAAGTAGATGAAATATGAACTGAACGAGTAAAGCAGTGTGCTGACGAATAGGGTAAGGAATGCCTTGACCGCATTTATTTTTCCAATGACAGCATCCATAGTGATTTGCATATTTTATCACACTTTCTACATGGTCGAGCGAGTGTGTAAGGGTTCTCTGTAACAAAAAAACAACCTCGCACCACATGGGTACAAGGTTGCCTTTTTGTGAGTAATAGCTACACGCAGATCATCACAGGGATGATAATTGGACGCTTAGCTGTCTGCTGCATGATGAATTTGCTCAATGATTCTGATACGGCATCTTTAACTATGTCGATATTAATCGGCTGCATACCTTCTGTTGTTTTCTCAACGGTATTCTTCACAAGGAAGCGGATATCTCGAAGCAATTCCTGAGATTCACGGAGATATACAGACCCTCGAGAAATGATGTCAGGAGATTTCTTAAGTTTCCCAGTAGAAGCGTTGATCAACGCAACTACCATGTAGATACCATCCTGAGACAATATCTGTCGGTCACGGATAACGACATCTTGTACCTCACCGATTGTGAATCCGTCTACCATGACCATGTTGTCAGGGGCTTTAACAGGAAGTCGTACCATCTTTGTACCAGCTTCTTGTATTTCGATGATAGAACCATCATCAGGGATGATTACGTGATCCTTTGGTAGGCCAAGCTGCACAGCAAGCTCTGAGTGGAGCTTAAGCATGTAGTGGTGTCCGTGAACAGGGATGAAGAACTTTGGCTGAATCTTTCGGTGAAGCCATTCGATCTCTCCTCTGTTACCGTGGCCTGTCGAGTGAATGTACACATCAGATGTTCGGTAGTGAGTGATGCTTGCTCCTCGTCGTGCAATACCATCCTTAAGTCTTTGAACAGACTTTTCATTTCCAGGAATGATTGATGATGAAAGGAGAACTGTATCTCGATCATTAAGCTGGAAGTGTTTGTAGTTGTTGCTTACTAGACGATCAAGGAATGAGAAGTCTTCACCCTGAGCACCTGTTGCGAGTACTACAACTCGATCGGGTGGATAGTTACCAATATCTTCAGGTCGAATGATGACATCTTTTCCTACTTTGAGGATTCCGGCAAAGATGATCATGTCGATGTTGTTCTTCATACTTCGTCCTTCGATGACAAGCTTCTTTCCATATTTTTCACAAACACGAACAATGTGTGCTACTCGGTGAACGTGTGATGCAAACATTGCCATGATGAGACGACCCTTGATGTTCTTTACAATCTCTTCAAGGTTTTCATGAACGATTGATTCAGGTGTAGAAAAACCAGGGTTTTCGATGTTAGTGGAGTCAGCCATGAGAAGAAGAACTTTTTCTTTGTCGAAGACGCTGTAAGCTGCTTCCTCTTCTTCTGTTACTTTTCCATTGACGTGAGTAAGTTTGAAGTCTCCAGGGTTAACGATATATCCATATGGAGTATTAATGGCAACACCCATACAATCAGGAATACTGTGAGTAACTCCAAAGAATTTAACAGAGATGTTTCCTACTTTAACTTGCTCATTTCCTTCAATGATCCTGTAGTCGATAGGGGCGAGGTGAGGGAATTCAGCCTGTCGCTTCTTCAACATGAGTGATGTGAGGTTTCTTGTGTATAGAGGCGGGTTACCAATGCGGTCCATGATGAAAGGGAGGGCACCGATATGGTCGAGGTGTCCGTGTGTGATGAAGATAGCTCGAATCTTGTGCTTTCGTTCCTCGAGATATTTCGTGTTAGGGAGAATGTAGTCGATACCAGGAGTATCGCTGTCTTTGAACTTGAAACCTGCGTCGATGATGACGATATCTTCGCCGATCTCAACTACTGTCATGTTCATTCCGACTTCTTCAACTCCTCCAAGAGGAATGATTCGAATGCTTTCACCGACAGGAGGAATGATTGAAACTTCGTTTGACTGCTGTTGGCCAGGGCGTCGAACGGATGTTGCGCTGCCTCGCTGTGGTGGGCGAGAAGGTCGGCGCATGCCACGTACTCCTCCTCGACTCTGTGGTCGTCTTGTGTTGTTTCCAGAAGACCGAGCAGGTACGTAGGGAGCAGGCTGACTTACAGACGGTACTGGAGTCCCTTTGAACTCTGCCATAGCATCGGTGTGAGCGACGTTCTGAGGAGGAAGTTGCTGTGCACTCGCTGCTGTTGCGCTTGAGTGCGGCCGACGAATCCTTCCTAGGTTACGGGAAAATGTTCTGATGTTTTTCATAATGTTTGTTTAATAATGTTAATTATAATTTCTTCTAATACTTAAATTGTTTTGTCGTTCTGTATAAAAATGTTCCATACTTTCTCTGTTTCTACATGCCATTCGTTCACGGTCATAAATCGTTCTGAAGGAGATGTGATATTCGATATTTTTGCATTCATCAATCCATTTGGAATGATATAGATATATTGGGGTGAATATAGGAAGACAGCTGGAATATCCGCTGCAACCTCCTTCTCAAATCCCTGATATGCAATGTCTCGAATCGTACTTGATGCGCTTCCTCGAGCGTCTTCCAGGAACTTATCCGACTTCAAGTTTGCATATAGCGCAATGTTGAGGCCAGGGTAGTTTCTTTGTGAAGAGTGCCAGAATGGGTACAGATCAAGGTCACGGCCAATTGCTGTACCAAAGAGGAGTGCGTCATATTTACGCGTTCGAATGACTTTCTGATTGAGGTCAGACGGTTCGAATATCTCTAGTTTAACATCTGCACCGATATTTTTCCATTGTGCTGCAACAAGTTCGGCTGTTCGTTTAAGTTCAGGAACATTTGAAGTCGATATGCTGAATCGAAGTGCTGTGGTTGTTGTTTTTCCAGCCACCTTCGTTTGTTTTTCTAATATACCGTCAGCACCTGCTTTCCATCCCTTGCTCGCAAGCAATTCCTTAGCGGCTTCAATATTTGATGATGAGTCTGTTGGTGTTGATGAAATATCTGCAGTGAAATCTTGTCCAACAAAACCTGCTGGAATTGGACTCACGGCAGGAGCCCCATATCCTTTAAGGATATCTTGAATGAGAGCGTTTCGATTAACTGACATGTTAAGCGCCTGTCGAACTTCTGCATTGAGAAGAACAGGTGCATTGCTTGAGTTGAAGAAAAGAGCAAACGTTCGAGGGAGTGGAATTCTTTTAATTGAACCTCCTTCGTTAGAAAGAGACTCTGCTGATTCAGGTGAGATGCCACCGATTGTGTTGATTGTGCCACCTTTGTATGCCTCAACAGCAGCTTCTTCACTTTTGAAGAATCTAACGATGAGATGACTTATGTGAGGATTACCAAGTGTGTAATCTTTAAACGGTACAAGATCGTAATATTCATACAATCCTGAACTATTCTTTCCACTGCTTTTGATTTTGTAAGGACCAGATCCTACAGGTTCCTGATTGTATGTGCTGTGGATGAATAGGGCAGGTTCAACATCTTTCCATAGATGCTTAGGTAGGATTCCAAGCGTAAGGTTTTCTTTGAATCCTGCATATGGATCTCTGATATTGAATCGTATTTCTCGATCATTGATCTTCTCTACGTTAACTCCGCTCCAGCTTGCAGCCTTTGGACTGTTGATTGCGGGGTCGTTAATCTTTTCGATGGTAAATATGACGTCATCTGCTGTGACAGCTACTCCATCGTGGAATTTAGCATTTTCTCGTATAACGACGTCATATGTTTTTCCATCGTCAGATATTGTTAATGATTCAGCAAGATCAGGCTGTAATTCATTTGGAGTTGCACGAAGAAGACCTGAATATATGAGAGCAGTGAGATCTTTGTCTGCATCGGTATATGCAAGTACAGGGTTTATGGAACTTGCATATCCAACGATACCTTCTTCAATTGTTCCACCGTTTACAGGAACTTCAGTCATATATCTTTCACTGTATGAGTTTACGATATAGAAAGCACTGAATACGAATAGCATCACAAAGAAACCAAAGATGGTTTTTTCAGTAGCGCCAAGCGACCGGATACTATGCTTCAAGCGCAAAAAAAGAGAAGGTGAGGATATGTCGTTGTTCACGAGAGTTTAAAAGGTGAAGAGTCGTGTCTATGCTTTGAGGGCCAAGACAGCTGAAATGACGAATAGTACGGCTAGTACGATAGTTGCGGTAAAGAGAAACTTCTCAAATCCACGGCGAGTTCTCCATGATGAAACCGAGTCGCTTGCGCCAAAAGCACCGCCTGCGCCCGCGTCGGACTGCTGGAGTAATACTGCCACCGTAAGAAGTACGGCAAGGGCGATCTGGATGTAGGGGAGAAACGCTGAAATTACTGTCATTGCCCACATACGTTATCATAATCGCCTAAAAAAGTCCACAATTAGTGGTTGTATATTCTAGGTATGGAAAAGCCCCGCGGCACATCAGTTTTGAGGTACTGAGTGCGCGCGGGGCTGTAGGTGGATGGGTCTCACACCGCGGTGAGGAATCGCGGGCGGCGATCGAAGGCGAAATATTCTAGCCCCTTTCTTTTCGTCAGAACGACGGCGGTGTTTCCGCTGGGATCCCTCACTTGAGAAACGGTATAGCTTCCAGTCTCATTGCCGTATGGCCCCCGGAAGATATTGAACAAGCAAGATGCGTCAGGACTGATCCGCATCTCATCTTTCTCAAGCGCGACCGCAAGTGGCCACTCGTTGGCGTAGTCGATGAGGACTCCCGCGTGGAATACATTGCGTGTGCCCGGCTCTTGATATTGAACCAAAGCAATGACGAATTCACTGGTTGGTGCTGTGCCTTCGCCCGCGTTGTCTTCGTGAAGGCCGATCAACCTGAATCCTGGAAGCAGGTGTTCGTGAAGGCTTACCGAGAGGAACGCGCGTACTCGTTCCGAGAGTTCTTCTTCGCTGATTGTAAACATGGCAGATTTTCTTTCTACTTAAAGAACAATTGCACCCTTCCAGAAGGGGCACAAATGCTCCATAGGCTGGTGGATAGGGGACGTTTGTTTGGTTCTGGAACGTCGGCTGGTTGTAAGGATATCTCTCTCATAGACGAAGGTCAAATGTCTGTTGCTAGTGATGTTTTTTATGATATAAATATTTTGGCAACAAAAGGACAAAAAAAGCCATTGAGACGGCGCTCGCGCGGGCCTCTGGGTCTTGAAAATGCGTTTACGTTTGCTGGCTCTCTTATATCGGGAGCTCATAACGTCGGAGCTACCTCTCCTTTGAACACGGATCCGAACGGATCATTGATAACCGCCTGAGCGATAGAAGGGCGGCGTACTGCGGGATGGACGCAGCAGCGGTGTTCATCGTTAAAAGTCATCACCGTATAAAACGGTCAGCAGGTGTTCTTCCTCTTCCGAGGGTGCGAACAAAACCGCCGGCAGGCTCCTCTGGATGAAAATCCATGAACCTGCCGGCGGTCTTTTATTTAATCAACAAAAATGAACCCTTTGCGATGTTGTTTGGTGTAAAGGAGGTTATATAAGGAGTAGAAATTTCTCCCAATTTTTTCAATATGTTTGATGATGTTGTTGCTCCTGGAATTGAAACTACCGTTCCAACATTTCTTGTGGGTAGCAGTTTGTAGGAATATGTTAGAGCTGTATCAGTTTTTTTCGTTGCCGTAACCATAACAGCAAGCCCATGTGTTGTTTCAAATGAGAAGTATTGATCAAATATAAAATTGCCTAGGGAATAGAAGATTACTTTTCCTTTGTATTCTTCTATTGATTGAATGACGTGCGGGTGTGTACCAATAACCATGTCAGCTCCTGCATCTATCCACATACGTGCTATTCGTCGTGAATCAGATGTTGGTTGTTCTTCGTACTCAACTCCCCAATGTGGCAGGACAACAACAATATCTGATGATTTTCTTACCCTTTCAATTTCTGCTGATATGTCTGAAGCGGGAGTATGTGCGAATTCATGCCATCCGATTAGTGTGATACAAAAGCCTTGACTACAAGTTGTGGTTGAAAGTTCAGAGGAAATGTTCCCCGGATGACCGAAGAAACCAACACCTGCCTTTTCTAAATATGTTTTTGTCTGTGTAAGACCATTTGTACCTTGATTTGCCGTGTGGTTGTTTGCGAGATTTACAATATCTACCCCATGTTCTTTTAGTGCCGTTGCTGTACCGACAGGAAATGTAAAGTTTAGTTCTTCAGTCATGCTGCCGTCAGGAAGTAAGATTTTGGAAGGGGATGATGTTATTGGTCCCTCAAGATTTGCGACAACGAGATCCGCATCAGCAAATATCTTTTTAGCGTCACCGAAAACAGTGTCGAATCCCTTTGTGTTAATTGTTCTACGCACTCCGCGGTCAAACATCATGTCGCCAGTAAAGAGAAGTGTTATTTCTTTCTTTTTAATTTCCGAAAGGGAAAACCCATCTTCCGTGATGAAAACAGGCACAAAAAAAGCACTTATTACAATGGCCATACTTGCTATCTTGAGGTAAGTTTTCATCTTGACTTATATGGTATAATGCACGGTAATAATAGCAATCTAATCGAATTCATCATGTCTTCAACAATCATATTAATTGTAGTCCTGGCAGTCATCGTTCTTTGGGTTATCGGCGCATACAACCGCCTTGTTCGACTTGTAAACCAGGCTAAAGAAGCGTGGGCAGATATAGAGGTACAGCTTAAGCGACGATATGACCTCATTCCTAATCTTGTTAATACAGTAAAAGGATATGCAACTCATGAATCAACAGCATTCGAGAAAGTAACCGCTGCTCGATCTGCCGCTATGGGTGCTTCATCAGGAAGTCTTGATGCAAAAGCAAAGGCAGAAGGGGAATTGTCAGGAACATTGAAGTCACTTTTTGCAATTGCTGAAGCATATCCAGACCTTAAGGCTAATACGAATTTCCTCGAGCTTCAGAGAGAGCTTTCAGATACAGAGAATAAGATTCAGGCTTCTCGACGTTTCTACAATGGAACAGTTAGAGACCTTAACATCTCAATCGAATCTTTTCCTTCAAGTGTCATTGCTAAGTCATTCAATTTCTCACACATGGACCTTTTCGACCTTGGAGATAACGATGCTGCTCAGAATCCTGTAGAAGTAAAGTTCTAACTTTCTTTTGATGGCAACACTCTATACTCACCAGTCTTCAAATGTTGCAAAGACGTGGCTTCTCATGGCCTCGTTTCTTGCTGTAATCGCGGCGCTTGGATATTTTGCAAGTGTCTACTACAACGACTCTGCAATTCTCGTTTTTGCTCTCGTTTTCAGTGTAGTCATGAACATCGGCAGCTATTGGTTTTCCGACAAAGTAGCTTTAGCAGTTTCAAGAGCAAAGCCAATTGATCCAGAGCATAATCCTGATCATCGAGAGTTGCAGCGTGTTGTTGAAAATCTCGCCATTACAGCAGGATTACCAGCTCCTCGGGTGTATGTGATATCAGATCCTGCACCAAATGCATTTGCAACAGGTAGGAACAAAGACCATGCAGCGATTGCCGTCACAACTGGACTTCTGTCTATGCTCGATCGAACTGAGCTTGAAGGTGTGATAGCGCATGAAATGTCACACATAGGGAACAAAGATATTTTGATTGCTACGATTGTAGTAATGCTTGTCGGTCTCGTTACAATGTTTGCCGATATATTCTTACGTAGTCGTATGTGGGGTGGTGGGAACAGAGACAATGACAACAAGGCTGGAGGAATACTTGCCATAGTCGGTATCATATTCATCGTTCTTTCTCCGATCCTCGCCACAATCATTCAACTTGCAATCTCTCGTCGCAGGGAATTCTTAGCTGATGCCACCGGTGCCCTCATTACCAGATATCCAGAAGGGTTGGCAAATGCACTTCGAAAGATTTCTTCATATGGCTCACCAATGCAACATGCTTCTAATGCTACTGCGCACATGTATATTTCAAATCCATTTGGTGCTCGTGCTGCAAAGGGGCTATCTACTTTGTTCATGACACATCCCCCCGTCGAGGAAAGAATTGCTGCATTATTAGGAAACAAGTGATATCATTCCAAAATCATGATTAGTCACGAAGCTACACCGTTAGCACAAGAAGATATTTCAGAGTCTGTACGTATTCTCATCGATACCATTACGAATGTACGTCAGAAAATACAGGCGGAGTTTGAAAATCATACAAGGCAAAAAGAATCAGGAAACGAAAGATCTCTTTCAAACAATTGGATTGCATGTCTCATGACCCCAGTTGCAACAACAGCACAATTCTTTCAACTGCTGCATATGGAAGCTGCTATTCCAGAAAAAGTATATATGGAAATATCCGATGAATTGAATCCTTTGGTTAAAGAAATTAGTGATTTAAAAAAAGTATATCCGACAGTTGAAGATGAAGTACCAATGGAAGTTCGAGAAGATTTGATTTCTAGGTTTGAGGTAATAGGGAAGAAGATAGTTGCTTGCCTGAAGAAATAAATATTGGAGAGGTGCCAGAGCGGTTGAATGGGCGTCCCTGGAAAGGACGTATGCTGGAAACGGTATCAAGGGTTCGAATCCCTTCCTCTCCGCCAAGAAAATAAAGTATCGGAGTTGACCCATTTACCTATTTGGGTGGTGCCGCTCAGATTTATTTAAATATGAGTGATATAATTATATTATGATTATAAAAATTTTAAAGGCTTTTAGTATAACTCTTTTATCACTAGGTTTTGTAAGTTTGTTAGGTATATTCTATCTAGCAAACTACAGCACAAGTCATTGTTCAGGAGCAGAGTGCGCAGGGGCAGGAATTGCTGAAGGTTTTATAATAATGATTTTTTCACTACCATTGATAATAGTAGGATTAATAACAAGTTCTATAGCATATCTTCTAAATAGAAAAAATCAACAAACTCAAGTTCAGGACGGTAAAATAAATTTTAGTAGAGTTTTGTTTACTGTGGCAATTTTTATTTTCATTTCTTCTATCTTTGTGGTTCCAGGATTATATATTGGTATTTATAATTATTCAAAAGATTTTATTGAAAATATTTTTGGTTTATAGATGAAAACTTATTTAGTATTAATAAAATAAAGGAATCGACCCACAGGCTTCAGAAGGTGCCACAAAAGACATCGATAATACCCTTACACTGATTGGAATGTTTGGTACTGAACCCGAGTAGCCTGCCAAGTGAGCCAAGTATCAAAAACACACATGAAAAAACATGAATGGGAGATAGCTTGGGAGGAAAAGAAATTCGACATCAAGACCTTGGTGCCAAGTATTCTTGTTTCAAAATACGAAGGTCTTCTAAAGAATGGCGATAAGGTTTTAGATATCGGTTGCGGTAATGGTAGGAATTCTATTTACCTCGCAAGCAGGGGGTGTGAAGTGGATTGTTTCGATGTTGTAAATTTAAATTGGCAAAAAGAACTGCCGATTGATATCAAAAGCAAGATCGATTTTAAAAAATCAAGCATTCTTGAATATTCTTACAAGCCTTCACAATATGACTCCATTATCATATCGAGAGTAATTCAATATCTTAATACTGAAGAGCTTAATTTTTTACTAGAAAAAGTTAAGTACAGCATTCAGCCTGATGGTTTTCTTCTATTAAGCTACAACACCAAAGGCGGCATTTTTAACAAGGAAGAGATTCATGTATCGAAATATTCGCATGGAATAGAGGAGATTGAAAAGATGCTGAACACAATTTTTAAAAAAGTAGTTGTAAGTGAGGGGAGTAAGAGAAGTCAGCATGTAAATTATGAAGACGATAT
>CAZFOD010000005.1:41979-67633 GCA_964520545.1 uncultured Candidatus Saccharibacteria bacterium
AAAACCCGCCTCATGGCATTGCCGCGAGACGGGTTTTGTTTGATTGCGTCAGGGACTACCGCAGAAGCCGCAGGGCTTGGACGAGATATTCCGCAGCCATATCCCAATCGATGGGGTCGAGAGCGTTGCCGCTCGGGCGAAGTTTGCTTTGAGCATCGATTGAAATATCAGGAAAACCTCGATACAGACGTTCGACAAGTCCAGTGCTTTGAGGTCCGAGCCCGCCAGCTGCAGCAATTCCGAGATTGGGAAAAGCATCCCTGATCGCACCAGCGAATGGAATGAGTTGCACAGCATTCATGCCGTGTCCTTGCCCCATACTCTTGTCGAGCAGAACGTGTTGAATGACACCTTCGTAATCCCAGAGTCGTTCGACAACTTCTCGCGGATCATCGTTGGCTTGCTCGATGGCATTCTTGCCGACTTGGAGAATGACCTCTAGCTGCTTGCGAGAGGCGTGAACTGCGTTCGCAACAAGTCCTGGATCTGGCCAGACCATGTCGAGTTGTAGGGCATTGATGCCGACACCACCGAACATAATGGCGTCATAGAGACTCTCGTCAACATCAATCGCATCGTAGTCTGCATAGTGGAGACAGTTCATCGTCTCGTCCGAACCGAAGATACCCGCGATCGTCTCCTTGGAAGGAAACGCCTTGGTCCACTTCGTTTCGATGTCGTGAAGTGTCTTGTAGTTCATCATCACGCCAACATGAAGCCGGCGATTCTGGTTCGGTGCAAGGTTTGCCTTGAACACCGCGAGCATTTGTTCAACCTGCTCGAAGGTCATGAAGTCGGTAATCCCGACGTATGGAATGTGCATGATTTGGTTTCCTTTCCTGTTGGTTTGACTGAATATTTTGCCTATCTTGGATACTACTGATTTAGTTTAACAAAGTCTAGTATCTTAAATTTATACATACCTAAGTAGCTAAAATTAAGTTAGAATTATCTGTATGGAAGCCCCACCTCAAAATATTCCAGTTAAAGCAGAAATGACACCTGTAAAAGAAGGTATCGATTTTGTATATGAGCAAACCCCTGCTCTTGCTGATATTGGTACCAAGGAACAATATTCAGAATACCTAGAAACCATATTTCCCGAGAGCAAGATGAAACAAGTCGTATATCACGGCACTGCTTCAAAAGGGAAGATAGAAAAATTTGATTTCACGAAGAGTAATTTTGCAAAGGCTGTTTTCTTTACCGATGACTTGAATTTTGCCAAGCATTTTGCTTTTGATGAGGTAAGAGACGGAAGTGTACAGGCGCAGATACTGGATATTAGAAATAGTTTTGATTATTCAAACCCTGAACATATTGAGGAGTTGAGAGGGATAATAAAAGGATTGGTGGAGGAGGGATACGTATCTTCAACAGGCGTTTCGTTTAAGAATGATTTACCTACGGTTTACAACGGTGAAAAAGTTGTCGAGAACCCAAGCGTCGATGATATCCTTGAATTTTATATGTGGAGGTTGAGGAATGGTTCATGGAGGATACTAGAGACAGATAGAATCGTTGATTATATTTCAAAGAACCATGACTCGATAAAGATTGTTGAAAAAGGTGCGACTAATATAGCTGTGTTTTCAGAAAATCAGATTTTTGTACTTGGGTCCGATAGGGATGTAGAAAGGTTTAAAAAATTCACCGCATAGATATGAAGAAAATAATAATCATCCTTACTGTTGTTGTTTTGCTCCCAGCGATATATCTCAATCGTTCGTATGCTCATATATTTAATAAGATACGTGATGTTGCACTTACATCTTCTGATTCTAAGCACATATATAATTTTGGAGGAACATCTGGAAAGACTATCAAGTTTGTTTCGATAGGTGACAGTCTCACTTCAGGAGTCGGTGTCGATTCCTTTGAAGATTCATATCCATATCAGTTGGCTAAAAAATATTCAACAAAGGGTGATGCAGTAATGCTTCGTGTCGTCGCTATGCCAGGAGCTAAAAGCGCGGATATCGTTAAAAACTTTCTCGACGGTGCAATTGAAAAGAAACCTGACATTGTCACCCTACTAGTTGGTGTTAATGATGTGTACGGAAATGTATCAGAGAAGGAATTTACAAAAAACTTTAGGATCATTCTCAATCGACTCACGACTGAGACAAAAGCAAAGATATATATAATTAACTTACCGTACCTTGGCTCAAAGAGCTTGATATTGCCTCCGTATGATCGATATTTCGGAAATCGTACAACTGAGTTCAACAAGGTCCTGTTGAATCTTGCTGTGGAGTACCATTTGAATTACGTAGATTTGTATTCAAAACTACAGCTCCTATCTCAAGATGATTCATACTATGCTGCAGATCAATTCCATCCTTCTAAGATAGGTTATGCTCAATGGGCGAATATAATACATGACAATATCAATAAATAACCCCATTCAGTCTACGTACATATTCACTGCCATCTTTGTTTTGGCGTGTTTAATTTCCTGTCGCCGAAAGAAGGATGAGTATCTCTCCCAGACCCTAACCTTAGAGCTTAAAGGATTTGCCATTCTTGCAATCATCTTTGCTCACATTGGATATTACCTTTCCTCTGACCATAATTTCTTGTTTCCAATATCAGTTATGGCGGGTGTTGGTGTAAATCTTTTTCTCTTTCTTTCGGGGTTTGGTCTTACAACCAGTAAACTTAAGAAAGACGAAAGTCTAGGGCAGTTTTACAAAAGAAAACTGTCTAGACTATATATTCCTTTCTGGATAACACTTGTATCGTTTCTTGCTCTAGATGCGCTAGTTTTAAATATTTTCTATCCAGTTGGATTCATCACCCAATCATTCTTTGGGATATTCACAGATGCTAGCATGTTCACCGGTCTGAATTCTCCACTCTGGTATTTCACATTGATTTTGGCATATTACATACTGTTTCCACTTGTCTTCCTGAAGAGGTGGCCGTGGATTTCTGCGATATTGCTGTATGTTGTGTCATATATATTTGTAAAACTAGATCCAGCATCGTTTTCTGGAGTAGTAGGGTTGTATGAAGTTCATCTCATAGCATTTCCATTTGGAATACTTACCGCATGGTTTTTTTCTCTTCCAAAAAATATTCTTGTCTTTAGGAATGTATTTATGAAAATGAGAGGGGTATTGATACATCCGCTGCTTATATCTTTAATCACAATTCTCATCGGATATCTTGCAATCCATTCAGGTGTTGGTGAACGTGCGCAAATTGAACAATCAATCAGTATCTTGGCCACAGCTCTGGTAGCCTTACTTTTCATCCTCAAGAAAACAGAATTTCGTCTATTAAGTCTTTTTGGACTTTATTCTTTCGAAATATATCTTCTGCATTGGCCACTCATGTATCGATATGACATGTTGTACACACACATGCCCGGTTTTGTTGCGACAATTTTGTACTTAGCAGTATTTATAGTTTTAGGCTCAGCTTTGCAAAAACTTTCACGTTTAGCTAACGCACGCTAAGAACTACATCTTTGCAGCTGCAATTGCTGCGTCAACAGTTTCTTCTAGCGTGTTGTAGATTGGGAAGTCATATCCTACGTCTGCATTGAGGTTTCTTTGAATCTGACTCAATCCAGGAAATGCAGCTTCAGCACCTACAACTAGTTTGTATTCAGGGTGATATTTCTTGTGTACACTCCATCTTCCAATTTCCCCACGGGTATCTGTTGCGTACGCACCTTCTTCTTTTGGTCGTGGATCGTTTTTACTTTCCTCTGGGAGCCAGAAGATTATGCATCCTTGAACAGCAGCTTTTTCGAGATAGTAACGTTCCCAGTTGAGTTGTCGTGGAAATTCTTCCCCTGTTCCTTCTTCAGCTTGTTCCAGTAAATCAAACTTTTTCATTCCAGGGACATGATAGTAGGGAATTGCAACATATGACTGATCAAGCTTTGTTTTAAGGATCTCTACTAATTTCTTTTGCCAGTCGTCGCCCCCTCGAACAGGTCCCGCTAGAAAGAAAATTGGTCCAAATGCAGGGTCTATTTCGTAGTTTCGCTTTGGAATTAGGATTTTCATTGAGTTATATATCTTCATATTACCGCATGCTTGTGGGAGCGCAATATATGGGCATTTTTGCCCTCTTGCCCCCTTTTACAAAATATCTGCTATAATACCTGAGTTCAATAATCAATAATTTATGGCAACTAAAACAAATTCTGCATTTATGAAGCCTATGAACATCAGCCCTGAATTGGCTGCTGTTGTAGGCAAAGGACCTATGCCTCGATCAGAGGTTGTGAAGGCTCTCTGGGTATACATCAAGAAGAACGATCTTCAGGACCCAAAGAACAAGCGAAATATCAACGCAGACCCTGCTTTGAAGGCAGTCTTCGGTGGTAAGTCTATGGTGAACATGTTTGAAATGACAAAGCTCGTTTCAAAGCATCTTTCATAGTATTTAAGAAGCAAAAAAGCTCGTTGTGAGAACCACAGCGAGCTTTTTTGTTTGTTACTTCTCCGACCTCTCACGACGACGTTTTTTTACTTCTTCAATCTTCTCTCGAATGCTCTTGCTTAATGTGTCGATGGTAACAGGATTTCCCTCCATCTCAAGCTTCTGTCCAGCAGTTTTCGCTTCAGGAACGAATATCCACATGAAGATGTAAATCAAGACTCCAAAACCCGTAGCGAATACAAAGAGAACGAATATGATGCGAACTAAGAGGGGATCAATGGAGAAGTATTTTCCAAGGCCAGAACATACTCCAGCAATTACTGAGTTGTCAGTATCTCGATATAGTTTCCGTGTCGATGTCTTTTTGGGAGTAGAAGAAGCTTTTTCTGCTTCGTCGAACTCTTCGTCGCTACCCATTGATGTAATAACCATGTCCACTTCAGAAAGGGTAATGATATTTTTCTTCGATTCTAGAAATTGTTCGGCAATTCTACTTTCGATATCGTTCATAATCTCATCTTTTCCATCCGTTGTATCAAACCGAGCGCGTAAATTTGAAAGATAGTTGTCGAGTTTTGCGTAAGCATCTTCTTCGACGGTGAAGAGTGTACGAGCTAAACTTATTTGGAGTGCTTTTTTCATAATATTAATATATTTTATTTCATTAAACTTTCTATTGATTCATTCAGGGACTTCCATGTTGTCTTAAGCTGAGAGAGCGTACTTACCCCTTTCGACGTCAGAGAGTAGTACTTACGAGGCGGTCCTGATTTTGATTCTTCCCATACGTATTCAAGTAGACTTTCGGTCCGTAAGCGGTTCAAGAGGGGATATATAGTACCTTCAACTACAATGAGGTCTGCAGACTTTAATTTCTTTAAGATGTCAGTCGCATATATCTTTTCTTTTGAAATGATGAGAAGAATGCAGTATTCAAGCATTCCTCTGCGCATCTCAGCTTTTGCTTGTTCGAGACTTTTTTCTTTCATGATTGTTTTGGTTACTCTTGTATTATACACACAGTACTATGTTACGCAGGGTAGCATCTATGTTTTAACTAGTTATGAAGAGAGAGGTGTCATTTGATATACTGTGAGCATTATCTCTTTTCAAACAAATCATTCTCATGCTTAAAACATTAAAACCATTCGTAGCTGAATTCTTCGGTACATTCATTTTGTCTCTTGTCGTTATGCTTTCTGTTATGGCTGGATCGCAGTTTCCGATCGCTACATCTTTTTTGGCTGCCATTACACTCGGTCTTTTTGTGTATAGCATTGGGCATATAAGTGGAGCGCATTTGAATCCTGCTGTAACTATCGCGTTGTGGTCAATCAAGAAGATTTCATGGAAGCCTGCTGTGTTCTATGTGATTAGTCAGTTTGCAGGTGCTGCTCTTGCGATCTTGGTTGCATATGGATTTGGTGTTGGACAGGCAGATGCTGCTGCTATTCCAAACAACCTCCGCATTGCTCTTGGTGAGGCTGTAGGAGCTGTGGTATTCCTCTTTGGTATCGCTTCAGTTGTGTATGGTCGTACCCCAAGCTCTATGGGAGGAATTCTCATCGGTGGATCTCTTGTTATCGGTACAACATTGGCTGCAATTTTGGGAGTAGGTGGACTCATTAATCCCGCTATTGCGTTTACAATCGGCGCATTTAACGTTGCATATATTGTCGGTCCAATCGTTGGTGCAGTAATTGGCGCTCAGATTTACAAATATCTCTCAGAAACAAACTAATATATCTATGACAGACGAGTACAAGGACAAATTAGATCCGAAGTTGTACAAAGTAGCCCGAGAGAAGGGCACAGAAGCCCCTTTTGCTGGTGCATACGTGCATACAACAACAAAGGGTACTTACAATTGTGCTGTATGCGGTCAGCCATTGTTTTCTTCTGATACTAAATTCGATTCTGGTACAGGTTGGCCAAGCTTCGATCAAGCACTTCCTGGGAGTACTAAACTTGTTGAAGACAATACAGTAGGAATGCACCGAACCGAAGTGGTTTGTAGTAAATGCGAATCACATCTAGGTCATGTGTTTGAAGATGGTCCAGCGACAACAGGAAAAAGATATTGTATGAACTCTGTTTGTTTGGATCTTAAGTCTGAAGAATAGGAGATATGCACACACGGTTGCGTAGATCTTTGAAGTGGTGTGATACAATTATTCTATTAGTAAATTAGCAAATTTTATATGCGAGCAGGTTTGATCCTTGTATTTATCGGCGCGTTGTTTCTTCTAGACCGTCTAGGTCTCTTGACGGGTATTCAGTGGGATATCATTTTCCCTGTATTCATAATCTTACTCGGTCTAAGTCTCATGCTTCGACACGATGGATGCAGCTGCAAAGAATGCACTGGTAAAAGATGCTGTGGACATGGATTGTGCAAGGACAAGTGTGTAGGCGCATGCAAGAACGGTAAGTGTGAGGTTTGCTAATTAGAATATTTTGCTCATGTCTTTCATAAAAGACAAAAGGACATTTATAGCGGCGGCTCTGCTTGGCGGAGTCGCCGTTGTCCTTTTGGTTGCTGGCTGGCCTAAGCCAGCTCTTAGTCCTGGATATATGAAGACTTTAGTATCAATTTCCTCATCGACATCAAGCAGTCGAGTCGTGAACAATATTGAGTACAATACGATCCCCGTTACAGTAGGTTCGAAGATATTTACCGCTGATATCGCTGACACCGAAGCACTTCAAGAGCTCGGACTTAGTGGAAGACTAGCTCTCGGTCCGGAAGAAGCGATGTTATTCGTCTTTCCCTTCCCAGGTCGTTATGCTTTTTGGATGAAAGATATGAATTTTCCCATTGATATGATCTGGCTCGATCAAGATGGTACCGTGATCACCATTGCAGCTCGTGCTACACAACAAAGTTTCCCAAAATCTTTCACACCAGTTGCTGATTCGACATTCGTTATCGAGCTTCCGGCTGATACAGCTGCACTTCTAAATATTAAAATAGGGGACCGTCTAGTTTTTGATAAAAAACTCCTCAAAAACAGTTCAAATTAAGTGCTTTTCTGGCACCGACATTTACTTTTTTTTGAAACTGTTTCCAGCTGTTTTTATTTGAAGTTATCCACACATTTTGAAGGTAAATGAGAGTAGAATGACTAGCGTAAGTAAGGAAATTTTTAGCAGTAAGCAGTAAAAAATACCTCGGGCAAGCGAGGCGGTCAGTTTTATCAACAAATAAGTACAAATAAAAGCATTAGTTCTATGTCTCCATCAAAAAAGCCGGCAAAGAAAGTCGTCGCAAAGACCACAAAGGTAGAAAAGGTTCCAGAAAAGAAGGTTGAAAAGAGGGAACCGTTGTTCATCAAGAAGATTATGAAGCGAAGTGGTCAGATCGTAGATTTCGATCTTGATCGAGTGGTTAATGCGATTCATAAAGCGATGCTTTCAACCGGTGAAGGGTCTCTTGGTGAGGCTGAGATGGTTGCGACAAAGGTATATGCTGACCTTGTACGTATTTCTAAGAAATACAAGACGTTCATTCCGAGCGTTGAAGGTATCCAGGACACTGTGGAGAGCGAGCTCATCCTTAGTGAGTACGTAAAGACTGCAAAGTCATACATCCTCTATCGTGCTGAACACGCAAAGATTCGAGAAAAGCATATTGAGGTTCCAGAAAAAGTTCGACAGCTTGCTGCTGAAAGTAAAAAATCCTTCAGAAACCCTCTTGGTGAATTTATATACTACCGAACATACTCTCGATGGATTGAAGAACAGGGACGACGTGAGACATGGCGAGAGACAGTGACTCGTTACATGGATTTCATGAAAGAAAATTTGGGAAACAAATTGACTGACAAAGAATATGCTGAAGTGGACAAGGCAATCTTTACACACGAAGCGATGCCATCAATGCGAGCACTTCAATTCGCAGGTCCTGCTGCAAGAAAGAATCATTCATGTGTGTACAACTGTTCATTCACAGCTCCTCAAACATTCCAAGATTTTGCTGAAGTAATGTTTCTCTCAATGTCTGGTTGCGGTGTTGGATTCTCAGCAGAAAGTTACAGTGCGCAGTCTCTACCTCAGATCAAATATCAAACAGGAAAAACAGTTGACTACGTAATTGCTGATAGTCGAGAAGGTTGGTCAGACTCTTTCTCATTCGGAATGGAACAGTGGTTTAACGGTAATGATGTTCGTTTCGATTACTCACAGCTACGACCTGCTGGTGCTCGTCTTAAGACAACTGGAGGAAAGTCTTCTGGTCCAGATCCTCTTCGACAAATTCACGATTTCACCCGATCTAAGATCTTTTCTCGACAAGGGCAGCATCTTTCAAACCTTGATGTCCACGATATCATCTGCCAAATAGGTATGGGCGTAGTATCAGGAGGAGTTCGACGAACAGCTCTCATTTCACTTTCAGACCTCAATGATGCAGAAATTCGAGACTCAAAGAAAGGACAGTTTTGGATGGCAGAGCCACAGCGTTCTCTCGCTAACAACTCAGCGGTATACAATGCAAAGCCAACAAATACGCAGTTTTTAGATGAGTGGGTAGCACTTGTAAAGAGTGGATCAGGAGAACGAGGTATTTTCAACCGAGCAGGTCTTCGAAAGACATTCCCAGCACAGCGAGTAGCAGTTTCAGAAGGATGGTGGGATAAGTTTGGAACAAATCCTTGCGGAGAAATCATTCTTCGACCTAAGCAATTTTGTAACCTTTCAGAAGCCGTAGCTCGACACGAGGATACTGAAAAGGATCTCATGAGAAAGATACGTATTGCTACAATTCTCGGTACATACCAGTCAACATTTAGCGATTTCATATATCTTTCTCCTGAATGGAAGAAGAACTGTGAAGAGGAAAGACTTCTTGGTGTATCAATCACAGGTATGTGGGACTGTCCTGCTGTAAGAAATGCAAAAACTCTTCGAGCACTTCGAGAAGAAACTGTTCGAGTGAACAAGTTGTATGCAAAACGATTTGGTATCAATCCTTCAACAGCCATCACTACTGTTAAGCCGTCAGGAAATCTTTCTCAGACTGTAGATTGCTCATCAGGTATGCATGCTCGACATTCTCAGTACTACATCCGACGTGTAAGAATTTCAGCAACAGATGCGCTTTTCAAAATGATGAAGGATCAGGGAATTCCATATAGCCCAGAGGTTGGACAGACGATGGATAACGCAACAACGTATGTTATCGACTTCCCAGTTAAGTCTCCAAAGAATTCAAAGTTTAAAGATGATCTTTCTGCTATTGATCAGTTGGAATTCTGGAAATTGGTAAAAGAAAACTATACGCATCACAATCCATCTGTAACTGTTTCAATTGGTGATAACGAATGGATTGAAGTTGCAAGCTGGCTTTACAAGAATTGGGATATGGTAGGAGGACTTTCATTCCTTCCTCGTTCTAATCACGTATATCAGCTCGCTCCATACGAAGAGATTACTGAAAAGCAATACAATGAACTTCTTAAAAAGTATGATCACCTCGATTTCTCTAAGATTGTTGTGTTCGAGAAGCGAGATGAGACAGACGTAAAGAAGGAATTGGCATGTGCAGGAGGCGTTTGCGAGATAGATGATGCGACGGTGACAGCGATGGAAGCTCAAAAGAGTAAGTAGAGGTCGTAAAAAAACAGTGTCATCAAAAAATGACGCTGTTTTTTTTATTATCAAAAATCTTAATGTTCATTGTGGATAACTAAGGCTAAAAATAAGGATTTTTCAGTAGGTTTCGTGATAGGATGAAAGGGTATATGAAGAAAAGGTTCTTGTTCCGAAAGACTGCTCTTTTCCTGATAGCTTTTTGCATCTTAAGCTTTTTTTCTACTGCGTACGCGCAAGAAAATACGACTTTAAATAAGGCTCTTTCGACAATCTCAATTCCAGATGTTCCAGAAATTCCTTCACTAGGTGCACACCTTGTAAATATTTCTAAAATGCTCCAGGAACCAGCTGCAGAGACAGGTAGCGTTTTCATCGCCATCGCATATGATTTTTCAAGGGATATAATCAAGCCAATTGCACGGATGCCGGAACAGGCTACTGTCTTTGCTTCAATGCCACTTCGACGTGTTGCAAACTTTGCAGCGCTTTCTGTAAATTCAATTTCTTCTGCCTACATTGAGGTGTATAACACATCTCAACATGTTGCTGCGGAGATATTTTTTAAAAAAACACCAAAGTTTTCTAATCAGGCTGCTGTAGGAGCGAATGGAATAATTGGAAGTTTTTGGAATAGCATCATCGATGCTGGCTCTAATGTTTTGTACCCTCTCTTTGCTCCTTCTGATTCAGCTCAGAATTTCATTACGCACACACCAGTTAAGGTGGGTGAAGATAATGTTTTTGAAACGGGAACGAATGTCGCACCTTCTTCTGTTCCTGAGCGTGTCGTTGTCGCAGGAACATCGAACTCGCTTCTCCTTAAGACAATCGCCCTCCTTACTCTCCGCATTGATGCCCTCGAAAACCGCCCCTCAACCATCGTCAACAACTACGTAGCAGATCAAACAGCAAGCCTTGGAGACTCCATCAGTCGACTCATCACTTCAAACAATACCAACGTCATTAACAACATCACTAACGTAGGTGGTTCTTCTGTAGATCAATCAAACATGGCAATCACAGGAGGAACAATCACTGGTGTTAATGCAACAACTACAGATCTTAACGTAACTGGGAATCTCTCTTTCGATGGACTCTATGGATCAGCAGGACAAGTACTCACATCACAAGGAGAAGGTACTACTCCTACATGGGAAACAGTTTCAGGAGGAGGCTCTGTTGCTACTTCAACCATTAGAAATATGTTTACCGCATCTTCTCCACTAGCCTTCAGTACCACAACTGGTGACTTCTCTGTTGCATCCGGTTACTCTATTCCACTTACTGCAAGTACTACAGAGTGGGCAGCTAAAGTATCAAGTCAGTGGACAACGAGTGGATCGAATATTTATTTTAATACAGGGAACGTGGGGATTGGGACGACGACACCAACATCTAAATTTACTATTGGAAGCGGCCAGATAGAAGTTCCGACAGGCTCTGCTAGTGCCCCTTCGTATTCATTTTCAAACGATTTAAATACCGGCATGTATCGTGTGGGTGTAAACAGCCTTGGATTTTCTACAGATGGAGTTGGAAGGCTGACCATTGATGTAAGTGGGCATATTTTGGTAGGCCCTAGCGTTGTCGACAATAGTTCTTATAACTTTGTGGATTCAGTAACCAATGGAACAAATGGAGGCACTTCACTCATTACTTCAGGGGCAGTAGTTGCTCAAGGTGGTCTAAATGTAAATATGCTTAACGATGGCCTTCCTTCTCTTATTATTTCCCCATTTAGTGGTGGCACCTCAGATATTGTTAACATATATGATTCAACTTTTGGACCTGCTTTGTTTATAACAGCTGATGGTAAAACAGGTATCGGGACAACTACTCCTGATACAAAGCTTAGTGTGCAAGGGGATGTCTCATGGGGAAATTATGGAGCTCGAATGGGAGATTGGGAAGGTCTTTCTGGTTATAATGTCATCTCCCTTAACGGACTATGGGGAAGTAATAATGAAAATATTATGGCTGGAGGACCGGGTGCAGCTGATCCTAATTTATACTTTAATGTACCTGTAGGTGGGGCTTACTTTTTCTCAGAAAACGAAATAGGGGGAAGTGGAACAGCTGTTTTAAGTACCGCAAATGGTATACAGGTGACAGAGGGAAGCGCCGCGTCACCTACGCATACATTTTTGACTTATGCAGATACGGGTATGTTTCTTCCTGCTGCTCAGAGTCTTGGATTTTCTACAGTAGGGACAGAGCGATTGAGGATTAGTGCTACTGGAAATGTCGGGATAGGTACTACTACACCCTCTCAAGCCCTTACAGTTGCCGGCAAAGGCCTTTTTGCAAGCAGTAGCCGTCAGATATTGATTGATTCAAGCGGTGACTATCAATACAACAATATCGGATCATATTATGGTGGTCAGCCGTCGATCACTTTCTTAAGATCCGATGGTGCCTTTGCGGGAGGGATTGCCTATCAGGGTAATGCAGGGGGAATGACAATGATGGGAGGTAATGGAACAGCGGGTAATGCAGGAACACTTTTTCTAGGGTCGTTAACCGCAGAACTTGCGGCAGGAGGAACTAATGCGGCGAGAGTGGACCTTTCAAATGCAACTTATATAAAGTTTACCGTTAACGCGGCGGCTGGCGAAGCAGCCCGCTTTAATTCACTTGGTTATTTCGGGATTGGGACGACAACACCTGCAACTTCACTTTCCGTTGTGGGTACGACCACTCTTTCAAATCTTCTTGTTACAGGCTCAAATGATGCCCCTGCTATACGACTTACTCCAAAAACATTACTTACAACTCCACAAAATGGAGGGTTGGAGTATAACGGTACAAATCTTTACTATACATTCGGTTCAACTCGCCAGAAAATTGATCCCTTTACTGTGTATGTTGATCCAGATTCTGGAAGTGATTCCAATACAGGAAGTTTAAGTTCACCTGTTCAGACTATTTCAAAAGCAGTTAGTCTTATTGGAACTTCGGGAACTATTGTTCTTGGAGGGGGTACTTATGTAAATGAAAGAATAAATCTCGCCTCCATCAAATCTATTCAGGTTCAGACAAAGCAAAATGAGCGAGCTAAAGTTATCCTGGGGGAAGCTGTAACAGATTTTACTCAGGTAGATACAAATACATGGAGATCTACAAATACCATTTCAAGCGTTCCAAGCACTGATTCTGCAGGAACTGGAGGAACTGATGCGGACTATATTTTCGAGCACGGAACTCCTGAAGGATCTATTCCGGCAGATGAGCAACACGCTTTACTTGAAAATAGGACAACGTTACTTGATCACTATCGTCTTCGTTTGGCAACAAACCAGGCAAATGTAAATGCTGGAAACGGTAGGTGGTGGTATTCAGGAGGATATTTATATATTTCTGCTACTGACGGAGGAGATCCGAATGGAACAACTTACTATGTCCCAAATACGACAAGTGGAATGTCTTTTGTTTACAACGCTCAAAGTGATTCTACTACTGAGTACGTGAAGATCGAAGGTGTCGAAGTGTATTACGGTAATACAGGTTTTGATCTCACATACGTTAGAGATTATGAACTCAATGGGGTGACTGCATATGGAAACTACGGAACTGGTATCACAGGACAAACAAACAGAAGCGGTGTTGAAAAACATGTAAAAGTATTAGCGAATGGTGATGATGGAATTGCCCATCTTACTGAAGCAAATCCTACTTCAGCTACTACGGACGGTAACTATCTTTCTGTTGACGTGTTAGCGATTGGAAACGGCGATGAAGGTATTAGTGGTCACTATAATGTTACTGAAACAGTCCAGGGAGGTTTGATGTATTACAACTACTCTGGAGGTATTACCCCAGCATTGGGTGCACACACAAGCGCGTATAACGTTACTACTATGAGAAACGCAAAGGGTTTTGACCCTTGTTGTAGTACGAGTAGTGGTTCTGCCGGAACAACAACTTTGAATGTATACAATTCGAGATCATATAAAGATAACCATGGTTTTTTTGCTGACGGAGAAGATATTTTGAATGTATATAATAGTATGACAGACGGAGCTGTCTCAGGAGTTGCCGCACTTGGTTCAGGAACATCAGGTAAAATTAATTTTTATGGACATACTGACTACAGCGGCACTACATCTATTTATGGAGGAGCAGGAGCTGCCGGTATATCATATCGAGCAACTACCCAATATGCCTCTTCTACATTTGCTAACAATGCGAATCTTAATTTGTGGGGAGGTCAGTTTAATCAATATAGTGACAATGGTTCAACTTTAGTAAACCTTATTGCATCTTCAAGTAAAACTTACTTTAATGGGGGGAACCTAGATGCTAATAGTTTTGGTATCGGTACAACAACAGCAACGGCAAGATTGGCTATAGTTGGAAAGTATAATGGCACTGCAAAATTATTCACTATCGCAAATGATTTAGCTGGTGACGGCGAGATGTTTACTGTTCTGCAGCGAGGAAATGTTGGTATTGGTTCGTCAACACCGTCGCATAAATTGTCTGTTGTGGGGAATATAGATTCACGAACACTTTCATTGAATAGAGAAGGTTACGATCCCTCAAATATGCTTTATATCGGTGGAAATGTTAGTTCAGGTGGCGATCCAACGTACAGAGGTTCAATTGTTCTTGACGTGCCAGGAGGGATAAATGGTAATGGAGGATTGGAATTTAAAGCATATTCTGGATCAGGAGGAGGTTCACGTATTACTACCGCTGATGAAGGTTCAGCAAAAAGCCCTCTTGTTTTTCAAACGAGACGTGTTAGTGCTACTTGGGTAGAACGCATGCGAATAGAATCATTGGGAAATGTAGGAATCGGTACAACTACTCCAGGTGCAAACTTAAATGTTGTTTCAAAAGATACAAGTACTATTTCAGGTTTGTTTACAGGATTTAGCTCAGGTCAAACAGCAGATATTTTCCAGCTTGCAAAGAATCCAGGAGCAACAGCGGGACTCGTTTTTACCGCTGGAGGAAATCTTGGAGTTGGTACAACTACTCCTGATACAAAACTTGATGTCCAAGGTGATATCGCGTTTGGAAATTATGGAGCAAGGATGGGTGACTGGTTAGGTCTTACAGGATACAATTCACTTTCCCTCAATGGCCTATGGGATGGTATTAATGAAACTTTCGTTATGGGAGGTCCAGATTCAGCAGATCCCATTCTGTATATGAATGTTCCTACTGGCGGAGAATATAATTTTGCAGAAGGGGGTATGGGTAGCGGTAATGTCGCCGTTATAAATAGTTCTCATGGTATTTCTGTAAATATGGGTTCTGCATCGGGGCCGACCCATACATTTCTATCAGATAATTTGACTGGTATGTTCTCTCCAGGAGGAAGTTCTTTAGCCTTTTCAACAGGAGGAACGGAGAGTATGAGAATAAATTCTTCTGGAAATGTCGGAGTTGGAACTACAACTCCATCAGCTAAACTAGATATTTACGGAAATCTTAACGTTGCAACCGGGACTACACCCGCACTTTTTGTAAACACAGCGAGTGGGAAGGTTGGCATCGGAACAGCTTCTCCAAGTTATCCATTGAGCGTTAGTATTCCTAATACTGCACAAACTATGGTTAGCTTTGCTTCTCCACTCACAACTCTTGATTTTGCTTATGACGGTTCTGCTAATATGCGAATATCCTCAAGTAGGTCGTTGGCGAATTTTGCAGGGTCAGGGTACGATCATTTGTGGTATGACAATGCTGATCTTAATATGGTTATCAAGGGGGCAACAGGTAACGTAGGTATCGGTACTAGTACACCAAGTAGTCAACTCACTACTACAGGTACTGTGCAGTTCTTCGGTATAACAGGAGGAACTTTGCAGACAGATGCGGTTGGTAACGTTACAGTGCTTTCCGACGAACGTCTCAAGGATATTTCAGGAGAATTTACTCGAGGGCTAGAAGATATACAGAAGATAAATCCAATCTCATTTCATTGGAAAGAATCAACAGGCTATGATACAGGAAGTTTGTATAGCGGTTTTTCTGCTCAAAATATCCAGTCAGCGATACCTGAAGCGGTACTTACCAATTCAGAAGGGTTCTTGTCTCTTCAGGATAGGCCAATCCTTGCAACTGCCATCAACGCCATTAAGCAATTGGGATCGGTATTTTCAAAGATTGAGAATGGGGTAGCATATCTCAAAGAAGTATGGATTACAGGACCTCTTCATATTGATAACGATATCTGCGTCGACGATGTCTGCGTAACAAAACAGCAGTTTAAGCAGTTGCTGATTAATTCTGGTAGTACATCTGTACCAGTTCCTCCAACAGGTGGAAATTCTACTGGCTCAGACAACAACAATTCTGGTGCTACAAGCACGGATGTTGTCGTAGATCCAGAAACTCCTCCTGATGAAGTGGTTACTCCACCGACAGAGCCACCGACTCCTGATGAGGTAGTGACCCCGCCAGCAGAGCCACCAACTCCAGATGTGGTAGTTACTCCACCGACAGAGCCTGTCGCAGAGGTTGCACCAGAGCCGGCTCCTTCAGAAGGGCAGTAATGTGTGTACAACTAGGGATATTTTACGTATCTTCTGTGTTAAAATGATATACGTATATGAAAAAGCGGCCCGCCGTAAAGTTTTTTGTTCTTGCCTCCTCTCTTTTCCTTCTTCTCGGTTCTTTTTCAATGGCTCATGCACAGTCGGAAACCAAAAGTCCACTTCAAATATCTGCCATTCAGACAGCTAATGTGTTTGTCGGTGTAGCCCATGATTTCTCACGAGATATCGTAAGGCCCTTACTCGCCGTTCCTGCTGAAACTCTAAATTTCATTGTCTCTTTTAGAAACAACACATCCTTCAGTACCTTCACACATGTATCCAATCAGGCAGCTGTAGCTTCAAGCAACATTTTTGTTAATCTATGGAACAGTATTTTTGGTGAAGAAGATGTTCCTGTCGTCGTCGAAAAGAAAACAGTTACTCCACCTCCAAGTACACCTCGAGAACCTGTCATTGTTACACCTGTTCCTGGTTTTCCTCCTTCGAGTACAGCTACAACAATTGTTAAAACTGTCAGCACAAATTCATCAGAGCTTGCGTCGTTGAGGAACAACATATCTTCATTGACTTCACGTATATATGCCCTCGAAAACCGCCCCTCAACCATCGTCAACAACTACGTAGCAGATCAAACAGCAAGCCTTGGAGACTCCATCAGTCGACTCATCACTTCAAACAATACCAACGTCATTAACAACATCACTAACGTAGGTGGTTCTTCTGTAGATCAATCAAACATGGCAATCACAGGAGGAACAATCACTGGTGTTAATGCAACAACTACAGATCTTAACGTAACTGGGAATCTCTCTTTCGATGGACTCTATGGATCAGCAGGACAAGTACTCACATCACAAGGAGAAGGTACTACTCCTACATGGGAAACAGTTTCAGGAGGAGGCTCTGTTGCTACTTCAACCATTAGAAATATGTTTACCGCATCTTCTCCACTAGCCTTCAGCACTACTACAGGAGCATTCAGTGTTGCATCCGGTTACTCTATTCCACTGACTGCAAGTACAACAGAGTGGACGAGTGGATACAACAACCGTATTACTTCCGTCACGAACTCTGACGGCACTCTCACTATCTCACCTACTACAGGGGCAGTGGTGGCTTCCCGCGCTGCTATTACTGGAGATGTTACTATCGCTCTTGGTAGTAATACTTCTGTATATGCAGGAACATTACCTGCAACAAAAGGAGGTTTTGGTTTGTCGCAAGTTCGCACTGACATTTCAACCCTGACGGTTATAAACAATCAAGCGGTTACAACAGGCTGGTTGAATTTTACAGGGGGAAGTAATAACGAAATTACAGGTCTTGTTGCACAAGCTGACGGAACAACCGTTAGAATTTCAAAAGATAGAAGTTCTGGAAACAATATTCAAGTTGCATTTGAGGATGGGCGTTCAACTGCAGCTAATAGAATAGTTGGTGTGAACGGGACATCAAGGCTTTTAACGGCCGGACAGTCTTTGACTTTGGTTTATTCAACGGCTATATCTAGATGGATTGTTGCTGAAGTAAATGCAAGTGCTGATGAATATAATTTTGGATTTGTCTCAACTGGAGACCAGACTTTTGAGGGTGCAAAGACATTTAAGTCGAATTCAATACGAGCAACGATGGGTGATGCAAGACTTTATGACAGCGGTAATTCTACGTCCTTAGATTGGGGTAATAGAAAATTATTTAACTCATCAGGTACAGAAATTGCTGGTTGGGCAGCAGGATCCTCAGGAGCGTTATATGCTTCTGATGGTAATAATAGTGTGAAACTTGCAGACAGTAGTTACGCTATTAATGTTACATCTGGGGCAGTATCTTTCAATACTCCTTCGTTTAGTTCTAGTTTCGGTAGCACAGCTGCTGGTTATTTTACGGGAGGGGGAGGTGTTGTTTCTATTGCAGACGACACATACGCTATTAATGTAACCTCTGGTGCTTCTTTCTTTCAAGGTACAGGTACATTTTCTTATAGTGGATATAGCGCAACTTTTGCTTCAAGTGCGGGAGCTTACATTTCAGACGGAAGCAACTATGTTTACATTGGATACAGTGGATATGCTATTGATGCCACAGGAGCGGTGAGAGTCCAAAATGGTTCTTACGCAGGTTCTTTTGGAAACGGACAAGGTGGATATGCTAGTGATGGCACAAACTCTGTCTATTTCGGTGACGGAACTTACGCTGTCAATGCAACAGGCAACATACTAGCCTCTGGAGATATCACAGGAGCAAATATATTTTCTGCAAACTACGATCTAGAGAGCCTGGGCGCTTCTGATAATCGCTATAAGGAAAATATTAGCCCTATCGCTTCTTCAACATTAGACAAAATCCTAACTCTTAATCCTGTCACGTATAATTGGAATCAAACATATTTAGATATGTATCCAAACACCCGTGATGCAAGCTCTACCAAACTTGGATTTATAGCGCAAGAAATGGAGTTAGTATTTCCTGAAGTAGTGATTCACAAGAAAGATGGATTTCTTGCAATTGATTACGGCAAGCTGACGGCTGCGTTAACACAAGGTATGAAAGAGATGTACGCACAAGTTCAAACTTTGAACACAGTTTTTGCTGATATCGGTACTTTCTTGGCGGATAAGGTAGTTAGCATCAAGGATGCAACGGTGGGTATACTCCGAATTGGTGACAAGATCTGCGCCGATGATGTGTGTGTGACAAAGGAACAGTTTAAACAAATACTTCTTAATGGAGGTGGAGCAGCAATCACAACACCAGTCGTACCGACTGATTTTGTGGTGGTTGAGCCTGATAATGGAACAACAACAGAACCCGCAATTATTTATGACCCTGTAATTGAATCTAATACTGAAACAGAAACAGTAGTTATCTCCGATCCTGTCGTTGATGAAGAACCTTCTCCTGAAGTGGCGCCTGAACCTGCTCCCGCTCCAGAACCAGCTTCAACCGAATAAAACAAAATCCCCGGCGTGAGCAGGGGATTTTGATTTGATGGTTGGTATCTATAAGCCGAGTTCTGTGGTCGTTTCGCTTTATCGAACGACTGAATGATATTTATCTGGGCTACACATTACTGTATAGCTCTAGCGACTCTCTTCTTTCGAAGCACGGTCTTGCACTCGGGTAAGGATTTTGCCGTTGCACTCTCAAGCTTTAACTCTTGAGATTCACCCTGTGAAGGGTGTCCTAGTCTTTCGACCACGGACGTCACTGTTCGCACCTCTTGGATTTCTCCAGACGGGAATTACCCGCTACCTGTCTCCTGCTCTGTATGTAGAGCTCTACAGCAGTAGAACCCTACATACAGGGCAGGAAGTGCTCGGACTTTCCTCCCGTAGCGCATTGCGTTACGGGCATCATTCCGATACCAACGCACACAATTATATCACACAACGTCATTTAAATCTAGTAGTAAAGTTTTTCCAATTATTTCTTTATTTTTCAACATATTTTGATTGTGACGAGGCACACAGTCGTATATAATGTGTGCATGGAAAAAATCACTATGAACCCTGAAGGGGCAGCTTCACAAGTAAAGACGACATGGATTCAGCGGGTACCGTTTTGGTTACTTTCAATACTTTTAGTTTTTATTCCTATCTTCGTTATCCCGTTCAGTTTTTCCGATTTTCTCTTTGGTAAGATGGCACTTTTGACAGCTGTCGTTTTGATATCTGTCATAATCTCTGTTTTTACAGCCATCAGTCAAGGCGGTATCTCTCTCCCTGGCTGGAGATCCCTGGTGGTGATATCTATTGTTCCAGTCGCTACGATTGCGTCGTCACTTCTTTCAACGTATAGATCGGCAAGTCTGATGGGTTTGGGATCAGAGTTTAACACTGCACATTTTATTCTCCTCGGTTTTATTCTTATCTGTCTCGTTGCGGCAAACTTTCAATCTAAACAAAGAATATTTTGGTCGTATATAGGCATTCTTGGTATATTCAGTCTCGTCAGCTTATTTCATGTCATTCGATTTATCTTCGGCCCTGAAACTTTTAGCTTCGGAGGTATATTTTCTTCAGTAGTCTCAAATACAGTAGGGGGTTGGAATGAGCTTGGGGTTTATGCTGGTCTCGCCATCATCCTTTCGTTTATTACCATAGAATTTGTGGAGATCGGTAACAAGTTAAAGTGGGCGTTCTATACGGCACTCATACTTGGTCTAGGTCTTCTCGCCGTTACTAACTTCTATGTAACAACTGAGCTATTCGGTTTGAATACTCCGCTTACAGTCCTTGTCGGTCTTGTATCATTGTTTGTCTTCGTGTATTTCATTTCGATGAATTACCGATCTTCAAAAAAGATGCCAGTAGCATCATTCATTGTATTGGTCTTCTGCATCATCATGACAATTGGTTCTAGCCCAATTGCTACATACATTAATGAAAAGGCTGGAATTAAACAGTCAGATGTACTTGATGTACGACCAACCGCGAGTGGAACATATACAGTTGCAAAGGAGCTTATCACTAAAGGCGGCGTCGTTCGTGCAATCTTCGGTGTAGGTCCAAATCGTTTTGCCGCAGCATGGGGAATGTTTAAGCCTGCTGAGGTTAATAAGACAATATTTTGGAATACCGATTTTAATTACGGTGTTGGATATATACCAAGCTTTGTTATCACTGTAGGAATATTAGGACTTCTAGCGTGGCTATTTTTCTTGGTTGCGATCTTCTGGGCTGGTATCCGTTCTGCTTTTGCTGGAATTAAAGATAAGTTCTCTTTGTATCTCATAATCTCCTCATTACTTGCTTCTTTCTACCTCTGGGTCATCGCACTCTTTACCGTTGTGGGTATAACCATCCTTGTCCTCGCATTCTTCTCCACTGGCCTTCTCGCCGCTTCTCTCATAAGAGAGAAGGCGGTTCGGGTAAAAGAATATACTTGGAAAACAAGTCAGAAGAAAGGATTTGTTGCTGTGCTTGCATTAATACTTGTTCTCATTGGAACTATCGCATGGGGTTTTGAGTGGTCACAGCGATATGTTGCGTCAATGGAAATAAAGAAGGCATCAAGTGTATTGAAGGGTGAAGAAAATATTCCTGAAGCAGAAGCTCTTGTTGCAACCGCTATTAAAAGATCACCTACAAATGAATCATACTTGCGAACTTTCTCACAGCTTAAGTTGATTGAGTTACAAGCTGATTTTAAAAAGACGGGGAAGAATGAATTAACTGAAAAAAATCGACCGATATTAGAACAGGCTATAGGAACCGCAGAAGCTGCTGTTAGACAAAACCCAACGGACTATCAGAACTTCATTTTCCTAGGTCAGGTGTATCAAACTGCAGGTTTACTTGGAATTGAAAAAGCAGGGGATGCAGCACTATCTGCATATCAGCAGGCTCATAATCTAATCCCATCAAGTCCGCTTCCAGCATACCTTGCAGGGTACCTATATACTCTCGCTAAGGATTCTGCTAATGCAAAGACTGTACTTGAACAAGCTTTGCAACTTAAGCCAGATTTTGAAGAGGCATATAATTTGTATGCTGAGCTTCAGAAGGCAAACCCTAGTGTTCAAACTTCATCTAGCAAAGATATTCAAACAACTTCTTCGCCAGCTAAAAATGTTGATGAAAAAAGTACATCAACTTCCACAGCTGCAACAAGTACTATTAAGAGTAAACGATAAGTAGTAGTCTATGGGAAACCGCATTCTTAAACTCTTTCATCAAGAGATAGCTGGTGTCCACCAAGCAGCATTTCTCATAGGTTTCTTTACTTTCCTCTCACAGGTTCTTGCTCTTGTAAGAGACCGCATCCTTGCTAATCAATTCGGAGCAGGACAAACACTCGATATATATTACGCCGCTTTCCGTATTCCTGATTTTATCTATGCGGCTGTTGCTTCACTTGTTTCAATTTCAGTACTCATACCATTTTTTAGCGGTATCTTTGAACAGAAAAAGGAAGAAGCTGCTCACTTGATGAGTACAATCTTTACTGTCTTCGTCGGATTGATGATTGTAGTTTCAGGTGTCTTCTGGATTATTATGCCGTACCTGACACATTTCCTGATGCCAGGAATGAAAGACCCTGCTGTGTTGGCGGAGCTCACATCACTTGCTCGTTTGCTTCTGTTACAACCTATTTGTCTTGGAATCTCTAATCTCTTGGGTGTAATTACGCAGATAAGTAAGAGGTTCTTCCTTTACGCAATGAGCCCTATTTTGTACAACCTTTCAATTATTTTCGGACTTCTGTTTCTTTATCCAATGTTTGGAATTCACGGAGTGGTTGTCGGGGTGATCATTGGAGGAATGCTTCACTTCCTTGTACAGGTACCGTTTGTTAGTTCAAGAGGGCTTTTACCACGGGTAACATTTAAGATTGATAAGAAGGTGGTATGGGAGATGTTTAAACTTTCTGTACCACGTACACTTACTCTTTCAGCTACAAACCTAGAGCTTATTTTTATAACATCATTTGCGTCACTTATTACAACGGGATCAATTGCCATCTTTAGCTTTTCAAATAGTTTGCAGTCTGTACCTTTTGCAATTGTGGGAGTAAGTTATGCTCTTGCAGCATTCCCAACTCTCTCTGCTTTCATTGCTCGAGGTGAAAGAGATATGTTTATAGAGCATGTTACTACAGCAGCGAGACATATTGTTTTCTGGTCCATTCCTATCACAATGATCTTCATTGTTCTTCGAGCACAAATAGTTCGAGTTATCCTCGGCTCCGGTGCGTTTAATTGGGATAGCACACGTCTCACGGCGGCATGTCTTGCACTCTTTACAATTTCTTTGGCCGCACAAGGTCTTGAGCTTTTGTTCATTCGTGCATATTACGCTGCGGGTATGACAAAAAAACCTCTTCTTGTTAACTTGTGTTCATCGGTCGTAACAGTTGGAGCGCCGTTCCTACTCTTGCAGGCGTTTAATCACTATCCAATGTTTCGTTTTTTCATTGAGTCTATGTTCCGTGTCGGAGATGTGCCAGGTGCAGGAGTGTTAATGCTTCCTTTGGGATTCTCCATTGGTACAATCTTGAATACCGTCGTGCTTTGGACTTTCTTTGAAAGAGACTTCGGTTCGTTGACTCAAAAGGTGGGGAAGGTGGTTTTCTCAAGCTTCAGTGCCGGTGTCATAGGTGCGTTTGCTGCATATTTAGCCCTGAATGCTGTCGACACATATTTTGATCTTAATACGTTTGGAGGAATCTTTTCACAGGGTGCGATTGGAGGTGTTGTTGGAATATCAATTACGATTTTAGTGTTCAAAATGCTTGGCAGTGTAGAGTTGCATGAAGTGTGGAAGATGATGCATCAGAAGTGGACAAGAAACAAGGTTGTTATAGCAGAGCCTGAAAAATTGGAGATATAAAAAAACGCATCACACAGGATGCGTTTTTTTATATCCCGATATTAGTTATTCTTCGCAAGCTCTGCTTCCACTATGTTCCTTAGACTTTCATAAGATACCGCACCTTTCACTACTTCTGTACCGTTGATGATGAGTGTAGGTGTTCCACTTATTTTCATTGCAATTGCATCTGCCTGATCTCGTTTAACGAGTTCTACGTACGCAGGGTTCTTAATATCCTGTTTGAACTTTTCGATATTGAGACCTATGCTTCCTGCATATTGCTCGAATAGTTGCTGTCGCTTGTCTGCGTTTGAAGCGGCAACTGATGCCCACTCATCTTGTTTTTCAAACACGATATCGTTCATCTCCCAATATTTTCCTTGCGCTCCTGCGGCCTGTACAGCTGCTGAAACCTGAATTGATCCCTGGTGAAGTGGAAAGTTTCGATATACGAGTGTGACATATTTACCATTCTCCGAATCAAGAAGTTGCTTAAGCGTAGGGTGGAGGGCTGCACATGAAGGGCATTCATAGTCTGCGAATTCTACAATGGTAACGTGATCTTGCTCTGCCTTTAGTGTCGGGCTATCAGGTCGTACTAAGATGTCGGAATTGATAACAACACTCGGTTGATTGGACTGCTGTCCGTTCATGACAAATATACCCCCTATGATTATTAAAATTGTCGCTATAGCGATACCAGATATTACTTTTGTTTCTGTAGTCATGTTTATTTAATTATTTTTAATATATCGGCGATACATGAGCATGAGGCCTATGATGACATTGAAGCTGATGAATGCTAATAGGGGGATTGTGATGAATCCAAACCATGAAATGTATTTTGTTGTACACGAAACTCCTTGTGCGCACGGTTCGTTCCACCAAGGAAGGACGTGGTAGTACAAGAGATTGTGGTACAAGCTGAAGAGCCAGCCGATGCTTATGAGCGGCAAAACATATTGCCATACCTTGGTATCTCTCCGTAATATACCAACAACAAGGATGAGGACGATAGGGTAGGTGGCGATGCGCTGGAACCAGCAGAGGTAGCAAGGAGCATACCCCGCTATTTCACTGAAGTAGAGGCTTCCTAGGGTTGCTACGATTGCCTGTATGAGTGCGAGGTATAGGGCATTTTTACTGATAAACGTAATTATTTTTTTCATATGTACAGTGTAGCAAAAAGGCTAAGTTTTTTCATGTTTGTCTTTTTGATATTTTGTTGTATTCTCACTCCTAGAACCTTGTCGCATTGTGCGCCACGGTATCTTTAGAAAAGAGGACTTTAATGTTAAACAAAACAAGGGCGTGGCGTCTCAATCAGGTGCCTATCCAAATGCTCAATATCGCCCAAACCTGCGTTACTGCGACGGAGGGCTATCTACCCAAGGAGGGTGATTGTCGTTTCGTATTATGGCGCGTGGGCAATGTGTGCCGCATACGGGAGGTTGGCGTACCACGCCAAGCCTATCAGATACCGAATGGAGTGTTTGCGAGTGAGGACATGAGGTGGGGGTTTAACCTCATTCGGTACACGGTCCGTGACAGTGAAGCGTTGTTTACGGTTGATGTGTTCTTTGGGCAGAGTGAGCCCTCTAGGTTCCGGTCTGACAGATTCCCCAAACTCTCTACCTGGTCCCCATCGTTACCCAATGGTGAAAGTTTGGTTGTGTTGCGTCTTGATTGTGCGGATTCCGCCAATGTTCCCTTGCCTCAGTGGGCAATGGAATGTAATCCAATCGACGTGACAGATGAGCCTCTGTTTGCGGATCCACTTACATCACCCGTCAACTGACACCCACCCCTGGAAGACCCATCCAGCGCGGTGGGTTTTCT
>CAZFOD010000006.1:0-63142 GCA_964520545.1 uncultured Candidatus Saccharibacteria bacterium
TCGTGCTTTTTCATAAGTACAGACACTTTACTCTTTAATATGAAACTTGGAAAGTGGGAGAATTCAAAGACCCGCGGGGTGTGCGGGTCTTGAGGTTAAAGGTTTTGATTATAGTTAAGGCTACTCGCGAAAGGGACTTTGGATGGTAATTTCCACCTCGGTCCTACTGTCGTCGAGAAACTCTACAGTAAACGTGTTCAAGATGATGAGGCGGAAATTTTCTTCCGGCCTATTTGGACTCTTACGGTCAAAATCATCTTGTCCAAGTTGTTGGCAGACTTCTTCTGGGAGGATAAAAGATTCGTCACTTGCCCACTTATGCAGGTAGTAACAGAATAGCTTCTCTTGCTTGAAAATCTGAACCAATCTCCAATAGTTAACGTAATGAGCACCTTCATTGGCGAGCTCACCACTGCGAAGGAGGCGTGGAGCTTTCATACATTTCTGACGGGAAGTCTAGACCTTTGGGGTAATTAATGCAAGTCAGTATATGAAAAGAAAAAGCCCCTTGGGGCATCTTCTTTTTTTATTACAATGTCTCTACCATCATCACATTCGATTCTAATACCTTTCCGAATGGAATACCTGAAACTACTACCACCTTGTCGCCTTTTTTAATAAGCTTTTCTTTCACCAAGACAGGTCGGATGTGCTTAAGTGCTTCATCGAGAGACTTAAACTTTGAAATCATAATTGGGTAGCAACCGAAATACAAAGTTGCTTGCTGATATGTCGTCAAATTAGGAGTAACAACCAAGATAGGCTTAGGACCTCGATGTCTTGAAGTCATACGAGCTCCATATCCATATTCCGTAAGGGCGACGATATACTTTGCGTCTACTCGCTCAGATGTCTTTACAGCAGCGGAGCAAATTGCTTCGCCAGTTGCAAGGTGATGTCCCTTGTCGCCATTAAGGAGTTGCTTATGAAGATGATCATTCTCAACACGAAGTGCAACTCGTGTCATAACGTCTACACATTCAATTGGAAACTTTCCGAGTGTTGCTTCCTCTGAAAGCATGACAGCATCTGTACCATCGAGAATTGCGTTCGCAATATCTGAAACTTCAGCTCGTGTAGGAACTGGAGACTGGATCATAGATTCAAGCATCTGTGTCGCTGTAACGACAGGCTTTCCTGCAGCATTACACTTCTTGATAATCATTTTCTGAACAAGTGGAACATTTTCAGCACCAATTTCCACCGCCAAGTCTCCTCGAGCCACCATGATTGAGTCAGAGAGTCGAATGATTTCATCAATATTTTCAACAGCTTCCTCTGTCTCGATCTTAGACATGATAAGTGCCTTTGATTTTGCCTTGTCGAGAATCTCTCGAAGTTCGATAACATCTTCTGGTCGGCGAACGAATGAGAACGCCATGATGTCTACCTTGTTCTTAATACCGAAAGCAATATCTTTCTTATCCTTATCAGTAAGAGAGCTTACTTTAAGATATGCACCTGGAAGGTTAACACCTCGTCGGCCCTTTGTATCACCACCGACAATGATTTTACATTTAATTTCCTTGCCTTTGATTTCAACAACTTCAAACTTCTTCTTTCCGTCATCAACCATGATGAGGTTACCTGGCTTCAATTCCAAGTGAAGTGTTGGGTAGTTAATATTTACACGCTTCTCATCACCAACAATCTTTTCTGGGGTTAGAGTGATAAAATCGCCTGCCTTGAGCTGAACTCGCTCTTGATAAAACTCACCAATACGAAACTTAGGACCTGAAAGATCCTGCATAATAGCAGCCGGGATTCCAGTTTTCTTGATTGCCTTTCGTAGGTTATCAACCTTGTTCTGGTGTTCAGCAAAATCTCCGTGAGAAAAATTCATTCGCATCACATTCATTCCTGCTTTCAACATTCGAACAAGCTGCTCTTCGCTTTCTGTAGCAGGGCCAATAGTTGCGACGATCTTTGTTTTCTTTCCTAAGTGCATATATATGATGAATTATCTTTTTTTATTTATAAAATTCTACGCGATAGCTGCTGGCAAAAAAAATCGGCCAGCTGCCGTCGTTCGGGTGCGAGTAGTAGGATTCGAACCTACGACCCCATCAGTATCAGTGATGTGCTCTACCAACTGAGCTATACTCGCATATCTATTTGTGTGGGTACTACCTTACCAAAAAACGAGCTAAAAAGAAAGAGCGCCACCGTTGTCGGGGACGCTCTCTTTTGGGTTGATGGTTGACCTCCTATCCCTGCTGACTCCAGCGAAGGATTATAAAGAGGATGATTCCGCAGACCGTAACTGCCAAGCCGATATCGACATTGGAAGTGCTAGTCTCGGAGTTGGACCGTTTAGATTGGGGAGAGTTCATTTCTGTCCCCCACTTTCTTGACGTGCCCAAGCTTCGGGCGAAGTCCAGACAGTGTTGTAGCGGCCCTCAGGTAAGGCTGTTGCCAGCCTTTTTCCATCCGCGGAAATGACTCCGAGGATCTGATCTTCGTCTGATGCATAGACGGTTGGAATGTCCGTGACCAAGACGAACACGATGTAACTTGCCACCACTGCAACAACTAAGGCTGCCACAGCTAGGGCACTACTGCTGCGCATAATGCGCTGTATCAGGGTTTTCATAAGCGAGCCATGGCCCATTTGCTGAGCCGCGATTCGCTTATGGAAGCCCGGTCAAGGTACTTATTTAAGTTACATTATACCATTCCTGATATATAAGTCAATACCCTATTCTGACTCTCTACTACTTTTTATCTAAATCCTTCTCTAGGCCCTCTACGAGTGGTGAGTCACCTCGCAGGTCTTGAATATAAAGAATATGGTTTTTGTTTATAGAAATAGTGTCCCGAGGAGCCTGAACTTGCTCTGTAATGGCTGTGACTACCGGTGAAGAAGACGTCGCCGAATCGACACGGAGTAAATATACATTCCTTAGCGTTAGCATCGGGGCAACAGGCACATTAACTCCCCTTCCGAAATATATCTGACCATTATCAAGAAACACGGCTTTCCATGAGAGAAGATTTGCAACCAGAGAAATGAGTAACCAGGCAACTAGCAAAATTCCTGCAATGAGGGAAATCTTTTTGCCCTTTGTCATCGTAACGTTTGAATCTCCTTTTTTTCTCTTGAGTTCCATAATATTTTAATTATACATTATTCCGCTGATTCTGTGGGAGCAGGGCTAACAGTTGGTATTACTTCTTGAGGCGGGGTTACTACTTCTGCTGCAGACTCTGTCGTCGGAACTATTTCTGTATTACCTGAACTATCTACATCTACCACCTCAACAATTGAAACCTCTACACTCAATGCTGTGTCGGCAGGCGTAGCGGGGGTAATAGTTTCGAGAATAACACTTGAGCTAGCTGAATCAGATACTGCCGATGACTCAACAATAGGAGCCTCCATAACATCAACTAGAACTGTTGTTGTTGTTGTAGTGGTGGTAGCAGCGTTATCCACAACAATCTGTTCTGTTTTATTTTTAGAATTATAAACCTTAACGAAGAACCAATCGAATGAAATATCCTCCGTAAAAGGTTTCGCAACTCGCACCACAAAACCTTGCCCTGTTTTCTTTTCAGCCACATAAAGAGGCACTTCGGTTACCGATGTTAGAGTAAGGTAAATACTTGAATGCGAATCAATTTGGCTATTTGAAATAAATATCTCTGTTTGACCAGCGGGCATCACACCAGATCCAGCAATCTGATTTTCACCACTTGGCAAGAAAAGATTTCCCCCTGGCAGAATTGTTAAGGTATCAACAAAGAGTTGTTTGATATTCGCAACAAGTGAGACAAGTTTGTTTGTGATAGTGATAGAAACGTTATCAGCTTCGTTAATCACCGCTACCGCAATATCAGCAACACTCATTCTGGCCGCATCGATAAGCTGAGTCATTGTATCTTGTGTTTCTGGCTTGGTGATATCTGTCAGTTCAGACACTGTTTTTGCAGCATCTGTAATATCACTCCAATTGATTGTTTCCACCCCGATAAACACGGTCACCCTTGAGTCTTCCCCTTCAGCTCCGCTATATGAAGAAAGTGCACGTCCTACTACACGTCCAGGCTTAACCGCCTTTGCAGCGACACCCGGAGCGCTACCTGCGGTAATATAATCACCAATTTTTATTGGACCATTTTCAAGAGAAACCTTCACAGGCACACGTCCAGCCAAAGCAATCGGTACAGCACGAGCACCGTCAATGTGCGCATCTTTTTGACTCAATCGGAGAGCAGGGTTCTCAGAATAAATACCTATAATATCTCTATCATTCTTTCCTACTGATTTTCTTACGAAGCCCTTTTCAGTTGTATCTAAACTTACCAAATCTGTAGCAGCAAGCGCATCATCTCTCGTCGGGTAATCTTCAGCGAGGTCGTATGCACCCGTCATAGTATTCACGCCGTGACTAAACACGAACTTACCAGTACCTTGATTTCCGGTATTATTAAAAGCGGTTTCCTCTGCTTGAAATTCAATCCAGGCTTTATTAGCAAAACCGTTCTGAATACCATCCGCTTCATCAGAATTTGCAGCAAACTGAAGTGCATAGGACTCTGCCTCAGCACCACCATATGAATATACCTCAGCTGCAGTGGCCTTTGCAGAACCAACCCAGAGCTCATCATTGTACACGGTCATTGAATGCACACCAGTAATAGAGCTAGTAACACCTCCGAGCGCTCCCGCAGTAGAACTTGAAACCCTGCTCCATGTTGATCCCACATCAACCTTATATACTTCAGCAATACCAGTTGAATCCACCGTACCGACAAACAAATCATCATTATAGACTGACATCGCACCGATTTGGTCGATACCGGTCTGGGCGCCAACGTCTTCTGCAATAATACCTGCGGTGGAGCTCGAAATAGCTTGCCAGTTTGTACCAGTGCTCGGTGGAACTCCATCCCACTTAACGACACGGGCCGTACCAGCACCATCATTGATACCCGCGTAAAGTCGACCGTTATATACAGCAAGGGTTGTTACGTTGTCAACAGCTGTAATGGTACTAGCGATACCCAAGGAGTTGGTACCTGAGTATGTACCCGCTGTACCGAGGATCGTGAAGCCGGTTCCCGATGTTCCTTGACCGTCATATCTATAAATACCTCCTGCATTTGTCTCACTCGTACCGATGTACAAATACCCGTTTAAGGTGGCCATGGCACTTACTCTATCCACATTGGCTGTAGCGCCAATAGTACCAGCGTTTGCAGGAATGTTACTCACCTTTGTCCAGGAAGCCGCCGAAGGGGTTGTCGTTCCATTGTATCTATAAACCTCCGCTCCGTTCGTTTTTGCAGTACCAATATATAGAGACCCGCCAAACACGGTCATCGCCGACACTTCATTTATTGCAGTTGTAGTACCATTTCCTCCAATAGCACCCGCGGTCGAGCTCGAAATTCTCGTCCATACACTGTTTCCATCATATCGATATACTTCAGCGGCGCCCGTTTCTTTTGTACCAAGATACAATTGCCCATTATAAATATTCATTGTCGAAATACCGTCGATATTCGCAGTGCCTCCGCTAGCAACAGTACCCGCTGTTGCATTCGAAACCTTTGTCCAATTAGTGCCTCCATCATATCGGTACACTTCAGCTGCGTTAGCTTTTGTTGTTCCAACATACACAGAACCGTTGAATACTGCCATAGCGGTTGTAGAAGCAATTGAAGCAGTGTCGCCCGTATCAATTGTTCCAGCCGTACCACTTGACCGAACCGTCCAAACAGGAGCACTGTCAGGTTTTGCTCCGATTAAAATATTTCCAGCGACATGCAATTTTTCTGACGGAGATGTAGTACCAATTCCAATATTACCATTTACATCAATTCGCATTCTCTCATTCGCAGCCAAAGTTCCACCAGTGTGAAATTTAATAACGCCACTTGAAGAGGTTGTAGCTGTACCAATGGCGAGGGCTGTTGACTGCGAATATAAATAAGCATCATTCGCCCCTGTTATGGTAAAGGCTGGATCATTATATGTAGAACTATTAATTCCAAGGTCAACGAAATAACTAGTATCATTACCGTTATCCGCAGTTGCCACAAAATCCGTAGACGCTGATGTTGAGGCAGACTTATTCTGCGCCACTACCTGCATATAACCCGTAGTGCTTCCTATAAAACTAGCGATTGAATTAGCAAAACCGGAACTACCATAAGAACCAACAATCAAATTTGATGTTGTAGTGGTACCAACAACAGACAATGCAGTGTCGGGTGTCGTAGTACCGATACCCACATTTCCTCCATTCAAATATGATACCCCTCCCGGATTCAAAACGTTCTCCAATACACCCGATGTATTGTATTGCATCAAACTGTGGTCCGAGCCTAAAAATCTAACTATATAATTACCCGCTCCAACTCCTGCTCCGTCGGTAATATCAACAAAACTATTTCCACCAAGTCTAAGGCCCCCATTTGCAGACGTCAACCAAGCGGAAGTGTACTGCTCAGCAGAACCTCCTCTTCCATAAAGACTGATTACCGCCTGGGAGTTTGCCAACGTAGGGGCAACTATCAATCCCCCCGTTTGACCTTGAGGATTAATTTCAGCCAGACCAGAAGCAGCAACCTTAAACAATGTTCCTTCAGAAGAAGTCGCTACCATAAAAACATTACTCGCTGAACCGCTTGTACCCCTAACCACAAGATTTGCAGAAGGAGTTGTGGTACCCAACCCAATTTTCCCATCGTTCAATATTGTAAATACACTTGTACCACTACTCTGTATGTCAAAAATCTTTCCGCCTCCTAGCTGGTTAAGCGTAAAGAGCGTACTGGCAGTAGAAGAGGAAAGTGTCCCAGGCTGATCAGACCGCAAGTATTGTGTTGAGCTTGCAGTGCCGAGATAAAGAGCTTGAATAGCAGCTGGCACCGCGCCAAGCTTCTTTCGAGGCGACATTTCCCCGTCCCATGATGGAGTAGTTGTTCCGCCAATATTTACACCGAGATAAAGCGTTTGATTAAAATCGACGCTCGTAATTGACGTCACTTCACCGAGCATTACAGAAAATAGACCGTTTGTAACTTGAACCTTATCACCACTTGTACGTGTTTCAGTCCAAACAGGAGAACCACCGCTTGATACGGTATAGAGTTTAAACTCCATATTATATGTACCGTCGGAAACAGAAACCCCCGCATTATTTGTTAATTTCCCCTGATAATTTATTTGTTGGTTTATATCAGCACTTGCAATAGAACCAAAAGCAAAAAATGAAAACATTGCGATAATAATCAGTAACACAAAAAGCTTTTTAAACACATTGAAACCTATATGTGGATTTTTTAATGTAGCTCTTATCATTTTCTAAAAATATTACCTAGCAAACCACTCGCCATGTTCAAAACAATTTCTGCAAATCGAACAAGACCAGTCATAATCTTTACACTGGACCCAACGATTATACCAGTAATAACCTTAGCTTTACCGAAAAAACCTCGTTCATCTTGTTTATTACTTTTATTTTCTGAGACAAAAATTCCCCTGGCTAACACAATCTCTTTTTGACCGTCTGATCGAGAGGAAATATAGAACTCATATTGCCTTCCTTCATAAAAACTTGGAATAGTTACTTCATATAAATCTGTATTTTTATTTTTTGTTAAAATAAACCCAAATCGTTGGTCAGTAAGGGTGCCTGCCACACAAAAACCAAGAATATTTTCTTTATATAGATTTTGATCAATACCATTTACAACTACAGACACGGGCTTAGAATTATCTATGATGACCTGCCCTTCAAACGAAGGCTTTACTAAGGAGCCTTCCTGGTAAAACTTGATGGTACTATTATCGCGAACAAGTTCGGGTGTTGAAATACGATTACCAATTTCTGGAGTAAGTGAGAAGCGACTGACGCAAAATGGCTGATTCTGCTTATCCACAAATGCGACCTCTTCATCTCCAGCCCCACCTGAAAAACCTCCGAGCCTTCCAAGATTTTGCATTGAATTTATAGTATTAAACATATAAGGCAAATCATCTTTCAAAAGGGGGTCAATTTTTTCAGGTATATTATTTTTACTTTGTGGTTTTTTATAGAGTACATGCAAAATTGCAGGTCCCGAGGCGTTACCCGCGCTATCTATTGCAAAAATCGAATAATAATAAAACTGACCATCTCTTACTGAATCATCTGCTGCATATTGTCCACTTCCTTCGTATACGACCTTACCATCAAGCAAATCCTTTGGATAAAAGATAGTGGACCTTACTAATCTTACAAAAGCAAAATCAACGGCACTTGGATTATTCCAGCGAAATATTACTCTCTCCTTATCAACCACATTTGAAAAACCCGAAGGGGCTGATGGAGATGTTGTATCAGGGATGGGAAGCGTCCTGAACTCACCCTCAATGTTAAACCTCTTTCCTCTGCTATCAACCAATGGTATATGGTAGTAATAAAGAGTAGAAGGATCTAATTTGTCTACCGTAACACTAAAGATATTATGGTACCAAGACTGCGCCAAACTCCCCGCTTCGTATTGAGGTGTTTTGCCCCAAGAAACAGTTGCGAGCGCTGGATACAAAGTACCAAAAGAAATTAGCGCACTATTTACAGACGGCACCAATGTGACCTTGCTTGAAAAAAAGTCATTAAACTCTTTTAGTGATGTTGTCGCTGATTGTTGATCTTCAACCGAAGTAAAGAGTGTACCTCGACCGTCAGTAGCAGAACAATCAGAAGGACATGATCCATAATTTTCTCCAATCACTGACTCACAAATTGCATTTGAGTTACAAGCTGCAACGTCCAATTGAATCTGTACCGAACCTGCCGTTGCCAAATGTCCTGAAAAAAATATAAGTATCAATGTAAAAAAATACAACAATAAATAACTCTGAAAAAACTTCATTACTTCTTAATAATAACACATTTCAAGCTAGAAGTTATCTACTGGCAATCTGTACAACAACTAAAGTGTTATGGCTGTGACTGTGATTGTTGCGGAATAACCGTCCGCTGCATCCTGTATCTTGGTTGCACCAATTTCTACCCTATATTTTATTGTGGTTGTCGCTCCACTTGGGGTATTTGGAGATGCTCCAGAAGAAATTACCCTTGGAGTCGTAGAAAGCCCGTCCCAACACTTATCGGTGGTATCATTTGTACCAAAATTACAGCTTGCACCATTATCTTTATATCTCCCGACAATATCCGCACCCTCGGGACTAAACCCAAATGCCGCCGCTGAAGAAGAAACACTGAAGCTATAATCAGGGTCTGCACCGACAGGAACGTAGTCACTAATAGAAGATTGAGCAGCCTTCAATGCAGGAGTAGTGGAAGCAACAACAGTAAGCTGATACCCTGCTGAACTATTAGTTGTAACAATCCAAGAAGAAGACCCCGTAGCTACACCCCCAGCCAACCCACTGATAGAAGAAAGCGCCACATCGCTTGCTGAACTGATAGTGATATAAGTAGGAGTTGAAGACCCTACAACTATTCTGTAACCACCGCTCATTTGATAATTTGTACTCGAAGATAGCCCTGTTGCAACCTCTCCCACAGTATCACTTAATCCATAATTAGTACTAGTAGACACATCCAGACCGCCAACATTAATACTGTCTGAATCAATTCTGTAACTAGTGCTTTGCATTACGTATGCGAAGAGAGAAATAGGGGTAATTAAAGTGACGATAATGATTGCTGTATATAATTTAGAAAAAAACTTCATATGTATTTACCCCGATTTTCTTTTAAAAAGTCTTCTACTTTCTCTTAAGCTCAAACTTCTTTGTGAAGAGATAGAAAAGGAACCAGATAAACATTCCTGCAAGAGCGATAATCCCCACATAAGTCCAAGGAATAACCCAGAAAGAAATATCTTCTACATCAACAAGATCTCCGTAGCCCCGGTGTAATTCAAGATGAGCTGTGTATCTTCCTGCTAAAAACTCCTTTTGCCAAGCTACCTGCCTATACCTTAAAGAGTCAGGTAGGGAAAAATATGCATCCACGGGAAGCTCTGCAACCTTCTGACCTAAAACATTTTTTATTGTGATAATACCGTAGGGCACCAAATGCACAGTACCATTATTTCTAAAGAGCATTTCAAATGAAAGCGGGCCTTTTTGTAAAAATCCCATCCTTTCCCCTGTGACACGAAAATCTTCGAGCTGACCTTCTTCTTTTACTGGACCGTTAATTCTAATGAAAAAAAGTACACCTACTCGAGAAATAATTCTTGTATTTGCAGCGGCGCTAATCTCTGAGTCTGAGGGTATGTTTGAAACAATTACCGAAGAATAAAAACCGCCCGGCTGAGCGTCTTTCGGCGCAGTTACAGTGACAGGAACTTCAATACGCTGACCGAGATCAAGACTGAACTTACTGGTATCTGGTGAAATATTATCTTTAAAAGAGTGCGGGCTTTTATCATCACCCAAAAGCACGACTGGTGTCTCTGGGTTTTGCGATCCAATAAAATCCTCAACTTCAATTTTGAAGTCAACCTTTCTATTAATACGACTTATTACAGAAATATTCTTTGTAACAGTTTCTCCTGGATTTAAAAATATTTCAATTTTACCCGGCTCAAGGACAAAATCACCCTTATTCTCCACCCCCGTATTTGTGATAGTGTAGGCGTATACGGGGAAAATAGGAATTAGAATAGCGACTAGGACAATCGCACGCACCGATGTTTTATAAAGAGATTTCATATCAGACGATTATATACGCAACCAGCCTCAGGGTCTAGCCCCTGCAAGATATTAGGAAGCTGTGGCTGTGGCTGTGACTGTTGCGGTGTATGTACCTGAAGGGATGTAAACTCCATTTTGTTCAACAGCATAACAAACTGTGGTATCAACACCTGAAGTTGTTGTTGTTGAACTTCTTGTTGAAACCTGAACACCTGAGGTGGTAAAACCTTTATATTTTAAAGATGTAGAGATTGAATTCGCGCCACCAGTAGTACAAGTAGAACCGGTACCCCATGTTCCAGTTGGAGTATCTGTACCATAAGCTGAATATCCGAAATATGCGAAACCTGAAGTTGCAGTCCAAGTATTTGGTGAACCTGTCTGGTAGTCAATAATAGAATTTGATCCTGAAGTCATCGCAGGAGTACTTGTTGCCTGCACAGTCAGGGTATAACCGCTGGAACTATTTGTCTTAACATTCCAAGTAGTAGTACCTACCGCTGTGTTTTGAGACACACCGAGGGCTACGCTCATTGATGCATCTGAGGGGCTAGTGATGGAAACACCTGATGTAACATTGAGTGTAATAACGACGTTGTCAGTTGCTGTCACAGCCTCTGTCGCTGCAGGCTCAACAATTGCAAATGTAAGTGCGACTACTAATAGTGTTGCTAAAGAAGAAAAAAATGCTTTTTTTATCAGAACTATATTCATATAGAAACGATTATACACTTTTTTTAACTCAATCAGAAATTTTAGTGTGGATAATTTAAATTATTAATCGAATTCGACATTTTAGAAACGCAAGTTATTACCTATATATGAATACGAAAGACGTAGCACATATGATTAAAAGATATTACATGGAATATACATCCATACTTTAATTATCGATGAAAAATAAAAAAAGACCTCGCGATGGAGGTGTCATCAGGGTTTATTCTTTTTTGCATCCTATCATTTTTTTGTCCTGCTTTGAGTCCGGTCTTTCCCGATGTCATCGCCGTATGGTGACGAGTACCCTCTACATTTAAGGGTAGAGTCCTTGTGTGTCATGTACTGTTAACAGATACACGACGATCGGCCTTGATAAGTTCACGAAGCGTCCGAAGACAACTACGCAAACGGTTTCAAATTGAATGATTCCACGAGCAGCTTCCGCTACCCGTGCCTTGTTACGACTTACTCCCTGTTACCAAGCTTACCGTCATTCCGAACTAGTCGAAATTTCGGGTACTCCTGGTTCCCTTGAGTTGACGGGCGGTGAGTACAAGACTTGAGAACGTATTCACCGTGGTATGTCTGACCCACGATTACTAGCAATTCCAGCTTCATGAAGTCGAGTTGCAGACTTCAATCCGAACTGAGGATACTTTTCTCACGATTTGCTCCGGGTCGCCCCATTGCGTCGTTTTGTAGTACCCATTGTATTATGTGTGTAGCCCAGGATATCAGAGGGCCATGCTGACCTGGCGTCATCCTCGCCTTCCTCCCCCACTCCAGTAAACGATCTTTCGATCGCGCACTAAAGCGGGGGCAGTCTCGTGTGACACTTGTAACACACGACGAGGGTTGCGTTCGTTACCCCACTGAAGGGAACAATTCAAACCACGAACTGACGACGGCCATGCAGCACCTGCCTAACTGTCTTGCGAGGGCTCCCGTTTCCGGGAGCTTTCATTTAGGTTTCAAACCCTGGTGAGGTTCTTCGTTTACCATCGAATTAAACCACATAATCCACTGCTTGTGCAAGTCCCCGTCTATTCCTTTGAGTTTTAATCTTGCGATCGTACTACCCAGGCGGTACATTTAACGCGTTAGCTACGCCTCTCAGAGGGTCGATACTCCGAAAAGCAAATGTACATCGTTTAGGGCGTGGACTACTGGGGTATCTAATCCCATTCGCTACCCACGCTTTCGTTTCTCAGTGTCAGGAGTGCGCCAGTGTGCTGCCTTCGCTTTTGGTATTCCCCATAATATCAACGGATTTCACCCCTACACTATGAGTTCTACACACCTCTCGCATCCTCTAGTTCTACCGTTTCCCCTGCACTTTCCCGGTTGAGCCGGGAGCTTTAACAGAAGACTAATAGAACCACCTACAAACCCTTTACGCCCAATAATTCCGGATAACGCTTGGGGCACTCGTATTACCGCTGCTGCTGGCACGAGTTTAGCAACCCCTTATTCATGAGGTACTATCAATAACTTTCTCCCTCATAAAAGGTCTTTACATCCCGAAAGACTTCATCAACCACGCGACGTCGCTCCGTCAGGCTTTCGCCCATTGCGGAAGATTCTCGACTGCAGCCACCCGTAGGTGTATGGACCGTGTCTCAGTTCCATCGGTGAGGGTCAGCCTCTCAGCTCCTCTAGACGTCATTGCCTTGGTAGTCCTTTACACTACCAACTAGCTGATATCCCGCAGGCCGCTCAAAAAGTGATAAATCTTTACCCCGGAGGGACTATCGGGTATTAGCTGATCTTTCGATCAGTTATTCCCGGCTTTTCGGTGCGTACCTACGTATTACTACCTCGTTCGCCACTAGAACAAAATTGATATAATCTCAAATGTTCCCGTTTGACTTGCATGCCTTATCCACGTCGCCAGCGTTCATCCTGAGCTAGGATCAAACTCTAACTAAAAACTCAAAACAGAACAAAAAAAGGATATGATGCTGCTAATTCACTGTGCCTGATGCACAATGATTAGCTGTTTAGTTTTCAAAGAAGGACCTACTATCCTAAGCTCATTTTTCTTCGGAAATTACCCGAATAAAAATGCCTTCGGTAAGGCGTAGTGGTTATTATAGGCATAATCGTCTTGCCGTCAAGTGCCTCTATAGAGGGGTAAAAAAGGCCTCTTTTCTAGTTATATTCCAACTGAAGGCTCTACCACAACAGGCAGTTCAGCAGCAGTTAAACGGCGGTAAATATAGAGTCCCGCGAAGAAGGTTGCCGGGATGGTAAAGAGGAGGCCCACAACCACAGCAAGGACGCCTACAAAATTTATAAGAATAGAAACTGCAAGAAAACCAAGCAAATGCCATCTGTGCCCTTTTGTTATAGCAGCACTTTCTTTAAATGACTCGATGACTCCCATATTCTTGTCCACGATAAGAGTGGGTACGAAGAAATAAACAAGAGACAAGATTACACCTGGAACAATGAGCAGGACAAGACCTACAAGTGTAATAGCACTGAGACAGATATACGCCACAAAGTAAGCAGTGAACACACCTCCCATTGTGAAGAGGTCTTTGAACTTCCCCTTACCTTCATCGGCATTAAGGAAAAATCTAGTTATACCTATTCGCAGACAAACACCGATAGCCAAGGTAACCACAAAAGAAACTATGTTCAGAATAGGATCTGATTTTGCAGCTTCCCCCACTCTTGCCAAGACTATTGAAGCTGCCGCGTAAGCAATAAGCACGCCAGCAACTAACCAAAACTGATCTTTAGTTTTTCTCCATCCGTGACTAAACGCGTCGGCAATAGTAAATGTATTCATTGTGTTCTACATTATACCCGATTTTGACGCCTTATGATGCTTAAATGTGGAAATCAACTATTTCCCCTTCTGAAATTTCTGCAATGTTACAAGCAATGGACTACCGATGAAGATAGAAGAATATGTACCAGTAGCGATACCTATGATAAGCGCGAGAGAGAAAGTACGTGTTGATTCAGGACCGAAAACATACAGTGCAATGAGTGCGAGAATGGTTGTAAGTGATGTGTTGATTGATCGTGAGAATGTCTGACTGACGCTATCTCCTACAATATGTTCGAATGACTTCTTACCAGTAGCATGTCGGAGATTCTCTCTTGTTCGATCAAATACCACGATTGTATCGTGCACTGAGAATCCAAGAATAACGAGTAGGGCGGTGATAAACAGGGCATCAATCTCGTAGCCACCTGATCGCCCGAGAAATGCGAAGATGCCTGTGGGAACGATAACGTCGTGAGCAAGAGCGATAACAGCAACAAACCCATATTTCCATGAAGCTACAGGCTCTGATACTTTACGGAATGCAAATGTAATAAAGAGAACGATAGCAAGGATAACGAGAATCATAGACCAGATGGCCTTATTCTGAAGTTCAGCTCCAAGCACAGGGCCGACTGAATCAAACCTCTTTATCTGTGCCGACACCGTTGAAGTTGATGAATTGCCTATTCCTAGAAGATGAGTTGTAAGTGCCTGTCGTTCAACTTCTGTCAGATTTCTTGTTCGGATAATATAACTGTCATCTCCTGCAGGTCTAACGAGGGCTTCCCCGAGATTAAGAGTAGAGACGTGGTTCTGAACTTCTTCCTGAGTAGGGCGTTCTGGACTGTATGCAACTTCAACAATAGATCCACCCTTGAAATCGATACCAAAGTTCAATCCCCAGTGATAGACAGCGAAAAAAGAAAAGGCGATGAGTAGAACTGATATCGTGTAGAATATTTTTCTGTGTGCGACGACGAACATGGTATTTTGATTAAATATTATTAATGACTAATGCCGTGACCAAAGAGGAATCGACGAACTCCTTCGAACTTTTTTGTACCAATTGCAAGCAAGAATGTACGAGAAACTGTTATCGCTGTAAACATAGAAACGAGTACACCGATAAGGAATACGAATGCAAAGCCTTTAATAAGTGATGACGTTGCAAATGTGTACAAGATGACTGCTGTAATGATGCTGGAAAGGTTACTGTCTCTAATTGATAGCCAAGCTCGATCAAATCCTTCTCGAATACCAGATTCTAGATCAAGACCTTTTTTGAATTCTTCTCTCATTCTTTCAAAGATGAGAATATTTCCGTCAACAGCCATACCGATTGAAAGAATAAATCCTGCAAGTCCAGCTGATGTAAGAACGACAGGATAGAGCTTAAATATTGCAAGGTTTATAGCCGTGTAGATAACAAGAGAAACAACAGCAACAAGACCTGGTAATCGATACCAGAGGACCAAGAAAAGAGCGATGATTGCGAATCCCCATATACCTGCGTTTACACTCGCAGCAAGTGCGTCTGCACCCAAAGAAGCTCCGATTGATTGTGTGCCAATAAGCTCTACAGGAACGGGCAACGCTCCATACTTAAGACTACTAGCAAGATCGCGAGCCTCCTGTGCTGTAAATCTGCCGCTGATAACTGCCTTACCGTTTCGAATCTCATCTCTCACGACTGGTGCTGAAATAATTTCTCCGTCGAGGAAGATTGCTATTGTCTTACCAATATTTGCTTTTGTAAGTGCCGCGAAAAGATTTGATCCCTCTTCATTGAATGTAAGTGATACCACGGGCTGATTTGTATTTGGGTCAAACTGAACCTGAGCACTCTCAAGATAACGACCTGTAAGTTCTGTGTTTTCAAAAAGAGCTGCGACATTTTCTGTACTTGTAGCGGTCTCATAGTTAACACCAGGCTTTTCTTTCTTGAATTCAAGCACTGGAGTCTGTCCAATTGTTTTAACCGCTTGGTCAATATCTGTAACACCTGGGAGCTCTACAACAAGCTTATGAATCTCTTGTCCGTTTACAGTCGCCTTCTCTGTTTGAACAATTGTCTCAGAAACACCAGACGGATTCACACGCCTTTCGATAACCTGTCGGAGTGTTTCCATTGCACCATCAGTATCAGCAGGAGCTATTTTAGATAGATCGGCTTGATAAACGAGGTGGCTACCTCCGTTCAAATCAAGACCTAGCTTAAAGGGGTATTTTGATTCAGGAAGCTGTGATTTATATACGAATAAGCTGATAAGGATACCGGCGATGATGAGGCCAAAGGCCCCGAGGCGTGTCTTTGTCATATTAGTTAAGTGGCGCTTATTATACCGATATTTACCTTAAATACCAGTTCGAGACAAAAGGGTCTTAATCGTCTGAAGACCAATCTTCAAATCGAGGGGGAAGGAACGATGTTTAAGATAGTAAAGATCATAAGCAAGTTTTACCTTGGTTTCCTCGACAGAGTGTGGTGGTATATCATGGTGTATTTGTGCCCAACCAGAAAGACCTGGTTTTATGAGATGTCGAACGTTGTAATATGGTATCTCTGAATTATAGAAGTCTACGAGTTTTGGAAGTTCAGGCCGTGGACCGATAAGGGAAACGTCTCCCTTAATAACATTCCATAATTGTGGTAACTCATCGATACGTGACTTGCGCAAAAACCGTCCTACTTTTGTCACTCTGTTATCCTTTGCCTGCTCAGGATTCTTTGTTAACTGCATCTTTCCATCATCAACTGCTGTCATAGTGCGAAACTTTACGATACGAATAGGCTCATTGTTCTCCCCTGCTCGCTCTTGAAATATGAAAATTGAGCCACGATCCTCTATCTTTATCGCCAACCAAACAAATGGATAGAAGATAAGTGAAACAACAGCAAACGGCACTGAAACAACAATATCCATGAGGCGTTTAAGAATGTCATAGAGAAAGTTTGGAGCAAGAGATATGTGCTCTACAAACCAGCTTTCATCGAGAAGTCCAAGTGGCTCTCGTCCGAAGATGTCTTCGTACATTTCATGTATGTCTACAAAACGCACGCCAGAAAACATCAAATCGTATAGGCTAGCGAAGAGAGGTTGAGTACTTGGATTTCGTAAATCTATAGCAATAACAGCAATTTGATGTGCCACTATCTTCTCTTTAAGATCAACTATTGATTCCTTAGTGGTAAACATTGCAGGGTCGAGCATGAGAACGAAATCAAGACCAGAAACAGTAGTACCTGTATTACTAAACCTGTCACGAAGCTCAACTAACTCTGTGCCACTACCTATGATCATGGCATTTACTGGTTTTCTACTTGATATCCTCGGGTACATCACAAGACGCCATACACCCAAAAGAACTGAAGAAACTAAAAGATACAAGAAAAGATTAGCTTTTGGTGTAATACCAAAATATGGAACAGAGTAGAAGAATATGAGTGCGATTACAAGGTTTGTAATATGCGCACCAGCAAGTTTTCCTGGCAGCCTGTTCTTAATAAAAAGAATATGCCGCTCATAAAGTCCCACAATAAAAAACACGAGTACCCAAACCACATAAAGCAATAGAAAAGGAACCAAATGGTCGATAAAAAGGTCAGTTGCAGGGACCTGCGCATAACGAATTGTTAAAGTAATCCACAGAGACACAATAAAAACAGCGATATCGCCAGCAACTAGCCCTTCTGATTCCCTTTTACGCAAGCTGTTCATGTTAGGTTATTTTATGCAATACTATACTACACAATATAGAAAATTACCGCATGACCAAGATCCTTTATGTAATTACCAAATCAAACTTCGGAGGGGCCCAAAGGTATGTATATGAACTAGCTACAGGGCTCCCCAAGGAGGCATTTAAGGCCGAAGTTGCCCTAGGAGGCACAGGCCTTTTGAAAACAAAGCTTGCCGAGGCCGGCATCCCAGTCCACCAAATCGCTGGGGCAGCACGGGATATAAGCATATTCAAGGAAGTGCAGGTACTAGCGAGTCTGTTTCGAATATTTAGGAAAGTTAAACCGGATGTGGTTCATCTCAATAGCTCGAAAATCGGAGGATTAGGGGCGCTTGCAGCACGACTTGCTGGAGTTAAGAAAATCATCTTTACAAACCACGGGTGGTCATTCAAAGAACAGCGCCCAGAGTGGCAGACAGCTGTCATCAAATTCCTTTCTTGGCTTACAGTCTTCTTGTCCAATATAACAATTGTTCTTTCGGAACGGGAGAAAGACCACGCCAGCTCATGGCCATTCATAAAAGGTAAACTTAAAGTCATACCCAACGGCCTACTTCCCTTTGAACTACTCTCAAAAGAAGAGGCACTCAGAAAGCTTGTTGGTGACGATATGTTCTTAAAAATTCAAGAAGAAAAGATCCGTGTACTAGGAACAATTGCCGAGCTAACTAACAACAAAGGCCTCATCTACGCCATCGATGGATTAGCGCTACTTAACGATCCTCGCACCATCTTCATTGTAATTGGCGAAGGAGAAGAACGAAAAAACCTAGAGAAAGCAGCTCTCGAAAACGGGATTAGTGACAAAGTTTTTCTTGTTGGCTCAGTTGCAGAAGCAAGAACATACCTTAGCGCATTCGACTTTTTCATCCTCCCATCGGTTAAGGAGGGTCTACCATATGCCATCCTCGAAGCGGGCTATGCAAAACTACCTGTCATTGCAACTCACGTCGGAGGAATTCCCGAAATGATCACAAACATGAATGAAGGGTTCCTCATTTCACCACGACGCCCTCAAGAGATTAAACATGCACTCATCTACGTAGAAAATCACCCAGAGGATATAAAAGCACTGGCATCTAATTTAAAAAGAAAAATTGAGACACAGTACAGCTTTGAAGGAATGTTGAATTCTACAAAAAACCTCTACTAGGTTATGTCCCAATAAACTCGTTTTTGATTACTTCGCGATGCATTGCCCTCGCGTAATTTTTCATACCCATAAGGATTCCTAGTGCGAGAAACTCGCTCACAAGATGCGAACCTCCGTAACTCATGAACGGAACTGGAATACCCGTAACCGGCATAATACCGATATTCATACCGATATTGATCGTAAGGTGTGTCATAAAGAGAATAGCGACACCCGTGCCGTATAGAATTTCAAAGTTGGTCTCCCCTCTCATTGAGATGGAAAGAATACGCCAGAATACGACTCCATAAAGGAGGAATAAAATGATGACACCAATATACCCCCACTCTTCAGCAAAAGCAGCAAAAATGAAATCAGTCTCATACTCAGGTAAGAAATTGAGACGTGATTGTGTCCCGTACCCAATACCCTTTCCAAGAGCCTGTCCAGAACCAACCGTAATCATTGCCTGGTAAGCGTTGTATCCGCTACCCCGAACATTCGCCAATGGGTGTAAGAAGTTAATAATACGATCCTTTTGATATTGTTTAAAAGCAAAACTCCACATACCCGCAAACGTTACCGCACATATCATAAAAACAACCGCGAGATGTTTCTTTGAGATACCAGACACAAGCACCATCCCAAACCAAATTGCAAAGATGGTAATTGTTGAACCAAAGTCTGGCTGCAGAAGCACAAGTCCACCGACTATGGCGGCATATACACCGGAGACAATGATGTGCTTAAAATGTGCAATCTCTACATGTCTACGAGAGAAATATTTTGCCAAAAGTAGGATAACTACGATCTTAGCAGGATCTGATGGTTGGATTGAAAACAATCCGAGACGAATCCAACTTTGTGCTCCCTTTGAAACATGACCGACACCGAAAAGTACTAGTAGACCTAAAACAGCAATACTAAAAAGTGTCATAATCACCGACGTTCTCCTTAGAAATCTGAAGTCGATAAAACTACACGCGTAAAAGACAGTAAACCCGATCAATACCCAAATAAACTGTCTTTCAAAAAGATTTCCCTCTCCTGTAAATGAATTCATCGTCACAAGACCCGCACCAAGAATTGGAATTAGTGCGCCAGCTAAATACCAGTCAATTCGTGAGAATAACTTTCGAATCATAGAGTGAGCGAGATGGGCAACTTAGGCACAATCTCGATCTTTGAAACCGATGAAGGGAATGCTTGTGGCCAAGTGAAGATGAGAGGTTCCGTAGCGCTACCATCAAGCTGGTCGACAAATGTGCGTGAAGCTGCCATTGCGTTTCCCTTTTCGTCATAGACCACTGCCACAACTTCCACTTTCTTGTACCTATTTATCGTCTTGTTCACAATCTTCGCCTCAATACGAGGACCTGATACTGGTGTAGAAAGACGTTCATCGATGATGTCCAACTCCGGTTTTACCCCTTCATACTTTTTCCAAGGCACACCTCGAATGAATTCAAAATAGGTAACAAAAGGAATCCTTTGTCCTGCGTTGAATCCTTGTTCAAATATTGGAAATACTTTTGTTGGAGGAACATCAGCATATCCCTCTCTAACTCCAATTAACACATTGTCCTTGTCATACACTCTGAAAATATATTTAGTTGGCTCTGCAACATACTCAACGTTTGCATTCTGAACATTAGCAACAAGATTGTAGTAACCATTAGTAACAGGAAAAGCTCGTGACCACAAAGTTACAGGAAGAGGTATGACATCTAGAATACAAGCTCGTTCACATACACCTCCGCAGTCTACACCTGTTTCATTCTGATTCATTTTTCCATCTGCGCACGTTGGTACTCGGTTGTAGAAATTAAGGAAAACTGGAATACCAATGACGAGCAAAACAAAGAGGACGGCAAACGATCCGAATATTAACTGACGACGTGAGTTCCAAGACATGGACATAGTATATCAAACCTTGAGAATTTTTTTGCAAACAAAAAAGCCCCTTGCGGAGCCTTTCTTTGTTGAATACTTTGTTCTGGCGACGAGCTACTTTCCCCGTTGCCGAGTATCATCGCCTCTGAAGGGCTTAACTTCTGAGTTCGGAAAGAGATCAGGTGTGACCCCTTCGATGAATCACCAGAACAAAACATTCAACCAACACTATTGAGAATTGGAAAGAGGACGCGATACACTTGATCGCGACATCATCTTGAGTTCACCTAATGGTGAACAGGGCCTAGGAGGACTCGAACCTCCAACCAGTGCTTTTGAAAGCATCGCTCTAACCAATTGAGCTATAGGCCCGTTTTAACGGAAGAACAAAATTGAAGATCTAGTTTTATCATCCACCACAGGCTTTGCCGAGGTGATTTGCGACGAGCGTTCTTCCACAGGGAAGACCAGTTCCGAATCCGCAGAAGACTCGCCAACGTGTGATTTGTCAGCGTACTCGTTCGCAAGAGCGAAAGAATCCCCGATGTGGATCCCGCGGTGGATGATGAAACTATACCCTCTTTTCAATTCTCAATATGGTCTTTTCTTCTCAAGTACCAAAAAACAATAAATAAATGACTGTGTGTCTGCGCAGGATTAAAATCCTAACGCGGACGTGTGATCTTTATATTTCCTAATAGGAATCGGCGCATTAGTACACCTCGACTGAACACATTACTGTGCTTACATCTAGTGCCTATCAACGTGATAATCTCTCACGGGCCTATAACGATACCTAATCTTGAAGCTGGCTTCGCTCTTAGATGCTTTCAGAGCTTATCCATTCCCGACATAGCTACCCTGCAATGCCACGGGCGTGACAACAGGTACACCAGAGGTCAGTTCACCCCGGTCCTCTCGTACTAAGGGCAAATCTTCTCAAGTATCAACGCCTACAGTAGATAGGAGACCAACCTGTCTCACGCATGTTTTCACACATTCCTGTGTGCATTGGACTATATCTTCATTCTTTTCAGAACTCAATCAAAGTATAAATGGAACTCATACTTTAACTGAAGTCTAAAAGTCGAATGGTTTACGTGTAGTCTCTACGGGTACCTTTCACTCTCGAAAGAGTTTGGGCTTCCCTCGGTATTATCCTCGCAAACTGTTTAGTTGTCAGTTTCCGTTGGGATTCTACCGAAATCAGTAAACTAAGTCATCGTATATTTCTATACGCGACCGCCGTGATGTTGACCCATTATTGGGTCAATAAGTTGTCATAACAGTGTTCATGTTTCTCACATGTTTTTAAGCCTCGAGGATTCAGACGGTTCAATGATCAAATTACTTGCGTAAATATAATCTCTGAACGGTCTGAACCCAGCTCGCGTAACTTTTTAAATGGCGAACAGCCATACCCTTGGGACCTTCTCCAGCCCCAGGATAAGTTGAGCCGACATCGAGGTGCCGAACTGTATCGTCGATATGGACTCTTAGATACAACCAGCCTGTTATCCCCAGAGTAGCTTTTGTCAGATAATCTTCCGCCGCGTCTAACGCGAACGGTCGGTTCACTATGTTCTGCTTTCGCATCTGCTCGACACTGACGTCTTACAGTTAAGCCAGCTTATGCCATTGCACTATCGGCACGGTTTCCATTCGCGCCTAGCTGACCTTAATAAACTCCTCCGTTACTTTTTGGGAGGATAGCGCCCCACTAAAACTGCCCATCAGATACTGTCTCTCGCGGTTTTTTCCCTCGAGGTTAGAATGTATATTTTTACAGATTGGTATTTCACTGACGAGTCCATCCCGACCGAAACCGGAATCTCAACCTCTCCCAACTATGCTACGCAGTAAAAACATACACCCAATATCAAATTGCAGTGAAGCTTCTGGGGTCTTTTCGTCTAGCTGCAGGTAAGCGGCATCTTCACCGCTATTGCATTTTCACCGAGCGAGTCTCCGAGACAGTTCCCCAGTCATTACACCATTCGTGCGCGTCAGAACTTACCTGACAAGGAATTTCGCTCTTCTATTCCTCAAAGAAGGACTCTATCTTAATCCACTCTTGCGAGTTGGGATCATGGTAGTTGGTACTCTTTTTAAACCATTTTGGACCATCAATGCATTACGGCATTGGAGGTAGCTTCCTCATGGGTGTAATTTAAACTGTGCTGTTCATCTGATTACTTTTTCAAAAACACTACTGTAACAGTCCTAGTCCTTCAGCATTCATTTGCATGAATGCTGAACCTTAGGACCGTTATAGTTACGGCCGACATTCACCAGGGCTTACAACAGTCAGCCACATATTGCTATGCTACCGCCGTCGTTTGACCTTCTGGCATTGGTCAGGTGTCACCCCCTATACATCGTCTTGCGACTTCGCAGGGAGCTGTGTTTTTGGTAAACAGTTGCCAGGGATACTTTTGTTGCAGCCCTCATTGCTGAGGGCGAGCCTTATTCCGAAGTTACGGCTGCTTTTTTGCCGAGTTCCTTGGAGACCTCTCACTCGTTCGTCTTGGTCTACTCGACCTGATCACCTGTGTCGGTTTGCGGTACGGTTTTCGCGTATATAAGTTTAGAAGATTTTCTCGGAAGCGTGCTTTGTAGAATTATCAGGGAACGAATCCCCTGCGTCTCCACTCACCTTGCAAGTACCATTAAAGGTAGTTCCCGGATTTTCCTGGAAACCTCACTCAGCGCATGGACAGAAATCCAATAATCCGCTCTACATACTACCCTTCGTCCCTTCATCACTATACGCAAAAGTCATGGAATATTAACCATGTGTCCATCAGGTACGGTTCTCACCATCCCCTTAGGCCCGACTAACCCTTGGATGACAATCATTGCCAAGGAAACCTTGATCTTTCGACGTCGAAGTTTTTCACTTCGATTGTGGTTACTTGTGCCAACATTCTTACTTCTTGACGCTCCAGCATGGGTCACCCCTTTGCCTTCATCGCGGACAAGAACACTCTCCTACCGCGTGAAATGTCCGAAGACAAATCACACCCTCAGTTTCGGTACTATGTTTTAACCCCGTTTATTTGCGGCGCGAAATCTCTCGATGAGTGAGCTGTTACGCTATCTTTCAAGGATTGCTGCTTCTAAGCAAACCTCCTCATTGTCTCAGAAACTTCACCACCTTAAGTGTACTTAACATAGATTTAGGGACCTTAAATTGAGATCAGGGCTGTTTCCCTTTTGTCTAGTGGAGCTTAGCCCCCACAGACTAACTGCCATGTTCTTGACCTCCAGTATTCGGAGTTTGATAGGACTCGCGAGATTTCTCCCTGTCGAGTCCTTCCAGTGCTCTACCCCTGGAGGGAACACATGACGCTAACCCAAAAGCTATTTCGGAGAGAACCAGCTATTACCAGGCTCGATTAGCTTTTCACTTCGACCCACATGTCATCCGAATGCGTTGTACGACAAACCGGTTCGGTCCTCCATCTGTCTTTCGACAAACTTCAACCTGCACATGGGTAGCTCGCTCTGGCTTCGGGTCTAATGAATACTACGTACGCACTATTAATACTCGGTTTCCCTATGGCTCCATCCTCGCGGACTTAGCCGAGCAGTATTCATTAACTCGTTGGCTCATTCTTCAATAGGCACGCCGTGACGGATCGCATAAATGCGTCCGCGCCGACTCCTTGTAGGCGTATGGTTTCAGATCTATTTCACTCCCCTCTCGGGGTTCTTTTCACCTTTCCCTCACGGTACTTGTTCACTATCGATCATAAAATGTATTTAGCCTTGCCGGTTAGTTCCGGCGGATTCCTCCGAGCCATTCGTGTCTCGAAGTACTCAAGAATGACAGTAAGAGATATTTCGTTTTCACATACAGGGCTATTACCTTCTTGGGCCGTGCTTCCCAGCACGTTCTGTTAACGAAACATTTTGTAACTCTTTGAATAATAAATTATTCTACTGTCACCTTACAACCCCGAGCTACCCAATGGAGTGCAGCATTGCTGCTACCTTCCATTGGAAAGCTCGGTTTGGGCTCATTCGTTTTCGCTCGCCGCTACTTACGAAATGTTTCTCTTGCGAGATTGTTTTCTTTTCCACCAGGTACTGAAATGTTTTACTTCCCTGGGTGCGCATCTTAGTTAAGACTAAGATTACAGATCAAGTCTGTAGGGTTTCCCCATTCGGAAATCTTCGGATCAAAGGTTACTAGGCACCTCCCCGAAGCATATCGCCGCCATGTCGCGTCCTTCATCGCCATTTTATGTCTAGGCATCCACCATACGCCCTTATATTTCCTATTAGGAAATATAAAGACCACAATCATTTTTCTATTGCTTTCCTACCTGCCCACCGCGTCATCTTGAGAAATGACATTGCGGTGGTTGTCATGCAGACAATCGGCCAGCTTGAAGATTGCTCTTCTTACCTACCGACCATCACCACATGACATCTGCCCTCGGTGTTGAAAAGACCAAATGAGCAATCTAGGTAACTGCTTGCGCAATCATTCTAGATCGTTCATACCGGGGCAGAATTAAATTATCAAATTGCAGTCGTTCGGTATTCGTCTTATGAAAGTGGCTTTCTCTAACGAGAAGACCGCTCTTTCGAGCGGTCTTCTCAAATACCCCTTTGTCAGGGCTATTAGAGTTCCGCTTTAAGACGAGTCAACATATTTGTCGTAGTGGTCATTATACAGACAGCGAGAGGGTTGTCAACAACAAAAGGCGGCCTCAGATATCGCTATCGAGACCGCCCCCTGTTTACCTATTTAAGGCTATAAATAAAGACTATCGACGAGTGTAGACCTCCTCTTCAGCCTTCTGAATAAGGCGGGCTGCAGCGTCACGTCCACCGAGTCCGAATGCAAGACCGAAAGCGAGGGCAAAAGCCACTACAATTCCCATGAGAACTGTCTGGAAGAATGCAGGAGCAATGTCGAGCTGAAGGAACGCAGCGAATACTGCGAATACAATAATCGCAGCTTTTGAGATTGTTCCAAGAGCTTTAGCTGAACGAATGTTTGCAGCTCCAGCGCTTGCTGTAACTACATGCTTTACCGCATCAGCAATAACAATCGACACCACGAGGATGAGGATAGCTACAATGACACGCGGCAAGTAATTAACGATAACAGCCTGAAGGAACAATGTAACAGGTTCAAGTCCTAGAACTTGAAGTGCAGCAAGGAAGAACACAGCGATGATAAACCATTTTACCAAGCCGCCAATAAAGGCACCTGAGTTCAATTTAACTCCACCTCTTTGTAGTGCATTTTCGACGCCAGCCTGTCGAAGTGCTGCATCGATCTTAGCTGTCTTGAAAAGCTTTTCTACAAGTGAATCTGCCAACGATCCAACAACCCAACCAATTGCGAAGATAACAAGCGCAACGAGAAGCGCAACGCCTAACTGAATAACTCCTGGCCAAAGCGTAAGGAATGAATCACCGATTGCCTGACCCCAAGTGTTAAAAATCATATCGAATATTAAGGTTATAACTGGCAAGGGCGACATCCCTCACCTCCCCTTAATTATATCACTTAGAATAAGTTAAGGCGGTCCAAAGCGACCTCATGTGGATAGTCCAAAACATCCCGCACAAGTCTATCTCCAACGCTCAAACGATACTTAAAATCCTCTGACTCTAATACTGCATAACGAATCTCCTTACCTATCTCAGCTTCAATTGTCGACATGACAGATTCAACTGTTCCCTTCTTTGCCTTATCTGTAACCACAAGCATATCAAGTCTTTCCTCATCCCATTGTTCCTTAAAAAGACCAGAGAGAATAAGAAGCTTAGGGCGTCCAAACTTTGAAAGCCTCTTTATAATAGTATGCGGAGTAATTAAACTAGTCTGCAAAAGAAGACGTTGGAACTCTCCCAAATAAGGAAAATTGTCATTAAGGTGCCAAACACTACGCCCTCTCGGACCAGCGCGCTTCTTAGCAAGTCCCACCTTCACAAGGAAGTTCAACTCACGTCTCATCCGTGCCACATCTACTTTTGCTCTTGTTGATATTTCTTCAGAATTAAAAGCTGACTTTGGGTTAAATAAAAAAAGACGCATCAGCTTTACGCGCGCAGCTCCTCCAAATATCTTTTCGAGTGTATCCATACATTTAATGTACCATTTTTAAGCTCTCCTCACAAAGTGAGATTGCGGGGAAAAAGTCCTAAATATCCCCAATAAAAAAACACCAACCTCTTGGTCTCGAAAGACCGCAATTGGTGTTTTTTTATAAGCTTACTTAAGCTCTACCTTTCCACCAGCAGTTTCAACTGCTGCCTTCAAAGCGTCAGCGTCTTCCTTCTTCATTCCTTCCTTGATAACTGAAGGGGCTGCATCAACGAGATCCTTAGCTTCCTTAAGACCGAGGCCGAGGACTTCTTTTACAACCTTGATGATAGCGATCTTGTTCGCTCCAGCATCTGTAAGGTGGACGTTAAAGCTTGTCTTTTCTTCAGCGGCAGGACCAGCGGCAGGACCAGCTACTGCAACAGCAGCAGCTGATACTCCGAATTTCTTTTCAAGAAACTTCACGAGCTCGTGGAGTTCAATAACTGTCATCTTCTCAATAGACTCTACGAGAGCCTTGAAATGTGAAGGTGTTTCGACAACTTCTGTTGTCTGTGTTTCGTCTGTCATAAATTTAATTAATTATTTTAAACCGATTAATGTGTAACTAGCCTTTCTTCTCTGCGATAGCATTGAGCGCCAATACCAATCCCTGAATAGGTGAATTGATGAGATTGACGAACTGAGCGTGGAGAGTCTTTTGTGAAGGAATAGAAGCGATTGAAATCATCTCTTCCATTGTCTTGTATGTTCCGTCGAAGATTCCACCGAGGACAGAAACACGTCCATCAAGCTTCTTCTGGAACTCATAGATCTCACGAGCAGGAGCGATGATGTCTGTTCCGTAGACAAGCGCTAGCTCGCCTTCAAGTACAGGCATGTCGCCTTTGTATGCTCCTTCGTTCAAAGCTCGCTTAGCGAGTGTCTTCTTTGCAACTAAGTAACCTAGATCTTTTGATCGAAGTTCCTTTCGAATGCTAGTAGTCTCAGAAACAGGAAGTTTGTGAAATTTCACAAACACTACTGTCTTTGCCTTTGAAAGAACATCCTTTACCGCAGATACAATCTCATTCTTTTTTGCTTTGTTAATAGCCATAGCAATTTGTATAAGTTCTGTTATTTTTTAGTTTCGACCGGGGCCTGAATGACGAAGTCCGCACTATATAGTGCGGACTTCAAAGGAGGGTTGAAATACAGCAGGCATTACTGCCAGTCCATATTCCGACCTCTGCGCAGGGCTTAATGGGTGCCTGCGGTCTTTGAAGCCTTACCGAGAGATTAACACAGACAATAGGTTCTGCCAAGCCTATTGAGACTCAGCTAGAATACCAACTTCTGAACTAAGCCTCTGGAATTGATAGAAAAGAATGGTGGTATCACGCACGACGGGCTCCACCAATTTCCCCACCCTTAGATTCCTTTGTAAATGATTATATACCTTTAAAGCCTTTGATAGTCGCTCCACCTCAGAGGCGAGCTGCTTTGCAACCCTTTGAATATTTCCCTTCTTCAAAAGAAGCGTCGCATCATCCAGTTTCTTAAGATATATTTCGCGAATAATTCGACTTTGTATCTTACTAGAGATTACACGTCGTGCGGAAGCAATGGATTCATTAATATTAGATTCTCTGGATTGTGTATCTGGAGAAATCTGTTCATCGATCTTGCCGTCGGCATTGTAATCAATCGTCATAACGCTCGACGAGGCTGGAATGAATTCAGCGGTCATACCTTCAATGGTTGGAACATTCGAATATTCAACATCCTTCAACTCAGTGTCTCCTTGAAACTCTGTTGCGTTAAACCTGAATGTTCCTGTATCTAACCCTTGAAGGACAATTTTACTTGGAAGTTCAGAGGTTATTACAGTCTTCGCTTCACCAAAGTTCACATACTGACTGCCAGGTATTTCTTCAACGCTTACACCCACCTCATCCTCAGTCGCTTCTTTTAACAATCCTGTTCTGTTTCCATCAGAATCATATACCAATATGGAAACGGGTGAATGTACAATGAACTCATATCGCTTCCAAGAGTTTGTTGACGTCGCTCGTTTACTTACAAAAGGTGGCAAGACTGTAAGATCTTTTTTCACAAGCAAGGATATCATCTGCTGAATTGATGATGCATTCAAGATGTTTGCATGTCGATAGTTTTTCTTATCCCACAAACTTAGCGATCGGAGATCCACTGAGTAAACATTTCCACTTCTAACAACCGGGTCTCCTGCTAGGACAACACCGTCTCCGTCTCGAGAGGTTATCCTACTTCTCTCAAGCTCCGTCTTTTTTCCTTTCTTTCCATACTCGTAGGTAATCCCCTTTAAAGTTTCATTACCTACTCCCACCAGACTTGTCACTTCGAGTAGTCCACTGAGTGGTGTATTGAAAAGATCATCGATACGCCCATGTATTTCTTCTGACTTCTTTAATAGTCCGGTATTTAAAACCGCGGGCTCATCAACTTTTGTGGATGATTTTCTGTCTCCACCAGAAGCCATCAAGAAACTTGCCAATCCTTGCCTAGTCTTTAGTGCATTACCATATTTTATTGCCAAGTCAGAATCTGTAGGAAAAGTAACCACAGGGGAAGATAATGAACCGAAAAACTTTTGAGCCGGAAGCAATTCATACGCTGACGGCATATTCATTCCTAAATTTCGAGCTGTAGATTTACTAAGAATTATGCCTCCTAAAATACTTTGACTATCTCCATGGAGAAGATCTGCGACGGCCTGCGGAGTTCCAAACTCTGGAACCGCCACCATAATCAGCTGGTCAACTTTGTCCACCTTTCCAGCGGCTATCAAACTATTTACAAAGTTTTTTGCAACAAGTCCGCCATTGCTATGCGCCACAATAGAAACTTTCCCCGTCTTTGATTCTTTAACTAAACCATCAAACATCGACCCTAGAGACGTTGTCGCCCCTTTGTCTAAATATATTGTCTCATTTGCAATGTTTAGAGAGGAACGACGCCAGTCATATGGAAACGGTTTCCACGCAGTAATTACGCCGCTAGAAACTAGATTCTTTAGAAAATCAGTAAAGCCTCCATACACATCAAACTGGAACAGTGGACCTACGATATTTGTCTTCCCGACCACATCACGTGTATATATGTTTTTTTCTAAACTAATACCACTACTATCGAGAAAAAGCTTTTTAACATCGGCGTTCGTGTTTGGCTCCCATAGCTGATTTTCTGATCTACTTTTTACATATAACCGGCTACCCTCTAAACCTGGGAGGAATAAGATACTGGAACAACATTTTTTCTTACTAGGCTTTTGCTTCAACCATGGCGAAAAGACAACATCGTCTGTAACTGATTGCCCCTTTCCGGTAGCATTTGCCCTCTCGTTATACGGGCCCGTTTCACTCCCCCACCAATTCGTAAAAGCATTCACAGAACTACCATGTGCGATAATTCCTGCAGAAATATTCTTCTCCACACTGCTACTAGCTAAAAAGACGGAAGACCTGTAAGCCTCAATACCAATATCATTTCCCTCAAGAGAACTGTTCTTCACCGTCACATTCCCGTTGTCGTACGACAAAATGGCACCAGCTCCGCCTTCAGAGATTAAAACATCATCAAGCATTACTGATGCACCACTAAACACTTCTACCCCTGTAGCTGAAGAATGTTTAAACACAGTGTCAGAGATAGAGACACTGCTGTTCTCATTTACCCCCGAACTATCAAAAATACTGATTACGCTTTGATTCCCAGAATTGGTAAATATGTTTTGAGTTATCATCCCCTGAGAATTGTTGTAAACCTCCAGAACGTGAGGGGTTCTAATTCTTGAAAAAGAATTATCCACTAGAGATAGTGTACTGCTAGCATATGATGCGATGAGGGTCTTCCCTGACTCTACGTCTTCAAAATGTGAATGGAGAACTTCGACGATTCCGCCGACAGACTCAATTACAGAATCTGTTCCAGATACATTAGCAAAATTCATATGAATCCCTCCCCCAAGAACATTTATCGCGGCGCCTAAATTACTCGAACCCACTAACTCAAGCCGAACGGGTTTTGAAGCGCTACCATTTATCTTCAAATTTCCATGTACCCTCATCTGCCCTCCAGTAAACTGTAATGTCGTCCCAGCTTCAATAGACAGTTCCTTCCCGGGAGGAATAATAATTTCATCTGATAACAGGTACGGACCAAGAGAAGCGGGAACTAATGAATGTTCATCTATAAAAGATTGGGTTATTTCTGTCGAAGCAAGAGCACGCTGTACCGATCCAAACAAAATGAATGCAATAACTACAAAGATGATGGTGTTTAATTTCATACCACCATTATCCAAAACACTTCTTAAGTGAAGATCAATGATCTATAAAGAAAAAGTTCTTTATTTCCCCTTGATTATCTCGCCTCCAATCGCATTACCCGCTTCAACTGGAACCTGAAAATAACTAGAAACAAAAAGCACAACAAAGGCAAAAATAAGAATGCCCAGAAATCCACATATTAGTTTGAAGGCTGTTGTGTCGAACATATTGATAGGCTAATTCTATATCATTCTTCCAAAATAAAAAACCACTCCTTGCGGAGTGGTTTTTTACTATCTCATTAATCTTTCGATTAATTTTGATATTAGGTTCTAACTAAGACCGATATTATCGGAGGAAGTTAGCAGCACCAGGTGTCTTGAAATCATCAAGACCCCATGTCTGTGTCTGACCTGTTACGTTTCCTACAGCCCAGTTAATCTGAGCGATGTAAGCGTTGTAAAGACCAGAACCAACAGTACCGTCGTTTGTCTTTGTTGCTGTAACTGTTACGTCAGCAGTTGAGCCTTCAGCGACATTGTTATCTGGGTTTACAGTAACGTTAACGCTAGAAGCTGTTGTTGAAGCAGAAGTTGTTGAAGCAAATCGGACAGCGAAGTCTGAAGCAACAGGCTTTGTCATAGAACCACCCAAGGCAGTTACCTTGAACTTGAATTCTGCGATCATAGCTGTTGATGTACCAGTCTGGCTTGTACCTGAGATAACCACTGTAGGTGTAGAAGCAAGTACAAACTGAGGAGCAGCAGAGTAAACATACTGTGCTACGCCGTTAACAGCTGTAGAATTTGTAGCTGAAGAGCCGTTTGGCTTGTCATATGTTACAGATGTTACAGATGTTGTTGCAATCTGAGCCAATGTAGCAGAAGAAGTTGTAGCAGGGAATCCTATCTTTACAGTAAGAGTCTTAGTTACATCCTGTCCTACGTTGATTGACAAGTTGCTGAATGTTACAGAAGAGCTACCAGTCTTTGAGTCCAAAAGAGTAGATCCATCGTAAAGATAAACTACTGCATTTGTAACTGTAAGATTGCTAACTGATGTTGTAGCTGTGATGTCAGTAATCTTTGAAGCACCAGTTTCTGACTTAACGTTGAAGTTAAGAACAGGAACAACTACAGCGTCAGTTGTGTTAACTCGGTAGTTCTGTGATCGAAGTGGGCTTGAAGCTGCTGAAACAGTCAAAGTAGATGTACCAGGCTTCTTGAAGACGTGAGTTCTTGTGTAAGAAGTACCGTCGATTGAGTAGAAGCTGCTGATGTTATTACCTGAAACCGCTCGAACAGATGATGAGCCGTAACCATCGATAGTAACAGTTCGGTCAGAGTCAATAGAATTTGTACTGAATGAAACAGTAAGATTCTTAGTTGCATCCTTAGGAACAAGGAAGTTCAAACCTGAAAGTCGTACGTAGTACACTGAGTTTGAATCCTTTACGAATGTTGATGAGTTTACAGGGAATGTAGCCACAACGTTTGAGCCGTCCCAAACCTTGATTGTGTTAATCAAAGTTGATGGGTTTTCAGCTGAACCGCTGAGTACAACTGAAACCTGAAGGTCAACAGTCTGAACTACAGAGTCTGCAATCTTACCCTTGAATTCAATTCCGTATACAGGAACATCTGAAGATGTCTGTACATTAGAGTTGTTTACAGGAGAAGAACCGAGGTTCACAGTCAATGATCCTTCAACGCCTGATGTTGTATTAGGTGTTGATGGGTTTGAAGGTGTAGCGCAAGGCTGACCTGTCATTGAGTTGTAAGCTGCACCTGCTGAGCATCCAGGAACTGAAGGTGTTGAACCCATCATGTCAGCCTGAACTGCAGCACGAGTGATCGCACCGAAGTATCCAGCGACTGGAGTGATTCCCTTCATTGACTGGTAAGCCTTAACAGCTGTTCGTGTAAGAGCACCGAAGTATCCCTTAGCTACGCCAGCTGGCATGGTGAGGAGGCCCTTAGACTCAAGGAAAGTCTGGAGAGCAACCACGTCTGCACCTCGGCTTCCAATCGTAAGATTAGAAGAGAAGGTGTAGGCTGAAGTTGAAGTCTGCGCTGATGTTGCTACTGGAGCAACGATAGTCAACGCGAGAGCAAGAGCAACAACAGCAGAAACAATTTTCTTTGTCATATATATGTTGTTTGAATAATTTAAAAAATAATCTACCCACTTAATTAATAATCATTTAGTAATGTGTGGGGTCCACTATTTTTCGGGTTAATACTTACTTTGCGAACCCGTAATGATTCTGGTGAGAAAGGAAATTTTCTTTTCTTCCAGTACCATTACGGGTTCGCAATTTTCTAACTATGTATCCATCCTTACGGGCAGATACATACCACTCCCCCGCCTCATATGTTATCGACACGAGGCAAGGAAAAGTTGTTGAGTTTAAGAGGACATTCAGATAGTCGGATAATAAGGAAAAATACAGAATTTCTGCGGAACCAAAATTGCTATGTGGTTGTCAAAGTCCGATCTATTCAGAAATTATAGTATGGGCCTTATCCTAAGCCTAATTTTCTTGTGGATAAGTAGGGCTATCAAAAGCCCTGCCCCGGTCTTTCTGGTGATACACCTGATGACGGCGTACAATCGGATATATTACAGAAAATAGGCCCTATAGTCAATAAAACCATACTGTTGTGTAATTTTTACCCCTCAGACCTAAGAGGCGAAAGAATATCGACTCCACCGCCTCTCACCAACCTTATTTAGCACCCCCTGATCAACCAAGACCAACAATTCGCGTTGAATTGTCTTCTCACTGCAACCTTTTATGACCCCGGTAAGGTCTTTAATGGATAGCTCACCCTTAGCCTTAATTACAGCCAATATAGCCTCCTGTCGTTCCGATTTTCTATTACTTTTCTCTATTCTATCTATAGCAGGAATTTGCTTTCTTTCTTTAGGCACAGCAATACTTTGGGTTGATGTCTGTGTTCGAGCTGTTTCTGGCCGAAACCCTGCAGACACACGATTCGATAGCTCATTTTTAACGAAATCGTCATTGAGAACAAAGTGTCTACCCAGCTTTTGTGGCAACTCTCTATTTTCAATTGTCCTTATAAACTGTTCCAGTTCTGACTTTAATATCTGGTGATTCATAACAGACTCAATGCCAGCCCTTGTCGCAATCTCAGAATATGAGATGACCGATAAAGCCTGCTTCACAATATTATTCAAAAGATCCTTTCGGTCAGGAGATGCTGTTGTGTTTAAAGAAAGGCTCATGTCTATAAGACACAAAGAAGCGGATCTAATATTTGTCTTTAAAGGCTCTCTGTCCGAGAAAAAGTCGCTAATCATGTACACTGCAGCAGTTATCTTCTCTGCCTTTTTATAAACATAAACAAAATAATCATCTCCTTCAAAGATGCTGAGGCTTTTCTGCTGATTATCGAACGCTTCCACGTTCGATTGAGAGATCTTGTCTTTTTCCATATAAATTGTCTTTAAATAAAACCTAGTAAAGTGACCTATAAAATATTGATTCGTTCTTGTCCGAAAGAGATGTCCTTCAGACTTCAAAAAGGTCAGAGATGATTTCGAATCAATTATATATAAGACAATATTAAAAGCAACTTCTTTTCAACTCAAAGTGCATGATAAAATGTTTCCATTATGGCAAAGAAAGATCGAAAGAAATCCTTAGAGACATCCTCTGGTAATCGTGTTGTTTTCAAAGACCTACAGGACAGTACAATGCAAAGCGTTTTCGGCATCCTTTTCATGGTTGCTGCAGTCTTCTTCTTGCTAGCCGCTTTTAACAAGGGTGGACTGGTGGGTAATACAGTATATGGCTGGCTTAACACCCTTCTAGGGCTCGGATACTATCTACTTCCTCTTCTTCTACTGATGCTTTCAATCTCGTTCTTCAGCGCAAAGGAACGACGTTTCCCTTTATCAAAGACAATTGGGTCTCTAATGTTCTTTCTCTCCGGCTTAGGAATATTCAGCCTCATAAAAGCTGGTAGTGGTGGAATCATCGGCAACCTTATCTCTAATCCCTTGGTGAAGCTTTTTGAACTCACAAACAGCTATATCATCCTCTTTGCTTTGCTCATCATTTCAATATTAATCATCTTTGATTCAGCCCTCCGTCTAAACCATGTTCTTTTCTGGAGGATGTTTAAGAAAGAAACTGAAGAAGATGACGAATACGAAGAAGCCACTGTAATTGAAAATTCGAAGCTAAAGAAACCTGAATTAGAAACCGAAGCAGAACCACAAGGAATGCTAGCTGCGATTCGAGGAAAGATTGCAAGTATCGATAAAGGACAAAAGGACAATGAGGAAGAACCTGTCCCTGTACCCCCAGACGATATGATAAAGGTCTCAAAGAAAAGCCTCCTTCTAGGAAAGAGTTTCGTTGCTCCACCTCTTTCACTTCTTGAAAATGATAAGGGTAAGCCTGGTGTGGGAGATATCAAAGCAAATGCGAACATCATCAAGCGAACACTTCAAAATTTCGGAATTGATGTCGAGATGGATGAAATCTCAATTGGACCTTCTGTTACAAGATACGCACTCAAGCCTGCGGAAGGTGTTAAGTTGTCTCGTATCTTGGGACTACAGAACAATCTTGCCCTCGCCCTCGCTGCCCACCCTATTCGTATAGAAGCTCCAATCCCGGGTAAATCTCTTGTTGGAATCGAGATTCCAAACAGTGTCAAAACCACTGTTGGATTGGGTACACTTCTAGCTCACGATGAATATCAGAAATCTGAGAAACCTCTCATGGTTGCACTTGGTAAAGGCATCTCTGGTAAGTCCTACTTTGAAAACCTTGCTAAGATGCCGCACATGCTCGTTGCTGGTGCCACAGGTTCCGGTAAGTCTGTTACCATCCATGCAATAATCACATCTCTCCTCTATCGTAATTCCCCAGACAATCTTCGGTTCATCATGGTCGATCCAAAGAGAGTTGAACTTACACTGTATGACAAGATTCCTCATCTTTTAACACCGGTTATTAAAGATGCAAAAAAGGCCATCCTATCCCTCAAGTGGGCAGCTAAAGAAATGGATCGGAGATACGATATTCTCGAGAAGAACTCTGTAAGAGACATCGATTCTTACCACAAGAATGTCCTTATGCCAGCACTAGAAAAGGCAAAAGGACAAAAGGACAATCCAGAGGATACAGAACTCCCTGACACCATGCCGTATATCGTTATCATCATCGATGAATTAGCGGACATTATGCAGACCTTCCCTCGAGAACTCGAATCAGCAATTGTTCGTTTAGCACAGATGAGTCGAGCTGTCGGTATCCACCTCATTCTTTCAACTCAACGACCTTCCGTAAACGTCATCACCGGTCTCATCAAAGCGAACGTTCCTGCTCGAGTCGCACTCCAAGTAGCTTCACAAATTGACTCTCGAACCATCCTCGACACACGTGGCGCCGAAGAGTTGCTTGGTGCCGGTGACATGCTCTACTTCTCAGGTCAGATGTCAGCCCCTGTTCGAATCCAGTCTGCATATATTACTGAGAACGAGATAAAGAAAGTTGTTAAACACCTCATTGATAACGCGGATGAACTTCCTTCGGAAATTACCATTACAGGCGATTCAGTGACAAATACAAGCGGGGTCAATGATCCAGTTTTCAATTCTTCATTCGATGACATGGGCGATCCAGCTGACGACGATGATTTGTATGAAGAAGCAAAAGATACTGTTATAAAAGCTGGTAAAGCTTCCACTTCCTACATACAAAGAAAGCTACGAGTTGGCTATGCACGAGCAGCTCGACTCATGGATATATTGGAGGAGCGTGGAGTCATAGGGCCTGCAGACGGATCAAAACCTCGCGAAGTTATAAACAGCGCAGGGACACCTGTAAGTGTCGGCGAGGTAATGGAAAGTCTGCATACCGAAGAGGAGGAAAAGTTTTAGCAATTATTTATCGAAATTTAATCTCAAACATCTATGATACGAGTATACGAAGATGGAAAATTGATGGTAAGAGTTCTCATCACTATCCTCTTTGTATTTGTTATCGTGGGTTATAGCGTCTTTCAAGCTCATAATATTATGACAGGGCCAGAAATCGCACTGGCTTCTTCTCAAACAGGAGAAGTCGTAACAGACCCTACCTTCAATATTAATGGCAAAGCTAAAAACATATCCTTCATAAGCGTCGATGACCGCCCTATCTACATCGACGAAAGCGGTCAATTTAATGAAAAATTGCTCCTGTATCCGGGCTATAATATAATTCGAATATACGCACGGGATAAGTTCGGCACCGAGACCGAGAAAAAAATAGAACTCGTTTATCAACCCCAACTAAACTAGTCTTTAGATAACAGGGATACTAACTAATACATATGGCAAAGAAAGCAAAACCGCAGAAACAGACAAAGACAGGGGTAAGTAGTGCAGCCACAGACGCAGCGTTAGAAAATAATCTTGAAGAGATCCAGACCGATGACTCCCCTAAAGGCAACGCCAAGCAAGATGGTCGAGCAATCGAAGATACAATTGCACAGATCAAAACAAAATTCGGCGATGATTCAATAATGAAACTCGGCGACAAGCCAAAGGTTAACATTGATGCCATCTCAACGGGCTCAATAGGACTTGATGCAGCGCTTGGAGTTGGTGGTCTTCCCCGTGGAAGAATAATCGAAATCTTTGGACCTGAATCCTCAGGTAAGACGACTCTCGCACTCCACGTAACAGCTGAGGCACAAAAGAAAGGTGGGGTCTGCGCATATATCGACGCAGAACATGCAATGGATCCTGACTATGCAAAAAAACTCGGTGTAAAAATAGATCAGCTCCTCATATCACAGCCTGATACAGGAGAACAAGCACTTGAAATAGTAGAAAGTCTTGTTCGATCAGGAAAGATTGATGTAATTGTCATCGACTCAGTTGCCGCCTTAACACCAAAAGATGAAATCGAAGGAGATATGGGAGCCTCTCATATGGGTAAGCAGGCTCGCCTCATGTCTCAAGCTCTTCGAAAGCTTACAAGTATCGTTGCAAAATCAAAGACAATTGTTATCTTCATCAACCAAATCCGTATGCAGATTGGTGTGATGTTCGGTAATCCGGAAACTACTCCGGGTGGAAAGGCACTTAAGTTCTACACCTCTGTACGACTCGACATTCGACGAATAGCACAAATTAAAAAAGGTGAAGAGATCATGGGAGGAAGATGCCGTGTCAAAGTCGTCAAGAACAAGGTAGCAGCCCCATTTAAACAGACCGAATTCGATCTCATGTACAACGAGGGTATTTCTCGTGAGGGAGAACTCATCGCACTTGGTGAAAAGATGGGAATCATCACAAAATCAGGCGTCTCATACAGCTACGGAGACACTAAACTTGGCCGAGGATATGATGCCACAAGACAATTCCTAAAAGAGAATACTAAGATAGGAAATGACGTCTTGAAAGACATTCGAGCAAAGCTAAAGGCGCAAGATTAATAGACCTTTTAAGTTAAGGAAGGCAACAGCCGCGTATATATGGACACGCGGCTGTTTCTGGTCTAGAATGGCCCTACCGTGCTTGAATACAACGAAATCACATTACGAAAATACATCATTTTTGAAAAAGAACCCTATGAAGTCCTAGACTCTCATGTGTTCCGAAAACAGCAGCGAAAGCCAGTAAACGCCACAAAGCTTCGCAATCTTCTCAATGGACGAATTGTTGAGCATTCCTTCCACGTTTCCGACAAAGTAGACGAGGCTGAGATTGAGAACAAGGATGTTAAGTATCTCTACAACAACAAAGGTGAGTGGTGGTTTTGTGAAGAAAGCGACCCATCAAATCGATTCACCATTGCAGAATCCATGCTTGGATCTAGTGCGAAGTTCATCAAAACGAATTCCATTGTTGAAGCAAAGTTGTATGATGAGAAAATCTTTGGCATCAACATGCCAGTAAAGGTGGATCTATTGGTTACCGAAGCCCCTCCTGCTGTTAGAGGAGACACTGCCAAAGGAGGAAACAAAATTATCACACTCGAGACAGGAGCAACTATTAACTCCCCCCTATTCGTCGAACCGGGCGATGTGGTTCGAATCAATACAGAAACAGGTCAGTATGTAGAACGAGTTGGGAAATAAAGGAAAAGCCCGATGGGTTGAACATCGGACTTAAACTGACACCAAATATAGCTGACCACTGTGTGGGAAAAGCAACTCGAGATCTCCACGATTTTCTGGAGTAAGCAGAATTATCAAAGTTGTAACGCTTTCATCAGTCATTTGCACTGATGTTATTTTACCAACAATGTACTTCTCACCTACATCCCACACAAAGAGCGCCTTAGTCTTTAAAAATCCCAGCAGTTCCCACTCACTAAGATTAATATTGATCTCCAACTTACTGTCTAGTGTTCTAAATTTCAAAATGTTTCCTTTCTGTTTGATTGTTCGACCCGAAGTATACTAGTTTTTATATAAATACCAAATACAAAAGAAAAGACCCACCAAGTGGTGGGTCTTTTCTTTTGTGTCTCTACTCCGCTACGTAAGGGAGGAGAGCCATGAAACGAGCCCGCTTCACTGCTGTTGCAAGCTTTCGCTGGTTCTTAGCAGTAACGCCTGTTCGCTTTCGAGCCATCAATCGTGCGTGTGGATTGAGGAACTTCTTCAAGACTTCAACATCCTTGTAATCAACATGTTGGATGTTGTTCTGAGAGAAGTAGCACTGTTTTAAACTATTCTGCATGTTAGTAAATTTACTATTTGTTATTAATTGGAATGTAATATGACCGACTAGAAAGGAATATCTTCAGGGTTGATCTCTTCTTCTGGGTATGAGATGGAATCGAGCTGTTCAAGAGCGTTCTTGCCGCTCTTTTTTTCAGCACCTTCTTCATCTCCCGCTTTCTTTACTGAAGAAGGACTAAATGAACCACCGGAAGCCGGAGCCGTACCAGGACGGCTGCCGAACTGTACACGGTCAGCAACAACTTCTGTTCGATATTGTTTCTTACCATCCTGACCGTCCCAGCTTCGTGTCTGCATTCTTCCTTCAACCAAAACCGAACTTCCCTTCTTAAGGTACTGTGCGGCTGTTTCTGCTTGTCGGCCGAAAACAACTACGTTGTGGTAATCAGTAGCTTCCTGCTTCGCACCGTTCTGATCTTTCCAGACTCGATTCGTTGCGACAGAAAGGCTTGCTACTTGGATGCCTGACGGTAGAGCCTTCAACTCGGGATCCCGAGTGAGGTTGCCGATGATGATTGCTTTGTTTAGGTACATATTTTGATTTACTTTGTTACGCTGCCAACTCCTCTATCTTCTTATCAAGTTGCGCTTCACTGACTTCACCTTCTACTTTCTCCTTTCTTTCATCCCTTTCTTTTGGACCCACTAGTGTGCTCTCTTTTACGGTGCTGATTACGAGGTATCGAAGTACTGGTTCAAAGGCTTTCACCTCTTTTTCCAAATCCACGATCTGATCCGCTGCGAGAGTGAACTTGACCCATCCGAAGTACGCATCTGTATAGCGCTTCTTCTGAGCCTTTACTGTTTTCGAAATCTCGTATGCCAACGGAATCATTTTTGGGAAATCTTCGGAAATGAACTCGCCTCCTCGTTTCTCAATCATCGATTTAAGATGAGAAAACTGTACAGGCACATCGTCTTCGGCAATTGTCGGCACGAAATGAAAGCCGATTTCATATACCTTTGACGCTGTATCCTGTTCTGTGTGGTCGATTTGCTGTTCTTTTGACATGGGCAAAGGTTAACACGCCAAAGAGCAGAAAGCAAGCTGTAAAAGGCCTGAATTTGGCCATATATGGGCAAACTAGGGGTTCTTGGTGCGACTTTGTTATCCTAGTCGAAACATCGCAAAAGCGTTGTCTACCAAGGCTTTTTTGACAACCTCGATATCTAAACCCTTGATTTCAGCTATCTTCGCAGCTACCTCCCTGACGTAGATAGGTTCATTTCTCCGGCCTCTGTATGGCACAGGCGCCACATACGGGCAGTCTGTCTCAGCCATGATCTTATCAAGAGGTGTCATTTCGATGAGCTTACGATATGGGTTCTCTCCTCCTTTACCGAAAGTGATAACTCCAGTGAATGAAAGAGTAAACCCCCTATCTAGAAACGCCTTTGCTTCTTCGACGGTGCCTGCAAAGAAGTGTGCGTTCCCCCTTAATTTTCCCTTATTCGTCTTCAAATATTCATCAAGTATTTTTAAAATTTCTCGGTAGGAGTCACGAGCATGTATCATAATTGGTTTATCGAACTCAATGGCCATTTCTATCTGGGCTCGAAAAGCAGCTTCTTGTCTTTCAATTGCATTAGCTTCCAAATCCTTATGCTCTGGTAGTCGAAAGAAATCGAGACCGCACTCACCAATACCTACGACACGTGGATTCTTCAAAAGTTCCCGAAATGCTTCTTTATCAAATGCCTCACCTGTTTCATACACCTTTAGCTGATTACTAGATTCTTTCGGATCTGCATGAGTTACAGAAAGCGGTGAAGTGTGTATTGGATGTAGCCCTACTATCGCATACATACCTTCGTTCTCATTCGCCAATTTCACAACTTCTTTAGAAGTTTCATAATGGGTTCCCACATTTATCATCCATACACCAGCTTCACGTGCGCGTTTCAAGACTTCAGCTCGATCAATATCAAAAGCTTCAAAGTTTACATGCGCGTGTATATCAATGTATTCAGGTCTCAACGTCATTAATTAATCCTTTCGGAGGAATAGGGGTTGTTCAGGAGACTTATTCTCCATAATGCATGCATTAATCTTTTCAGCAGTTCTCGGAAGAAATGGTGTAAGCATAGCTGTGATTGAGTACAGTCTTCGAACTAAATCTTCAATCTGCTTTTTTCCAGTATCTGGGTCAGTCTTTACCGTTTTAAATGGCTGTGTATCTTGAATCAACTTATCAGCCTCCCCTATATACTGCCAAACAATATTTATCGCCTTATGCAAATCATAATTATCAAACGCTTGCTTATATTCTTCAGATATATTTTCTTTCAAATCAAGAACAGGACCTGGAAGATTTGTCTCCGACATCTTCATCACTCGAGAAACAAGATTCCCCAAACCATTTGCAAGATTTCCGTTAAATGCTTTTTTAAAATTCTCAAGAGTAAAGTCACCGTCTTCAAAAGAAGTAATCTCTCTGAGTAAGTAATATCGGAGAGGATCTTCTCCATATTCGCTGACAATATCGGCTGGGTTAATAACATTACCTAAGCTCTTACTCATCTTCTGTCCTCCGCTTGTAATAAAACCGTTAATTACAACCTTTTTAGAAGTAGGAAGTCCTGCGGACATAAGCATCACCTGCCATGTTGCAGACTGTTGTCGAAGATTGTCTTTACCGGCGTACTGAACTCCAGGCCACCAAGATTCAAAAGTTGAAATATCATTAGGCCAACCAATGGCTGCAATATAGTTCACCAAGGCATCAAACCATACATACATGACTTGATTTGAGTCTCCGGGAACTTCAATGCCCCAAGGCATCTTCTCTTTTAGACGGGAAATACTGAAGTCCTCAAGACCTCGTTCTACAAACTTAATTATTTCATTAAAACGGAATGCTGGAGTTACGAACTCAGGATCCTTTTTATATAAATCTAAAAGTTTCTGCTGGTACTTCGAGCATTTGAAGAAATAGTTTTCCTCTTCGATAATCTCCACCTCCCTTTCTGGGTGTAATGGACATCTGCCATTAACAAGTTCAGAATCTGTCTTTTCAAGCTCACAACCGACACAGTATTTTGTCTTATACTGCTTCTTGTAAATATCCCCTGCATCAAAACAACGCTTCCAAAACTCTTGCGCCGCAGCGATATGGTGAGCATCAGTTGTTCTCGTAAAGCTGTTGTAGCTTAAATTTAAACTTTCCTTAAGCTCCTTAAATTTCAAAGCATAACGATCAACATACTGTTGAGGTGTTTCATTGTTCTCTAAGGCCTTCTGATATATTTTAAGCCCGTGCTCGTCGGTACCAGTATTGAAAAATACATCGTCGCCTTTCAAACGATGATATCTCGCAACTGCATCAGCACGAATGATCTCCATAGCAAAACCGACATGCGGGTCGCTGTTAACATACGGAAGTGTTGTAGTGATGTAGAATTTTTCTGACATGGTATTAAAACTATTTCGCCTGTACTATCCCTATTCTCTTCCTTTTTTCGAAGTCATCAAGGTATTCCATTAATGCTACTGATATTGGGACAGCAAGCAAGGCCCCCACAAGCCCTGCTAGTTCCGCTCCTGCCACTAATGCAACAATCACAAGAAGAGGCGGAACTCCGATAATCTTCTTTACGACAATAGGATATATGACATGTGCCTCTATTTGCTGAATGAAAAGATAAATTGCTAGTACCAAAATACCGAGCCCAAGTCCCCCATCGAGGAATGCAAGAAAGAATGCAGGGATAACGGAGATGACGAGACCTACGACAGGAATGATTTCAAACATTCCGGCAACAAAGGCAAGTAGAAATGGATGCGGAACTCCGATGATAAGGAGTCCGATGTAAGTAAGTACACCAATACCAAGACCAAGAAGAAGTTGTCCTTGCATCCATCTTCCAATCTTGTTCTGTGACCGTCGCCAAAGACCACGTACATATGGTTCATACTCGATCGGGGTAATAATACCAAGAAATTCCCCCACCCCATCTTCGCGTACAGAAAGATAAAAAGAAAGAACGATTACAAGCACGAAGCTTATAACACCACCAAAGAAATTACTTACCGTATCAAATATTCCACCAGAAAAAGTAGATATCGTACGAGTGAGCTCAGCGGCAAGATCCCCGATAGAAATAGTTGAGGGTAAACCTGGGAACAAAGTTTCAACTCCCGTAAACCACTGATCATGAAATGGGGCTAAGACATCGATTGTCTTTATATACTTCGGTAACCCATTCATTGCTTCAATTGTCTGCCCAAATAACGGCGGCAATACAAATGTAAATGTCCCCGTAATAATAAGGGCGATGAGGAGGTACATAATAATGACAGAAACAGTACGAGGAATCTTCCTTTGAATAAACCATCGCGTCCCTGGCTCAATAACTGAAGCTATAACAACAGCAATGAGTAATACCAAAATAAGACCTCGGAGGCGGTATGCGAGAATAGCAGCCAAAACTGCAAGAGCCAGTTTAAGCATGCTACCGAAGTTAATATTTATTGAGAGAGTGTTCTTATCCATTGACACTACAATACCATTCTCATTAAGAAATATCTAATACCTAAAAGGTCAAAAGTTCGAGCAATTTCTTTGTATTCTTATGTGGCCCTACAATTGCCAAATTGGCCTTAGATGACTGAAAGATGTCCCTTGCAGCTTCTCTCACCTGCTCTGGAGTCACACGCTCTATTCGTCTTGTAGACTCCTCAATTGTCCTGATTCGCTTATGATATAGCTCCTGGAAGGCACACCTGTCCGCAACAGCGTTAGATGTTTCTAAACCGAGTACTAAGCCTGAGAGGCGCAGATTCTTACACCGGCGAAACTCCTTCTTACTCGCTAACTCCTCTTTTACCAAACGCAATTCAGTGACAATCCCATGAATTGCCTCTTCCAGTCTGTCATTCGCAACTCCAGCATAGATTGCAAAAGCTCCACTTTCCATTCCCGCCTGAAATGAACTGCCGATATAGTAACAAATGCCAAGCTCCTCTCGCATCTTCTTAAAAAGCCTTGAGCTGCTACTCTCCCCGAGAACTGTTGAAAGCGTTGCGACGGCTGAATTTCCTTTTGTAAACATTGTTGGAGCATGAAAAGAAAGTATAAAATGTGTCTGATCAGTTTCTTTATAATGAACCTTTATTGCAGGATCTTTTTGTTTAATTACCGTAGGCTGAAGAACAGGAGGTTTCGTTTTCTTCATCACCGAAAAAAGACTCTTGATTTGCTCTGCTACCACATCCTCTTTAAATGAACCCGCAACCACAACGAGTGTGTTTTCTGGGGTGTAGTGAGTATTCCTATACCTAATGAGATCTTCTCGTTTGAAAGACGCAACAGACTTTTTTGTACCAGCAATCTCTCTTCCTGCTGCTTGATCACCGTACATAAGGTAACCTGCCACTTGAGAGACCTTCGCTGATGGATCATCCTCATACATATTTATTTCCTGTATGACCACTCCCTTTTCTTTTTCAATTTCTCCTTCGGGGAATGTAGGGTTCAGGTATACGTCTGAAATGAGATCAATGAGTTCACTTACATTCTTTTTGTGTCCCTTTGCCCAGTACCCTGTTGAATAGCTACCGGTGAACGCATTGTGTCTCGCACCAAGCGTATCTATTTCCTCAGCAATGTGACTCGATGTAGGTCGCATTTTTGTTCCCTTGAAACACATATGCTCGAGAAAATGAGCAAGACCATTCTCTTCCTTCTTTTCATACATAAGACCAGTACCAACAAGAACCATGACAGAAACTGCCTGCGTGTTTCGCATCGGGGCGAGGATATATCGAAGACCATTCTTTAATTTATGTTTCGTGAATTTCATAGGTAATTTGAGACATTGAGTGTACCTAAAAGGATGGATAAATGAAAGCGGTACTTTTAAAATACAAAGCACCCACCGCTATGAAGCAGAGTGGGTGTTGTAAATACTGACCTAGCGGGACTATCCCGTAAACGCGGAACTTGGGAGCCAGAACGGCGGCCTTACCGGCTGGATGACACTGAGGGACAACCCGCAAGTTGTCGTCAGGAGCACTGACTTATTCCCAGCATCATCGGTGACGACCGGTCCAACAACAACTCCGTCGCCGGAAAAGCTTGGGAGATATTTCGTGACCAGAAAATCGAGATCGTCCGTCTCGAGTGTTACGAGGGATTTCGAACCGCTTGATTTGGCGCAGGGAATTTGCGTAAAGAGGCGGAATTGCGAGAAGCCGTCTGGTCCAACCAGATCTCTTCCGTCGCAACTCCCCACCCTCGATCGTCCAAGGATCTTGAAGCCAAACTTTTCGAGAAAGGCTGCGGCATCCTTGGCGTTACTGACGCCCAAACAGATTCCGCGAAGCCTGAATGAAGGCAGGTTTCCATTAAACATAATCTTGCTGACTGCAAAGAACCATTCACCCCCGTCGAGAGGCAATAGCTCTCATTGGTTGTTGGTTGGTGATGAATCGCAACTCTAAGTTACCTTAAAGTGACGTGCGAAAACTGCGCATATAATGCCACAGACTATATATTCTGTCCAATCTTCTCAGCAAGGTCTGCTATCGCTACTCTCTCCTGATTTCCAGTATCACGATCTCGCAATGTAACCATTCCATCCTTTTCAATAGTGTCAAAATCTACAGTGACACAGTATGGAGTTCCTATTTCATCCTGTCGTCGATATCGTTTTCCAATATTTCCATTATCATCAAAAGCAACGCGTCCGAATTTCTTCTTAAGATCTGTAAACACTTCACGTGCTTTCTCTATGAGCGCTGGCTTATTCTTTAGCAATGGAAAAACCGCAACAAGGACAGGTGCAACCTTAGGAGAAAGTTTGAGGAAAGTTCGAACCTCTCCATCGTCAGCAGAACCAAGACTATCTTCAGTATAGGCATCGCTTATAACAGCAAGAAGTGTTCGTCCAACTCCAAAAGATGGCTCGATACAATGTGGAGTAATTCTTTCTTTTGTTTCTTCATCAAAATAACTAAGGTCCACTTTTGATCCTTCAGTGTGACTCTTAAGATCGAAATCAGTTCGATATGCAAGGCCGTAAAGCTCTTTTCGGCCGAATGAATAATCAAATTCAAAGTCGATTGTCCTTTTTGAATAGTGTGCGCGATCAGCATCAGCAACCTCAAGCTCGTGAATCTTTCCCTGATTAAGACCAATGTCCTGAGTAAATTCCCATACCTGTTTTCGAAAATGTTCAAATACCTGTTCCCATTCACTTGGCTTTACAAAATATTCTATTTCCATCTGTTCAAGTTCTCGAACGCGGAATATAAAATCACGAGGTGCAATCTCATTTCTAAATGCCTTCCCTATTTGCGCCATACCGAAAGGAAGTTTTGGATGAAATGAATCAATAACATTCTTGAAGTTCACGAACATACCACCAGCCGTTTCAGGTCGTAGATATGAAATCGATGATTCATCTTCAGTCGCACCAATATTCGTTTTGAACATCATGTTAAACTGTCGAACATCTCCAAGTGGATTCCCTTCAGGACTCTTCAACCCCTTTTCTTTTATAACCCTATCAAGATCAGGAAGTTTCATTCCCTTAGGATCAACACCGGCTTCCTCAAGCAAATGGTCAGCGCGATACCTCTTCTTTGTCTTCAAATCTTCAACAAGTGGATCAGCAAAACCTGCAACGTGCCCTGAAGACTTCCAAACTTCCTGATTCATTAAAATGGCAGCGTCGATACCGTACATATCCTCACGATCGGTAACAAATCTTTTCCACCATATATTTTCAATATTCTTCTTAAGAGCAACTCCAAGTGGACCGTAATCCCATGTTCCAGCTAAACCTCCGTAGATTTCTGAGCCTTGGTATATAAATCCGCGACGCTTGCAAAGCGAGATAATTTTCTCCATCTGCGACATTTCAGTAGCCATAATAGAACAACTATACGGCCTTTTGACCCTTAAATCAATAAATTCATTCCTTACTGGCTTACCACCTTATCCTGCCCGTATTGGAAGTTAGGATCACTTGATATCTGTGTATCTAGAGGAGGCTGGACATTCTGGACAATAGTATCGGTAAAATTGTCCTTGCCTGCCACCCTCTGAGAATTAACAACTGTCGGTGATTGTCCAAGATGACTAATACTTGGTTGTAATATAACCTGGAATGCAAACTGCTTAGGACTTGAATTGTATCCCGTACCAGCTGGGATGTCGCCAAGTGGCCAACTAACCTCTCGCTTGTCCGCGCTATATGCCACTCCTGGTGTACTTGGATTTGTAACACCTGCCCATTTAACATACGAAGGGAGTGTTGTCGTAAAGACAGCGTCTTTGACGGTATTAAATGAATTCGAAACACTCACGAGTACGGTGTAAGTAGAATCTTTGTCTACAGCTGGAGGCAATGGCCCTGTGTTTACAAAAGGACCAGTGGTTCGCACGAGTCGAGTCTCCATCGCTAATCCTGACTGAACTTTTATTTTCCTCGATACATTTGAGGTTACAGTTTCAGGCACTCGATTCTCATTTAATCGCTTTGCTTTAATAGTGAGCTCGAGAGTAAGCTCTGGTCTACGGAATGTCGTATTATTCTGATCCGTTGACGGAAGTGGCGCAAAAGCAAACTGAATTCTACCAACATCTCCAGGACCTACTTCTTTGAGATCTGACAAAGTACTTCTATCCCAAAGGATAGTGCTATCTATTGATCGGTAGAAGCCTTGATCACCACTTACAAGCTTCTTATCGAGCATTGAACCAGTTATTTTCGCCTCCATGACAACGTCATTTACAGGTACGTCCAGATTATTCTGCCAAGTAATTTCTCCCTGCACCGCCTGGCCAGCATCGACAACTATCGTGTCTTTACTTTCACCATTTAAAGATATATCAGCACTTAAGAACGGCTGACGTACAGCAACGGTTGCAGAAGAACTTATGAATACTGATTTTATCGATGTCGTATTCTGCGGGTCTTCAGTACCTGCAGAGAAATTAAGAACGCGCTCATCATTGTTCTCCCCTATTATAGTTCCCACAATTGTTATTTCCCTTCTCCCTCCAGGCTCTAGATCGCCGAGAGACCATGTGTCATTACCTGAAAGTGCTACAGGTGTTGCGTTGGTAAATTTAAAGCCAAATGGATATTCAGCTTTGAGTAAAAGACCTTTAATGACTGATGTTGAATTTGATACCAGAGTAACCTTAAATGTCGCTGGCTGGTTTGCAGTAATCTCACCTAACGTATCAATTGTCATGGTGACAGGAGAAGACCCAATGAAAATCGGATAGTCTTTGCTTTTTGTAAATATACTGTCTGAACCTGAAACTCTGTATTCGATGGTTACTTTAATATTCTTCTTTACATTCTCTTCACCAAAGAGAACCGACTTTACGGTCCTACGAACAGTTTGACCGGGACGAATAGTGCCAACAGGTACCCGCTCAGTAACAAGCTGTGTGATGCCGTCAGTCGCACTCCTTGTGCCTTCAGGATATGTAACAACGAGATCCGCGAGATTAATATCTGCAGTATTATTATTCTTCACATCGATATCAACAGAAAGCACCTCCCCTGCAGGGCTTGCTACGGGACCGAGCATTTTAATATCAATGTTGTTTGGAGAAACTACATTAGTTCCTTTTATAAAAACATATCCGGTAACTCCCGCTGCGATGACCAAGAAAGCCACAGCACCGAGAAGAACCTTCTTAAATATAGAACCAAAACCTGTATACGTTCCAGCGCGATCTTCATAATCAACCTTAGGTAGTTCCTCCCCGCCGTCCCATGAACTCTTTACAATCTGTGCATGCGGATGAAGCCGGCCTCGATGTGGCTTCAGTGGTTCCTCTGTGTTTGAATAGAGCGTTTTTTTTAGCTGTTCGATCTTGCTGTCGTCTTGTGACATATTCACAAATTATACCACAGAGAAAATTAAAGATGACTCTCTCGTATTGCACGAGCAACCTCAGATCTCGCTCGTTCCATGTCACCAAGCATCCCCTCTAAAAGTGGAAGTGGCCATTCATAGGTAATCTTCCCGTCTAATACCTGTCGTGTCATATATTTTTGTAGATTGGAATCGGATGTAGCATATCCAAGCACATCAAGAATTCTCAATTGCGCGATTAACTCAACCGCTTCTATACCCTCTTTTGTTTTAAATTGATTTCTTTCCGAAAAACAAAATGCTGCCAAGCTAGAAAGTGCGGCAAAAAGTTCTGCATTAGGTGACTCCCCGGTTACCATTCGCTTTACGAAAGCAAGTACCCTTGCCATCATCATGCGACCACCCACAGGAATACGTCGGTCATAGAGTGAAATTAGTTTTCTTGCGCTAGTTACCCTCCAAATTTCTTTTCCTCGGACAAGAGCCAAAGATGCAAATGACAAATCTTGAAGTGATTGTCGCAACTTTGACTGCTGAACTCGAACTCCTTGTGCTAAAGCATTCACCAACCCGAGGTCCGCGGTAAAAAGCGTCACCATTTTATTTGCCTCACCTGTATCGATGCTGTCGATGATGAAGCCTTCTGTCTGATATATGTGGTATGACACAACTTTTATCTTACTCCCGACCTTTCACGATGGCGATCTTTGCTGAGAGCCCATCAGCGTGTATTTCTTCTGCCTCAACTGAGCCGTACACAATTGACGTAGCCTGCACAGCTTTTGTGAACATTGCACTATGAGCATCAATTACATTCTTTCCGACTGAATCAGTCTCTATATTCAAGACGATTTCGTCTGAAGGAGAAAGCCCAGCATTTTTACGCATCTCTTGCACAGCACGCATTAATTCTCGTACCTGTCCTTCAGATTTAAGTTCTGGTGTTATATTCAGGTCAATTGCTATTACATCGCCTTTCTCTACTTTTTTAACATTAAGTTCATCTGCAATGATTGCAGCTAATTCATCAGACAATGTTACCGAAGCATCATATGTGAAGCTAGAGAGTGGCTGTCGAACTTTAATACCAGCCTTTGATCGTAGTGCGAGACCAGCTTCAACTAATTTACGTGCAGTAGACATTGAATCAAGAAGTACTCCGTCAACCTCACCTGGCTCTGGCCAATCTTCCAAATGAACACTCAAGGCAGCATTAGATGGCTTTACCTTCTGATATATTTCTTCAGCTATAAATGGTACAAATGGAGCCATTACTTTCGCAAGTGTAGCTAAAACATATTGAGTTGTTGCAAGCGCTTCCCGCTTATCCCCTTCATCATCTCCCTTAAATCGATCTCTTGATCGGCGAAGATACCAAGTTGAAAGTTCATCAATGAAATCTGCGATTGGACGTGCTGCCTTATCGAGCTGATATGCATCAAGTGCGTTTGTGACATCAGAGATGAGTTTATTTAACTCAAAAACTATCCACTTATCAAGCACATGGTTATTCTTTGGTAATGCTCCGTCCGACACAACTCCTGTAGCGTAGGTATTGTAAAACACATATACGTTTTCTAACCTGTTAAACAATTTCTTATTGACTTCATCTAGTGATTTCTCTGAAAAAGCTACCTCTTCTCCGTGTACAGCAGGTGATGATATGAGGAAATACCGGAGCGCATCAGCACCGTACTTTTCTACCGTTGGTAAAAGATCGGGGTAGTTGTTAAGACTCTTACTCATCTTGCGCCCATCCTCAGCAAGAATGAGACCGTTCACGATTACGTTCTTGTATGCTGACTTATCAAAAAGAGCCTTAGAGAGATTAAGGAGTGAATAAAACCAACCTCTGGTCTGGTCGAGTCCTTCAGCGATAAAGTCCGCAGGAAAGATTGCATTATTCTCAGCAAGCATCTCTTCTTTGTGCTCGAATGGATAATGATTCTGTGCGAAGGACATTGATCCTGAGTCATACCAAACATCAAACACCTCTGGTACACGTCGCATAACTTCACCAGTATCATTTTTCCATGTCACTGCATCAATATATGGGCGATGGAGATCGAGTTCAAAACTTTCATTACATGGAAGTGGTACAAAATCACAAACATGAACAGATGCTGTTGGATCAGATACGTCAGCCCAACCGTATCGAGTGAGATCCCTCATTGTTATTCCCTTCGCCACGTTAAGTGACAGTCGAAGTGGAAGACCATGAGTAACAACAAGAACCCTCGCACCTTTATGTTTAGTTTCAATGTCATAAAAGAATTCCGCTATTCTCTTTTTTACATCTTCGACAGACTCTCCGTTAGGCACAGGTTTGTATAGGTGATCAAAAAGATTGTTGAAATAATTAGTTCGGCTACCCCAGTCGCTACCGTCAAAATCACCCGCGTTAATCTCTCGGAGACGCTTATCAAAAATAATACTGGTCTTTTCATAGCCAATAACTCCAGCTACAATCTCTGCTGTTTCCTTGGTACGTGAAAAGTCTGATGCATAAATGACTACATTTTCTACAGGACCAAGTCGAGCCTTCATAGCCTCAGCACTTACTCGCACCTCTTCCTTGCCCGCATCAGTAAGCGTAGATTCATCTAGCTTCTTCGAACTTATTGTATTTGTCAGGTTGCATGTTGCCTGTCCGTGACGCATAACAAAGAATTCATTTCCTCTTCCATCCTTCCTTATTTTATCCTTGAGTTCCTCAACTGAACTTATGAATTCTGTCTTTCCTGTCTTTTCCCCTTTCCACACAGGTATTGGTGATCCCCAATATCGAGAACGAGATACAGCCCAGTCTCGAGCACCTTCAAGCCATTTACCGAATCGTCCTTCTCCAATTTCTTTTGGTACCCACGAGATTTTCTTGTTTTCTTCAACGAGTCTATCCTTCAAATCTGTAATCTTCACGAACCATGATGAAGTTGCATAGTTAAGAAGCGGTGTATTACATCGCCAACAATGAGGATATGAGTGGATATATTTCTCTTTCTTAAAAAGAGCAATGTACTCCTCTCGATCGCCATGCTTGTGAGCTAAATATTTAATTATCTCAATATCACCTTTCTGGTGGTCATCGATTGGTTTTGCTGACTGTCCAGCAAAATCAGTCACAGCCGGAACGAAAAGTCCGTCAGTTCCAACATGGTGTATGACAGGAAGATTTTCCCTTCGTGCCAAGTTCATGTCATCTTCCCCATACGCTGGAGCAATATGGACAATTCCTGTACCGTCTTCAGCAGTTACAAAGTCGCCAGCATATATTTTCCATGCATTGTCTCTCCGATCCTCATTGTCGCCGACCATGGTTCCTTTTACTGCGTAATATGGAAATACAGGTAGATATGACTTCCCTACTAAAGCAGATCCTTTGGCTTCTTCTAAAATCTTTACTCCCTCCACTGTCCCAAAAACTTTTTCAATCAATCCACGAGTTACCCAATATTTGGAATTTTCAAATTCCACTTTTACATAGTCGAGATCTGCATTAACAGCAAGTGCAACATTTCCAGGCAGAGTCCATGGTGTTGTAGTCCACGCTAATACATATGTACCGAGTTCATCTTTTAATTCAAACTTTACGAACGCAGAAATATCCGTTATATCCTTGTACCCCTGCGCAACTTCAAAGTTAGAAAGTGATGTTCCGCATCGAGGACAGAATGGCATAACTTTGTAGCTTTCATACACCAAACCTTTTTTGTTAAGTTCGGAGAAAGACCACATAACAGATTCCATGTATGAGGCATCCATAGTGCGATAGTCATTGTCCATATCCACCCATCTACCCAATCGAGGAATGATTTGTTTCCACTCATCTGCATACGTAAGTACACTCTCACGTGCCTCCTTGTTAAACTTCCCGACACCAATCTCCTCAATATCTTTCTTGTTCTTGAGACCTAGTTTCTTTTCGATCAAGTTCTCAATTGGTAGACCGTGACAGTCCCATCCCCACCGACGAGGTACATTGTATCCGCGCATCGTCTTGTATCGAGGGATGGCATCTTTAACAGTTGTTGGTAACACATGTCCGTAGTGAGGTAGGCCTGTTGCGTATGGTGGACCATCATAAAATACAAAATTGCCCTTCGGCGAAGGCTTGTTCAAACTCTTCTGGAATATGTCGTTCTCTTTCCAGAATGCTAGGATCCTGTTTTCTCGTTCGTGCATGGTTGAAACTTCTAGTAGCAACAAATATAGCCACTGTTTGTAGGCATATAGTAGCATTCAGGAATGCAAAAGGCCATCTGAACGGATTCGTTCAGATGGCCTCTGGATTAGAACTGCCCCCCTAGAATTGAAAGGCGAGTTCTTCACTGACTGTGTGGGGGAGCGTTTCGAGAGGAGATGTTTTGAGTTGTTCCCCTTCATCAAGCGGTGGTAGCTCCGGCGGCTGACGGAAGTCAAAATACCGGATCATCAACACGGCACCGTTTGGCAACCGGAGGTACAGCGCCCCATCTTTGCCGACTTCGGCGCTGACACTTGGTTTCTTTGAATCCTGCTCTGTGGAAACAGCGTGACGTTTCATCCCGACAAGACTCACTTCTTCTCTGTCTCCGAGAGGTTCTTCATCACGAGCCTCATCGCCGGAGGGGGTGTCATCCTCAGCGTTCACAGCACTCGGTCGGTCGTAATTAAACACCATCTGCATAAAACCAACCCGAGTGTAAACCGAACTTGTCGGTGACGATGTGCGGAGAAGATCTCCGAAGAACGAATCGAGGGCGTACATCAGCGTACACACCGATACGGTCGCCGCGAATATAACTGCAACTGGATTTTTCATGTGCTGGTTGTTGGGTTGCGTACGGAGAGGCTCTCCTCTTCGGACTGGATTTACTGGACTCTATTGAGAAGCCTAGCTCTGCCCCCTGACGTTGTCAATCAAAAAGAAATCTAGCCTCCCTCACGCAGGGCATGAGGGAGGCTAGTGTTTTTCATGATGACCGACTACGAATGCCGACAACCGTATCGGCTCCCCATGCCACCGCCAGTGCTGAAGGCGATAATGCGGGGCAACGAGGATGGGACAGGCTTAATCTTCTTGCCAACGACTTGAAACTGCGGGGCGGGAGTGACCTTCGCCGGCGCGTCACGCTTTTGTTTGGGCGGGTCAGACAAGAGGCGAAAGATGCCAATCGAAGACTTCTGCGTGGGGGTCTTGGGCAAAACATTTTTCTGCCAATCTGGGTGCGGCACGACTGGCGGATCTGAAACGCCGAGATTGTCTCGCGCGATGCATTGGGCCAGCTGCCTCTTCGCACGCACGAGATCCGGTGTCATTCCGGGAACTGCATGGATGTTGGAATCATCCGTGCCGACTAACGGGTCTATGTACTTCATGGTATGGGACTCTAGTTTGGTTGTTCTTGGTTTTCTCAACCCACATGCGTTTTCAAACGCATACCTTCTGGACCAAACCATATCATGCGTAAATATATGCGTCAACATCATCTTCTTGTAACATGGTAGTAGTTCAGACGTCATAGGAAGTGGGCAAGTATAGATCGAACAAGCGTTGTGTCGAGCTTCAATAAGGCTTCAGTTTTCCGATGTTTTGCACCGCAAAACTTCAACCTCAAACACCTTATTGACCTCTCGTCACACAACCCTTCTTCCTTCTACTTCCCTCGTTCTTTCAGACCGGCCGCTTTGCATCACGCAGGCGGCTTTTCGTTTACATTAAATTTAAAGAAAAAATCTCTCCCTGGGGTGGGGAGAGAGTTTCATTTCCAAAGTGAGGCTAGCGACCTCGGCGAGACTTGAACTTCTTTCGTTTGTACCGATATACTCGTCGCCGAGCATTTCCAAAAAGAAAATGTCCGGTATTCATTCTTCGCCCGCGTTCTGCTTCATCGTCATCGTCATCGTCGTGTAAATCAGGATCGACGAGTCCTTCTTCGTTTGGATTAACTTTCATAGGCTGGGTGTTCTGTGCTGTGATCGCTACTCGTCACATGAATTGTGGCGTGCAACCTATGGCCATCATCCTCAAAATGATACGGCTTGTCAATTACACACGCGCCGTCACTTTCCTGCAGTCATATATACAGTACGTCACTCCTTCTCTTTCTTTATCGCAAGCTTCACAGCAAATGAAGTGCAGATGACACTCATCATTTGGACAATTTACATATCTCTCATTTGCAACACCACAATATTCACAAGAACCGACAACAGGACGATCCTTTGTCGTATCCATAGTGATACGGTCATCAAAGACATACAGTGCTCCATCGAAATCTTTTCCTGGAAACTTTTGCATGTATGTAGCCATACCTCCATCCAATTGATATACATCTTTGAATCCTTTCTTTATCAAATATCCCGAAGCTTTTTCGCATCGTACTCCGCCAGTACAAACTGTAAGTACTTTCTTGTTTTTCAAATGTTCGAAATTTTCAGTAACCTCCTTAAGCTGTCTGAAATACCTCATACCCGCATCAGTTGAACCTTTAAATCGGCCAACTTTGAATTCATACGTATTGCGCATATCGATGATGTGAAAATCTTTTCCAGCTTCTCCAGTTTCAAACCACTTACGAAGTTCCTCAGGAGGAAGATGCGTTCCGGTTGTAACATTTGGGTCAACATCATCTTCACCCAGCTTTGCTGCTACGATTTCTGTTCTTACTTTCACAACTAATTTAGGAAATGACTTCCCTGTTCCCTCGCTTCTTTTAAAAACAACATCTGCAAAGTTTCCAAAAGTGCATTGTGTTAGAAGCTTGCAATATTCATCAACTGATTCAGGTGCTCCCTCGAGAGTTCCATTGATACCTTCTTTTGCAATGAGTACACGGCCCTTAAGGTTTAGTTTCGTGCACACATCCTTATGCCAGAGCATAAAAGCCTCCGGATCTGCTACGGTGGTGTATTTATAGTAAAGGATGATATCGAATCGATTGTCGATCATGTGGCTACGATGACATATTTTAGACTAAGTTTCAACAACTACATCTTCTTCGGAACCTGTATACCGAGAAGCCAGAGACCTCCTGACATGACACGGGTAAAAGCACTTACAAGCGCCACCTTATATGGCGCAAACTTATCCTCCTCGTTCACCACTTGCGTTGAGTTATAGAAAGAGTTGAATTCTCCAGCAAGTTCCATGAGATAGTTAGCAACATGGTGTGGTGCTCTTTCAATCTCTGCCCGAGCGGCTGTTTCTGGGAATCTAACAAGTAGGCGCTCTAGTTTTCCACCAGGCCACTGCAATGTTCCAGCTTCAAGTTCTGGACTCCATTCAATATCAGTAGACGGCAAGATATTTACAGCTGAAGCTTTTCCTAAAATTGAATTTGCTCTTACAACTGAATATTGAAGATATGGACCAGAGTCACCTTCAAATGATAGAGACTTTTCAGCGTCAAAGATGATGTCCTTACCCGAAGCTTGTCGTAGCACTGTGTATTTTATAGCAGCAACTCCGACCTGGTCCGCAGCAATTTTCTTGTCTTCCTCATCCATTTCCCTTTCTTTCATTCGCTCTAGCGCCATTTCTCGCATATCGTTAATGAGAGATTCACCGGTAATGACATCACCTGTTCGCGATGACATCTTTCCTGTTGGTAATCTGAGCATTCCATGAGAAATGTGCTCGGCTTTTGTTCCAATTTCTGGGAAAAGCAATTCTGTGAGTTTCAAGATAACTCTAAAGTAATCATTCTGCTCGTTTCCAGAGACAGTAATACCCTTGTCGTATTGGTAAGCTTCGTACTTCATTTTCGCCAAACCAATTTCTTTTCCATCGTAGGTTGGTAAATTATCACGCGTTATGAATACACGAGTATGGAGTGGAGCTCCTTTTCTATCTGTATATTCCTCGCCTGGAAAGATGACAGCACCTTCACTTTCTTTAAAAAGTTTCAAACCGTTTGGATCTGTATTTGCTCGCACAATCTCAAGACCTGGAGCTGTAGCCTGACTCTCAAAGAAATATCTATCGAATGTTGTTCCGAGAATTTTGTACAACTCTTCAAAATGCTCAAGGCTCCACTCTTTTCCCTTATCATATATTCCATTTACCTCATCATCGCTTCTGTCATATATCTTCTTGTTTATCTCCTTCACCTCTGTTTCAGCTTTTGTAAATTCACTCTTTACATCATCAGAAGATCCTTCTGCCTTTGCAGCCATCTCAAGCTTCTTATATGCCTGTGCTCCTTTTGCATATGCCTCACCTAGAAATGTAACCTTTTCAGTCAATGTAACATCGTCTGAAGGAAACGATTTGTCCATAAATCTCAACCCCCACAGTGTGAGTGCAACATGTCTACCGACATCTCCTTGATAGCAGAAACGTTTTATCTCTGCACCAGTGTATTCCCCCAAACGGCTCAATGACTCGCCGATGGTATTAGCCATGAGGTGCCCAATGTGAAATTGTTTGAACGGATTTGGATCTGTATATTCAAAAGCAAACTTCTTTCCAGTATTTACGTTACTTCTTCCGTACTGATCGTTTTGTAGAATCTCAGCAATACCATTTTTTATGGTAACGCTTGTTTGATAGAAATTGATGAAGCCTGGACCCGCAACCTCAACCTTCTCTATACCTGGAATACCCTGAGCTTTAATGGCTTCCACTAACTGAAGCGCTAGTGTCACAGGATTTACCTTCATAAACTTAGACAATGCGAGAGCAATATTTGTAGAGAAATCTCCATGCAGCATGTCAGACGGACGCTCAATAACGATCCTTTCAGGTACTTCTATATTTAGACTTGCCAATGTGGTCTTGATGGCAGCGATGAGAATGTCTTGCATGGAAAGAGTGTAGCATTACTTTCCCGTCGAACCAAAACTTCCGGCACCCCTTTCTGTATCTCCAAGGTCATCCGTTTCAGTGATCTCGGCATGTAGTCGTTCTTGAATTATCATCTGTGCAACTTTGTGTCCTTTTTCAAAGGTGTACCCCTTTTCTGAAAGATTCACGACTCCGACAATGATTTCTCCTCGGTATCCTGCATCGATAACTCCTCCCATTGTTTTTATACCCTCCCTAATACCAATACTGCTCTTGTCCCAAATCAGACCGACGAAACCCTCTGGAATTGCCATTGCAATACCCGTTGGAACTTGAGCTTGTTTTCCAGGGGGTACACTTACAGCATTCTGAGCATACAAATCAAACGCCGCGTCTCCAGGGAGAGCATACTTTGGCACAACAGCATCTGGATATAGCTTTTTTATTTTAAGATTAACTGGCATGTGAGTAGATAATATCATAAAGAAAACCCCGCGATGCACATGGCACCGCGGGGCTTCGTTTCTTTGTCGGCTTTACTCAGTAGCGCGAGCCACGACGAGCGAATTGACATGCCGATGAGTTGGAACAAAGGAAGGACAGGTGCAACTAAACTCACTGCATCCTGGGCAACCCTTTTCGAACACTCTCGAGAACTCCTCGATAAGGCTAAACTGGAAGGTATTCGCAATCGCCAGGCAGTGTGCCAAGACGTCGATCAGTTCCTCCTCGAGATTGGCGAATGCGTCTCTGTCACCGTGTTCAATCACCTGCAACGCAGCGTCACCAAACTCTGCAGTTTCCTGCACCAGATGGCGCATGGAGCTTTCGAAGGTGTTTCCTGGGTAGATGCTTGCCATCATCCGCTGATTATCCGCAATCGACGCCTGGAACAGTCCCAGGGTTGGGATTGGGAGTTTGGAACGACTGTCAGCTCTGCTACCAGGCTTACATCCACAAGGTGCACCAACGCAGTACGGGCACACCCCCGGGAACTTCCACACAAGCCTGTCGCTAATGAGGAGACCCAGCGAATTCGCAGCGCCAATTCCCCACGCAGCAACAAGGACTACCGCATTGATGATGAGCGCGGGGTCTTTCCCACCTGACTTTTCCGCGATGGTTGCGTGACGCGCCATCTTGATTGCCGCTGTCCGCAGATCGAAATTTCGATTCTGACGGTTGTAGATCCAAGACAGGTGCTGTTGCAACTGCACGAATCTCCAAGCTTTTGAGATTTTCATAGGTTGGTACCTCTCTTTCTGTCACTGACCATACCACATTTTATAGATAAATCAAGAATACTTTGTTTTAGAATGATTACCCGAGCTTAGCTGTAACCGCTGCCCATACGAGTTTCTCAACCTCTTCGATTGATAGGAGTTTTCCATTTGGGGCGCACTCGATTGTTGTCCAACCGAACTTCTTAGCAACATAGAGATATGCTTCTGAAGCTTTCTGAAGGTGGTCGAGATCTGCTTCATGTATGTCCCGTTTTTTACCAGCAGTATATTCACGAGCAGATTTCTTATCAACCAACGCTTGCCCAATCTCTGGAGGAACAAAGAGGAAAATAGTCATATCAGGTTCAGGACTTCCAAGAACCTTGTACTCGAGATTAGCCAACCAATCTAGATACGTATCTCGTTCATTGAGATCAGAAATCTTTCCCGCTTGATGACCCATGTTCGCGGAAACATATCGATTACTTATGACATGCTTTCCTTCGCTCAACCATTTCTTCATGTCGAAAGAACGATCATATCTGTCGAGAGCATAGAAAAGTGATCCTGTGTACGGACCAACACTTTCTGCTGTTCCATATTCTCCACGTAAATATTTTTCTACAAAAAAGGAAGATGGATTTCCATACTGTGGAAAGTCCGTTGTTTCAAATGAAATATTTGTTGCTCTAAGCCTATCTGTTAAAAGCTTAACTTGCGTTCCCTTTCCAGAGCCATCCGTTCCTTCAATGACAATAAATTTTCCTTTTGTTGTCATATAAATTATTTCCTTAATACCATATCAATCTTCTCCGCAATCTTCTTAAAGTCCTTTTCCTTTCTTCCCCGTGTTGTTTCAGCTGCAGAACCAAGTCGAATTCCTGAAGGATCAAAGGCTGTTCGAGTTTCTCCTGGAATCGTATTCTTGTTAACGATGATGCCTGCTTTCTCTAATCTGTCACTTGCGTCTGTTCCAGAAATCCCCTTTCCATCCATCCAAACATCTACCAGCACCAAATGCGTATCTGTTCCTCCTGAAATGATTTTCCAACCGAGTCTTTGTAACTCTTTTGCAAGCACAGCTGCATTCTTGATGACTTGTTTCGCGTAAGACTTGAACGCAGGTGTTGAAGCTTCTTTTAATGCGATTGCAACCGCTGCAATTTGATTCACATGAGGGCCACCCTGAAGACCCGGAAATATTGCCTTGTCGATAAGCTCTCCAAAAGAACGCTCTTTTCCTTTTTCATCTTTCTGAGTTCTCGATTGATGTGTAAAGATGAGAGCGCTTCTTGGACCTCGGAGTGTCTTATGCACCGTGGTTGTCACAACATCTGCATATGTAAAAGGCGAACCATATTGCTTGCCAGCAACGAGCCCAGCAAAGTGAGACATATCAACCATCATGATTGCTCCGCACGCATCACATATTTCACGGAACTTTTTAAAATCAACCTTGCGTGGATATGCCGTGAATCCACAAACAATTAATTTTGGCTTTTCTTTAATTGCCAATGCTTTAACTGCAGCGTAATCAATCATCTCTGTCTTTGGGTCTACTCCGTAAGGAATCTGCTCCCAGAATTTTCCAGTCGCTGAAACTTTGTGTCCGTGTGTAAGGTGTCCACCATGTGAAAGTGACATTCCCATTATCTTCTCCCCTTTCGGAACAAGAGCAACATATACAGCAAGGTTTGCTGGTGAACCAGAAAGAGGTTGCACATTAACACGCCATTCATTCGCCTTTAGTCCGAAAGCTTTGATCGCTCTCTCCTGTGCTGTAACTTCTATCTTGTCTATGAATTCATTACCGCCGTAATATCGTGCTCCTGGATATCCTTCTGCGTACTTGTTTGTGAGTTCAGAACCGAGAGCTTCAAGTACATCTTTTGAAACATAGTTTTCAGACGCGATGAGATTGATAACTTTCTTCTGTCGTGCTTTTTCGAGGGTGATTAGTTTCTTGATTTGGGCGTCTTTCATGGTTTTAAGGTTAGTAAGGTAATTATACGTAAAAGTATTAAAAGGGCGAAATTGACTAATCTATCAAATCTGTGAGGTATTTAGGCACATCAATAAACCCTTTTTCATCAATTTTATGAGTGGCCGCGTGAATGGTTGAACCAAAAAGCAAAGACATCGTACGTTCCATCTCAGCGGGCGTTGCACCATTTCTCTTGCCTTTAAATGTTATCGGAAATCCGTTATTTGCCACTGTTATGTTTTCAAACGTCATATCATCATGCGTAGCCTGCTGTTTAAAAAGATCTCTCATTTTCCACAGTTCGAATTCACGATCAGAAGATGACATTGAAACAAAATACAATTTCTTATCAGTCTTTTTATTTAAATCAACCAACTGCTCGTGATTGAGCACTTGATAGCCAGTGCTACCAATAACAATATCGCAACCAGTTGAAAGAATTAGTTGGACCGGGTCATATTCTCCCTGATTTCTATCGTAGGTAGATGTTTCAAACTCCTGACCAAGAACTTTAGACATTTCAATCCCAATTGGGCCTTGCCCGAGAACAAGAAACTTTGGCTGTTTTAAATCCCACTTGATCAATGACTCTCGGAGATTCTCAATTGCCACACGAATGACAAAGGGTGTTTCTTTTTGCAACTTTATCATTGATCGAGCAACATTCAGTACTGGAAACTTTAAATCCACATGCTCGAGCTTTCTAAAACCTGAGGAGGTTTGTTCCACTCCAGCAATGGGATATTTTCCAATGTCAGCTGAAACTTTGAGAACCTCGGCACCATCATCTAGAATTACAAAGGTGTCATAATTCACACCTTTGTTTTCCAAAAGCTTCTGTGCGTGCGCGCGGTGTTGTTCATCAAAAGATTTCGAGAAATCAAAGAGTGGTTGTTCCACATCAATTCCAACAACCTTCATCTCGTCTGCAACATCAAAACTTGTAGAATATATTTTTCCCAATACGTGAATATTTTCTGGTCTAACACCCAATTGAATCATTTGTTCATACATCACAAGCTGAGGTTCGAGGATATGCTGACACGCTACTATATGTATTTTGGAAAGGGTGCTTTTTTGTTCTAATGTTAAATTCTTCTCAAAAAATTCTGTTACCCTTTTAAGCCCTCCATACAGGAAGGGTTTTACTGTTGACTCTTTGGTTTGGATGTTTTCTGACATAGCCTTTATATGGCTTAAAAGAAGTGGATTTACTTTTATACACTACCAGATGTCTATAAATATAGAAACTCTACTGGCTATGATAAAATTACTCTATGAAAAATCCCCACGATGAAACCTACCTTGATATCCTCC
>CAZFOD010000007.1:0-47186 GCA_964520545.1 uncultured Candidatus Saccharibacteria bacterium
TTTTTTGTTTGACTTTTACCCGTATATGTGATATCGTGCAACCAGAAAGTTTCCTCTGATTTACTGTAGATATTAGGCCGGCGTAATTAAAACTGGCTTAACTCTGCAGTCAATCAACCAACAACAAAAGGAAACACCATGACGACAAAAAAAATCGCAGCATTCTTCAGGGAGTATGAAAAAACCTCCATCGCACCCGCCAACTTCTTCGGTCCTGACAATCCCAATGAGATCGCCGAGGCGCTCGGGAAGTTCACTCCGGGTGTGTTCGAGGAGATCAGTGACGAAAACGACGGGTCGATACAGCTTGGATACTTCCTTGCTTCTCACCCGGAACTCACGATCCGCAGTTTGATCATCCTCAACGCATGGCGGCGCGATTGCAACGTCACCGATAACTCGTTCATCGGCGAAGACACCTTCACCGACGGCATGAGTCCCGCTGAGGAAGCCTTTATGGGTATGTCGCTCGGCGATCAGATCAACGCCTTCCTAGCGATCGGCATACCGGAAGATCCATGGCAGGTGAGCGATACCATCAGGCTGAGCGAGCACATCAAGCTCGAAGACTACGCGGCGGAAATTCGTGACCATGTGCTCGAATATAACGACAGTCTGCGAGATGCCGAACCGTCGCCCTCGTCGCTACTCAAAATCATCATCGTCCTCCTCACAGATGAGATGAAAGAGATCACGCTGAGAAGCCTGCCAACCAGGTAGCACTGGGCTTAAAGCCCCACCAATATCAAGAGCGCAACACCCAAGTGTGTTGCGCTCTTTCACATACAACCCCATCCAACACATTGACCCAATTAAGCAATCGTTGTATTCTCACACCAGTTCTTTTCATATGTTTAGTCGCAGAATTCAGGAAAGTAACTTGAACAACTCCCTGATACTGCGACTAAACAAAAGTCGCTGAGCAATTCACCACCAAAACTACTGTTATGAAAAAAATCCTACGTACCCTTGCATTGCTGATCTTGAGCATCAGCTTACTCTGCCCTACCACCACAAAGGGGGCAATCGAAGCGGCGGATGCGAGAATCAACTCCGTGGCGATGTTCTTCAACCAAGGAGAGACCCCTGCGAATGTCCCCTTCATGGTCATCGTCTTCCATGGCGTGAAAAAAAGTGATTTGGGGAAAATCCAGGCGTGGAGAACCGAGATCAGCAAAAAAATCAGCGAACTCGGGGGTGTCCACGAGGAAGCTGACCATCAAAAGATCAAGGACACACTCTCGCCATATCTGGTTGAATTCCTGACCATAAAAATGGTGGGTCTCGTCATCGAGTTCCCGAAGGAAAAGCCAGTGCAAAAGTAGCCTCACGGCCGACCACCAAAAAGGGCACGCGACAATCAGTCGTGTGCCCTTTTTCCATATCTGCTCCCAATTTTGTTTGAATATTAAGAAACCATGTTTAAAAAAGATTTCGATGGGAGCATTGTAAAAAACTCCAAATATACGCTTAATTAGAGCCATATATTTCCCTTTTTCATACATTGACAAAACCGCTGTATGTGATATAATATAGAAAGTAATAAACCGTCCGTTGCGGTTCAACTCTTTAACTGGTGTCGGCAACGACTCACGTCAAAGCCTCACCAAAAAAACAACCCGCCACGCTCGCCAAAAGCAAGCGTCGCACCCAACAAAACCATCGTTGAAGGACTTTACTGTCCCTCACGGAGGGGACGGCAAGGGATCTTTGACAATCCACATCAAGATATGAAAAACAACCACCCTGAAATTAAATTCAGGAAAGCAAACCGCTGGATTATTGCAGGGCTCGGTGCCTTGCTCTACTGGCTCATCAAGGAAGCACTCTTCGCTTTTGCAATCGCATATTACGGCGAGAGCGTCGCGGACGAGAATCTGAACACAGCACTCAACGTTCTATTCGTCGCCCTTTGGGCAATTGGCTGGAAAGGTAACTATGTCGATCAAGGCTTCGAAGGTGTGATCAAATTCTTCGGGAAAGCAATGCTTACAGCGACGTTGGACAACGGTAGCAACTGGCTTCCATTGTTCTTCTCGACGCACCCATTGCCCACTAAAAGACTGACCCTGAATATCCCCGCAACAGCGGGGGAAAAGGGATTCGAGGTCACCTCCGTTGACGGAGTGTCGATGCTCACGAGAATCGGCGTTCCATATTGGTACGACAACATTGTGCAGGCAATTCTACACTTCGACCCTGAAGGTGACATCGACATGATCCGTGATACGGCAATTGAAGTCATGAGGACAAAAGCAGGTCTGCATCCGTCCCTCGTCTTGCAAAGACATCAAGTTCCCGATGAGTTCCGCACTGAACTCAGCTCAAGACTCGAGTTGCTTGTCAAAAAATATCCCTTCAGAATCGACATCCCGTTGATTACGATTGCGAAATTTAGCCCCTCCGATGCGGTCAAAAAATCGCAAGAGAGTAAGGTTGACGAAGAAGGACAAAGAGAGGGTCAGATCGTTGAAGCGGATCACATTGAAGCCCGCACAGAAAAAAGACGTCTATATTATGCCGGTCAGACTGGGGTCACACCAGAAGAGGCCATCCGATGGGCACGTGAGGACGTCCAACAGCAACTGAAACAACTGACACGAGAAGTCGTGGAAGTACGCGGCGATGGCTCAAACCTACAAAAAGCAGCCACGTTGGCAACAAGAAAACAACAACCACCAACCTAGAAGACAATAATTATGGCAAAACCAGCCAAACCAGCAACCGGAGTAGCCTCAACACCTGCTCCGACACAACCCCAGAAAAGCGGCCTGCAAAAAGCCGTTGACTGGGTAACGAAGTGGGCAATACTCATAGCGATCATCGCTGTTGTGGTAATCTTTGCCTATAACCTCAAACTCAAAAACAAAAGCCACATCAAGGAGAGTGTTCCGCGCAGCGCGCAAAACGCTGAACAGGACGCTCCCCAAGAAAAGAAAACGCCGTGGGTAGTAATCAACCTCGGCAAACCCGAACCGACGCCTAAACCGCCGGGTAAGGAAGTGAAGATTCGGACGAGCACTGCAAAGTGGTCGCCGGTCTTCGAAACAAAGGTTGGGGAAAGCGTAACCTACAGCTTCCCTGGCCGTGTCGCCGTCCGCACCAACGTCTCCTACGGAGGAGGCAAGGTGTTCCAGTATGACGACAAGCTCGGCAAGTACTACGAGCTCGGCAGGAACAATCTGCCGCTGGTCGAGGAGTTGACGGGAAAGCCCGTAACAACACTCAACCTGGGGGACAATGTTTCCGAACTCGAGTTCCTGTCGCTTGATGTGGACAAAGTAGTGACCGTCGTCGTTACGCGATAGCGGTCACAAGTGCAGCCAGAAGCTGCGCGGGCGAGAGCAAGGTTTCAATACCTACTCTCGCCTTTTATATTTCCCAAAAAACAAAAAGCCACGGTTTCCCGTGGCCTTTTGTAAGTTTCCTCTATGGAATCAATTCTTTCATTACTGGATTCGAAATTCCGAACGTACCAAGGGCAACGTTTATGATTCCAAATGCTGAAACCATAATCGCCAATCCAACTACTCCCCACAATATATGCCTAGCACCGGTCTTACGAGCATCCTCGCTATCCCCTCCTAGGAGATATTGAAACACTCCCCAGAGGAATACGACAAGCGCTACACCGAACAACAATGCGATGATTGGGTTCAGAATTACATTGTTGAAATTGTGAATGAGTTTTTCGGCGTTCGTCATATGAGACTACTGAACTTAGACTACCGATTGAAGTAACCGCCTGGGTTTGGAAGACCAGGAGCAGGAGGAGCTGTGTTATCAAGGCTCAAGCTTCGAACCAAGATATTCACGAGACCCCATACTGACACCATAACGAAGAGACCGATGATACCCCAGATCATGTAACCTTTAGCCTCTGAACGACCTTCGCCATCGCTAGCAAAGAGGTATCGGAGAACACCCCACAAGAAAACGAGGAGGGCGAGAGTAATAACGAACGGAATGAGTCGGTTGATAAGCTGGTTAGCCATATCAAGAAGACCCATCAAGCCGCCGATGCTCTGAGCTCCTGCCAACGCAGGTACTAGGAGAAGCGCAGCACCGAAACGAACTAGAATTTTTTTCATTTGGTAAAAAGTTGCTTATTTGTTTGTTTATAAGGGACCTTTAGTAGATAAAAGTCTTAGATTCATTATACCCTCTTTTCACAAGAACACATCAGTGGCCTGTGGACTATTTCAACTGTGGCACATTAAATGCGCCTGCACCAAAGAGTGTTGAAGTGAGAATGTTCACAAGACCCCATACTGATACCATGACAAAGAGTGCGATTATACCGTAGACCATGAAAGTTTTCGCTTCTTTTCGGCTTTCTTCGTTTCCACCAGCAAACACCATACGAAATATGTTGTAAAGGAAGAAAAGCAAAGCTAAGACGACAACAAGTCTCACCAACTGATTAATTACGTCGAGAATAAGTGAAATTACCTCTCTAAAATTAGCGGGTGCCGCAAGGGTAACAAATGGAATAAAAACAAAAGCCATAAGGGCTAATGCAATAGAGTGTCTTTTAAGTATTTTTAACATATTTATGTTTTAAGCACCTAACTGCTTAACTGTATTAAAAATAACATCAGCAATTGTTTGTGCACCCAACAATATGACAGCACCGATTACTGTCCATAGAAGCATTGCATGGGCTGCCTCAATCTTTTTCATATCACCACCAGCTGTAACATATTTGAAACCAGCTAAAATGATGAAGAAGACAACTACAATAGTACCGAGCATGAACGCAAGTCGGAGCAAGTTCTTCATCAAAGCGCTAAGATCAGCATTCCCTTTCAATGGATTTGTAATACCTCCAGTATTACTTGATCCTCCCTGTGTAGATGAATTTGATGAACCTCCATTTCCAGAGTTACTTGATCCACCTTGAGCAAGCGAGAGCGCTGGAAGTGACAAGAGGAGCACAGAGGCCAGGAGCATGCTAATTATTTTTTTCATGTATGTTATTTAAGCAGACTGTATCCATCCTTCAGCCCGAGATTAGTTAATATGAATTGTACAATAAGCCAAGCTACAAGTGTAAAGATTATCCCCAACACAGCATTCCACATCATACTCTTGGCCGCACTTATCTCCCCAGGATTTCCAGAAGAAACAAGCATTCGAAACCCGGCATACGCAAAGGTAAATGTTGCGAACATGACCGCGAGAAAGATGAAGAAACCAATCATCTGGTTTATAAGCGTAATAAATTCAGGCCATCCGCAATTAGTTCTGTTGGTACAATCCTGCAATATTTTAATAGATGTTTGCATATTAGTTTTCCTTTAGTGCCTGATCAAGTCGCTGCTTAGCAAGAGTCACCACATCAGCGCTTCCTCCATTCCTACCTGTCGTAACAGCCTCAACCATATCTCGAAATATTACATAGCTTTCTTCAGGATCTGGATCAAGCCATGTCTTTGATTGAATTGCTGCGCTATAGAAGATATCAAGATATGGGTCTTTAGGACGCGTAGCAAGAAGATCCCGTCGTACAGGAGGCATATAGGTTGTGTCAGTCCAGTGTTGAAGAGCTTCTGGAGATGTCATGATACTCATAGCCGAGAGGGCAGAATTTAGATTGCGAGCTCCCTTTACAATCGAAAGTGCGTACATTCTTCCATACGTTGCTTTGTATGCATTTTCAGCCTGAGGCATTGTCGCTACATCAAAATTAAAGTTAGGATTCTTGTTTCTCAAAGTAGAAAGCTCGCTCGCAAAGCCAAAGTACATAGCCAAATCCCCTGACAAGAACATAGCGTCAGACGCAGGAAGAGAACGATTCCATGTGTAAAGTGGATTCACAGGATTTGAGAATGTAGCATAGAAATTTACAGCTGTAGTAGCCGCTGGAGACGGTGAACCAGGTACACTCGCATCGATGTTTGAATAGAAACTTCCATCATCACCCCGTGTGACAATGGTGGTGCCAGCTTGGAAGAAAAGAGTTGCGAGAATTTCTTTTGCATTTTTTACATTCCTGAACTCTCCAAAAGGAACCATTGCTCGAAGAATGCTTGATGTATCATTGCGCTCTATTACAAGAGGAGCAAGATCTTTGAGTTCACTCCAGTACTGAGGTGGTCGTGAAATACCAGCTGTAGAAAAGATATCCCTGTTCCAATACATCACCATAGGGTCAACAGTAAAAGGGACACCGAGAACACCTTCCTTAGAGAGAAAGATACTGGCAGCGTCAATAAATGTATCTCTGTAATCTCGTTCTGGGTATGTTTGATACCCAATAGGTATGAGCTTAGCTCGTTCTTGATACAAAAGATCGTCAGGTAAAAGCACAAGATCAGGACCCTTGCCTTCTGCTAATGCGTTAATAAATTTGTCTTTAAACTGGTCTGGATCAATCTCCAAATAGTTTGCAGTAAGAATAGTCGACTTAAGATTAAGAGAGTGTACAAATTCACCTATTTGATCAGCAGGAAGAGTACCCCAGATTGTTACTTCTGGCACAGCAGCTTTTTCAGAGCTACCATAACTTGCAAAGACAAATACGCCGACGACTCCGAAGAAGGCAAAAACTCCAATGACGACGATCTTAAAGGTGCTCATAGAAATATGATAGTTATATTATATCCCCTTCTACGCTAATTTGAAAAGGATACCGTAGTGATGCGAGCCCGCATCGAACTTGTCCTCAACCTTGAAACCAAGTTCAGTGAACGTTGCAACTGTTTCTTTTTCACTCATCACATGATCAGGGTGTGGACCAATCATATTAAATGATTCCACCCATTCAATGACCACAACCTTACCAGTGCGCTTTAAAATACGCTTCGCTTCAGCGGCAACATGTTTTGGGTGGTCCACCTGGAACAATACATCGGTAATCAAAACCCTGTCGACGGATGCATCAGGTAGACCTGATCCCTTTGGGAGCTCAAGATCAGAGTGTACAACATCAATGTGTTTGATTCCTTTTCTCTCCGCCTCCTTCTTTATCTTCACCAAATGATCTCCCATGACATCGAGAGCAAACACCCTTCCGTACTCGCCCACCTTTTCTGCTAAAGCGAATGTATAGAAACCAACTCCTGCACCAAAATCGGCAACCTTCATACCTTCTCCGATGAACATTTGCCCAATATTCTTTTTAGGATCTGAGAACATGCTCTTAGTATATATGAACAGTGTTCATTGTTCTCATATATCTGTGTATAAAACAAAACGCACCTTGTTTGGTGCGTGTTTTGTTTACAAACAGATAAGTGATGCAAGTGAGTCTCCTTCTCGAAGCTTCATGATTCGTACACCTTGTGTATCTCTTCCTAGAGTTGGAATTTCATTCAATCCACAACGGATTACCTGGCTTTTCTTTGAAATAGCAACAGCTTCTTCAACTTCAGCACTAACTACCTTCGCTGAAATGAGATCACCTGTCTTTGCTGTTACCTTAACAGTCTTGATACCAGAACCACCTCTTCCTTGTACCTTGTACTCAGAAAGCTTAGTCTTCTTTCCGTAACCATTAGCAGACATCACAAGCACTTCAGCATCGTTTGATCCTTTCTTAATTGCGTCAGCGCCTACTACTTGTACCCCCTTATCAAGCTTCATAACACGTACACCTCCTGCTGCACGACCCATTTCTCGCACATCTGCCTCGTCGAATCGAATTGATTGACCATCTGAAGCAACAACCATTACGTTATCTCCCTTCTCAACAAATGAAGCTGAGACAAGATCATCACCAGTATCTAGTCGAATGGCAATTATTCCGCTCCTTCTTACATCATGGAAACTTTCTGCTGCAACCTTCTTTCCAGTACCAAGCTTTGTAACAAGGAAAAGTGAGAGTTCACTTCCCTTCTTCATTTCTTTTGGCATAGGGAGAATAGAGGTCACCTTTTCATCAGATGAAAGTGAAAGGAAGTTCATGATCGACTTACCTCGAGTAGCTCTCTTTCCTTCTGGAATATCATACATTTTAATCTGGTACGCCTTACCCTTGTCAGTGAAGAACAGAAGGTCGCTATGTGTTGATGCGGTAACAAAATGAGTAATAAAATCTTCCTCTTTTGTATTAAGATCCATAACACCTACACCTCCTCGCTTTTGCTTTCTGTATTCTTCAGGATCCGTTCGCTTAATATATCCTCCTGATGTAAGGACAAGCACGCTTTCCTGGTCTGGGATAATATCTTCAATAGAGAAATTCTTAGCACCGTGCTTGATGACACGAGTTCTTCGATCATCTCCATATTTCTCTCGTATTTCAGCAAGCTCTGTCTTTATAATACCGATCACACGCTTAGCACTCTTCAAAATTTCCTCACACTCTTCAATGAAAATCTGAATAGCCTTAAGCTCGTCTTCAATCTTCTTTCGTTCGAGACCCGCAAGCTTTTGCAATCGCATGTCCAAAATAGCTGCAGCCTGTAAATCTGAGAATTTAAATTCCTTCATCAAGTTAGCATGTGCAGTTGGTGTATCTTTTGAAGCCTTAATGAGTTTAATGATTGCATCGATGTGGTCGAGTGCTTTTTTCAAACCAATCAAAATATGTTCTCGAGCTTTTGCTTTTGCTAAATCATATTCAGTTCGTCGTCGGATGACTTCCTTTCGATGCTTGATGAATTCCTCAAGACATGTCTTCAGTGACAATGTCTGTGGTATACCATCAACAAGCCCCACCATGTTGAAGTGGAAAGTTGTTTCAAGCTGTGTGTGCTTGTACAAAAAGTTAAGAACGTTCTGTGGATAGCTACCATTCTTAAGATCAACAACGATACGAATGTCTTTTGTTGATTCATCTCGAAGATCTTTAATACCTTCAAGTTTCTTTTCGTGAACGAGATTAGCAATCGCTTCAATGAGAGATGATTTGTTAACTCTAAAAGGAATTGAAGTGATTACAATCTTTGAAACACCTGCTTTGTCTTCAATGATTTCAGCCTCACCTCGTGTAACTACACCTCCACGTCCGTGAATATATGCATGTGCAATATCTTTTTCACCATAAATGATTCCACCTGTTGGGAAGTCTGGACCTTTAATGAATTCTAGGAGATCTTCAGTCGCTGCGTCTGGGTTTTCAACCAAATGGGTTGTTGCATCCAAAATCTCTCTCAAGTTGTGAGGAGGGATATTTGTTGCCATACCAACGGCAATACCCAAGATACCATTCAAAAGAAGATTCGGAACAGCTGTAGGAAGAACTGTTGGTTCTTTTCTAGAACCGTCGTAGTTAGGACGATAATTTACGGTCTGCTTCTCAATATCTCGGAGAAGTTCACTTGTAATCCTGTTCATTCGCGCCTCCGTATATCGCATCGCCGCTGGTGAGTCGCCGTCGATGTTACCGAAGTTACCCTGACCCCAAATCAAAGGATATCGAAGAGTGAAGTCCTGCGCCATGTTCGCGAGAGAGTCGTAAATTGCAACATCGCCGTGTGGATGATAATTACCCATCACTTCACCCACTACGAATGCTGATTTTCGAAACTTTGCAGTCGCTGTAAGGCCTCGCTCGTGCATAGCGTAGAGAATACGTCGGTGCACAGGCTTCAAACCGTCACGAACATCAGGCAATGCACGATCTGTGATAACAGACATGGCATAGTCGATGTACGACTCCTTCATTTCCAAGGTAATATTTCGAGCAACTACATTGTCACTTGTTCGTGCTTCTTCTCGTTCAGGTTCCAATCTTTCAGTCTTTTTTGCCATAAATATGTTTCGCTATTGTACCAAATTTTCATCCTCATTGGTAGCCTGTGAAGATGCTCCTTCAACAACATCTTTGTACTGCTCCTTAATGACTGAAAATACAGAAACGCTTTCAGATGCAGATGCTGAGTTATCTTCTTTGCCTGTCGATATTTTTGAAACAAGTGAAATTACCCAAACAGACATGATAAGTAGCGTAACGGCTAAGCTAACAAGCAAAGCATAGGTATGACGATATTCCGCCGGCTTAGCTCGGAGCTTTTCAATGTATCCTGCTTTCTTTGGCGTGTTTAGATTCATATGGAAATTTAAGCCTGAGGTATGAGTACCGCAATCTCCCCCTCCTTATTCTCAACATCCTTTCTTTTTATAGTAAGTTTTTCTACTGATTCCGCATTTGTTTGACTGGCCTCTTTAAGGAAAGCCTTGAGGGACTCATCTTTAACATCCTTGAAATGCATTGGAACAATGAGCTTTGGTTCAAGGTTCATAGCAACCTTGTACGCTTCTTTTGCATCAAATACACCCTTTCCACCAATTGGTACAAAGAGTAGGTCTACTGTGTCGATAATTTCCGATACATCTTTAGGTAGTGGTCCCGACTGAGCACCAAGGAAAAGCATGCTGATACCGTCAACTGTAAATGAATATATCGTATTGATCCTCTTTTCATCATCATAGTTAGACTCTCCAGCAACCCCGCGAATGAATACACCTTTAGTCTCATATTCTCCAGGACCTGAAATAACAAAAGGTTCTCTTTCTCCGTAAGAATAGTCTTTACCGCCATTCATATCCTCATGACCTATAGACTGCAACACGATGTCCGCACCAAACTTTGAAGTCTTAAAAGAAGAATCTTTTGAAGGTGGATTTAATGCAATAGTAAGGTCACCAAATTGAATCTTGAACGTTTCCTGTCCGAGGTAAGTAAGTATCATGCGTGCATTTTAACGTATTTTTGTATAAATAGAAAATGCTTTACAAACACACATATTCATGTCATGCTATGTTCTAGTTAGATCCACTCACAAAAACAAAGCCGTTGGAGGAATCGGCGAGCAGCAACCTCACGTATGGCGAAAACGTACCGCCTTTGTAAAACATGTATCCACCAGGACCTACTGGAAAACTAGATGACCCGAACAGGATCATCTTCATGCAAACGGCAACCGGCGCCATTGGACACGCCGAAAACTTACTCGACCGTGAGGGGTTTGTCAGAAACAAAGACTACGTCGCTTTCCCAAGCATGGAGAGCCTCGAGGAGCGGATGATGCCAAACTCACCGCAGCTCCTGTTCACTGGGACCTTCGGCGGGATGGAAAGGCCCGTCCTTGAAATGATCGACCGGCTCCTCACGATCAATCCCCAACTCGAGGTCGTCTTTCTCTCAGGGTTCGCTCCGGAGAAGGGAAAGTTCAAGGAGGTCATCCTGAAAACGGACTCCTCTTGGTACACGAAGGTAGCGAAGCGAATCGCAGCCTTCCGTGAGAAACACCTCCGCGGGGAAACAGTCTGACCTGACCTACAGGTCTTGCCGCCGGCATTCTTTCATGGATGCCGGCGGTTTATATTGTAAAAACCCCCCATATATGTATACTGTGTAAGTTCATTATCAACCCCGAGTACTCGTAATCCCCGCCGTGTCATTCAGCAATTCAAGCGGAAGCGGTACTCGAAAAAAACTAATGACAGAATTAAAAACCAAGGCTCCTGCTAAAAAAGCAGAAGTCGAGTTAGAGAACGATGAAATGGCAGTTGCTGCAAAGGCAACTATCATGACAAAAATGCTTGCGGATACAGCAAATCCACCAAGCGTCGGAGACCTTGTTGAAGGTCCCGTTATTGCCGTTGACAAGAAAGGCGTATTCGTAGACCTCAAGCCATATGGAACAGGTATCATCTACGGACGTGAATACATCAACGCTCGAGACATCATCCGAAAGGTGAACATTGGCGACAATATCGCAGCAAAGGTAGTCGACATGAACAATGCCGATGGGTATGTAGAGCTTTCTCTCAAGGAAGCTAAGCAGGCCATCATCTGGGGTGAAGCTGAAGCTGCTATCAAAGCAAAGACAATCTTCGATGTACCCGTACTCGAAGCTAACAAGGGTGGACTTCTTCTCTCTTGGAACGGTATCAATGGTTTCCTTCCAGCTTCACAGTTGAAAGCAGATCACTACCCACGTGTTGAAGACGGTGACAAAGACAAGATTCTCGATGAATTGAAGAAGTTCGTTGGGCAGAAGCTTTCTGTAGTCATCATCAACGCAGCTCCAAAGGAAGGTAAGCTCATCTTCTCTGAGAAGAGCCCCGAAATGAAAGACAAGGAAAAGATCATCAGCAAGTATGCAGTTGGTGAAGAAGTTAACGGTACTGTTACAGGTACAGTAGACTTCGGAGTCTTCGTGAAGCTTGAAGAAGGTCTTGAAGGTCTTGTTCATATCTCTGAAATAGACTGGTCTCTCGTAGAAGATCCTCGAACAATATTCAAGGTTGGTGACAAGGTAAAAGTAAAGGTCATCGAAATCAAGGAAGGAAAGATTTCTCTTTCAATCAAGGCTTTGAAAACAAACCCTTGGAAAGAAGCTGAGAAGAAGTACAAGAAAGACGACATCGTCTCTGGTGTTGTTATCAAGTTTAACAAACACGGAGCACTTGCTTCAATTGAAGAAGGTGTTGCAGGTTTGGTACACGTCTCTGAGTTTGGTAGCGAAGCTAAGCTTCGTGAAAAGCTAGAGCTCGGTAAGAACTACACATTCAAAATCAATGTATTCGACGCTAAGGACCAAAAGATGGCACTCGGATTCGTAGACAAGAAGTAACATAAAAGAAAAAAAGGCCCCGAAAGGGGCTTTTTTCTTTATCCACATGTTGCTTGACGACCCTTTCATCAGTGATATTGTTTAGGCAGCGAGTACATTTGGGAGCAAAGAAAAATCGACACAGGTCAAATCCAGTAGGAATAAAATCCGAAACCCCTTCATTGGGAACACTGGAGGTTGTAGGACCTTCACCAATGGCACCTGTCACTTTCACAGAGCTTTAGAGAAAGTCTGGAAACATAGGGTCTAGAAGGATTCCTGAGTAAGTTGTCTGGGACCAGACAACTGAATTGGCGAGTTCGCGAAGACGTGCAGGAAAGCACTTAAAAACTTCCGATATCGTAAACCTATACCCACCTCACTCGCTCCTATCAAAGCGCACTGATGACTTCTGTCAGTGCGCTTTTCCCTTTATTGATTAAACAATTCCTGCGCCTTCTCCTTCCCTTCCATCACAATCATCTCAATTGCCTCCGCTGCTTTCTTTGATGTTTTCTTCATTACTTCAAGTTCAGGTTTCTTGAATTCTGCAACAATAAAATCCATTATCTTTGAACTGTCAGGTTTTTTAATCTTTCCTCCAGGAGTTTTAGGAGAGATACCTATTTTTACTCGAATATATGCGTCTGTCTTTATTGCCTTCTTTATTGATTCGAGACCATTATGTCCTCCTGTGCCACGATTGAAAAGAATCTTTATCTTCCCCAAAGGCATATCTAGATCATCATGAACTACAACGAGAGTTTCTGCTTTCTTAGCACTTGTCACCAAGTTCTTTATCGCCGCACCTGATTTGTTCATGTATGTTTCTGGCATAAGTACAAGTACTTTTTCTTTTCCAACTTTTCCTTCAGAAACGAGTGAGGAATATTTTGAACTTGCTACAACATCAGGAAGTCCCGCTTTCTTTATGAACGCAGAAACAGCCATACGTCCCGCATTGTGACGTGTGTTTTCATATTCTTCCCCTGGGTTTCCCAATCCGACGATGATATACATAATCACACCATTATATATCAATCCTACAAAAGAATCATTTTGTTGTATGCAAACTTGTTTTGTATTATGATACCCGCATGCAAAACGACCCTGAAGTGAAGAATGACAAGAAAGAGTCAAGCTTCTGGCGGTTTTCCTCAATACTCCTCGTTGTTCTCCTTGGTCTCCGATTCTTCGCTTTCGGTCCATTCCTCGTATACGGGAGCTCAATGGAACCAAACTTCGAAACAGGTGACTATCTCATCGTCGATGAACTAACATATCGACTCGACAATCCAAAGAGAGGAGATGTCATAGTTCTCACTCCCCCTATTGCCGCTGAAAAAGGAAATACACACTTCATCAAAAGAGTTATCGGCCTCCCTGGCGAAACAATTACTGTTCACGGAGATGAGGTCATCATCAAAAATGCAGAGAATCCAAACGGGTTCCGACTTGTAGAGCCATATGTAAAGTTCCAGAGTGCGCGTGAAGCGACATACACGCTCGCCTCAGACGAATACTTCGTCATGGGCGACAATCGTGAAGTCAGTTCCGACTCACGCATCTGGGGACCACTGAAGAGGGACGCCATAACAGGTAAAGCCTTCATGAGACTCTACCCATTCAATGAAATCGGAATATTTCCAGGAGCATCAAAGACCAATTAGTAGAACCTAAACAACCAACATGTCACAACGAACAGAGCACGGAACACAAACAGCGATTCACCCACAGCATCACACAGCTCAATCAACCGCAGGTCATTACGGTTTCGTTGCATTCTCTGGCTTAGAAGTAGCGAAAGTAGACATCGCAAAAGCTCGTTCATTCAAAGAAAACAAAGGACGAGAAGCTGAGAAAAGCGATACCTTAAGCTTTGAAGGCTTTCTTGAAGAAAAGATTGCCATCATGAGGGCGTATATCGACAAAAAGATGGTAGATCTTCCACAGCCTCAAATGATTTCATACAGTGGACCACTCGCGGGAAATCCTCACACAAAAAAAGGTAATCGTGACCACCTCTTTAATCTCGATATCATCGGAAATCCAAAGAGCATCGCTGATGCCATCATCATCGAAACTGCATATGTAATCACCAAAGAACACTATCCTGACCTTGATCTTGAGATACAGATAAACTCAATTGGTGACAAGGATTCTCTTGCACGATTTACACGAGAGTTCATCGCCTACTACAAAAAAAATCTCAACGAGCTACCGGCTCAGTGCCGAACAATCTTCAAGAAAGAGCCTTTTGACCTCCTGAACTGCGAACATGAGAAGTGTATGTCTTTGAGTAATGAATCTCCAAAAGCAATTGCATATCTTACAGAACCAAGTCGAGTCCATTTCCGAGAAGTACTAGAATATCTTGAATCTCTTTCTCTTCCCTACACCATCAATCATGCTCTCGTTGGAAGCCGTAATTACTGTAGCGGTATTGTATTTCGTATCATCGGTACACCAAAGAAAGCAAAAGAAACTGCACCTATCGTTCTTGCACTTGGCGAACGATACAACACCGTATCGAGAAAAGCATGGGGAAAAAAGGAAACTCCTGCCATTGGTGCCGCTGTTCTCATTAACAGCGGAGGTAAAGCTCCTGCAAAGAAAAAGAAAGAGCAAGAAGCAAGATTCTACTTCATCCAGCTGGGCTTTGATGCAAAATTAAAGAGCCTTTCACTCATTGAAATGCTTCGTCAGGCAAAGATTCCTGTTGTTCAATCACTCTCTCGTGACAAGATCACAAGTCAGCTTGCAGCTGCAGAAAAATTAGGTGTTCCGTACATTCTTCTTGTGGGCCAAAAGGAAGCTATTGAAAACAGCGTGACGGTGAGACATACAAACAACCGATCGCAGGAGACTGTGCCGGTGCCAGAACTAATTGAGTACTTGAAGAAACTGGAGTAAGCTTTTAAGCAACGGTTATTGCCTAAAATCCCCCTATATGTTAAAGTTTCCCCTACCTATATATGAATAACGTAACCGTAGAAAAAAACCCCAACGAGAGCGCTTCTTCAGTACTGCGACGCTTCACAAAGCGAACACAGGAAAGTGGCGTCCTTATGCGTGTCCGAAAGCTCCGCTACAACCAGCGAGTGCTCTCACATTACAAGAACAAGATGGCAACTCTAGAGAAGCTTGAAAAGGCTGCTGGACGAGAAGTGCTTTCTAAGCTTGGTAAGCTCCCTCCACGACCTCGAAAAGGAGGCCGATAAAGTTGGATCATCGTTCTTATGAAGACGATCCGCGAAGGAACACTCAATATCTCGACTACTCTAAAAAGCGCACCTCGAATTGATGGTGCGCTTTTTGAGCGCCTAAAAAACAAGGTGCTTGGTAAAGACTACGATCTTAGTCTGGTATTTGTTGGAAAAAAACTAGGACGAAGATTAAATCGTGAACACCGTGGAAAGGATTATACAACTGACATCTTGAGCTTTCCTCTTGATAAAAAGAATGGCGAGATATTCATTAATCCAGAAAAATCTCGAAGTAAATCGAAAGAATTTGATCGGAATTTTTCAAATTATTTACAGTTCATATTTATCCACGGTCTATTTCATTTGAAAGGATTCGATCATGGTAGTAGAATGGAAAGTGAAGAAGCGAAAGTTCGCGCTTCATTTAACATCTAACTATCCATATCTCCATGGCACTTGGCCGAACAACATCAGTCGGAATCGACATCGGCACCAGTTCGGTCAAAGTCATCGTCTCACAGCACGGTGGCGAACCTCGTGCAGAAAAACAGAGCCAATATTCGAACTCTTCCCTCCCTCGCATCATCGGTGCAGGTACAAGTGAATCAAAAGGTCTTCGACATGGATATATCACAAACATAGACGAAGCGGCAAAAAGCATTCGTTCTGCTGTGTCTCAGGCTGAGAAAACAGCAAACATGAAGATACGGAAAGCATACGTATCAGTGGGAGGCGTTGGCGTCTCTGCCATCATCTCAACAGGAAGCATCATCGCAACAAAAGCAGATACGGAAATTACAGATCTCGATGTAAAACGAGCATGCGATGAAAGTGAGAAAGAACTCCCTGCTGGCTTCATTTTAAACAGACGGATCATTCACATCATTCCCCTAGGTTTTCGTATCGATGGAAAGAAAGTGCTTGGCCGACCACAGGGTATGAAGGGTGTAAAACTTGAGGCTCGAGTTTTGTATATCACCTGCCTCTCACATCACCTTACTGATCTTCTCTTAGCGCTTGAAGAAGCAAACATTGAAGTAGAGGATGTTATGGCATCAGCTATGGCAGCAAGCCTTGTGACACTCACAAAGACACAAAAAATTGCTGGTTGTGTACTTGCAAACATTGGTTCTGAAACTACTTCCATCATTGTCTTTGAAGACAACATTCCTGTTTCAATGGAAGTATTTCCATTTGGATCAAATGATGTCACAAACGATATAGCTCTTGGACTTAAGGTATCAATCGAAGAAGCTGAGAACATTAAACTTGGAACTCCGAAGGAAACATATTCCAAGAAAAAACTTGATGAGATTATTGTAGCCAGACTTTCTGACATCTTCGACCTCATTGAAGATCACCTTACGAAAATAGACAGAAACGGTCTTCTTCCTGCGGGTATTGTCATCACAGGTGGTGGCGCTGGAATTGCAAACATTGAGGAACTCGCAAAGGCAGCACTACGCTTGCCTTCAAAGCAATCAAAACTTCGACTTGAAGGAAATCTTAAAGGTATTACCAAAGACTTCGAGTGGGCAGTTGCATATGGTCTTACAGTCCTCGGAAATGTTACTGAAGACAATGGAATCATGGATGGATCAAACGTACTCGGCACAAAATCGTTTTTCACCCCCATCTTGAACTGGCTCAAGAAGTTCTTGCCGTAGTTTTTGTTTTAAGCCATATTTAAGGCCGTATATTAAGAATACTTACGCAACATAGGCGACACTCTGTCGCCTATTGCAATTCTATTTTTAGTGGTATTATGCACGCATACAAATATAAGCCGCTATGACCATGCCTCAAGTTAAACCAGAAGTAGAAACATTCGCACGAATCAAAGTAGTGGGCGTCGGCGGTTCCGGAAAGAACGCCCTAAACCACATGATAAACTCCAAAGTTAAAGGAGTGGATTTTCTTGCAATCAATACTGATGCACAAGATCTCCATCATGCACTCACAAAGAAAAAAATTCACATCGGTAAGAATCTCACAAAGGGACTTGGTGCTGGTATGAATCCTGCTGTAGGTCAGCGAGCTGCTGAAGAAACAAAAGAAGAAATTCAGGAAGCATTGAAAAATTCAGATATGGTGTTCGTAGCTGGAGGACTCGGAGGAGGAACATGCACAGGTGCAGGCCCAGTTGTTGCAAAGATTGCAAAAGAAATGGGAGCACTCACCGTAGGTGTAGTGACAAAACCTTTCCTCTTCGAAGGTCAGCAGCGAATGCGACTTGCTGAACAAGGTCTTGCGGAACTCAGCCGATGCGTAGACGCTCTCGTCGTCATTCCAAACGACAAGCTAATGTCAGCTATTACAAAAGAAACTACTGCAAAGCAGGCCTTTGCAATGTCTGACGAGGTATTAAAACAAGCAGTTGAAGGTATTTCAGAACTCATTACTACTCCTGGAACTGTAGGTAACATCGACTTCGCTGACATCCGAGCGGTTCTTGATAATGCAGGGTCTGCACTCATGGGTATTGGTGTTGCGAGCGGTGAAAAGCGAGCTGAAGAAGCTGCTCGAGCTGCCATCTCATCTCCCCTTCTCGATATTTCAATCAATGGAGCAAAGGGTGTACTCTTTTCAATCGCTGGAGGCGACGACCTCACTATGTTTGAAATCCAAGAAGCAGCTAAGGTCATTACAGACTCAGTTGATCCAAACGCTAAAATCATCTTTGGTACAATCAAAGATGACAAGCTCAAGAAGAACGAAATCCGTATCACGGTTATCGCTGCAAACTTCCCAGATTCAAACAGCGTTCGACGATCTCTCTTTGGTGATAGCCAGATCCCAGGAGGCACTGAGACACCCGCTAACACCAACTTTGAGCCAAAAGGTAAGATATTCAACTCTATGGGCTTTGGAAGCAACAACAGCAATTCTGTGGCCAACAGCACACCGTCAATAATGCAGCCGGCTGAGAAAACAGACGAAAAGAAAGCAGAAAATACAGCAGGAGCCGATGAAGATGACTGGGCAGTGCCAGCATTCCTCCGACGATCAAAGCTTAAATAATTAAGTAAAGGAAAAAGCCCGACTCGCAGTGATGCAAGTCGGGCTTTTTCAATACATCAAATACCCCATTTCGTTTTGTGATATAATTTTCAAACTATGATATATGATCTGACAATAATTGGTGGTGGACCTGCAGGAGTTGGTGCTGGTGTATATGCTTCTAGAAAAAGATTAAAGACTCTTTTCCTTACAGAATCATTCAACGGACAAAGCGTTGTTTCCGATGGAATCGAAAACTGGATAGGTACAGTGAAAATCAGTGGAGCTGACCTTTCGAAAAGCCTGGAAACTCATCTACGTGCCTATGCGGCTGATGTTGTAGACATCAAAACAGGAATTTGGGTAAAAGAGGTATCTAAAATAAACGATCCTGAGACTAATGCAGAGGCGTTTAAGATAACGGTGTCAAAGAATAACAATGAGGAGGCATTTTTTTCAAAAACGGTACTCATTTCAACGGGAAGCGTGCGAAGAAAGCTCGAAGCTAAAGGAGCAGAAGAATTTGATAACAAAGGTCTCACCTACTGTGCAACATGCGACGGGCCTCTCTTTGATGGCAAAGATGTTTTTGTCATTGGTGGTGGAAATGCTGCGTTTGAAAGTGCGGCTCAGCTTTCTGCATACTGCAAGTCTGTTACCATCCTCAATCGAAGCGACAAGTTCCGTGCTGATCCTGTGACAGTAGAAAAAGTACTTGGAAAGCACAACGTAAGTTCAGTTCAGAATGCCCAAGTAGTTGAAGTTAAGGGGGACAAATTCGTTAACGCCATTGTATACAAAAAGACAGATACGAACGAAACAATTGAGAAACTAGCGGATGGAATCTTTGTTGAAATCGGTCTCATTCCAAATACAAGTTTTGTAAAAGATATCGTCGAACTCGATGCCTTTGGGAAGATCCTTGTTGATCCTCGAACTCAGAAAACACGGACACCTGGAATATGGGCCGCTGGAGATTGTACAGATGGCATATATCACCAAAACAATATTGCTGTTGGTGATGCGGTAAAGGCTCTAGAAGATATTTACGCAGAGTTGCATACCAAGTAACAACAAAACCCCGAGGCAATTAATTCTGCCTCGGGGTCAGGTTATGGACCATTGTTCTTGCCGTAGATAGTAGTTCCGAGAACGCGGGCCGTCAGAGACAACCGCAAGGAAAGGTCTCAGGGTGTTTACATGCTCCCCCGTGAGAAAGATTTCAAATTTTATTACCTTGCCGGTGTGAAATGAGAAAACCCCACAGATCCTTTGAACACCTTCACTTTTCCTGAAGCTTACCTCGACCCCCTTCTTTCCCGGAAACAAACCCGCTAGAGAAATGGTCCACAGACACATGTTGATGTCGTTCATATTTCCTCCTTCTGCGCTGATTATATCAGCAAAAAGACCGCTTTCGCGGTCCATTGGTGTTTTGTGGGCGATACAGGACTCGAACCTGTGGCATCAACAACGTCAATGTTGCGCTCTACCAACTGAGCTAATCGCCCTTTTAAGGTGAGACTAATGTAGCAAAAAATATTCATTTAAGCCAGGCGGAAGAGGTGGGATTTGAACCCACGAGAAGCTTTCGCCCCTGCCGATGTTCGAGATCGGTGCTTTCAACCACTCAGCCACTCTTCCAAATTACCAAAAGGGGTTCAGTGATATTACCATCTTTCAAAGGGAGTAGAAATATGCCTAAAAATTGATTTTTAGGCGGCAATATAGTATATTTTTCGCACGGCCCTATCGTCTAACGGTTAGGACACGGCCTTTTCAAGGCTGTAATCAGAGTTCGATTCTCTGTAGGGTCACAGAAAAAAACTACCTCACCCTCCCCAAGAACGGCAGATCAATAGTCTTTGAGGGTGATGAGTGTGAAAGATGAAGCGCTTTCGTGCTTGATCCTAAATACAAGCTATTCTCACCGTATTTCTTTGCCATTTTATCAACCACTTCAAACACTCCTGAGTGTTTTTCAATTTCATTACTATCACCAAAGAGATCCATTCCAGTTTGGCCCTCTTTAACAAAACTTCTCATGCTGATACCTGTAGCTCTGTAGAGTACATTTGGTCTATATACCTCATTAAAATATTTATCTACTAAACTAATGATATCTGTCGGAGATGATGTCGCTAGTGGAAGGGATATTTCATATCCTTTGTATGTAAAAGATTGTGTCTTTAGGTAGAAACGAATTTCTCTTGCTCGAAGTCTGTGCCTGCGTGCATTCATACAAGCAGCTTCAATGTTTTTGGAGAGTTGAGAAAATATGTGATCTCGATTCATCGAAGGAGGACTAAATGTTCTGGATTTTATGATTGATTTCGGAGCTTCAGGAAAGAGATTAAGTTCCTTCACGAAGTTTCCTTGGAGTTCAAACCATATCTCTCTTAGCGGTTTATCAATCTTGTGGTGTTCAATCCACGAAAGACGTTTCTCAGCAAATTCTAGAGCAGTAAAGACACATAGCTTCGAAAGCATGACGCTTGATGAGGCACCTATACCCCATATCTTTCCTGCAGGGAGTTGTTCTAGAAAGGCTCTTCTATTTTCGGGTGAGATGACAGTAAAGCCTGCAGGCTTCCTGTGCTTAGAGGCAACCTTAGCGAGAACTTTGTTTGGGGCCATCCCTACTCCGAACGTAACCCCCAGACTTTTCTCAAGTTTTTCTTTTATCATCAAAGCAATTTCCTCGTAGCTTTTTTTGTAAACAATATCAAGGCCTGTTATATCCGCAAAACATTCATCGATACTGTATTCGTCCACTAGAGAAGTAAATTCCCTGACGATTGAATACATGCGGTGAGCAAATATGGAATATGACAGGTAATCCCCAGGGACAATGATGAGATTTGGGCACAACTTCTTTGCATCATGAATACTAACTCCTCTTCCAATACCTAAACATTTTGCTTCATAACTTGCAGATGTTATCGCCCCTCTCTCTCTTCCTGTCACAACCGGTTTTCCCTTAAGGGTATAGTCCATCACCTGTTCGACAGATGCAAAAAACGAATCACCATCAAAATGAAGAATTACTTTCATCGGTAGGTTCGAAACGTAGATGTTACAACGCCAATAATTTGTCCTTCTTTGGGGTGAATATCTGGATATTCAGAGTTTGCAGCTTCTAGAAATACCTTTCCATACTTCTTGCGTAAATATTTCAATGTATAGCCATCCTCAGTCAAAGCCACAACAATGTCTCCAGGTTTTGCATCCTTCCCACGTTCAAAAATGACCATGTCGCCGTTATGAATTCCTGCGTCCATCATCGAGTCTCCTTCAACCTGAAGAAGGTAGCTCGATTCCTTGTGTCTAATGAGATATTCTCCGACAGTTATGGTATCTGCCAATTCTTCTTCAGCAGGCGCAGCAAATCCTGCTCGGATATTTCCCAATACTTTAAGTTCATGAATCTTTCCTGTCGGTACGATTTTTCCCTTTGAGTCCTTTTCAATGACTCCTTCTTTAACTAATTTGTTTATCTGATAGAAAGCAGAACTACGTGAAGAGAATCCACATACTTTCATAATCTCAGATATGGAGGGCATGCGCTTATGGTCTCTATAAAACTGTAGGATTTTTGTTTTATACACAGCCGTATTATAGTCGAACATTTGTTCGATAGTCAAAGGTGAAAGTGTTTGAATTAGTACCAAATTAAGGTAATGTAAGTTGCAATGAAGATACTATCAATCGAAACCTCTTGCGACGAGACAGCGATTTCCATCATTTCAGCTGATGGGGGCTTGAGCATGCCAAAGTTTGAAGTCCTTGGAAATGCCCTGTATTCACAAGCAAAGACACATGCTGAATATGGTGGAGTGTTCCCTGCTTTAGCCAAAAGAGAACATGCTCGAAATATTCTTCCTCTACTAAAGATGTCCTTGGATGTAGCGGAGAAGAATGGGCTGGAATTTTCTGATGTGCCCATATTAAACGACGAGAAAATTAAGGAGATAAGGAAGATGTTGGAAAGAGAGGCAGATCTTGGAGATCAGTTTATTGAATTCTGTACAACACAACCAATACCAAAAATTGATGCTCTTGCCGTTACAAGCGGCCCAGGTCTTGAGCCTGCACTCTGGGTTGGAATTAACTTTGCTAAAGCTCTACATCTTGCATGGGGCATCAAAGTAGTACCTGTAAATCATATGGAGGGGCATATTGTCTCTGTACTTTTGAGTGACGGACAAGCAGTTGAATTCCCTGCCGTTGCTCTCCTCATTTCAGGGGGCCACACAGAGCTCGTCGAGATTACTGCCTGGAATTCATACAAAGTCATCGGTCGAACACGCGATGATGCAGTTGGTGAAGCTTTCGACAAGGTAGCGCGACTTCTCGGTCTTCCATATCCTGGAGGCCCTCACATATCAGAGATGGCAGCAAAACATCGAAAACTTGAATCTCCTTCTCGCCCGTTCATACTACCTCGTCCGATGATTGACTCACCTGATCTTGATTTCTCATTCTCTGGAATTAAAACTTCAGTTTTGTATGCAGTAAAGAAAAAGACAAATGATGGAACAATTCCTCTAACCGATGATGAAAAACATGCAATGGCTGCTGAATTTGAAGATGCGGCTACTGAAGTGCTCGTATCCAAAACTACAAAAGCCATTAATGAAACAGGAGCACAAACCCTCATCATCGGGGGAGGAGTAGTTGCAAACACATATATTCGCGCTGCATTTGAAAAACTCATAGCAACCCGCTTTCCATATCTTTCACTACGAGTTCCTTCCATCGATCTTTCTACAGATAATTCAGTAATGATTGGTATGGCTGGATATGTAGAGATTATGAGTGGTAAGAGTTTCAACACCACAGACTTCAAGGCGGAGGGTAACCTCTCTTTTTAGAGTTCCAAAAAAGCCTAAAATCTGCTAAAATCCCCATATCATGCCACCTCGAGCCGAAGACTCTGCATATATCCCGCCAAATATCCCTAAGGAGCTCCTCAGCCCCTATGACCCTAAGGCAACAGAAGAAAGAATCTACAGACTTGAATCTGAGAGTGGTCTTTTCAATCCTGATATCTGCATACAGAAAGGTGTTACAGCGGAAGACGCTACTCCATATACCATAGTACTTCCTCCCCCGAATGTAACAGGAACACTTCACCTCGGGCATGCGCTCATGGTTACAATTCAAGACCTTCTCATTCGATTTGAACGAATGCGTGGAAAGAAAACCCTATGGATCCCAGGCACTGACCATGCAGCCATCGCAACACAAGCAAAGGTAGAGAAAGAGATATTAAAAAAGGAAGGAAAATCTCGTCACGATCTTGGGCGAGAAGAAATGCTTAAGCGCATTAATGAATTTGCATCTCAAAGCCACGACACAATCATTAGTCAGTTAAAACGAATGGGAACATCGACAGATTGGAGCCGTGAAGCCTTTACAATCGACGAGAAAAGAAATCTTGCAGTTCGCACCATGTTCAAACAAATGTTTGATGATGGTCTCATATATCGTGGATCTCGTGTCATCAACTGGGATACAAAAGGTCAGACAACAATTGCGGATGATGAAATAATCTACGAGGAACGGGCTGCCACACTCTACACGTTCAAATATTCAAAGGACTTCCCTATTTCAATATCAACGACACGCCCTGAAACAAAAGTAGGAGATGTTGCCGTAGCGGTTCACCCTGAAGATGAGAGATACATGCAATATATAGGAAAGACATACGATGCAGAATTCTGCGGGGTACAACTCAAGATTAAAATCATTGGCGATACATCTGCTGAAAAGGAATTCGGTACTGGTGCAATTGGTGTCACTCCAGCTCACAGCATGATCGATACTGAAATCGCAGAAAGACATGGACTCAAAGGAATCCAGGTTATAGATGAAAAAGCGAAAATGATTGTTGGAGATGATTCCATAAAGGGAAAGAAAACATCAGAAGCTCGTGAAATTGTTGCACAATGGCTTCGAGACCAGGGACTCATGGAAAAAGAAGAAGCGATTAAGCACAATGTTGCATTGGCAGAGCGGACAAACGGAGTCATTGAACCTTTGCCAAAGACACAATGGTTTGTTGCGGTAAACAAACCTTTTACCATAAAGCATTCTGAAATCGATGGTATTGCATCAGGATCAGAGACCACACTCAAGGAATTAATGCGAAAAGCAGTAGAAGGAAAACAGATCAACATTCTCCCCGACCACTTCAACAAGACATATTTCCACTGGATTGATAATCTTCGAGACTGGTGTATTTCAAGACAGATTTGGTATGGTCACCGTATCCCTGTCTGGTACAAAGGCGAAGAGATATATTGCGGAATTGAAGCACCAGGATCCGATTGGAAACAAGACGAGGACACACTCGACACATGGTTCTCATCAGGACTTTGGACGTTCTCAACACTAGGATGGCCTGAGGCAAGTGAAGATCTTAAGACATATCACCCAACGGATATCCTTGTTACAGGATATGAAATACTTTTCTTCTGGGTAGCACGTATGATTCTCATGAGTGGATATGCTCTCGGAACAATTCCTTTCCATACCGTATATCTCACGGGTACTGTTCGAGATTCTCAGGGAAGAAAAATGAGTAAGTCTCTCGGAAACGGAGGCGACCCTATTGAAACTGCTGACAAGTATGGGGCTGATGCTCTTCGCATGTATTTGGCAGTAGCAACTACTCCAGGAACTGATACTAGAATCTACGAAGACAAAATTAAGGGATACAAACACTTTGGAAACAAGATTTGGAACATCGCTCGCTTCATCCTAAGCTCAACAGAGGGTACAGAATACCAAAAAGAATTTTCTACGTGGACAAAAGCAGATATTGATCTATTGAAATCTAGAGATGAGGTTGTAAGTACAATAACTAAAGAAATTGAAAGTCTACACATTCACCTTGCGGCTGAAAAGGTATATCACTATATATGGAGTACTCTTGCAGATGTTATTCTTGAAGACAGTAAAAAGGTATTTCAAGATGGAACCAATGATGAAAAGGCATCTCGGGCTCATTTTCTTCTCCACACCTTAAGAACCATCATCCTTATTCTCCACCCATTTATGCCTCATGTTACAGAGGAACTCTGGTCGCTCGTTACCCGTGGAGTCTCAGCTACTTCCTCTGATGCAAAAGATCTATTGATGGTGCAGAAGTGGCCTTCCACATCGATCTAAATCAATGTTAAACTAAGAGGGTCAATATATGACTCCTGCTTCCCCGTTCTTCGTCGTTGAAATGTTTATATACGCACTACTTGGCGGTGTATTACCCGCGCTTCTATGGCTATGGTTCTGGAATCATGAAGGGCACGAGCACCATGAACCAAAAAATACGATTGGTCTGACCTTCATTGTCGGTATGTGTGGTGTATTTATCGTATATCCCTTTCAAACCTTCTTCGCCTCTTTTTTTGGAGCCTCAGAGGGTGGATTCAAACTATTGCTTTTATGGGCGGCCTGCGAAGAGATTGTTAAATTCCTCGCAGCATATGTCATCGCCTTTCGCACAAAGGTTTTTGATGAACCAATCGACGCGTTTGTGTATCTCATGACAGCGGCATTGGGCTTTGCTGCTATGGAAAACACTCTTTTCCTCTTAACTCCCCTCCTTGAGGGTAATACGATTGAAAGCATCATGACAGGAAGTCTTCGCTTTATGGGGGCAAGTTTACTCCACGTCTTAGCGTCAGGTGCCCTTTCTATATTTGTAGCCCTCGCATATTACAAACCTCGTTTTATGAAAGAGCTATATACCACTATCGGACTTATCACCGCCATCGTATTGCATGCAGCCTTTAACTTTCTTATAATGATAAGCGAGGCTAAAAGCATATTCACCGTCTTTTCTTTTGTTTGGGCAACTACCGTCATACTCATCATTGCCTTAGAAAGAGTAAAGACTATTAAAAAATTCTAAAATCCCATGAGCAAAAAAAGATCCTTTTTCGAACGACTAACTGGTACCGTCAATATTGATGATGACGAACTCTCTGAAATTGAAGATTCTCAGCGGAGAACTATGCAGGTACAATCTGCAGCAAACAGTAATACAGGGAATGCATGGATGGAAGAAGCTGCGGGCGAAGGTGAACTTGCGATTGACGTGTACGAGACTCCAGACGATGTCATCGTTCGAACAATGATTCCAGGGGTAAAGCGTGATGAAGTAGATGTATCTCTCTCTAGGGACTCAGTTACCATCAGAGGACAGCGAAAAGAGGATCGCACAATTTCAGAGCAAGATTTCCATTTCCGAGAGCTCTATTGGGGTACATTCTCTCGTACAATCAATCTCCCACACGAAGTTGATGTAGATCGAGCTGAGGCTACAGAAGCTCAAGGGGTTCTAACAATCAAACTCCCACGCATAGACAAGGGACGAAAGACCAAACTTCGAGTGAAGTCGGTATAAGGACAACAAAAAATACCCTGTCTACAGATAGGGTATTTTTTGTTTAGGCCTCTTAGCTAACCTGCGACAGTCACTTGTTAAATTAATCAGCGGTTAAACACCAACCGAATGCAGGGTTACCGTTATCATTTAGTCTCGGTACTGGATCTAAGTCTGAAACATAGGACATATCCCAATATATCAACAAATAACCTTTAACCGGCTTATTACCACACCGTAGTGCTGCAAAATTGGAACTTATGGCGTAATCCATACCCATATAATAGTAAGCATCTGGAATCTTAGCTGGTATTGGAAATTGCCCTATATATGTTGGTGTAACAGGTGGCACTGTTGTGTTAGCAAAAAAATCATTAATGTCACTACCATTGTAATATTGACACTCGATACTGTACTCGCAAGGGTAATATCCTGTATTTGACTTGTACAAGTCTAGAGCTAACTGAAACTGCCTAGCACTCTGATGGTAGGCAGTTCTTCTAGCCTTATCCCTCGCTGATACAACAGAAGACATGACAATGCTAGAGAGCAATGCAATTATGGAAATAACAACAAGGAGTTCAATGAGAGTAAAACCTTTATTCTTGTGTATCATTGTGGTGTTGGAATTACTGGTACTGGTGGTTGTCCTTGTCTAATTCTTTCCATGAACTCTTGTCTTTGCAGTTCCTGCTCTGGGGTGAGTTTGGGAGTTTTAGAGGCAAAGAGGAAGGTGTATGAGATGTATATAGCGATAAGGAAGAAAAAAATTGCAATACCAACAAGAAGGTATCCTGCCTGCTGTTCACTCTTTACAATACCCATCTTTAAAAGACTCTTTACCATCTTAGGAGATGATGGTTCGCCCAAGATGGTACGTGATTTGAATGTTTCTTCTTCGAATTGTATATTAGACATACAAATATTATACACTACAAAAAACTGGATGGAATAATTTTTCCTCAGCAATAAAAGAACTATCTCTTAGCTTCCCGTAATACAGAGCTGTCCTGTATAGGTACCTCCCGCTGTTTCATTGATCATTTTTGGCAGCTCTAAGCCATAATCTTTGTAATCAGTAAGGCTCCCTTCGTAATAAAGCACATATCCCTTCAGCGGTGCACCTCCGCATGTATAACTATCCATCACAAAAGAAGTTACGAAGGATTGATTCCAATAAGACAAAGTAGCGGGAGTACCTGCCTTAGGAAGGACCATCTGAGGCAAACTAGACAAATAGCGAGGCATAAAGTCCACACTATCGGTATCATTTGAATTAGACCCTGCATTATGAGACAAAAAATCAGTCAATGTATCAGTCGTACCACCTGGTCCGATTCTAATATTCACAGTTTCTGGATCCACCTGATCACCCCAATTCTCATATGGATAATGCCCGTTATCACTCTTATACAATTCAAGAGCAAGTTGCATCTGTTTCATACCCTGAACGAACGCACTTCTCTTCGCCCTGTTTCTCGATTCACTCAAAGTAGCCAATGTGATAGATGAGAGTAGAGCAATAATTGAAATCACCACAAGCAACTCAATTAATGTGAATCCTCGTTCTCTTCCCTCATTATTTTTTTTCAAACTCATCTGTGTCACTTTTTATATTCTTATGCACTTAATTATACATGGAAAACAATAACTCACTATCTTAACCTTTTGATAAGTGAGAATTTAACAAAAAAATATTATGCACCAACAGAAAAGCCGCATCGTCAAGGACGACACGGCTTTCACTTGAGCTGAGCATTCGGCTAGCCCGCAACAGCCTCTGCCGCCGCCGATGGAACTGGAACGCCCAGGACCCAATTTCCCTCGACATCACGCAGCAAATGTCGCTGTGATCCATCCGTGAAGCATGCACACAGGCGCTTGGAACCATCCGAATCCGTGCGCTCGACACGGAAAACACCGTAACTAACGAGGCCCCAAACATCTTGGGCCCACTGATTTGGAACCAGAATACCAGCTTCTGTTTCTGGACGAACGCCTGCTGCAAAGTAGCCCTGTCCATTCGAGGAAAGGTAAGTGTACGTCTTCCCCTCTGACAGAAGGCCTTCCCCGCATGGCATCAGGTGTGCGAAGTTGACGAGAAGTGAGCCCCGGTTGAGTAGCAAGTCCCTGAAGGGCATATCGCGAGCAGCTCTCTGCATGCAAGCCAAAGCCTCGGTGAAGACGACCCACTTTAGCGCATGAAGTTTCTCCCGCACATCGGGCGGATAGTCTTGGGGCTCTGGAACCACGGTCCAGGTGGCTGGCCATGAAATGAATGAACTGAATGTTGGTCTCATACTTATACTCCTTGCCAGTAATGGCTTTTGAGAATTAAAGATCACCCCACAGCGCACAAGCGCCGTCGAATATGGTGTCTAAGCGAAACTATACAACCTGTATCCATCTAGTCAACTTAAAATAATGTAGCGAGCTAAGACTACAGAAGCATAGGAAGTTCTTACAATAAAGCTTCGTAGAATAGACAAAGTACAACAGACAAAGTTTAAAGTGGTGTGGACGCCTTAAACAAGGTACCTATTGAAATTTATCGTACGTAGCTTGTTTATCTCTAATTGCAGGACGCAACTATAGCTATTTCTACCGTCAAAGACACCAGCATTATCGCCATCACCATATGCATATGGAATTCCGCAAGGCTCAGAATATGGCTTTTGCCAAGAGATTATGACAATATTTTCTATAGGATCTTGTGTAGTAATAGTAACCCAATAAAATGCTCCTCCCGAGTTACCGCTGACGCCGTATGGCGCTGGATTTGGCCATGGTTTGTAGTACGGCTGAAGTTCTGCTAAAAAAATTGGGTCAACATAGGCAGATTGCTGACATGTAGTGCCGCCTTGTGATCCCAAACAAGTAACCTGTTGTATACCACCACTCTTCATCGTCATGGATGCTGGACTACTAAATGGATTTGGATAATATCCTTTATCTAGAAAATATCGATCTAATGTAAGCAAATACTGATTAATTCCTTGGATGGTTGCAGAATTTTGTGCCTTATCTCTCGCTTTTGTAACCGTAGACAAAATAATACTTGATAGGAGGCCGATGATAGAAATTACCACCATAAGTTCAATCAAAGTAAATCCCTTATTCCTTCTATTTTTTTTAAACATAATTATTGTTGATTTACGTAAACTTTCCCCTCCTCGTAACTTTGGAGATATTTATCCACCTTTGAACTACTTCGCACGGAACCGTCGTTAGCGAAATTAGAATAGATAATTAGTGCCATAGCTACGAGAAAACAGATAGACACTCCCAAAAGAATATTCGCTGCCTGCTTTTCGTTCTTTGCTAGTCCCCATTTTATTAAAGCTAATGCCATTTTTGGAGATTCGGCTTGGCCTAAAATTGCCCGAGATTTGTATGTGTAATTCTTATTTTCATCTTCGAATTGCAAATCCGTCATAATGTTTAAATTATATCAGACTAATTAAAAAATTGCACAACAATATGGTGCCGAGAACCAGGTTCGAACTGGTGACCCTTCCCTCTTCAGGGGAATGCTCTACCAACTGAGCTATCTCGGCAATTAAAACCGACGGAAGAATTCTATGAGATCAAGTTTTGTACCTGTTACTTTTTGATATATAACAGCGAGCTGTTCAAGATATGGCTGGATATAGTAGAAGGCTCCAATGGCAATTCCAACGACAATGACCCATCGAAAGACACTCCAAAGGAGGGCGTAGCGAGCTCGTCGCTGTATACCGTGGAGTAAAACATTGCTTTCCTCCGTTAATTCTACTACTTTTTTAAGTTCAGCTTGAATCTCTTGAATGTCCTGATCCATGGCGAATACTATAGCATTGAAGCAAGCCTATGGCTAGCCGTTTTTCCAACGAGCAACAATGCCACATGGAAGAAGCCTCTTCTCTGGACCAGCCTCTTGGATAGTGAGCTCTCCGCTCTCTACAGTGCCCCCAAAACGCCCTACAAGGCCCTTTAGGTTATTTCCATAGGCTATAGAGGAATAACCCGCGGCATAGCCGTTTACGATGAAAAAGAGGGGGTTTTCAGACAGTAGTTTGAAGCAATCTTCGATAAGTGGTAGAAAGCCTTCTTCAATCTTCCAAATCTCACCTTTGGCACCTCGACCGAAAGATGGGGGGTCCATGATGATGGCGTCGTAGTGGTTACCCCGACGGACCTCCCTTTTCACGAATTCAGCTGCATCTTCCAATATCCAACGTATAGGGTTTTCCTTAAGACCTGATGCCGCAGCATTGTCATTTGCCCAGGTTATGGCTGCCTTTGAAGCATCTACATGCGTTACGGTAGCACCGGCACGTGATGCGCTCAAAGATGCACCGCCTGTGTATCCAAAGAGGTTTAGTACAAGAGGAGAACCATTCTCCGCACTTCCTTTATACCCCGCTCCAATGGCTTTCTTCAAAATGTCAGCAGACCATTGCCAATTAGAAAGTTGTTCAGGAAAAAGTCCTGTGTGTTTAAACGGAGTCAACTTTATTCCCAACGTAACATCGCCATGCTGAATATTCCACTTCTCGGGAACACCTGGTGTTGTAATCCACTTTCCTTTCTCTTCAGAATCCCCAGCGGTTGTATTTTTTTCCTTCGCAAATCGAGCATCGGCTTTTGCCCATGCAGAATCTTCCAGACTCTTTTTCCAAAGAGCCTGAGGATCAGGTCGAGCCACAACGATTTTTCCAAATCGTTCGAGCTTCATACCATCTCCACTATCGAGGAGTTCATAGTCGGGACTTATGGGAGTGATGAAGATTTCTTTGTTCATAGGGTTTATTGGTGCCACCGGCGGGAATCGAACCTGCATCTAGACGTTAGGAGTGTCTTGTTCTATCCATTGAACTACAGCGGCGTATCAATGAAATCTATCACATCTAGCCGGTGTTTGGAAATATGGAAAATAAAACACCCGACGATGCATTAGATGACAATCGTCGGATGTTTTAAGTTCCCTACTTCTCAATACTTACAAGCATGACATCAAATGTCAGCGTGGAGTTTGCAGGAATGATTACAGTTCCATCTGAAGCTGTCACAGCTTGAGTTCCATATGCATCTCCTGGAGGAATAACCAATGTCTTTCTTTCGCCAATCTTCATACCAGCGATTCCAGTATCCCATCCCTTAATTACCTGACCTGCTCCAAGGATGAAATCAATTGGTTCCCGTTCCAATGAACTGTCGAATACCTTTCCATCAGAAAACTTACCTGTGTAGTGGACGAATACATGGTCACCTGCTTTTGCAACTTGATTAGACATAGATATCGAAGAATTATTACTCACAAAGAAAATGATACCCGCAATTACAGCAGCTCCTGCAATGATTGCAGCAACTATCAGGTTTCTCTTGTTAGAGGAGATAAACATCATGAGTTAGCCTTTAATGCCCACCTTTGCTGCTAATGTAGATTGGTCATATCCCACCATGACATCTCCATCGACGTCGATAACGGGTACTCCCATCTGACCGCTCTTCTCTATCATTTCCTTTCTCTTTGCAACATCTGCCGCTACATTTATTTCCTCAAACGGAATACTGTGTTCTGAAAGGAAATCCTTAGCCATTTTGCAATATGTGCACGTTGGTGTGCTGTAAATTGTGATCTTCATACCGAGCATTATACTCCTCTCTTTAAAATCCACAAAACAAAAGCCGCACCATATTAAAGATGCAGCTTTTGCATACTTCTAGACTAAGACTATTGAGTATTCGAACCGCCTGAATTGTCATTTGAAGGGAGCTCCACTTTAATAGTGGCACCTCCATTGTCATCTGTACCGTTTTTCTGAATTGCAGGCAAAGCATACACAAAGAAAACCACGAGAAGAATTACCACGAGCACCACCCCAACCACCCAGCCTAAACCGTTATCGCTTTCCCCTGGGTTATTTATTACAGTTGTCATAATTTATTTTATATTGATTATTTACCGACAACTTCAAGCATACACACCTATTATTAATACTTCATGAAGAAGATAACTCGATAATAGATCTATTTAATTACCGTAATATTCTTTTTGGCTCACTTCTCTAGTTGCCGACACCCACTTTCCATCAATAAATTTCTTTTCAGTAATGAGCATATTACCCTCTTTGACTTTAGCATCGCCTCCTGCGTCCTCAACTAACACGTATATTAGCACTGGTTGATTATTTACAACCTGATACTGATCTGTCTCGTGCCAACAGCATCCAGATTTTGAATATGTTATGAGCAATTTCTTATCCTTATCAACAAAAAACATTCCTAAATTCTCAAATGCGAGTTTGGTTAAAGATTCACTTAGTACGAATCTTTTATTCGTAGTGCTTAAAAGATAAATATCGTAAGAAGGACCTCCGTACCCACTATTATTACCATTTCTGACAGCAATGTCTGCTGAGCCATCGAAATTAAAGTCCCCCACAATCACGGGACTCTGCTCGTCATATAAAACCGTATCGCTTGTCGAAGTCTTTGCCAAGGTATCTTTAAAAAAGTACAGATCATTGGAATTGATGGTTTGAATGAGTACCTTTGACTGATTATCTTTGATAGTAACTATCCCGGCACCATTACAAGCCATATCGTCGCAATTTTCTACAGAAAAGCTAATTGAATAGTTGGGTGTATTTTTAAGTTCAAAACCATATTTCAGTGAGGAAGGATTAGCCGATGTAGTAGATACCGCTTCGATTTGATTTGTACTCTTTGTTTCTGTATTCGTAGAAGAAACAGGGACTTCGGCTCTTTTGCTTTCATACACATACACACCTCCGCCAATCGCCAACAATGCAATGATGACGAGGAGAATAGATGCAATAAATCCCTTTTGTTTATTTTTCATATAGCAAAACTGTAACATGGAAATCGGGTGTTATAAAGGCATTTCAGACGCTTCGGTTGAGACAAAATATAATTATCGAGAGGTTAAATTATAAGTAGATATCTGAATGACAATAACCAGAAACAGCCAGCCGACATACAATGGGGATAAATACCACCATACGGTAGAAGTAACAATCGTAAGAATAAGATGAATATATTTAACGTTCCTATTCGCTCCCATTAGTACCGGAAGAGTTTTCATTCCCTCCTTTTTGTCTTTCTCTGTATCTCTAAAATCTCCCGCTACATTTCTCAGGAAAAGCAAACCAGCAGCAACATAGGTTATAGGCGAATAATACCCAATGATCCCAGCAACAATAAACAAAGTCTGCAATGCTCTACATACAGGACTTACAAAACCAAGCTTGTGGATCTTTTGAGTATAGAGAACGCTAAAAATTATATAGATGAAACCTTCGATTCTTCCATAAATGACAGCTCCGATGAATGCCAAGACATAAGAAACCTCGAGTGGAACCTTAGCTCTGTACGAATGAGAATGCTTACTTTCAAGATAGGCTAGGAAAGCAATATGGAGAGTTATTGCACCGATAAATTGTGGCACCTCTGCCTGAATAGCAATCAACAACAAAACAAGGTCCGCAAGGGAATACAATCTTAGTTGTCCAATATAGCTTTTAACTTTTTTCATTTGCTCAAATTATAATTTAACAGTGTGCGGGTAGAGAGAATCGAACTCTCGTCTCAACCTTGGGAAGGTCGCATTCTACCACTAAACCATACCCGCATATTATCGACTCCTCGTCGATGTTGCAGTGGTTGTTGCCTCGTCATGCTTAAAGACACTAGTTACTGAATCCCAAAATCTCTGTATCATTCCTTTCTCTTCAGGTTCTGGAACAACTACTTCTTTATCGACAATAACAATCACCCCCTCACCATCCTTTGCAACATCAAACTTGCTTCGGATCTCTGTTTCAATACCTTCGGGAGTTTTAAGACGATCATTACTTTCTCGTACACTCGCAGCTCGAGTAGCTAATTGACTCTGTTGAACCTGTACACGATTAAGGTCATTACGACTCTCTCGTTCTTTTGCGTATACATTTAAGACACCTCGTGCGGTCAATATGAGGAAACAGAAAAGGATAAAGAGTGAAGTCTTCGAATATATCCTCCTACGGATTTTCCTCTGCATATGCTGTCTTTCTTGAAATTCCCTCATTAAAGGTTATTATATACGGTAATAACCTATTTTCCATGCTTTTCAATCCCCAAAACCGTAAGAAAGTTAAGATACTCTGGACCATTCTAAGCGTCCTCATCGTCATTTCAATGGTACTTCTCTCAATACCGGCGTTGTTCATGTAATCTGGTTGGTATTTGCAAAATATCTCTGGAGGGGTATAAATTAGAAAGTTTCGGTCTTTTAAAACCGGCTCTCCAAGCCACCCAATTCACGTGGTGGACCTTTCTTGGTGGAAAAATCAATTCCTTTGTTATGCCCGCAATATACATCCATGGAACACATGGCACCCTCTCGATTGAAAAATATCGGGAGATCGTCCTTAATGTGAGCCAAGCTGTCGCCTCCGTTCACATGCTCGAACTGACTGCCGATCAAGTCACCGTGCACATTCCCATCGACGCAGCGTCGAGCGTGAATCCCAAAGAACAAAAACTCACAATCGAGATCAAGAATCTCTACCGGAATCCTCTGCGTTCGCAAAGGGTACTCAGCATTCTTCGATCAAAAGTTGGGCGGGCAGTTGCAAAACTTTTCCCATCGGCCCCCTTCATCGAATGCTCGAGGATCGAGATGTGCGACGCCGAAGAAGTGACGATCATCCGCGATCGTCGGCCCAAGATTCCTACCAAGTAATCCCTTCCCTCAAAGAAACCCGCGATGCCGTTCTGGTATCGCGGGTTTTCCTATTCCCCTGTCTTCATCATTTTCAAGAAGACGTCATGCGGGATATTTACTGTCCCCCTCGCCTTCATTTTCTTCTTTCCCTTCTTCTGTTTTTCTCGAAGCTTCATCTTTCGAGTAATATCTCCTCCGTAGAGATAGTCGGTAACATTCTTACTCATAGCAGAAAGAGTTCTTGATGCAACAATACGGCCATCAACTCTTGCCTGAATTTTTGTAGTAAACATTTGTCGCGGTAATACGCTAAAGAGTCTGTCTGCGGCTTTGTTAGCTTCCTCTTCAATCCTTCTCGCTGAAACTACACGAGTAAAGGCTTCAACTGGTTCATCAGCAACCAATATATCCATACGAGTTACTTCTGCACTTCTCATTGATTCAAATTCATACGAAAGAGAAGCATAGCCGGAAGAAACACTTTTAAGTTCATCGAAGAAGTTTCGCATAAGTTCACGTAGTGGCATGTGGATGGTGAGCTGTGCTCTACCATCTCCGAATGTTTCCGTATCACCTAGCTCTGCTTCGTGTTCATAGAGAAGCTGATATATGACACCTGTGTAATCTGCAGGTGAAATTATTTTCAACACAACCCAAGGCTCACGTACGCTTTGTACATCACCGTGTTCTGGAAAAAGAGAAGGAGAATATACCATCTGCACCTGACCATTCTTTTTTGTTACCTCATAGGTAATACTTGGAGTTGCAATCACAAGTTCCAAACGAAACTCTCGCTTCAATCGTTCGGTGATAATTTCAAGATGCAAAAGTCCGAGGAAGCCACAACGGAATCCACGACCAAGTGACCCTGATGATTCCTCTTCATGAGAAAAAGCTGAGTCTGACAATCGAAGTTTACCGAGCGCTTGTTTTAAGAGCTCAAAGTCGTCAGCGTCTTCTGGATACACAGATGCCCATACGACAGGGCTAGGACTAAAATATCCTTCAAGTTCAGGTAGTGGTTTCTTGAAAAGTGTTATTGTATCTCCAACAGAAGCAACACCTGGTCGCTTGATACCTGTCACTATATATCCCGTCTCTCCCGCACGAAGTACTTCTGCAGGTTGTTCATCAGGGGTAAAGATACCTACATCAAGAGCATTGAATCTTTCTCCAGCGATCTTGAAAAGCAATTCATCGTGTCTTCGAACCTCACCGTCCATAACTCGGATGTATACGATGACACCTTTATGATTAGAATATTGAAAATCAAATACAAGTGCGCGGAAACTTCCTTTGTCGTTATATGTCTGTACTGGTGCAGGCACCCTCTTTATTATCTCCTGTAGCAGTGCATCTACTCCTTGCCCTGTCTTACCAGATGTTTCTATGATTTCTTCTGTAGTACACTTCAAAAGCTGTACCATTTCTTCCTTTATGTCTTTAATTCTTGCGAGTGGTGAATCTACCTTGCTCAACACTGGGATGATGGTAAGACCTGTTTCCTTTGCCATACGGAGGGTTGTAAGGGTCTGTGCCTGTACACCCTGTGTAGCATCAACAAGGAGGATACAACCTTCTACAGCCTTAAGGGCTCGTGATACCTCGTATGAGAAGTCGATGTGTCCCGGGGTATCAATCAGATTCAGAATGAATTGCTCTGGCTTTCCACTACCACTGACATTTCCTGGTAGCATATATTCCATACGAACAGGTCGCATTTTGATTGTAATACCCTTCTCTCGCTCAAGTTCCATACTATCAAGCACTTGATCCATCATCTTTCTCTTTTCAATCGTGTGGGTAAGCTCAAGCATTCGATCAGCAAGAGTGGACTTGCCGTGATCGATGTGGGCGATGATACTAAAATTACGAATGTGGTCTAATGCCATTTGTAGGGGCAATATATCATAAAATGGTGGAATATTTAAACAAAAGGAAAGGCCGTCGCGAAATGCTTCGCGACGGCCTCGAACTTTCACTGCGACCCCGCCAACTCCTCCTTGGCCTTTTGAGGTGTTTCGTATCGGACCGAAACCCGATTCGCATGCTGTGTGAGGGTGAAGAAGACACGATGTCCGCCCTCGACTGCCGTAGTGACGTACTCAGGCAAATCATCGCGGGACTCATAGACACCGCCATGCATCTCCCCAAAGCGGCACTGGGTATGCGGGACACCTTGGACCGCACTGCCAAAGGTGATGACAGTTGAGCCAAACAGCCTCGTAACGTTTACAATCAAGAGCGTCACACCGTACACATGCGGGGGAAGCTCATTGAGGGCAGGGATGAGGGCCTCAGAATCTGGATCATTCATCATGGTTATCCTTTCTAAGGAAACCTACATAGTTTCCACACTGAAGATATCACAAAAAAATGAGGTTGGAAACACACAAATATCCTACCTCTCCCCCTCTATCAAGCCATCTTTCAAAAGAATAGTTCTATCAGTAACACGGCCGTATTCTTCTTCGTGAGTAACCATGACAATGGTCTGACCTTGTTTGTGTAGTTCCTGGAAAATTTTGAGCACTGTAGCTGATGACTCACTGTCGAGATTCGCTGTGGGTTCATCGGCAAAAAGAATTGTCGGTTCATGTGCAATGGCACGAGCAATTGAAACACGCTGTTGTTCACCTCCTGAAAGTTTACCTGGCAAATTGTTTACACGAGAACCGAGTCCCACGCGTTCAAGTACCTTATCTGCAATCTTAAAACTCTCAGATTGTGATCTTCCTTGCATGATGAGAGGCACTGCCACATTCTCTCTTGCAGTGAGATCAGGAAGAAGAGCGTAATCTTGGAATACATACCCGAGGTTCTTGAGTCGGAAATTTGTTCGCTGTACATCGTCCATCTCTGAAATGTTGTGGCCATCGAGATATATATCCCCTGATGATGGATTATCTAAAAGACTAACTTGGTACAAGAGGGTACTCTTTCCAGCACCAGATCGTCCCATGATTGCAACGAACTCTCCTTTCTTGATATCGAGATCAATACCCTTAAGTACGTGTGTTATCTTATCGCCGTCACTAAACATCTTTCGCAGGTTTCTCGTTGCGATGATGCTATCTTTTACATTGTGTTCTTTATGAGTAGTCATGGTGTAAATATTTAACGGCCAAGGATTGAATCGAGAGTATTCTTCTTAACAATCATACGTGCAGGAATGTATCCGGCAACAATCGTGGTAAGTAGAAGCAATGCAACACGGACCATGGTGCCCGCAAGCGGAGCGTAGAGTATACCGTCACTAAATGGGAAGTTTATAGGATGAGCGTCAATGAACGGAACAAGGAAACCATACAAGACAGCAAGACCAATACCAGAACCACTTACGGCATAGAATATTGATTGTATGATGTATGACACTTCGATTGATTTAGGGTCAATACCTATACCCTTCAAGATTCCAATGAATTTTCGACGAGTAAGTGCGTTAACGAAAATGACGATGAAGATTGTAATAGAGGCAACAGCAAGGCCGATACTACCAATGAGGTTTCCAAGAAGTGCAAAGGTATTTGAAATATCTTGCAAAAACTTAGGCTGAGCTTCCTTCCATGTCTGTATACGAGCACCCTCATCAAAACCGTTATTCAAAAGTATTTGCTTCACACGTACAGCACCAGCATCTGCAATTTCAGGTCGGAGCTTTACTGATATTTCGTTTACATTTGAATCAGTTCCGCCAATAAGTTTACGAGCTTCACTTGCATTCATGAATACTCGAAAGTCATTTGAATCTACCTTAGATTTTATGAACCCTCGAATGATTACCTCTTTAGAATTCTTACCGACAGTCAACTTTAGCCTGTCACCAATCTCTACGTTTCGAAGTGACTCGAAACCAGCAACATCAATTGGGGTATATTTGTACAAAAGACTAGCACCAATGAGCACTCCATCTGTATCATTAGACTGGAGATATGCCCCTTCTATAATGTAGTCAGAAAGGCCAAACATCTTGTCCTCTGCAACAGGGTCTATACCAGCAAGAGGAGCGGCTGCCTTGTTAGGAATCTCATTTTGAGAAAGTTTTCTGCGATAGTCAGCGTTCAATACGCCTGATGCTGTGTACTTTGATGTCACACTTATGACATCCGGCAATCCTTTTAGTACCTGAATTATTTCTTCACTTCTCTCAATGTGAGTCTTTTGCTGTAAGTTATTAATAACAACATCTCCAGTTCCCCTCTCTCTTGCAGCCTGAACGGAACTCTCGATCAATCCGACTAGAACGCCATTAACCACCACAAGGTTAAGGAATGTCAGTGTCATAACCGCGATGATGAGAGCGGTGGTCCACTTACTTGCGCGACGAATCTGCCTACTTGCGAGAAAGAATGCTACTTTGTATATAATACTGCGTGATTTTCGCTTCATTCAGATTACTTGATCTTTACAATGACAAGTTTGTCACCCTCTGATAATCCTGAGGTGATTTCGATTGTCCCTTCGTTGTTAATACTGCCTGTTACTACTTTTACAGTCTTACGAGAACCATCAGCATTGACGACTGTTACAACTTTCTCACCAGCATCGAGAGAAAGTGCTTCTTGTGGAATGCTGAATGATCCTTGTCGGCGAGCTGTCTCAATTGAGATGTTTGCTGTCATTCCTGACTTGATGCGTTCATCTGACTGATCAAACTGAAGCTTTGTCTTGTAAGTAGAAATACCGTCGAGAACTGTTTCTGCTGGATCAACCTCAGAGACCTTGGCGGTAAACACAACGTCTTTTCCATATGAATCAAGAGTAACTCGTGCGTCTTGTCCTGCCTGTATCTTTGCAACATCAGTCTCAGAAATGAAGCTCTCAATCTGATACTGTGATGCACTGATGATAGAGATTACAGGTGTATTAGGAGAGGCAATTTCTCCGGCTTTGATATCTGCCTTTGTAATTACGCCTTCAAACGGAGCAACGATGATTGATTTAGATACAGCTGCTCGTGCACTTGCAAGTGATGCCTGAGCACTCCTTACCTGTGCCAACTGTGAATCAATTTGTTCTTGTGTGGAGCCTGCCTTTTTAATAGCCAACTCATCTTGATTTCTCTTTAAAGAAGCTTCTGCGGTATTGAGACTTGAAATGACGGTGCTGATTGATGTTCGAGCAAGTGATATGTCACTACGATATTTATCAATCGTAGTCTGCGTCACAGAACCCTCTTTGTATGAGGATACAGCAACAGAAAGATCATTGAGGAATTTTTGCATAATTAATATGTTCGTTCGTGCGGTAACAAGAGCGGAAGGAGTGTAATTAGTTCCCGACAAGGAAGATATGGATGTTGACCACGTAGCAAGCATCTCACCGACTTTAAGTCGTTGATCATTCAAAGATTGAGTGAGTTGGTAATCATCGGCTGTTGGAATTATCTGCGGACGAACTGTTCGAGGGTCGGTATATAGCTGATCGACGTTCTTTCTTACAACGTCATCAGACTTTGTATATGCATCACGGATAGTATCCGCAAGACTCATCTGTGCCTGCTCCACATTATTCTCCGCCAAACGAATGTCCTCCGCTCGTGAACCCTTCTGAATTTCGGCAAGTCGAGCTTGCTCAGCTTCTACCTGAGCCTCTCTCTGTGCAACAGTTGCAGCAAGATCTGCATTGCTTAAAGACGCAACAACTTGCCCTGCTCGTACCTTGTCGCCCACCTTCACACTTACATATGCGACACGACCCGCCTGTTCAAAACCAAGATCAACATTCTGAGCGGGAACCACCTTTCCTGTTACGGAAACACTCTGAACAAACTCACCAGATGTAACTGTAAATATTTCTTCATTTCCACTAGAACTATTCACCGTGTAAGCATAGACGCCACCACCAATGACGATTATTACTGCTGGGATATAGAAGAGAGGTTTTTTAATAAATGTAAGGAAAGAATAGGAGCTCAGTTTCATGCGTAAAGATACTATATGAATAATTGAATCTAGTATACTACTTTTCTCTCTTTAGTTAAGCTATTTTTCCAAATTTTCCTCCAAATCTCTTTACAAATTCATTTACTAGAAAATATGCAACAAGGAGTCCTAAGATTACTCCGACTTGATATCCAGAAAGTGGAACAAGTGAAAATACGATAGACACATAGGGAAGGAATGGTAGGGCTAAAGCTAATGCTGCACTTCCTAGAAGTGCAAAGGTAAGAGGCCTCGAAAGCCTTCGCCCTTTCCATGCGGCAAACTTTGTTCGGAGAGAAAGTACTAAGATAAGTTCAGCTAGTACACTTGAGACAAACCAACCTGTACGCAGCGCTTCAATTGGATATGTGTAGAAAAGAAGGAAGTAAATGATATCAAAGCAAGAACTAATGAGACCGAAAATGAAAATGTTACGGAAAAGTGCCTGAGGAGAATGATCCACCGGCTTGTTATATTCCTCCTTTGATAACTGATCTGTGATAAGCAAGATAAGAGGCACATCAGTTAAAAGATTGTTCAAAAGAATCTGCACTGGAAGCATTGGTAAATCCTTCCAGAACAAAGCTACTGCGGTAAGTGAAAACAAGGTACCGATATTTCCTGTTAGGGTACACAGAAGATACATAGATATGTGTGAATACACCTTACGACTCATCTGTATTGCCTTAACAATTGGATTGAGACTCTTTTCTGTAAGGAGTATATCTGCAGACTGTATCGCAACATCACTTGCATTATTCACCACCATACCAATATCAGCTCTCTTTAAGGCAAGTGCATCATTAATTCCCTCTCCTAAAAATCCGACAGCTCCATAATATGCATGCCTATCAATGAGCTCTAGTTTCTGTTCAGGCTGACACCTTGCATAGACTTTGTCTTCAAGAATATCTCTTTCAGTTAATTGAGAGACATTCTCCACATCAAGAGCACACACTTGTTCCTTGCCCAACTTCGAATCTAATTTCTGTGCAATATATGTTGCTACAAGTGCAGAATCACCCGTAATTATCTTCACATTGATTCCTAAACCTTCTGCTGCAAGATATGAGTGACGCGCATCTTCTTTAAGGGGGTCTTCAAAAACGAGAAGCCCGTTTAGTAAAAAGCCCTGCCTGTCTAAACTTGTCGCGAGAGCAATCACCCGGAGGCCTCGTAATTCATATGCATCGTATGCACTCTCAATATCTGCAGAATGATACTTACAAAGTTCCATTACTTTCTTAAACTGTCCTCGCACGATTGTTTTATCAATGAAGTCGTAACGAGCAAATCCCACAGCGCTTTTAAATGCTGTGACCTGCGGTTTGTCCTGTGCGTGTGGAGGTTCAATCGTCTGACCACCAATGGATACAAGTGAAAAATATGCCTTTATCGCATCATCAAATACCTTATCCATCGGATTACGTTCATATTCTGCAAGTGCAATTCTTGTTGCCGTAAGTTTGAGATCTGACACATCAACGATATCCGCCACACTTATATTGTTCTCTGTCATAGTTCCCGTCTTATCCGTCAACAAATATTTTATGGACCCCAAAAGCTGCAATGCTGAAAGTTTTTTTATAATCACATTCTCCTTAGAAAGCGTGAGAGCCTCCCGTGTGAGCATTAGAGTAATGATGAGTGGTAGTGATTCTGGTACAACACCAACGAGCATTGCGATGGCAAACAACACAAACGCTGCTGGTGTATATTTTGCGCTTATGAATACAGAAATGATGGCAATGAGAAAAAGTGCGATGAGGGTAGTGACCAATATATACAGACTAATCTTTGAAACAAATTTACCAAAACTATCCCTCTTCTTTATATCCCTCAGCTTGTTTGCATACTTCATCAAAGAATTTTCTTCACCAACAGCAACAACCTGTGCAGTAACCTTACCAGACACAATTGAGGAACCGGCAAGGAGCATCTGTCCATTTTGAACTTCAAGTGGTGCACTTTCCCCTGTTCGAACTGATTCATCAACAAAAGCATCCTCCGATTCTCTGGTGACGACGTCAGCAACTAACACATCACCAGGAGAAAGGAGAAGGATGTCCCCCGCCAAAACATCGAAACTCGAAATTTGTATGAGCTCACCGTCTCTTCTAACGGTAGCCATGTGAGTAATCATATGTTCAAGGGCTTGGCTTGCCTTTGAAGCGCGAAACTCTTGCACGAAGCCAATGAATACATTTACGAGGTTTATACCAAGAAATATTGAGGCATCAACATACTGCCCAAGCCAGTACGAGAGACATGCTGATATGAGAAGCAAGAAAAAGAATATAGAAAATATTTGACTCTTTAATGTTTCAAGAGCGAGGAGAATATTAGAGTGCCCACCTTTAGTTTTAAGAGGTGGGTGTGAACGGACATATGTAGAGGTGAGACCGAGCAATATATCGGTAGGTTTCCAAGGAGACTCTGTTTCGTTCATGAAGACCATTATATGCCATATTTCCCCTTAAGACTTCATGTATTCCCCACTACGACATCCTGTTGCCAAAATACAAAATCATGCTATAGTAAACACCAACTTTCGGCATTATGCCGATTTTTATTTACTTCAAAAAACCAATGGAAATTCGAAACATCGCAATCATCGCTCACGTGGACCACGGCAAGACGACCATCGTGGACTCTATGATGAAATATACCGGTACAGTCAAAGACTCTACCAGTATGGACTCTAACGCTATTGAACAAGAGCGAGGTATTACTATCTATGCCAAGAACGCCTCACTTATATACAAAGACACAAAGATTAACATCATTGATACCCCAGGACACGCCGACTTCGGTTCTGAAGTAGAGCGAGTACTCCGATCTATCGACTGTGTACTTCTTGTAGTAGACGCCCAGGAAGGACCAATGCCACAGACACGTTTCGTACTTAAGAAGTCTATTGAACTTGGTTTGAAACCTATTGTGATCATCAACAAGCTTGATAAGCCAGCTGCAAATCCAGACCGTGTACACGAAGAAGTTCTTGAACTTTTCCTAGAGCTTGGTGCAAACGAAGAACAGCTTAACTTCCCTATTGTCTACGCAATCGGACGAAACGGCGTTGCAAAGCGAGACCTGAAGGAAGAATTCGTTAACCTTGATCCACTTTTTGATATGATTCTTGAAAAGGTTCCAGCTGCTCGATTCGCCCCTGACGAAGTTCTTACAGCACAGCCATTTAACCTTGCATATGACAACTTCCTCGGACGTATGGCTGTTGCTCGTGTGTGGAGTGGAACAATAAAATTCGGACAAACTCTTTTTGTTAAAAAGCCTACAGGCGAAGTTCGTTCTGGAAAAATCACCAAACTATATACTTTCGAAGGAGTTGGTAAGAAAGAAGTAACTGAAGCCTACTCAGGTGACGTTGTAATGATTGCAGGTCTTCCAGACATCTTCATTGGAGAAACAATCACTACTGATTCAAACATAACCCCACTTGAATCCATTCACGTAGACGAGCCGACAATTTCTCTTAGCTTCCTCGTAAACGACTCACCTTTTGCGGGACGTGAGGGTAAGTTCGTAACAAGTAGACAAATCCGAGCACGACTCGAAAAAGAACTTGAAGTAAACGTGGGCCTTCAGGTTGATTTTACACAAGCAGAAGCATTCAAAGTTTACGGGCGAGGAGAGCTCCATGTTGCAGTACTATTGGAACAAATGCGAAGAGAAGGGTATGAGCTTCAGGTATCTCAGCCAGAAGTTATTCTTAAAGAAATTGATGGACAGAAGAACGAACCATTCGAAGAAGCCGTTATCGATACACCAGATGCTTTCTCAGGTGCAATCATCGAGAAACTTGGAAAGAGAAAGGGGGTAATGACCTCTATGAAGCAGTCAGATGGTATCACTCGAATGACATTCGATATCCCTACAAGAGGACTCTTGGGTTACAGAAGCCAGTTCGTGGTAGACACAAAAGGAGAAGGTATCATGTCGAGCCGATTCATTGGCTTCCGACCATATGTTGGAGTCATTGAAAAGCGTGCTGTTGGATCTATGATCTCAATGGAAACTGGTAAGGCACTTCACTTCGCTCTTGGAAACCTTCAGACTCGAGGTATCCTCTACATCGCCCCTGGTACAGAAGTATATATCGGTATGGTTATTGGTAACACTTCAAAGGGAGAAGAAATGGAAGTTAACCCCACAAAAGCAAAGCAGCTTACTAACATGCGAGCCTCTGGAACTGACGAAACTATCTATCTTGTTCCTGCTCTTGAAATTACAATCGAGCGAGGACTTGAACTCATCAACGACGACGAATATCTAGAAATTACACCGACATCAGCGAGACTACGAAAGAAGCTCCTGACGAATACAGACAGAGCTAAGGCGGGACGGAAGTAAAGTACTCAAATCAAAACCCCTCGTACATGATCGCACGAGGGGTTTTGATTTACCTAAACTACACAATCAACGGATCAATACTGAAGCTATATACCAAGAGCACGCAGATGACGACCCAAACGATTATGAATATTGCATTATAGACATGAGAGATGTGGTGTTTTCTTGAATACGGAATAAAGGCAATGAATGAGAGAAGGATTATTATCAAAAGCACTACATAGCTTATACGCAGCATCTTGTTAGGTTGTACGAAAGTGAGGAATGAATTTGCAGCTTCTTTACTTAGCACAACCTGTGAAGAAGTACTTGGTGAAGAATCGACATCAGTTGCTAGCCCCAACACTGTTGATGAAGAGATTTTTGTGACGATGGCTTCTGTTGTAGTTGGGGTTCCAGTTGCTACAACTGTAGCCGTTGTCGTGGCGGCAATAACCGCTACTCGTGTGTCCGCAGGTGCTGCAACGAAAGCTTTTGGATTACCAAACATCTCCACCACAAGAATGACCTCCCTTCCTTCGTAATTCCCTTTTACGGTTGCTACGCCAACCTCTGTAAACTTATTGTTTAAAATATTTGCTCGGTGAGTAGGAGAATTCATCCAGGCGGTTGTAACATCAGCGGAGTCTGAATAGTTGATGGCTAGGTTTTCACCTGCGTTGGAGTATGAATATCCTACCTGTTTAATCCAATACCACGGTGTTTTTCCTGCAGGGCTATTGTGGGCAAAATATCCCTGATTAATCATGTCGTTTGCCTTTAACCTAGCAGCTTGTTCAAGCAGAGGACTTATTCGTAGCGGTGGCAACGTTGAGGTTCCTCGGTATTGATTTGTTAACGCAACCACAATTGCGGGGTATACCTCAGCAAGCATTCTCTCAGAATTGATTGCTGTCTTAAGAATCTGGCTTGAACCGAAAAGGAAGAGTGTGATGACAAGAACAACGACAATACCTCCCTCTTTAAAAAGATGAGGGAGGTGATTGTTGTCTTTATGGGGTACCAAGAATTTTTTCATTGTCTTACTCTACATGTAGAGTATACCGTCTTTATCGAAGTGTTGGAAATGGA
>CAZFOD010000008.1:0-24124 GCA_964520545.1 uncultured Candidatus Saccharibacteria bacterium
TGCGGAGGAGGTGAGATTCGAACTCACGGTCCCTTGCAGGACTCTTGTTTTCAAGACAAGCGCGATAGACCACTCTGCCACTCCTCCGTCGGCTATCCTAGCAAAAAAGCTAGGAACTGTCACGTAAATTGCTTTGTGCTACAATCGGTTTATGAAATTTCTCGGTATAGACTACGGTCATAAGCGTATAGGTTTGGCCGTTTCCGATCCTTCTGCTGCATTGGCATTCCCATTTGAAGTGGTCCAGAATGGTAAGGAATCGGCTGAATATATAGCGGATCTTTGTAAGAAAGAACTCATAAACGGTATTGTGGTAGGGGATTCAAAGAATTTTAAGGGAGAGGATAATCTCATAATGAAGGAAGCAAAGCTTTTTGCGGAACTGTTGAAGATAAAGACGGGGTTACCTGTATCATTTGAACCAGAGATTATGAGCAGTATTCAAGCGCAGCGTCTTCAGGGAAGGGCTGATGAACAAAAGAAAACCATAGATGCTAGTGCAGCTGCTGTCATCCTACAAAGCTTTTTGGACAGGAACATGATGGGCAATGGTGCAGATATGGCTATAGAAGAAGATTAATTACATATATATGATAACAATTGATGATGTATCGAAGGTTGAAATAAAAATTGGAAAGATATTGAGCGCAGAAAGGGTAGAAGGTTCGGATAAGCTTTTGAAATTAAGCGTTGATTTTGGAGAAGAAGCGCCGCGACAAGTTGTTTCAGGTATTGCCAGTCAATTTCCTGACCCTGCTGTTCTAGTCGGTGCTTCACACCCTTTTGTTACAAATCTAGAGCCACGAGTCATACGTGGACTTGAAAGTCAGGCGATGATATTTGCAGCAATGCATGAAGGAACAATCGCACTCATGTCTCCAACATCTGAAGTTCCACCAGGCACACCACTCTCTTAGTGTTTCCTTGTATATTTGGTTTGTAGTTGTGATAAAATAAAGTCACTTCTTTCCAAGAACTTTATATATGAACCTTGTCTCGACATTCTTCAAGTACTTTCCTACACCGCGCTTTTTGTCCATGCCGCATGCGGGTGTCGATATTTCTCCTACGGTCATTCGGTTTGTTGAATTAAACCAAACTATCCATGGATTAGAAATAGGGGGTGCGGGCGAACAAGTACTGGCGACTGAGCTTAAGCCTGGCGAATCATTGTCGACAAACAATGATCTAATAGCAGCATTAAAAAAATTTCAGCGTGCTAATGAGTTGTCTTTCGTTGAGGTGGCTATACCGGAAGATAAGGCATATGTGTTTACAACAGAAATTCCAGTAGGGGATGAAGAGAGTATTAGAAATCACATCGAATTTCACCTTGAAGAAAATGTTCCGATTCTCTTAGCTGATGCCGTATACGACTACTTTGTCATTCGAAAGAATGAAAAGACAAATACTTTCTTCGCATCTGTTTCTGTGGTTCCACTTGCTGTTACAGAAGATTACATCGAACTTTTTGCAAAATGTGGAATGACTGTCGTTTCGTTCCTTGTAGAAAACCAGGCTCTTACTCGTTCTGTGATTGCAAAGGGAGACAAGAGAACGGCGCTACTTGTCAGTGTACGACATCGAAAATCCGTATTGTCAGTCATCAGTGAAGAAGCAGTACAGTTTACATCTACCGTTCCAATCGGTAGCCAAGACTTTACAGCTGCTGTTATGAAAGAGTTCAAATTACCAGAAGCGGAAGCTCGTAAGTTGAAGCGTGAAAAAGGATTTGCTCGAAGTAAGGAGAACGAAGCTATCTTCATGTCTCTTGTTAATACAGTTTCAGCACTGAAGGACGAGATTAACCGAGTGTACACATATTGGGAGTCATATAGGGAAAAGAACAAGGGGGAGGTACTCATTTCACCCATAAGTCGTATCGTGCTTTCAGGGCGTGACTCTTCTCTTGCGGGTTTTCGAGAATACATTGCCCTCTCTATGCATACAGACGTAGAGCTTGCGAATGTTTGGACAAATGTTTTGACATTTGATGAGGGAATACCGCCAATCGAGTATGCCGAATCACTCAACTTTGGTACTTCAATTGGTTTAGCTATGCCTAAACAAAAAGATATTTAATCGCCATGCTTCATTTACTTCCTGAACATCAAAAGAAGGCAATCATGTCCGAGTACCACAAGCGACTCGGTATTACTGTATGTCTTTTTGTTATAGGTATTGCCCTTGGTGGAATCGTACTGCTACTACCTTCATACATCGTTGCGCGTAGCCGTTTTGTAAATGTAGAGTTTAGGACTAAGGAATTAGAAGGAAAGTTAGCGGAGATTAGAGACAAGGACAGTGCTAACGAAGTAAAGAATGTAGCTGACAAGATTGCTGCACTTGCTCCCTTGGGGGCAAGTGAGAATGCAACAACAGTCTTTGCTCGATTCAATACTACTCTGACGAGCGGTATTAGAATCACACAATATATATACACGCTTAATGACGACAAGAGCATTACCCTCAATGTACTCGGAACTGCATCAAATCGTGATGCTCTTGTTGCATTCACTGACTCAGTAAACAGATCAAAGTTGTTTACAGGTGCTCGCGTACCGCTTTCAAGTTTGCGAAGCGACAATGATATCAGGTTTGAATTTAAGCTCGGAGTAGTTCCTCCAACTTCACAATAATATGAAAACTCGAAGCCTTTTAACTCTCAGTATCCTTTCAGTGCTCGCGGTAGCATCTCTTGTTGCTTACTACTTTGCGTATGTGTATATAGAAAATATTGGGAAGAAAACATCTGAGGAGAGTGCGAATCTTTCGTATGCTGAAGCTAAATATGATCGTTCAGTTTCACTTAAATTAGTTGCAGCATCTGGGAAGAATAGCGGAGAGAGGCTTGATAAGTACATATTAGGTAAAGGGGGAGAGGTTGCGATGGTAAAAATGCTGGAGCGTCTTGCTTCAAGTCTTTCTCTTTCATATACAACAGATGCACTTGATACCCAAGAAAATGATACTCTTTCTTCTCAGAATAAGAATTTTCTTCATATCGTTACAACTTCAAACGGAACAATACAACAAAATCGAAGATTCTTAGCAGTTTTAGAATCGTTACCATACAACGTGAAGCTTAACAGGGTGGATATGAGAGATCAGGGAGCTGAGTCAGGGGGAAGATGGCAAATGTCTGTCGACTTCTCAATCGTAGAAGAGAAATCATCCGATGTAATACAATAGATATATGAACGCCTTAAAGAAAAAGTTTAGCAAAATATATATTCTCGGTCAGCACCCTGAACTTGATTGGCAGCGTCTTTTTACTGCATTTATGTTCGTATGCATAATTGTTATCGCCTGCAGTACCTACTATTTCATACATACAAAAAATGAGGTATTTACCATCGATTCAAGTGCTGGGAATGCTCGAGTAGCAGCGGAGACTAAGGAGAAGGAGTTGCGAGAGGTGATTGATCGCTATGAAGAGAAAGAGAGGACATATTTAAAGCTTCAATCTGGTGAATCCTTAAGAGCACTTTCGACTCCTGTAGTAGCGACAACAACTGCAACTACGACAAATTCTGCAATCTAGTAAATTGACCGTAGTGCAGACGGTTGTTATAGTCGGAGAACGCCCCTGTAGTTAAATGGATATAACTGCGGACTTCTAAGCCGTTATTCTAGGTTCGATTCCTAGCGGGGGCACAAAATAAACTGGTAGCCAGACGTCGGCGGCAATTATTATTCAAATAAAATAATGTTGAAACAAAACACCAAGGGGATTTCTCCACCTTGGCGTTCTTGGTTTTTTTGCTTGCGACTTCTCGCTAAGCGATTTTCTCGAGCAGACGAGGTTCGTCAGCGAGCATTCTCCTGGCATCTTCGGTTTCGATGAAGACAGGGATGCCCGCCATACGGAGCTGTAGTGCCCAGAGTGTGCTGTTGGTGCACGCCTTCGGCGTGTGGATGGTGTCTTTGGTGCTCGAATGAATCAGTTCCAGGCGCTCGGCTTCGACATCTTCGAGCACGAGACGACTTGTTAGTCGAAGACCAGACAGATCGATGGAGCCGTTGCTTTTGACCTTGCGCAACGACACCACTTCAAAAATCCGTCCTGCCTCACCTCCGCGCCAGAAGTTCAAGGACTTGGCTTCGCAGTTTGTTATTGAGATCCACGACCCCGAACAGTTCTCAATCCAGAGACCGCCGAGGAAGAAGACCGAGTCCAGTGTCAGCATCAGCTTGTCGTACCCGCTAATATTGACCAAGCCATTGAACACTGTGTTTTCAAGATGGATCGATTGGTACTCTTCTTTTTTAACCCCCGTACCTTTTTTGGTTAAGTCGATCTTCTTGCCGTCGATATGAACGTCGTGTTGGACGGTCATTGATGATTGGTGGTGTCTTAAGGCCGAGTCATCGGTCTTTGATCTCGCCACCAGCGTTTCGAACTCACGTGCTGTGAGCAGTTGTGGTTGTCTCATAGTTGTATGTACCTCTGCAAAGTAGTCTAGTACAACTGATGTTGAAGTCAAACTTGATTACAAAAGAAAAATAAGAGGCGGTAAAACATGTTTGTCTGGAATTGACCAAGAATCTCAAGTCTCTGTTAGAATACAGACATGAGTAATCTAAACCTTAAGCAGAATCCCACGCTTTCTGACTTTCAAAGCTATGTCGCGGAAATGGTAAAGGAGCGGGGTTTTGATAAGGAGACTGTGCCGGAAATGTTCATGCTTTTTCTCGAGGAGTGTGGCGAATTAGCCAAAGCGGTACGTAAGAGTCAAAACATAAAGACTGATAAGAATTCGGAACACTTTAAGCTTGAAGGAGAAGCTGCTGATGTGTTCATATATCTTTTAGATATCTGTAATCATTTGGGAGTGGATCTAGAAAAAGCATTTCGAGACAAGGAAGAAATCAATAAAAAGCGTACTTGGGAATAAGTCAGATTTGGGCGCTACAATCTGATATGCTTAAGGTAGTTTAGTCCACTATAAACCAAGTGAAAAATAACACCTTAAAACAACCATATAGTTCTCATGGAATCCGCTGTATGAAGTGCGGGAAACTCCTAGCAAAAGATAATGGAGCTCACGGGGCGGAAATTAAATGTTTGCGATGTGGAACTCTAAATAGGGTACTAGAAGGCATGATTGAACAAGTCATCATTACCGATCGAGAGGGAAAGATTTTGTTTATTAACCGAGCGGTTGAAACAGTCACAGGGTATACCTCACACGAGGTCATTGGAAAGAAACCATCGGAACTCTGGGGTGGCCATATGCCTAAGAAATTTTACGCCGATATGTGGGAAAGTATGTTGGAGAAAAAAGAATCTGCTAAGTTGAAGATAACAAACAAGAAGAAAACATGAGAGTTGTATGAAATAGAATTATTGGTCTCTCCCGTCTCTGACACAAATGGGGAAATCATATTTTTTGTAGGTATTGAAATCGTGATATAGTTACGTTACGAAGCTCATAGAAGCTCAATCCTAACTATTAATAAATGAAGACAATGCCATGCAAAAAGCACCGGTTCCTATTGATGATGCACAACGTATTTGTGCAGTTGAAGGTTTGAATCTATTAGACACCGCTTCAGAAGAACGATTTGATCATATTACCAAAGAAGCAATCGTTAGATTTTCTATACCCATTTCAACCATTACATTGGTTGATAAGGATAGAGAATGGTTTAAATCAGTGCAAGGACTTCAAAACAGAGAGGGGTCCAGAAGTCTTTCCTTTTGTGGACACGCATTGATGTTACAAGTCATCATGATTGTAAATGATACTTTAAAAGACCCTCGCTTTGCCGATAACCCCATGGTTATAGGGTCACCTTTCATCAGGTTCTACGCAGGTAAATCTTTGTATGACTACGCCACTAATATGCCAGTAGGTGTATTTTGCATAAAAGATCATAAACCAAGAACCATGAGCGTGAAGGATATCTCAGATTTTCTTGAGTTTGCAGAGAGAGCTGAAAGAGAGATAAACAAAAAATAGATAGTAGGCTTTTGTTTCGGTGGGAGATACAGGACTCGAACCTGTGACCTTCTCAGTGTAAATGAGTTGCTCTACCAACTGAGCTAATCTCCCGTAGACGACAGCATACATGAAATCTCGATTTGTTTCAATTCCGTGCTAGTATGCCGTTATGTCGCTTCAACCAACTATCATTTTCGAGAATGAATACCTCATGGCAATCAACAAACCAGCCGGTTTGGTGGTGCATTCAGACGGAAAGACAAAGGAGGCCAATCTTTGTGATTGGCTCCTTGAAATCCACCCGGAAATAAAGGAGGTGGGGGAACCCATGACTCTCCAAGACGGTACCGTCATCTATCGGCCAGGTATTGTGCACCGCCTCGACCGTGAGACATCTGGGGTAATGATTATTGCTAAAACACAGGAATCTTTTGAACACCTGAAGAAGCAGTTTCAGGAGAGAGAGGTTGAAAAGACCTACCATGCCGTTGTCTGGGGACTTGTGAAAGATGACAAGGGAACCATTGATCGACCCATAGGGAGAAGTCGAAGTGACTTCCGTAAATGGTCTGCCCAGCGTGAATCCCGAGGGGATCTTCGGCCTGCGGTGACCGATTACAAAGTACTTGGCCGAATTGATGGTGGAACTAGTAAGCCCCATGAGATTCCTCAGAACTTTACATATATAGAGGCATATCCAAAAACTGGCCGTACCCACCAAATCCGTGTGCATTTTAAGGCCGTGAACCACCCTGTAGTGGGGGACTCGCTCTACGCACCCAATCATCCCGATGTCCTCGGATTCGAGCGTTTAGCTCTCCATGCGAGGTCTATAAACATAGAGGATGCAGGAGGTAAAACTCATCATTTTGAAGCTCCACTACCTCCAGACTTTGAAAAGGCAAGCAAGCTCTTCGGTCTCTAGTATTTCCTAGGTTTTGGCTCTTTAGTATCAAATATTTGCCAAAAGCCTAACCGTTTGTTATATTGATGCCCTATATGACAGCAGCTAAAACAACAACAAAAAAGGCCATTGTCCTCGCGACAGTGAACAAGGATTCTCGAAAGAACTTCGACATGCGCTCTGGCGACACTGTTAAGGTTCATTTGAAGATTCAGGAAAAAGGAAAGACACGAATCCAGATCTTCGAAGGTCTTGTTCTTGCACGAAAGCACGGAGCAGAGGCTGGTGCTACATTCACAGTTCGAAAGATGTCTAGCGGATATGGTGTTGAACGAATCTTCCCGCTCTACTCTCCATCTATAGACAAGATCGAGGTTACAAAGCGAGCTTCTGTACGACGAGCTAAGCTTTACTACATCCGAAAGAAGGCAGCGAAAGAAATCAGTAAGCGAATGAAGATGGAAATGATGAGCGGAAACAATACCGACGTCAAAGAAGTTCCAGCAGAAGCTGAAGCAAAGGCTGAGTAATTCTCAAACGAAGCGCCCCGAAAGGGGCGTTTTTAGTTGAAATGTAGGGTAAAGTCGAGTATAGTGTTTCCACATGCGCGGGTGATGAAATTGGTATACATGCATCCTTGAGGTGGATGTGCCCTTACGGGCGTGGAGGTTCAAGTCCTCTCCCGCGCACAGACAGAGTTGGTCGTATGAAGGTTTAATGAGGAAGCAGCAGATTTGTACCTGCTGTTTTTCTTTTTTACCATTCTATTTTGGTATACTTACCGCATGGCAACTCATCGTTCTCGTGCAGGATTATTCGGAGGAGTAATTGTGGTTATTATCGTAATCGCAATCATGTTCTTTTTCACTAAAGAAAAGAAAGGGGATACTCCGGTTATAAATTCAACTTCGACTCCACCAACCCTAGAGCAGAAGATGGTGGTTACATCGAAGACTATAAAGGAAGACAACAAGGCTGCGGGGTATGTTGTGAATGTTACATATCCTCAAGTGTCTGGTCTTTCACACTCTGATGCGGAAATAAAGATTAATAAGAGTATCGCGGCAAAGGTCAATCTTTTGGTAAATGATTTTAAGAAATCTAATAACGATGTTCGTGACCCTTTGCCTGGAGCGGGACCAAGCACCGTTGATGTCTCATACAATGTGCAATCAAATAATACGATTCCTAATCTTGTCTCTATTAAACTTGTAGAATCATTCTTCGAGTCAGGTGCTGCTCACCCTGGTCACTATATCGATACGTTGAATTATAATACTTCAACCGGAGCTGAAATATCTTTGGGAGATGTATTTAGTAATGGTGCTGCATATCTCAATCGATTGTCGGAATATACACGAGTCGAACTTCAAAAAAAGATTGGTGACAATGAGAATTTGTATCCTCAAATCACATCAGGTACAGAGCCAGTAGAAGAAAACTTTGCAACATTCATATTTGCAGATACAGGACTTCTTGTTGTATTTCAAGAATATCAGGTGGCTGCATATGCAGCTGGAGTGCAAGAAATACTCGTACCATACAGTGAACTAAAGGATATTCTCGATCAAAATGGTCCTTTAGCTTTTATTTTTAATCGATAATTTGAGACGATGCTATATACCCGAAAAGGAGATGGTGGTACTACAAAAACATTTGGATGCGATCAACGAATCTCAAAGAGTTCTGCAATCGCTGAGGGGTTAGGAGCTTTGGATGAAATCAATTCATTCCTTGGACTGACAAAAGTCTTAAGTGCACAAAATGGGGCTAGTATTGAAATAGATGGAGTGAAAGTACCCTTTGAATCAATAGTGCACGGGGTGCAAGAAAACCTATTCATTATCCAAGCAGAAGTCGCCGGATTCCCTAAGGGGCTTGGGGAAGAGAAGGTGAAGAATATTGAGAAGATAATAGACACAGCAGAAAAGCTTCTTCCTCCCATCAAAACCTTCTTCATATCTGGTGGTACTGAAATGGCTGCTAAGTTTGATGTTGCCCGCACCATTGCTCGCCGAGCAGAGCGCCGGATAGTTTTGGTACACGAGGAGGGGAGAATGGTTGGTCAAAATACTCTCTCGTACCTCAATCGGCTATCATCTCTCTTGTACGCATTAGCTAGACTTTCTAACCATTTATCTGGTATAACTGAGACGCCGCCGAGTTATTCGTAACAGGCGGTCGCGTCGTCTAGAAGTAGACGAAAACATATGGCGACTATGGTGTAAAGGTTAACACTGGAGTTTGTGGAACTCTCAATTCGGGTTCGATTCCCGATAGTCGCCCCAAAATTTTAAATCTATTCGTCCCAGGGTATAATTATCCGCATGGAGAAACCTGAGATTGACCCAGTTCAAAGTTCACTTGTTGGAATAAACAAGGAAGATTTGACTACACAACCCTATGCAGGCTGGACAGGACTCGATACATTATCCGATAACGAGGGGAGGGAGTTTTATGGCGGAGAAAAATTTAAATCTGGCCCTAACCAGATGCTACTTACTCGCATGCTGAAAGGTATTATTCCCGTTTCAGATGTTGTTTTTATTAAAGACCGTGATGGTAACGGTCATTTTTATTCTTACAAGACACCCCTGAAAGATATTAAAATCAATTCCGAGCAACCTTATTCTTATGACGAGGCTTTGATGGATAGTTATATTCTCCGTGCCATCTTTCAAGATAGAGATCATCTTCCGTATAAAGATGATGGAGAATCAGAAAATACTCGCCATGAAGATGGTAAGTATGTATTTTTCGACTTTGATAAATTTAAATACTTTTGGGATAAAAACATGTCAGGGGTGGATTTAGATACCTTGCAGAAACAAATTTCAAAGGCTTTATCTGGACCCAGAAAGGATTTTATACAAAAACATCTCCATCTTCTTAAGACAACATTCGAAGGGGAAAAAGGGCTGGCTTTTTTACGTGATATTGTAAAATCAATTCCAACAATAGAAGAGGGTATAAGTGTTATCGAACAAGCACCAGGGGAGGATAAGGTCTTATCTTTTCAAAGGGAATTGGTCAAAAGGATAGGTATGTTTCTGAGCTACTTGAACAAATAAGCAATGCATCTTTCTGGGCTGTATATTGAGCTTGTAAAGTGGTTATAAAATCCTCCTCATCAAGCAAAGTTATACTAAGATTCGGACAGTCGCCCCACATTTTAACTTTGGTATACTTACAAGTATGAAAAATAAAAAAGGCTTTATTGTTCCGATTTTGCTAGTAATAATTGCCATATTAGTAGTTGGTGGTGGATATTATCTTTACAAAGATAAAGAAGAAGTTGTTTTACCACTTAAAGATAATTCAACTGTCACTCAAGGTACTTCATCCTCACAAATTCAAAACACACAACAGGCTACTCCATCTGACAACAAAAGACTTAGTGATACAGAGATCCTGTCTACTCTCAGTGCTACTTATAATGTAAATTTTCAAAAAACCGCTAACGGTTCTTACCAGGGAAAGTTTCTTGATAACCCTGCAGGCAATGTAAGTGTCAATTCGATTACGATTGGCGACTTAAACAACGATGGTCTTGAGGACGCTGTTGTTCATGTAACTGTCTGTGGAGGTTCATGTGGTAGTCAGTTTGATGCTGTCATTAACGGTCCAACAACGCGTGACATTCGACTTCTTCCTGACTTCACAACTGTTAGCGCTGCACAGGTTAGCGTTAAAAACATTAGTATAGACCAAGGAATTATATCTATTAAATATGTAGCTCCGAATCGTGGTGACGGCGCGCCGACTCCAGAGGAGACGAGGGTATACAAACTTTCTGGAGAAACTCTGGTTAGAGTTAATTAAGAGGATCCTTTTGTGGATGACTGGCTGTGTATGAACTCCACGTTATCATTTAATTCAAACAAATTTATATTAAGATTCGGATAGTCGCCCCTCTAAAAACAGAATACTCACGTTTAAAAGCCTATTTTGGCTATCGGGAATCGAACTAATAATTTGATATACTTAATTTATTAATTAGCTAACGTCTTTATTTATGCCAATCGAAGGAGGTCCTGATAAGAATGAGTCTCTAAGGTTACCTGATGTGAATCAGGCTGCTGAAATGATGAACGCTATTATTGCGGTTGGAAAAGCCCATCGAGAATATAGAAAGGATATGGGTGGAGATGAAGTAGCTTTAATAGGCGAAGAGGAACGGGCGTGGAAGCAGGCTGCCCAGGTTGCTGAGAAATGTCCCATATATTCAAAATATCTTCATCCGCATTATTCTGAAAGTGACGATTTGCTCGAGCTGTGTTCAGAGTCTGATCCAGAGATAGTTCAAGGTGCTGATGGAGATTTGGTTACCTTTACACTTAAATCCAGCAAAGGTTCAAAAACTTTTCGTTTTGCAATAACTGTGGAATCAATCGCGCCAATTTACTACCAGATAAGTGAACCAAGGCGTGAAGGCGGAAAAATAAAGTACGCTATTGCTCCATCAATTCTTGCTGAACAATTAGAGACATTTGCGACAGAACTTCATCAAAGATTTGGACTAGGAGATTTTGGATTTCCTGTTGCGGTAAAGGTCCCTATTGATCGAACGAAGCCAAATGTGTCAGTGGTGAATGAACTAGTGTTTCCGGAGAGTTTTCCTGTTGAGAAAAGAGAAGAAATTGTTCGGTATGTAAAGGCTTACTTACTAAGAGTTGCGTAATCTAAATTATCAATGAGTGGTCTGAACTTCTGTGAATCAACGCAGGTTTCTTTTTCAAGCAAAGTTATAATAAGATTCGGATAGTCGCCCCTGGTTATATTCTCAAGTCGGTGTATGTGGCTGAAATAGGGTAGTAAGAGTTAGGTATTTGTTTGATATAATTGTTACCAATATGAAGAAAATATTCTTATCGCTGTTACTTTGCCTCATCGTTATTTTATTTGGGGTTTCTTTTACAAAATATGGAATCGTTTATAAATATGGAATTATAGAACTAGCTAAGACAACTAATATATCTGCTTTTTGTAGCATCCTTCCTTCGAAAGACAAACATTACTCAAATCCTGGGGACGTTATCGTTAGTGAGCCATATGTTAAAGACCGTTGTTATTACGAGGTTGCCACGGACAATATAAACTTTCCCGCGTGCGAAAAAATGACAGGAGCAGATAAAAATTATTATTACGATAAGGGGATATGCTACCATAGCGTGGCGTTAGAGTCAGGGGATGTTTTGAATTGTGAGAAGGTCTCAAGCCCGTCTATGAGAGCTGGTTGTTATGAGTTTTATAAAAAAAGAGCATCGATAGCTCAATAGAAGGGTAGATTTAAATTGTGAGAAGTTTTGATAGATGGAGTCGTTGTAGAAGACTAGGTTGAATCAATCCTGCCTTTCCTCTACTATGCACCCATGATTATCTATAAAGCCATTTCTACAAGTGAGTCTGAAAAAGGAAATATTAATATTTCTTTCGGTATTCACACTTCACCATTTGGTTTGTGTATCATCGGTATAACCAAAAAAAGAGTTTGCCACCTATCATTCACTAATTCTAAAAAGGCAGACTCGGCTGCGAAAGACATCCTTTTGAATTGGCCAGTTGCAGAAATTGTTCGGGATCAGGTGGTTACAAAGAAGTATGTAGATATGATATTTGCGGTTGGAAAGAAAAAAACAATAAAGTCATTACATCTTTTAATCAAGGGAACTAAGTTTCAAATAAAGGTATGGGAAGCCTTACTTACAATTCCGCAAGGTAAGACTGTTTCATATAAAGAGGTGGCTCGTATGATTGGATTACCAAAAGCAGTTCGAGCTGTGGGGACTGCGTGTGGCAAGAATACAATAGGATTTCTCATTCCGTGTCATAGAGTTGTCCCATCGAGCGGGGGATTGGGGAGATATCGTTGGGGATTAAACAGAAAGAAAGCGATGCTAAGTTTTGAGTCTGATATAAAAAAATAGTGGGAGAGCCTGCCATCGCGGGTTGTGCGATGGCAGGCTCTGTGACTTTTATCCTGCTACTGGACTGACTGTCCTCAGTTTGAAGCACCCAGGTAGGCTGTGTCGATTGAGTCTCGCCAACTTGACGACGAATCGTACCAGTTTGCTTTTTTGAGGGTCCTTCTTTGCGAGTCTGATCCACTCCAGAAGTGGAATTCTTTTTTCGATTGGTTGCATGGCGTGTCTCCGGTTGAAGTTGACATTCCGCGCTCCTCTATGTCAAATGTATACCTCCTCCCCATGATGTCAACACGTTTTCCACTTAGTTATGCACATTTTGATGTTTTTCCTCGATTTAAGCTTAAAAAGCTCTATTTTGTAAGGAATTTTCTCTTGTAGACAAGGAAGTATATTCCTAGGAGTAGGACAATGGTGAGGGAAACTACCTTACTTGTTGAACCAAAATATGCAACAAAAGTCTTATATTTCTCAGCATACAGATATCCAATACCGAGAAGGAGGGCTGTTTTAATGAGACTGATACAAAAATTGAATAGTAGGAATCGAGAATACTGCATACGGGCACCTCCTGCAAAAACCATAACTGGCCAGCCAAGGCCGTGACTTATTTTTGCAATCATCAATGTTCTGCCCCCGTAATGTTTGAAATAGTTAGCGATTTTTGTTTTGTAATCAATGTTTCTCTTTTTACTTATTCTCTCTAATACCTTTTCTCCTGCAAAGTATCCGAGAAGATAGTAGAACGTATCACCACAAAGATCCGCAAAGACAACAAAGAAAAAGAGGGGAACAATATGGAACACATGGACTTCGGGTGTAGCGAGTGCTCCTGAAAGGATTGTGATGATTGGGCCTTCAACTACAAGAATGGGAAAGAGCACCAAGTACTTATATTTTATAAGCAAAGAGAAAACGAATGGGGATACTTCTGAAGCTAATTGCTCGAGCATTTATTAATGATACTCCTTTTAATATATAATGGGGAGTAAACAATATGGCTGATCCATTACAAAGAATAAAGAAGATAGTAGCCTTTGACCTTGACGGTACTTTGGCAGAAAGTAAACAGTCATTGGGAGAGGAGATGGCTGACATGCTTGCGCAACTCGCAACGCGTTCTAAAGTGGCAGTAATTTCAGGTGGATCGTTTGATCAGTTTAAAAAACAATTTCTTCCTTTTTGGAAAGGCCCAGTTAACGATCTCATTATGCTTCCTGTTGATGGAAGCCAGTGCTATGAGTACGACTCCACTGTCAGTGACTGGAAGATGGTAGATATACAGAAGTTCCCAGATGATCTTAAGGAGAAGACGATTGCCGCTCTTAAGGAATTGATTGTTACACATCGATATGGTATTCCACCTGAGCATCAAATATTTGGGGAGTATATTGAAGATCGCGGTACGCAGGTTACATTTTCTGCGTATGGTCAGAAGGCACCTATTGAAATAAAACAAGGATGGGATCCAGATCAAAAGAAGCGATTGGCAATCAAGGCAGAATTGGAACCATTGTTACCAGAAGTAGATATTGCACTTGGAGGAACAACTTCCATCGACTTTCTTTCAAAGGGATTTAATAAGGCTACAGGTCTCACTCGATTATTGAATCGATATAACTGGACTGTTTCCGACATGTTGTTCATTGGTGACGCGGTGTTTCCAGGGGGTAATGACTATTCACCATCACAGGTTGGTATTGAATCGATAAAGATTTCAGGACCGAAAGAAACAGCAGAGGTGATTAGGAAAATAGTTTCAATAAAATCTGTTGCATATTTTTGTGCAGAATACGGTATTCAGGGATTGCCCCTCTATGCAGGAGGACTTGGTATGCTCGCAGAAGACTTTGTTCGTGAAGCAGGGGATCAGGGGTTGCCATTGTTCGCTGTCGGTTTGTATTACAACCAGCGAACCGAAGAGTCTTCAGATGAGCTCCGCTCAGAGAGTCGTATAAGTCTTGCAAATCATAAGTTTCAATTGTTGAGGACTTCCAATGGAGAACCTCTGACAGTTCACGTTGATATTGCGGGGGGTATGATTACCTTGCAAGTATGGCAACGAATTCATGGAAGCTCTCGGCTATATCTCCTCGATACTGATCTTGAAAAGAACAGCGCCGATGATCAGAGGCTTTTGGCTTCGTTGTATGGCTCTGATGCACATGTAAATATTGTGCAGCAGCTTTTACTTGGAATCGGAGGCGTGAAGTTGTTGCGTACACTTATGATATATCCATCGATATATCATCTTAACGAAGGTCATACTAGTTTCGTTGCTCTGTCTCTTTTTGCAGAATATCTACACGATCATCCAGAAATGAGTCTTCGTGCTGCGGTTCAAGTGATGAAACAGCAGATAGTGGCATCGAAGCACACCATATTGTCAGTAGCGGGGATTAATTTCGGAAGAGAAGATCTTCGAAGTATCATCAGCCACTATTTCAAAAGACACCGAATTAATTTCGATGAATTCTTTGCCCTTGGTGCAAGAGAAGAAAACCCCGATGTTTTTTCTACAACCAAGTTTATGCTCCAAAGCTCGGTGAGGGGAAACGGTGTTAGCGCAACACATATCGAAGCGGAGAAGAAGGTACATCCACATAGTTCACTTGTGCAGATAACAAACGGTGTATATGTACCAAGATGGCGTTCAGCGGAGTGGCCAACAAAGTCAGTTATGGATATTTCGGATGAAGAGTTGTGGTCACTGCGAGGTACGTTGCGTTCTAATTTAGTTTCTTTCATTGAAAGTCAGACCGGGGTTAAGTTAAACCCACAGGCATTAACTATAGTGTGGGCACGACGCTTTGCGTCATACAAACGCCCTGAGGTCTTATTCGGTGACCTTGATAGGTTAGCTAAGATTGTCTCAGTTTCTGATAAGCCGGTACAGTTCATCGTTTCTGGAAAAGCACACAAGGCGGACAAGGAGGGACAGCAGACCGTCGAAAGGATTAAGGAGTATGTCTCTCGACCAGAGTTTCAGGGTAAGGTCGTGTATGTTCCAGAGTATTCTATAAACGTGTCTAAGGAACTTGTTACAGGAGCTGATGTCTGGCTCAACACTCCGATACCAGGATTTGAAGCGTGTGGTACGAGCGGAATGAAGGCTTCTCTAAATGGTGCGCTTCAATGTAGTACCCGAGATGGATGGGTAGGGGAAGTGGATTGGAAAGATCTCGGTTGGCTTCTTGATAATGAAAAAATATCAGAAGATATTTATGATTTGATTGAAAAAAAGATAACACCTGAATTCTATAACCGTGATGCTTCAGGAGTACCTCGTTCATGGGTCAATAAGATTCGAGGTACGGTGCATATTGTCGAAGAAGAATATTCTGCCACTCGTATGGTTAAGAGCTATATAAAGAATCACTATTTCCCAAACCAGGTATAAATTGGTAGTATCAAATTATTGTATGAAACTATTTAAATCTAAAAGTAAGTTAAAGATTCTTTTTGTCGGAAGTGAAGCTGCACCTTTTGCGATGGTAGGAGGACTCGCTGCGGTGATGTACTCACTTCCGAAAGCCTTGGAAAGGCTTGGACACGATGCTCGAGTTTTCATTCCACGATATTTGAATATTGATCCCGAAGTCTACAACCTCGAATTGATACACGAGCACCTTAAGGTACCGACTGGTAATACAGAAGAAGCGTCTCATCTCATTTGTAATGTAAGAAAGTTCATTCCACATCGATCTGTAGATCCTGTTACAACATACCTTTTGGAAAATCATGAGTACTATGAACAGCGTGCCAATGTGTATGGGTATGCAGATGACCCAAAGAGATGGGCTCTTCTTTCGAGGGGAGTATTGGAGTTTCTTAAGGCAAACGATGAATGGAGGCCCGATATCATTGTCGGCGCAGACTGGCAGACAGGGTACATGTTCAACTATTTAAAGACGGAATATAAGGATGACGCGATATTGAGAGAAATATCTTCACTCCTAGCTCTTCACAATCTTTCATATCAGGGAATGTTTAATCATAAGTTTGTTCAGGAAATGGACTATGACGACGGTCACTCTCCTGTGCCAGCATTTGAAAATCCTCGCTTAGCTAAAATCAATGCACTTCGTCGGGGTATTACATACGCAGATGCAATTTGTACTGTTTCTGAAAACTACGCAAAAGAAATTCTTACTAAAGAATTTGGCGAAGGTCTTGAGGATTTGTTAAAGGAGAAGCAGGGAGTACTCACTGGAATATTAAACGGCATCGATGTCGATGGTTGGAACCCTAAGAATGATGCACATATACCATTTCCTTTTGACGCTTCAAAATTAGAGAAGCGTGGTAAGAACAAGAAGGCTTTGCAAGAACGTTTTAATCTTACTGTAACTGACGACGCTTTTGTCGTCGGAGTTGTATCTCGTTTGAACAAGCAAAAAGGATTGTCTTTGTTTACACCGATAGTTCAAACACTTCTCGATGAGCTTCCTATGCAGTTGGTATTGGTTGGAGAGGGGGATAATGAAATGATGACGATGTTCCAAGAGCTTCAAGTCTCTAATCCGGGGAAGGTCGGTTTGCATTTAAAATTTGATTCAGCGTTGCCACATTTAATCTTTGCAGGAGCTGACGCGGTTCTTGTCCCTTCAAAGTTTGAACCATGTGGACTTACACAACTTGAGGCAATGAGAATGGGTGCGGTACCAATCGTTCGAAAGACTGGAGGTCTTGCCGATTCAGTTCAAGATTTTGATCCAAATACAGATGAGGGTACAGGTTTTGTATTTGAAAAGTTCGATTCTTCTTCGCTCCTCATAGCGATTATCAGAGCGTTTGAAAACTTTAGAGACAAGGAAAAATGGCATTCTTTGCAGGTACGTGCAATGAGCCAAGATTTCTCTTGGGATGCATCTGCTAAAAAGTATGTAGACCTATTTTCAAGGTTGATTGAGGTTCACTCTAAGCGTCTCAAAACTATTGTCGTCAAGAAGAAGTCAGGTATCTAGTTTGTGCGTCGAGTTATATCAGGTATCGTTTTGTAGTTTGTGTTCTTCACAAATTCAATTTTTCCGTTTCTTTCGACTGCGTAGTATGCAAACCCGTGCATTTTTCTAAATGGTTCGTAGTCAGCGTGCTGTGGCATGCTTACAGAATCACCGCCGTCAAAATTAACAGGGCTGTCATCTGAAGTAACAAGCCATCCCTTGCCTGTGTTTACCATGGCGTGTCCTGCAAATGGGGGAATGACCAATTTGTCGCCCGCTTTAGCAGAGATTGCTTCGAATGAGTCAATTTCATTATCAATGAATTTACCTTCAGCATCTTTCTTTCTCATTTGAAGAAGAAGGAGTCCTGTACCTTCTACAACTCGATATGTCTCTACAAAATTAGTGATGTGATAGTGTCCGTATGCTTTGATATATTCGCCTCCTACAGTTCCTGGCTCCCAGACTGTGATATTTTTCTTTTCTGATCCTCCGCGAATCATGTGGTAATGGACATCTGGTCCAGAAGCCGATGGGTCCATGAGGACATCTTTCATCTTTTCGTGTGTACGTTCTGCGTAGGCTTGGTTTTTCATATAATTATTATATAGTAAAGAAGTACAAATAATTAATTTTTCCACATGTCTCTATTTCAAGGGTTCAAGCAGTTTATTTTAAGAGGAAACGTTGTCGATCTCGCAGTCGGTGTCGTCATTGGTGCTGCTTTCAGTTCTGTGGTCAACGCTTTGGTGACAGATATCCTCACTCCATTCATCGGTGCGATTGTAAAGGCACCAGACTTTTCAGAGCTTCAGTTCACAATAAACAGTAGTGCTTTCATGTATGGACACTTTTTGAACAGCCTCATCTCATTCCTCATCGTAGCGTTTACTATCTACTTCTTTGTTGTTACTCCAATTAACAAACTCATCTCTAGAGCTCGAAACGAGAAACCTGCTGATCCAACAACAAAGAAATGCCCTGAATGTTTGAGTGAAATTGCTATTGCAGCAAAGCGATGTGCACATTGCACCTCTGTCGTTGCATAAATTAAATATGAAAAATATAGAATTTAATCAGGTTACGTGGTATTCAAAACTGTTAAGCGCAATAGTCCTTCTCGGGGGATTGCCTGTTCTCATATTCTTTATCGGGATGCAATATCAAAAGACTGTAGATGTGTATGGACAAGCAAGTCTTGTTCCTGAAGTTAAATATGTTCCAAAACTACGGCATTCAAACGCAACATCGTCCGTAGAATATACATCTGGTATTAAAGGATTTGTCATGATAGGTCCAACTTGTCCAGTAGTTCAAGAGGGGAATGAGTTAGAGTGCAGTGATAAGCCATTCGCTACAACCTTGAAGTTCATAAATCAATTCGGTTCAGTTTCTGTAGCAACCTCATCAGTGAAGGGTGATTTCACCATCAGTCTTCCTCCTGGTACGTATACTATAAACTCAGGGATTTCTGCATCAATACCATCATTAGGACCTGTCACTGTAATTGTTGATGAGTTTCGGTATTCTGACATTACACTTACGTTCGATAGCGGTATTCGATAGTATCATTGACTGTTGATTTTTGCTGAGTAGTATTGTCTTTTAGGGAAAAGGGAAAGTAACCAACCAAGTACAAACCAACCAATTAGAAAGGCTTCGGTATGTCGGAAAAAATCTATCGGCCAGCATTCACCATGGCTCCACCAGAGGCGGATGTTTCGCGGGCACTTGTCATCTGCCACTCACGATGGTTTGCGCCATCTGTGGTTCAGAATATGGTCGGCGGGGCATATGACCCGCTTACCTACTTACTTCGGTTTAAAGACCTCCATTTGAAGCGAAGTAAGAACTTGTTGCGGGGTGTTATGGACATCATGACTCTCGCTTTCAAGATCCACATGCCCAGTGAAATCGTTCTCATCACTGACGATGAGGACCCTCCCGAGATGTTGTCTGCAATTGAGCGGATGGCTAAACGGCTAGTGGTGGTCGCTTCGCTCGACTATGTGCCAGAGGTCGTACATGTCCGTCTTGATAGTGACGGGCGAGGCGTGTACAAGGGGGTAGAAGTCATGTTTTCGAGACGCAAAACGCGCAAGGTAATCTGCGGATGCATTGATCCGCGTCTTGCACGGGTTCGATCGGAAATCGAAGGTCGCTGCTCGTCATCATGGTTCACGGTTCCAGGCTGTGTTTATCAGCTCGGCAAGAGGGATAGGGCGTGGAAATATCTGCGTCTATGGATCCGAGAAAATCTCCGGTATGCAAAGTTGCATCTGGGGATGGTGAAGCTGAAGGTGTGTCCGCATGAGGATTGCAAGGCACACGGAGCGCCACGTGGAATCGATGAGCGAGCTGATGAAGGCTCACTCGCACGTGTTCTCAAGTGGCGAGTCAGGGAGACTGAAAATGCAGTCCGTCGCTTGCTCAGTGATCGAGTGTTCAAAGGGCTGTCATTCGAAATCGTTGCCGTGACTTTCAACGGCAGACCTCTTGCGATTCGAGTGTCGGACAAGCGAAGTAAAAGAGGGGGAGGGTTCATCTCGTTGGTCCCAACCACGAGTTAACAAGTGCCGGTGTGCGTCGAAGGACGCGCACCGGCATTTATCTTGTATAATATTCATACATGCCACTTGATACGTTTATGTTGTTCGTTACAAATCTAGGAAGTCCTCAGAGTATTTTTGTTCTTTGTCTTACTCTGGTTTTCTTTCTCGCTGTTCATAAGAAGCCACATCATCTATTACAATTCGTCATTTTCATGTCTTTGGGTGCTCTCTCAGTCTGGCTCTTGAAGCACACATTTGAGATCCCGCGTCCAACAGGAGGAATCATTTTTGAATATGGTTATGGTTTTCCAAGTGGTCATGCAACAATGGCAACTCTTTTTTTACTTCTCTTGGTATATTCATACCTCTCACATCTTAAAAATCGTTTAGAAAAAACTCTTTTCATTCTAGGAGGTATTGTTATCGCTGGCCTCATTTCATACAGTCGGATATATCTTGGGGTTCACTCATGGACTGATGTCGTTGGTGGTATTTCATTGGGTCTTTTGTGGTTTGTCTTGTCCGTAATCTTTTACACACATATTGAGAAGAAGCACTTTTAGTCTGTGCTAGAATGTCTTCGATATGATAATCATTGGCATCACTGGAACAATTGGCGCAGGCAAGGGGACTGTCGTCGAATATCTCGAAAAGAAAAAAGGTTTTGTTCATTACTCCGCTCGTGATTTCTTGACCGCTGAAGTTTTGAAAAGGGGATTGCCCACTAATCGTGATAGTTTTGTAGTTGTTGCAAACAGTCTTCGAAATGAACATGGTCCATTCTTCATCGCCTCATCGCTCTACAAGATGGCAGAAGCTTCCGGAAAGAATGCAATCATAGAATCTCTCCGCACCATCGGAGAGATATCTTTTTTAAGACAGCAACAAGATTTCTTTTTACTAGCAATTGATGCGGAGATCGGACTTCGGTATGAACGTATTGTTAATAGGAAGCTTTCAACAGACGATATTACTTTAGAGAAATTTAAAACAGATGAAGAGAAGGAGATGACATCATCTGATCCAAATGCTCAAAACCTTCGTGCGTGTATCGATGTTGCAGATGCACTGGTGTATAATAATGGCTCGGTTGAGGAGTTGCAGAGTGAAGTAGATAGAGCGCTCGCAGCATTCTTCCAATCTAAGAAACATATTTAATATATAAAGATGGACATACTACACGCTGTAATTCTTGGAACTATTGAAGGCATCACAGAATTTTTGCCCATTTCTTCAACGGGCCATCTCATACTTGCTGGAAAGCTACTTGGTCTTGCCGACACGGACTTTTCAAAGAGCTTCGACATCATCATTCAGTTAGGTGCCATCCTTGCTGTCGTGGTGTTGTATTGGAATCGTATTTTTTCAAGTCGTACGCTCGCGAAGAAGGTTATTGTTGCATTCATCCCAACAGCCGTAATCGGGTTTGTTTTGTATAAGGTCATTAAAGTATTCTTACTCGGTAATGCATGGGTTGTTGTTGCTACGTTGTTTTTCGGAGGTATTGTGTTGATTGGTTTCGAACGCTTCGTTAAGAAACGGGCACCTACAATACAAGGTAACAGCGAGCCGACATATCTTCAGTCATTTTTGATAGGGGTGTTTCAAGCAGTTGCTGTCATCCCTGGAATTTCAAGATCAGGAGCGACTATAGTTGGCGGACAACTTATTGGAGTTGAGAAAAAGACAATCGTTGATTTTTCATTCCTGCTTGCCATACCGACGATGGCAGCTGCAACAGGATATGATTTGCTTAAAAATGGAAGTAGTTTTTCATTGGATCAATTTGGCGTATTAGCTGTGGGATTCATCGTTTCTTTCCTGGTTGCGCTTTTGGCTGTGAAGACTTTTCTTACATATATACAACGTCATAGTTTTGCAGCTTTCGGATGGTATCGAATAATATTAGCAGCTTTGTTTCTGATATTTCTGTTAAAATAGATCACATGTCACTTCATATTAGAAAATATGTATCTCCAATAGTTTCAGGAACAGCACTAATCATCTTTGGTCTTTTCATTTCAAATCATTATGATTTCTACAGTCACATTGTGTATCTTGATAAGGTATACCATGCGCTTGGAGGTATGGTACTTGGCTGGTTCTTCTTTCGATATTTTAATGGGCCGGATTTTAAACTGACTCCACTGAATCTCATATTCACTACAGTCGCAGCAGTTTGTTTTCTTGGTGTGATCTGGGAGTTCGCAGAGCGACTCTCTTCCGTGTATAGCCCTGTGTATTTTCCTTCTCTCTATCAATATTTCCATGGAGGAGATCTCAACGATACATTGTTTGATCTTGTAGCGGATATGTTGGGAGGACTTTTGTTCGTTCTTGCGAGTATACACACAAGAAAAGGGCGTTAAACCATCTTTTCTGCTACACTCCCGTACATGTCAAAGTCTGTACGGAATCTACAAATATCAAAAGGTAAGGAGGCAAGGATTCTTTCTGGTCTTCTTGTTCGAGACAAAGTAGCACAAAAACTTCAGCGTCTCATATCTCAAAGAAGAAATCACAACCTTTCCATCCCGCGTCTCGCTATTATACAAGTCGGCGATTTACCAGAGTCTTCTGCATATATACGACAGAAGAAACTTTTTGGTGAGCGCATTGGTGCGATTGTTGATCATGTGCAGTTTGATATTACAGTTACAGAAAAAGAGATTTTGAGTGTGATTGATCAATTAAACAAAGACAAAGAAACTCACGGCATCATCATCCAACTACCTCTGCCAAAACAACTTTCAGTTTCAACTGTGGTACAAGCTATATCCCCAAAGAAAGATGTAGACGGTCTCACATCGACAAATGTGCAACATCTCATGTCAGGTGATGGAAAGGGACTAGTTCCGGCAACTGCACGTGGTGTCATGTCACTCATCGCACACTATGGAATCCAACCGAAAGGGAAGCACGTTGTGGTTGTAGGGAGATCTGCACTTGTTGGCGGACCTATCGCTCAAAGGTTTCTAAATACTGGAGCAACTGTTACGGTGTGTCATCGATTAACACGACCACTCCATAGATTTACTTCACAAGCAGATATATTGATTGTGGCAGCGGGATCTCCAAAGCTCATATCAAAAAAGCATGTGAGAAAGGGACAAATTGTCATTGATGTTGGGATTACTGTTGTTTTAAAACGCGGTAAGCGAAAACTCGTTGGTGATGTAGACGTTGAGAAGGTAAAACATATCATAGGTGCATATACGCCAGTTCCTGGTGGAGTAGGGCCTCTCACTGTTTCGTCTTTGTTTGAAAACCTTTGTGAAGTGGTAGAATAGGGGAATTACCATTAACTATACATATATGAATACTGATAAGTTAAACAATCAGCTTAGGATGACTGGAATCGTAGCGCTAGGTCTTCTCTCACTTTTTCTTCTCGCTAAGACAGTGAATGAAGTTAAGGCATATCCTTCAGTGGGTGATACAACCTTAGACATGTCACGCATTATCACTGTAAGCGGGCACAGTGATGTAGAGGCTACTCCAGATACCGCAACATTCTCTTGGACAGTGACAGAGAATGGCAGTACGGTTCAGGCAGCACAGGACAAGGCTGCGGAGAAGAGTAACAAAGCAATCGCATATCTTAAAGGGAAAGGAGTGGATTCAAAAGATATCTCAAATCAGTCTTTCAGCACTAACGAAATGTATGACTACAATGCTCCTTGTACTGTTTCTGCATCAGACCGCATCTCTCCTCCTAATCAGTGTCCAAAGATCATCGGGTATACAACTAATCAGACTGTGACTGTAAAACTTCGAGGGGTGAAGGAAGGTGATAATAAGATAGGGGAGCTTGTGGCGGGTGTTGGGCAATTCGGTGTTAAACCATCAA
>CAZFOD010000008.1:24224-30076 GCA_964520545.1 uncultured Candidatus Saccharibacteria bacterium
CAGACAATCTCAGCTGATGTGACAGTGTCATATTCAATTCGATAGAGTAGTTTTTTGAAAAAGGGCGATATCTTTATAAGGTGTCGTCTTTTTTCATATATTGACAAAATCACTTTAAAGAGTAATATATGGACATAAACAACACCCGCAGGGGTGTTTTTAAATACCAAAACGAGGCGTATAATAACGCCACTAACTTAGAAAAACCATGGGAATCATCAATTATATCAACGAAACAAAAGCTGAAATGAAACACGTCACTTGGCCATCACGAGGCCAGGCTGTGATGTACACCCTTCTTGTTATTGTCATCTCAATCTTCATCGCAGCTCTCCTCGGTACGTTTGACTCAATCTTTGCAAGCGGTCTTACATCTCTCCTTAATCGATAAACAACATGTCAAAACAACAGTCTAACAACGAACGAAACTGGTACGCAGTTCACACATATGCTGGATATGAGAATGCTGTACTTAGAAACTTAAAGCAGCGAATCGAGTCTCTTGGAATGGAAGACCGTATTTTCAACGTACTCGTTCCAACAGAAAAGAAAATCAAGATTAAGGCAGGGAAGCGTATTGAAGAAGAGGAAAAAATTTACCCAGGATATGTACTTGTAGACATGATCGTAACTGAAGACTCATGGTATGTTGTTCGAAACACCCCTCGAGTGACTGGATTCGTAGGTTCAGGAGTAGTTCCAGTGCCTCTTGATAAGGCAGAGGTGGAGACACTCTTCAAGCGAATGAATACAGATACAGTTAAGCACACTATTGACCTCGGCTCTGGTGACCTTGTGGTCATCTCTGACGGTCCATTTAAGGATCTTGAAGGCAAGGTGGCGGAAGTCGATAATGAGCGAGGAAAGGTTCGAGTTCTTGTCTCTATGTTCGGTCGAGAGACACCTGTGGAGCTTGATTTCTTGCAAGTTCGACGCGTCTAAGGTACTCTAATACCACTTCCAGAGGCGCCCTGCGCTTCTCAGCGGAACAACTCTCGGAGGTTCAAATTTCTAAATTACAATGGCAAAAAAAATAACAAAACAGCTTAAGCTTCAGATTCCTGCAGGGAAGGCTAATCCTGCACCTCCAGTTGGTCCTGCTCTCGGTCAGGCTGGTGTTAACATTGGTGAATTCGTAAAGCGATTCAACGATGCAACAGCAAAGATGATGGGAGACATCATTCCAGTAGTGATCACAGTGTACGAAGATCGAACATTCGACTTCATCCTTAAGACTCCTCCTGCAGCTCAGCTTGTCCTCAAGGCAGCTGGTCTCGAGAAGGGTTCAGGAACACCTAACACAAAGAAAGCTGGTTCTATCACCAAAGCTCAGGTTAAGGAAATCGCTGAAAAGAAGATGCCTGACCTCAACTCAAAAGATATCGCAGGTGCGATGAAGATGATTGAAGGAACATGCAAGTCACTCGGAATCGAAGTTAAGTAACATAAACAAAAGGCCCCGAAAGGGGCTTTTTTGTTTGACTTCTATTGGGATTAATTTACATTAGTGATACATGACTGAAAATAACTTTGATTCCCAGTACTTAGCTCTAATTAAAAAAGTGCTGGCAGAGGGCGATGAAAGAATCACTCGATCTGGAGCTGGAACTATAAGTATTCACGGGCAAATGATTAAGCACGATATGTCCGAGGGATTCCCGTTGACCACTCTTAGAAACGTACCATTCAGGTTAGTTTCTTCAGAGTTAGAGTGGACATTGAAGGGTATGACGGATAAAAAGTCCTTGAACGAATACGATAATCATATTTGGGATAAGTTTTGTAATCCAAAATACGTCCAGGATTTTAAAAATGACAAAGAAACCTATGACCTAATGCAAAGTCAGAACGATCTAGGCCCCATTTACGGATTCCAGTGGAGAAACTTTGGAGCAAACTACGTTGGATGTGATTCTGATTACACGGGCCAAGGGTTTGACCAAATAAAGAACCTAGTAGACATGCTTGCGAAAAATACTTTTTCTAAACGACTTGTTGTTACTAATTGGAATCCAAAAGATGTCCCAGAAATGGCGGTGCCGTCATGTCCTTGCATGTTCCAATTGATTAGACACGGAGACAAGTTAAACCTATCTTTCTTTCAAAGATCTGCCGATTGTATGGTAGGACTTCCTTTTGATTTTGCCTTTCACGCTTTGTTACTTCATCTTTTTTGTCTTCAGACCGGATTAAGGGAGGGAAGTGTGGTTGGCTTCTTTAATAACGTGGAAATATTCAGTCAACATATTGAAGGTGCCAAAGTAGTAGCAAAAAGAGATGCGAATAAATTAGGGGTATTGGAGACTATAAATTTTAAAAATGTTTTTGATTGGAAAATTGCTGATACTAAACTATTAAATTACAAGCCTAACGAAGGTTTAAAGTTTGAAGTTAATATTTCAAGTTAAAAGCCGCCCCAAGAAGAGGCGGCTTTTTGTTGATTCATCGGGGTTCAGCTGAAACGTCTGCGTTTTCGGTAACAAACGTCTCGCACCAGTTCTGGAGTTCTTCCGTCCAAATGGTTCGGAATCCAGGGATTTGAGTTGCAAACTCGTTCAAACGAGAAATCTGATTTCGTAAAATCCGGGTGAGCAGTACAGCCCTGCCGGTTTTCTCGAGATCCTCAAACCCGTAGAACAGATAGTCGTAGGCTTCAAGGGCAGCGAAGACTAGCACCTCATACTTGTTTTCTTCCCAGAGTTTTGCCATGGTCCTCCGGGCGTGTGCCGGGAAGCACGGTGGGTTCCTTGAGGCGAATTGCAGGAGGAACGCTCGCTGGGATTCCTCGTACTCGACTCCTTTGAGGTGCTTGGTGTGATCAGAGAAGGCTAAATACTCCTCTAGGTCTTTATCGTCACTTTTGTTGATCCAGACCACGTCACGCTTGAGAATTCCTTCTCCGACGTCGTGGAGTGTAAATCCTCGAATGATGAGGGATTCATCGAGCGAGATGTAGCTCCTTAAGCGCGGTAAGAGCAAGGTGACGATGACCAGGACACTGATCTTGTGCTCAAGGGTAGTTTGCTTTCGAAGAGTGTTGTCATCTTGGACGTGCGTTCCAAAGCGGACGACTTCACCAAGGCCAATTTGAGTGTCTGTCCAAATCTGGAGAAGAGGCCCAAGGACTGCTTTTCCTGACGGTTTTTTTAGTTTCATTAACTAGGTTCCTTTCTGAACCTGATAGTACTCCTGCTGTAAGAAATATCAACTACGTTAGAAAAGCTATTTAGCCGCCTTGGAACCCGCTACAAAGATTTCAGCAGCCATAATAGCAGCCTCTGTTCTATGTAGAAGTTTTGGAAATATTTTTGGAGGATACCCAATGATCCCGAGCACCCTTTCCGTCTCATCTTTATTTTCAGGTTTAAGCATATTTTGACAGTCTTCCATAATTCCAGATGCTTTGAACAACGAAATTACTTTTTTGAGTTGTTCACCAAAACCTTCGTCTAATATTTTAACTGTTTCGTGGGGAGATTCGGAAAAGGTATAAAACTCAGCAATTAGTTCGTATGTATTTCCAAGGGTTACGACTGCTTTAATCGCATCACGGTTTTCCATGTACTCTCTGATTGAATCTTCAATAGCTACAGCTTTTTGAGTAAACTCTTTAGCTTTGTCTTTTTCGTAATGCTCTATAGACATGTTCGGACTATTTCTTCTTTTTGATATCTCTGTCTGTGTAGAGTTTTGGTAGCATCATTTCAGGTTTCCAAAGTTTCTTGAGGTCTTTGAGATTGTCTGCAGGGTTGTATTTTCCAGTCTGGCTGTAGTCAGCACCAATGATCGGTCCAGTTTCAAAGAAAATAATTTGTGCGATGCGTCTTCCAACAACAAGGGGAATCGTGTAGTGCATGGAGTTGTTTGTAATTTCCATGGTCCACCTGTTGATATATCCCACGTCTCCCCAGCCTGCACACTTACAAACTTCAATGAAGCTTCTTCCCATAGAAGATCGAGCTTTCATCATTGAGGTAATATGTTTTTTTCCGCCAATAAACTCATTGGTGTGTGCGAGTACAGTTTCTCCTGGTTCTAAAACAATGACCATATCCTCAGGGTCGATTCCTGTGAAATCAAATTTGTAGTGTTTAAAAGCTTCCTTTGCCTTAAGTGCTTTTTTGGGTTTTGTGCCCCAGATTCGATCAACGTGATTTTTGTCGTAGATGTTATATATATTCTGAAAATGCTGTGGAGGAAGCTGGGGAAAGAAATATTCGCCAAGTGTTACATCGTAGCTAGATGTAGCAAGATTCTTTGGATTGAAAGGAGAGATGATGATATCTCCTTTTTTCATTTCTTCCATTATTTTTCGGTCTGATAGTGCCATGTGTTTTGGTTAAATTTATCTAATATTAGCAATACGAGTTGTTTTGTCTACTTGACGTTGTACTCATTAAATATTGTTCCTGTTTCTGTCTTCTCTGTAGCAACAAGTTCAATGGTTGCCCCCACAGTCTCCTTAAAGAGGGGAACCCCAGCTCCGAAGATGACGGGCTCGATTGTGAGATATATTTTGTTTACAAGGCCTGTTTTCATAAATTTGGTATATATCTCAGAACCCCCGCAAATTGCAATTGATGAATATCCCTTGCTTTCCAGGTCTCTAACGAGTTCTGCAGGTTCAACATTCGTAAACTGCAGATTGTCTGCCTTCTCGTATGTATCGTTTGCTTTGATGGGGTCACGAGTGTAGACAATGTTTAATCTTTCTTTGAGAGGCTTAGGAAAGGTTGAAAATGTCTTCGAACCCATTACCACGACGCCTGCTTTCTTCGTAAGTTCAACAAATCGTCGTTTGTCATCTTTGCTCGTCCAGTTCATTGGTGAATGCTCTGCATTTTGAGCAATGAATCCGTCTGCTGTAAGCGCTGCGATTATGAAGACATTCATGTGAAGTGTTGCTATACAGCTATAGGGGCTTTAATTGCTGGATGCGGGTCGTAATTCTCAAGAGTGAAGTCCTCAAATTTGAAATCAAAAAGATCTTTAACGTCAGGATTAATTTTGATTGTAGGAGCTTCCTTTGGTTCTCGAGAAAGTTGTTCGTCTACTTGCTCCAAGTGGTTGAGGTACAAGTGCGTATCACCTCCGCTCCAGATGAAGTCGCCAGGCTGAAGTCCGCACACCTGCGCAATCATGATTGTGAGAAGGGAGTACGATGCGATGTTGAAAGGTACACCGAGGAATGTATCAGCACTTCTTTGATATAGCTGGCAAGAAAGTTTTCCGTCTGCAACAAAGAATTGAAATATGCAGTGGCATGGAGGAAGCCCTGCTTTCGCCATCTCATCAATGTCTGAAGGGTTCCAGGCGCTCACGATAAGTCTTCTTGAATCAGGAGTTTTCTTAATTTGTTCCACAACGTTCATGAGTTGATCAATCTCTGCGCCCTCAGGAGTTTTCCAATGTCTCCATTGATATCCGTAGATGGGGCCGAGATTTCCATAGTCTGCAGCGAATGCTTCATCTGCAATAACCTTTTCAACAAAAGCTTTCTGTTGAGCCTTCCAATCCTCGCTGTTTGTTGGAGGTATCGGAAGATTGTTTCTTTTAAGATATGCCTTGAAAGGCCACTCATCCCAGATGTGCACATTTCGTTCGGCAAGATATCTAAGATTTGTATCACCTTTGATGAACCAGAGGAGTTCGTGAATTATTCCATTCAAAAATACCTTCTTTGTTGTAAGAAGAGGGAAGCCTTTTGAAAGATCAAAACGCATTTGTGTCCCGAAAAGTGAAATTGTGCCCGTCCCGGTCCTGTCAGTTTTCTTTGTGCCTTTTTCCTTGATTTGCCGGAGGATATCAAGGTAGGTTTCATCGTGGGGATTTTTCATAGAGTAATTTTATCA
>CAZFOD010000009.1:0-5511 GCA_964520545.1 uncultured Candidatus Saccharibacteria bacterium
TTTCTGGTGAGAGAGAAGAATATACCCCGAACTCCAGAAGGTTAGTTTTAATATGTTTGGGTATAGACAGGGAAATAAGGAGGATTGGAAAAAGATAGGTAAAAGAAAACGCACTCTGCCGGTTGGCAAGAGTGCATTTTAGCTACAAGGAATTGAACCTTGATTACGGTCGCTCCGACCGAGCAGTGATACTGCTGTTAATTCTTGTACACGTATTCGTGACGGATGAGCTGACGCGCCACCTCGAGGAAGTCGCCTTCCACGATGCCGCCCAGATCACACAAGCTGCTGGCCTTGTCGATCAGCCCTTTGGGATAGGGCACCATCACACGGGGGCAGTCCCAGAATTCGCCGGAATCCTTTCCATAGCGACCAATGCCGTTGAGGGCGTGGTGATGGACCAAGACGAGCGTGTCTTCGCCGGGGAGTTCGAGTTCGCTGATGCGAACAAAGGTGGTTTCGACACCTTCAGGCATCAGCCCTTTGAACAATTCAGCGTAGCGAACGAGCATCTGGTCATCTTCACGAACACTCGGATCCTTGAACTCCGGCACCGCGAGCGGGTTGTAATCCACGATGGCATCGAGGACGATAACCACCCGCTTGATATTTTGGGCGCTGGTGAGGCGCTCGAAGATCTTGCGATAAACTTCCGAGGGCGAAGTCTCCGAGAAAAACTCAGTGCTGGCCTGAGCGATGACTTCGTTCAGGTTGCCGACCTGGTGCCGCTTGCGGGTGTCCGTCTTTTCGAGGGACCGCAAACAGGTTTCGTCGGTGTAAACCTTCGGAGCGTTTTTCAGCATTTCGCTGTGCTCGCGAATCCACGATTCGATCTCAGACTCGGACGTTTCTGCGCCGAAGATCTGAATGGAGACTTCTGCACCCGGTTTGGCTGGTCCTTTGCCGATACCGCCCCCTTGGAAGGAAGCATGGTAGACAAGGTCCGCCGCGAGGGCAGTCCAGAGGTTGTTGTTGCGATAGATGAGGATGTTGGGTGTGGTCATGGTGTTGGAGTGGTGAGAAAGCCCTCGATTCATTCAAAGGCTTTCTTTTCCACTCAACAGTAGACGCTTTTCTTAAGGAACTCAGTTACAACTATATTGTATCACCTATTTCTATAAAAGTCAAATTAAAAAAGCCCTAACGATAAGGCTCTTTTAGAAAATATATTTGGTGGGCGAGAAGGGACTCGAACCCTTAACCCTTGCGGGACCAGTTCCTAAGACTGGCGCGTATACCAATTCCGCCACTCGCCCGTGTGTATGTAACAAACCAACTTCATCATAATATAGTAATTTCAGAATTTTGAAAGGAGAGACTCTTTTGTGCGCCCGCGAGGATTCGAACCTCGGACCATCTCCTTAAGAGGGAGTTGCTCTACCAACTGAGCTACGGGCGCGTGTTTTCAGATAATAACAGAAAAAAGGGCAGGGAACAAGAGTTATATGTCAATTTCCAACAAGCCCCGCCCATGCATCATCGATCTTCTTTTTTGTTTCTTCTGGGTCTATGCAATATATGTAGAGTGTCTGCTGTGAGCTCCCACCGCGTACTGTTAATCGAAATCCTGCGGGTATTGCGGTGAACTTAAGACGCGGTTCTCCCGCCTTCATTGGTACTATCTCACTAAGTACAATTTTACTTACTGACGTAAGGTGCTTAATTTCAACAATTAACTTCTCAGCTCGAGGTATGAGCGTTGAATGCTTATTACTTATTTTCCCTCCCTTAAGAATTCCTTTTTTCGGCATTGTTTTCCGCATTGTATGCGCTTTGGGCGAAAAACACTAATCTTGAATTATCTAATTTGTGCCCAAGGTGGGGGTCGAACCCACATGACCTTTCGGTCACAACATTTTAAGTGTTGCGAGTATACCATTTCTCCACTCGGGCCTGAAACAACTTTAACAAAAAACCCGTCTTTAAGCCACTGATTCTTTTGAGGCGTAGGCCGGGATCGAACCGGCGCATAACAGTTTTGCAGACTGCCGCGTTAACCAGCTTCGCCACTACGCCATGTGGTCAATTGTATTGTCTTTACTCCGCCTGGTCAATTTCCTTTGTTGGATGCTTGATTGTAATCTCATCCACTCGCTGTCGGTTCTTTTCTCCATGATCTATCTCAAAATCAATAAAGGGAATTACTCGAAGACGAGCATTTTCTTTAATGAATTCTCGAAGCTCTGGACGATGCCTCTTTGCGAACTCAAGCACAAGCTGCTCTTTGTCCTCAGGAAGCACGGTAAGCATGATTGTGGCCTTGCTGTCGTGATCGTAGAGGTCTACGTTTGTAACGGTAACCAGGGAAGTACGATTTGATTCTCGCGACAAGTACTGCATCGCGAGATGCTTGATAGTATCATTGATTCGAATGTGATGGTAATTCGCCATGTTATTTCGTCACTACGTGGAATGCTTGAATATGATCACCAGGAGCAATCTCTATTTTCGATTCAATCATGGTGCCAAATTCTCCTTCAGTAATGCTTCCTGTCTTTTGCTTTGATTGCTGGAGTTCTCGTATTCTTCCTCTTCCGATCTCAGACTCTCGTCGTATTATCTTTACCTCTTCACCGACGGTAATCGTTCCTTCTTCAACACGTCCACCGAGTACCTGCTTGTCTTTGTTAGCGCTGAATGCTCTCAAAATCTTTGCAATACCAGTTTGCTCTTCGACTTGGATCTTTGGAGCTCTGTCTTTTGCTTCTGCTTCTAGCCACTCTGTCATCTTGTAGATGATGTCGAATGTATGAATTGCTACTCCGTGTCTATCAGCATATTCCTTTGATGTACCATCGGCTTTAACGTTGAATCCAATGATGAGTGTGCCTTCTTTACTTGCGGCTGTTTTAACGTCATTTTCTGCAATGTCACCAGTTGATGCACTAACAACGCGAAGGAGTACTCGATCAATCTTTATCTTCTCAATCTCATACTTCACCGCTTCTACTGAACCCGATGTATCTGCTTTAACGAGGATCGGAACAACACTTACATCAGTTTGTTCACTGCTGTAATTTGTTTTGTCCTTCCTCTTTTTTGCATCCTCATCAAAACGTCGAGAGAGTTCTTCTTCAACATATTTCTCTGCTGATTTTTTGTCTGCGTAGGTAAAGCACATGCCTCCTACTTCAGGTTGGCTTGTCCATCCGATGACTCGTGCTGGTTGTGAAGGTCCTGCAGACTTTATGCCTTTTCCAAGAAAGTTTTCAAGCATTCGAACAGGGGAGATGGCGTCTCCTGCTACAACGTATGTACCAGCATTCAATGTACCGTTTTTGATGATGAGAGTTGCTGAAATACCTCGCACTTTGTCGCGGTTAGATTCAATGACAATGGCTTCTGCTGGTGCCTTAGGGTCTGCTGTAAAGTTAGCTACATCTGCTGTAAGGAGAATGATATCAAGAAGATCATTTACACCTTGCCCTGTTTTTCCAGAGAAAGGTACGCATGAGATATCTCCACCGTAACCTTCAACGTAGATCTCGTTTTCAGCAAGGCTTTGTTTTGTTCTCTCCAGGTTTGCATTGTCTTTGTCGATCTTGCTCACACCTACGATGTATGGAAGTGCAGCTGTCTTGATTGCTTTGAGAGCATCAAGAGTTTGAGGTTTTACTCCGTCTTCAGCTGAAACTACAAGAATAGCGATATCTGCAGCAGAAGCACCTCGGGCTCTGATCATACCGAATGATTCGTGTCCTGGGGTGTCGAGGAATGTAATCATCTTGTCTCCATCTGGAGTCTTGTGTACCACCTCATATGCAGACATTCGCTGTGTGATGCCCCCAACTTCTTTGTCTACGACATTGGTTTTGCGGATATAGTCGAGAAGGGTTGATTTGCCGTGGTCGATATGGCCCATAACAACAACAACCGGTGGTCGGGTGATTGAAGTTGACTTTGTGATTGTTGAAGCGGTTTTGCTCATATGTGGGGGTGTTTAAAACGCTCAATGTTTGGGCGAAAAAGAGAGGCGACATATGCCGCCTTTGTTAAAAAAGTACCATAAATAGGGGGTTTTTGCAATATTATGAACCTTTTCTCCCTATCTCTTCGCCTGTACGCTTTCTGTAGCTTTTTTTAGCACCTCACCTTCTTCTTCTGTTAGATCAAAAGAGGCTTTCATTTTTTCAACAGGCTTTGCGAATATGCTCATTCGATCGCTTGCATAGAGACTTGAAATGACGAGACCGTCACCGTTTTCATTAAGGAATGCAGTGGCGAAGCTTTGATTACCTCCCGCACCAGTTCCTTTGAATGGATTGAACCGAACAGTTTCTACAGACTGTACTGCATTTCGAAGTCGTCGCTCAACAGTTGTGAGATATTTTTCGGAGTCAGAGCGGAATTCTTCAAGTTCCTGTATTTGTTTTGCAAGAGTGAGGAGTGTGTCTTCAATAGATTGAGTGCCAGTGCCTTTCAGCATGCGAGAAAGTCGCATGTTTAGATATATGACAAATCCAAAGACGATGAGGATGATTGCGCCGAATGCGAGAATGAAAATCATTTCGTCAGAAAGACCGTAGAAAAAGTTGGCAAGAGAAGAAACTGCAGACATGACAAAAAGTATACAGTCATCGGCATGTTTTGTATATTTCCCGACTTGTGGATATAGTTAAGGAATATATGGAATTCATCAAGAAAATGATTAAAAAGGTGGCTAAGAAGCGACGTGTATATCTCGATTACGCGTCTCTTACCCCTGTCGATAAACGTGTCATTAAGGTGATGAACGACACGATGCATAAGTATCCTGCAAACCCTTCATCTTTGTATGCCGAGGGGGTGGCTGCCGAAAAGGCTTTGAATACATATCGACAGAACGTCGCAACATTCTTAGAAGCGCATGCAGATGAGATATTTTTTACATCAGGAGGCACTGAAGCAAACAACCTTGCCATTAGGGGAGTTGTGGATGGTGCGGTGAAGAAAGGAATTTCTAAACCCCACATTGTTTCGATTGCAATCGAACATCCATCAGTGAGAGAGCTTCTTGATACTGGTATCTGTGACGTGACTTACGTTCCTGTTGATTCGGAAGGCATTATTGATCTTAAGGAACTTAAAGCATCCCTACGACCAGAGACAGTTCTTGTTTCTGTAATGTATGCGAACAATGAGATTGGTGTTATTCAACCAATATCAGATATTGCAAGAACTATACGAGCATTCAAAAAGAATCGACCTCAGGAAAGCGAATATCCAATCTTTCACACAGATGCATGCCAAGCAGCTGCATATTGCTCAATGAGAGTACCAGCACTTGGCATCGATATCCTTACCATAGACGGCGGGAAGGTGTATGGCCCACGAGGAATTGGTGCGATATATATGAGACGGGCAGTACAGGAGAATATTGTTCCACTTTTGTATGGTGGAGGACAAGAGCGTGGGTTCCGACCCGGAACTGAAAACCTACCAGCGATTGCTGGTCTCTCTACGGCGCTACAGATTTGTGCAAAGGAGAGGGAAGTTGAATTTAATCGACTTACTAATATGAGAGACCGATTG
>CAZFOD010000009.1:5611-20406 GCA_964520545.1 uncultured Candidatus Saccharibacteria bacterium
TCATCTCTTCGAATCACTCTTGGTAGATATACCACGGAGTCAGAATTGAATTTCTTTTTGAAACAGTTACAATCTTGCACCAGAAAATAGATTAAATACGTATTAATTTGTAGGAATTCACAGGAGGAATTCAAGCTAAAAAACCTAGAGAAAGCTTGACCAATATGTTATAATGCCATCAAAACCACAAAAATATGCCACCATTTAGCCACTTTACAACCAAAGCAAAGGAAGTCATCAAGAAAGCTCATGAGCTGGCGATAGAAAGGGGCCAGAATCACGTTAATCCGATGCATCTTCTTACCGCACTTCTCGTGCAGGAGGATAGTTTCGTGTTGTCCGTACTTGAGAAGATGGAGGTGGATACAATTTTACTTACAGACAATGTTCTCGAGGCAATCGAGACTGGCGACAGTGAAAGCGGTGGAAGTACTGCTACTCCGTCATATCAACTCTACCTAACTCCAGAACTCGCTCAAATCATTGAAGCGTCTGCACGCGTTGCTTCAAATATGAAAGATGAGTTCGTTTCAGTGGAACATATTTTCCTCGCCATTTTCGATGTTGCAAGTTCAGCTCGAGAGTTGCTTACAAAATTCAAGCTTGATAAGGACACAGTAGCAGAAGCTGTTGAAGTCCTTCGTACGTCTAAGCCTTCAGAAGCAACACAGCCTAAAAAGATGAAGGCCATTGTTAAATATACTCGTAACCTTACAGCGCTTGCGAGAGAACATAAGCTAGATCCTGTCATTGGTCGTGATGCTGAAATCGGTCGTGTCATCCAAATCCTTTCTCGAAGAACTAAAAATAACCCAATACTCATTGGTGAAGCTGGAGTTGGTAAGACTGCAATAGCAGAAGGTCTCGCTAACCGTATTGCAATGGGTGATGTACCTGAGTCATTGAAGGACAAGGAACTCGTATCACTTGATCTCGGAATCCTCATCGCTGGAACTAAATATCGAGGAGAGTTTGAAGAGCGTCTAAAGAATATTTTGAAGGAAATTGAAAAGTCAGATGGAAAGATCATTCTCTTCATTGATGAAATCCATACAATCGTAGGAGCAGGTGCTGCTGAAGGATCTCTCGATGCATCTAACATGCTTAAGCCAGCTCTTGCTAGAGGAGAGCTTCGTGCTATTGGTGCGACTACCATAAAGGAATACCAGAAGCATATTGAAAAGGATCCCGCTTTGCAGCGACGCTTCCAGCCTGTGTATGTAAACGAACCATCCATTGAAGATGCAGTAGCAATCCTTCGAGGTCTTAAAGAGAAATATGAGCTTTACCACGGTGTCCGTATCACAGACGACGCCATCATTTCGGCTGTAAATCTTTCAAGCCGATATATTAGCGACAGATTCTTGCCTGATAAGGCGGTAGATCTCATTGATGAGGCAGCCTCAACATTGAAGATATCTCTTGAGAACAAGCCTACTGAACTTGAAGATGCACACCGAAAGCTCATGAGAATGGAAATTGAGCGACAGGCATTGAAGAATGAACCTGAGCCAACAAAGGCAACAAAATCTCGAATTAAAGAACTTGAAACAAGTATGGCAGATCTCCGTGACAAGACATCTGAAGTAGAAGGCAAGTGGAAGAATGAAAAGGAGACACTTTCTGATATTAAAGAAATCAAAAAGTCACTTGAAACACTACGACTTGATGCTGAGCGTGCTGAAGCTAAGGCAGAGCTCGCTAAAGCAGCTGAAATACGATATGGACGCATTCCTTCATTGGAGAAGGAACTTGAATCAAAGTTGAAGAGACTGAAGAAGCTTCAGAGCTCTCGACGTATTCTCAAGGAGGAAATAACTGAGAATGATATCGCAACAGTTGTTGCGAAGTGGACTGGTATCCCAGTTTCTCGAATGCTTGAGGAGGAAATGAAGAAGCTTTCAAGAATGGAAGAGGAATTGAAGAAAGCTGTCATTGGGCAGGATGAAGCCGTGAAGAAAATATCTGACACCATTAAGCGCTCTCGTGCTGGTGTAAATGACCCATCTCGACCAATTGGATCATTCATCTTCCTCGGTCCAACTGGAGTTGGTAAGACAGAGCTCACCAAGCAGCTCGCTAAGTTTATGTTCGACGACGACAAGGCACTCATTCGTGTCGACATGTCAGAGTTCATGGAGAAACATGCCGTATCAAAGATCATCGGTGCGCCTCCTGGATATGTCGGACATGATGATAGCGGTAACCTTACAGAAACAGTTCGACATCGACCATATTCTGTCATCCTCTTTGATGAGATCGAAAAAGCTCATCCTGAAATCTTCAACATTCTCCTTCAAGTTCTCGACAACGGTCGTCTTACAGACTCAAAGGGACGAACTGTAAACTTCAAGAATACAATCATCATCATGACATCAAACATTGGTGCTCAGTACATAGATCGAATGCAGAAGATTGGATTCTCAGCTGAGAAAGATGAAAAGGGTCAGTACAAGGAAACAAAGAGCAGGGTAATGGAAGCACTTCGAGATCATTTCCGACCAGAGTTCCTGAATCGACTTGATGAGACGATCATCTTCGACATCCTCGGTCCTGAGGCTATAAAGGAGATTGTAACTATCGAAGTAGAGAAGGTTGTGAAGCGATTGGCAGAGAAGGAGATTCGATTGGTACTTTCACCACATGTCTTCGACTATCTCGCTAAGGAAGGCTACAACCCACAGTACGGTGCACGACCATTGAAGCGTTTGATCCAGAACAGAATGCTCACTGCAGTAGCTTCTCTCATCATCGAGCAGGGTGTTCACAAGGGTGGCACTATATCTATCGACGTAAAGAACGGAGAGTTTACGTTTGATGTAAAGAAAGGGAAGAAGGTGAGCAATATAAGTAAGGATTCGATTGTAAAAAATGTAAAGACTTCTTAAAGATAAGTTCAATTAACTAGAACACAAAAAACATCTTGAGCTCAAGATGTTTTTTGTTTGTCAGTGAATATAATTTAACAATGCCGACACTAGAACTCGTACATCTTAAAACAATAAAAGAAAAATATTATACCGAGCAATTATCGATGGGTGAGATTGCTAAACAGTTAGATGTCTCAATCGATGCTGTTTTGTATTTTATGAGGCGTCATAATCTAAAGAGGCGGACATATATAGAAAATGCTGCGGTCAAATTTAGCAGGAAAGACCTTTCGTACTCGTTGGTCTCAACTATGACCCCAGAGCAAGAAATACTGAAGCAGGCTGCAGTAGTGATCTACTGGTGCGAAGGGGGCAAGGCAAATAGTTTGAACGGCATTGATCTGGCTAATAGTGACTCTAAGATGGTCCTAATATTCCTCCGCTTTTTACGAGAAGTATGCCGAGTTGATGAGTCTCGTTTACGCATATATCTCTACTGTTACTCTAATCAATCACCAGATGAACTCATCGGATATTGGTCTCTCGTAACCCAAATTCCTAAGGAACAATTTAGCAAGCCATACGTTCGCCATGATTTCAATCCCGGAAAGACTGGAAAAATGTCTAAAGGTATGGTACATATTAGGTACTCTGATAAGAAACTGTGGCTTCAAATGCTCCGGTGGATCGAGGAGTATAAGGAAAAACTTGCGCCGATCGTATAGCGGCAATTACACCACGCTGTAAACGTGGCGACCATTGGTCTACGGGGGTTCGAGTCCCTCTCGGCGCACAGATTTAAAATACCCACCATTGGTGGGTATTTTAAATTATCTATTCACAACTGACTGCACCCTCTTTAATTAACATTTCCTCCCGCTGGCTATCTTTATCGATGCAGAATGCTATTTTATTTGGAAGCCTTGTTTGCAAAGCAAAATCTTCTTTATTTGATGCGCACTTAACATCAATCTCATATTTCTCGGCAAGATCTTTGCTAAATTGCTTTAAATTAGGCGTATTACAGATGTTGGTAAAGTCAGTATTACTTTTCTTAATATTTTCAACAACAAAACTAAGGTTGAGTCTGATTGCAGCGCTTGGCTTAACACAGGCACAAGCTTCACCTGTCAATGCAACGAATCCGATATATAGAGCTGTTAAGCCACCAAGGACAGCAATTGTTTTTTTCATAATTAGGATTATATCACTAAAACTATGAGGAATAGGATATAATTAATTCACATATGCCTCAAGAAGCTAAAACAGAACTACCAGTTCCTCAACAAGAAGTTGAAACCACATCTGACTACGAGCATCTTGAAGGAGCTAGATTAAATATATATAGAAAACTTAGGTCAGCGAGAATACCAAGATCAGCAAAAGAATTTCTTGTTGCAAGAATATTTGAAAACTCTCCAGAGGATGGCGACGACATCTCAGACTTTCTTGGAATTAGCTCTGACGATCGAATATATTTTGTTACAAAACCAGAATTCATCGCGAAGAATGCTGATTTCTGTCGAAGACTGGCATACAGACTTGAGGAATATGGGCTTGAGGAGAGTGAGATGGGTGATCTAAACAGATTAAAGGTAGGTTCAGAACCATTGTCATCACCGTCATATGCAGCTCCAGCCACTCCGAAACTATCAGGTTCTTCATTGTCCCTCATGAAAGAGATAGATGACTATTATGACCAATTAAGACAGACAAGAAGGGTGAGGGAGCTTGAAGGCGATTTCGATAGTAGATCTAAGGCTCAAAAAATAGCTGAAGAGGTCTTGGAAAAAGAAAAGAGAGTGCTCACCCCTCACTACTATACAGGTCCAATTAAAGATCTTTTGGGAAAGGTAGATGAACCTGAGTTACTCGCAGATCTTATAGAGCAAGATGCTCTCGAGAGAATACTTGTTAAAACTGGTTTTTCTTTTAAGGACGATAGAGTAAAAAAGATTCTCGGAAAAGCTTTGTACAGACCGTTAGATGTTGTTGATTCGCTACAAAAAGAAGAAGCTGAAAAATCACTAGTAAGAGAGATTGAAGTTTCGATTCGGGCTCGTGGATACAAGGAAGGTGAATTTAGTCTAGAGTTGGATGAGGCAACTAATAAGTACAAGGTTTTAAGTAAAGAGAAAGATAGAAAGTCGGAAGTAGAAGGACTTGAGCGAAAAAATTTAAAACTAATAGACAAATTTGAAAGCACGGTAGTTGTTGATCTTGATTTGCCAGAATGGGCAGAACTGAAAGCACGTTGTGAAGAAGAGATTAAATCTGAAAAACCGAGCAAACGAAAGGAGATTAGAAAGCGATTTTCAGAATTAAAATGTAATGTTAGATTTGTTGACGGGCTTGTGTATAAGGTTATGTACACAGCCGCCACGGTTACTTCCCATGGTTATATTTATTTTCCAGACGGGTCTCGTAGCGGGCTCGTCGGGGCGCTAGATTCGTTTGAAATGGAAAAAGCTGGAGGTGAACTTAGATACCATTATTACGATAAAGAGCATAGGATAATAATCAATTACGGAGGAAAAGAATTAGTAGGCTCAAAATTTTGGATGGGTATTAAAGCTACGAAAAGTAAAGGTAAGTTATACCAAATTATTCCTTGCGAAAGTTTCAATATAAATGATCATAGTGATAATCCGCACACACATACATTCGATCTTAAGGTAAATGGGAAAGTAGAAAGAAGCTTTGTAGGTCGTTATGTGGAAATGCCTCCAGGTGAGATCGATGGAAATCTTGTCTATATAGTTCATGGTCAAAACATGACTCAAGATGATTTCATCTATACGGGCGAGGCGGCATACGGACCTTATAGAGATCTAGTTTTTGATTATGAAAGCAAGGACGAGATGGTGTTTTGCGGGTCTAGGGTTGATGGAACAACTTTTGTATATTTTGACGGAAAAGAGCACGATTTACAGATTACAGATAAGCAGCAGGAAATAGTAAAGGTTAAAAATAAGATATACATAAAGTGGTCAAAAAAAGACTTTGGTAGGGATTGTTATGTTACCGATGAGTTGGGTAATATTGTGTCCGACACTTACCCCACAGGTATTCGTATTGGAAAGTGTACGGATGGATTTTGTCATTTAGGCATCAATGACCAAGGGGAACAGATTTTTCATCGCGAAGGGAAAGAGGATAAAAAGTTTCCAAAAAATGATTATGTAAAGTTTGGAACGTTTCAAAATAAAGATGTGGGTGTTGTTGCTGGCAACGGTAAGGCGCATATTACAGATTTTGAAGGTTCCACCATTTCAATTCCTTCAGTTAGCAAAAAAGGAGCTAAATTTAGATCTGAGATATCAGATGACGCTATATTAATTGGATATCAAGATAAAGACGAACAATATCGAATTTATCGATACGCAGAAGAGTTCTCACTAACAAGTGAGGAGACTCAGAAGTTAGCTTTGTTAAACACCTTGCAGGTTTCAACGGCAGAAGGTATTGAGAGATATTTTGCGGAGTACTACGGAACAGATGAATCGGGAGCACTAGAGAAACTAAAACGTATATATACTCAATCAAAAAGCTTTGCCGGTAAAATAAACGATTTGTTACAAAGTAATCCTGAGGCGGGGAGGGAAAGTATTGCTGGAAAACGTACGCAGGACGTGAACAGAGTGATTGATTCTGTGGTTAGTTCAATTTTTCCAGAAATAACAACAAATTTAGCGAAAGCGCGAAGCAGTGCGCGGAGAGAATATAATCCTCCATTTCGAGGTCGAGGGGCATATTTTGGAGGTCGTCTTGGTGAACAGTTTATGGATGGTGACCCAAGAGAAAGTTACTCTATCGATTTTATTCACTTACGAGAGCCAATACATGAATTTCTCTCTACGGGTATATATGCAGAACTCGGTAGAGACCGAGTAACCTGGGAATCTGTAGGCTTCCCTATTTCAGAAAGATTTTTTGGTCCTACAAAAGAGATAACGGCGGAATTAGAGATTGATGGTCTCAGGGGTTTAATATCTTTGCCAAAAAGTTGTAATTCAAGAATATTGCTAGATCGTATTAAAGGCTTGAAATCAAATGGTAGGGAAGTTTCATTAAAGGGAAAGGTTAACGCTTTGGGAGAGGTAACCGTTGACCCACCTGAAGGTGTAACTAAGGTGCTGTATTCACAGACCGTACAGGAATTACCACTCATACCCGACGATATATCTACTTCAGAATATGAATACTTTAAATCTGTCTATGAAAGATCATTTGGTAATAAGATATCGGAAAGAATTGTCCAAATGCCTGAAGAATGGAAACTATTTTTACAATCCATCAAACAATTTAGGCCTGTAGAAAAACTCGTAGCAATTGAGGAATTTGTTCGTGAAATAGGCTACTACGATCTCGACAATAGAGAAATGCAGCCACATAAGCAAAAAAAGAATATTGCAGAGAATGTTGTTGAAATGTCAGAAAGGATGAAAGAATTAAAGAGAAGATTTTCTGGTGACCGAATCAAATTAGAAAGAAAAAAATACGCAGGAGTTTGTAGTGATTTCGCTAAGATGACCATCGCTCTCCTTAGAGAGGCAGGATTTATATCAGGAATAGCGGGAGGTTTTAAACCAAACGGTGAGGATCTAACCATTACCTCAAAACAAGCCCATGCGGTAGCCTACGTCTTGTGGCCTACCCAAGGTGATGAGGCGCATATAATAACCATAGATGGTACGCCTGGTGGGATGAATGCAAGAGAGGATGCTCTCCTTGGTGGAACAAGAATGGGATCTCTGAGGGATAAGCTAAAGCTTTTCAATGAAATGAAAGAAAAGGTGACAGCTAATGCTGGTGACTATATGAAAGAACTTGATGATCTCTTAGCTAACTTAGATGAGGAGTCAATAAAAAAGCTTCAGAATGGAAAATTGGAGCAGTTCTTAAACGCAATTTTGAGCCGTGTTAAAGAATCAAATTTGTCTGTGGTTAAAAATGTATTAAATGCATCAAGATACGGGGGAACAAACTTTGCGTCTATGCTGGATGGAAAAGATATTGGAGCAGAGATTGCGTTTAGAAAGTTCTTAGAAGGTGAAGTTAAGCGAGAAAGATCTGCAGTTAAAGAAGATAACTATTTTAAAGGTGAAGAACTTCTCCGAACAATTGAAGACTTTATTAATAGATATTCTAAAGATAAGGATATTGGCGGGAGACAGAAGGCTATTGAAATAGTAGAGAGAGTTATCGAAATGGCAGGTAAATACCTTAATCCAATTGAAACTAAAAGCGTGGCAGCCATTATTACCTATCTTCGGGCTAAAAGGATGCGGTAGGGTTAGAAGGCGTAATTAACCATCTTTTAGGCCCAGATCCCTATATATTGCCATTTTAGCCCCTTTCTGTTACTATCTAGCAACACTAAATATAAAGCCATGTCACAGGACCGACTCGTAATTTTAAAGAATAAGAAGACAGGGAGTACTATCTTCACGACTAAGAATAAGAAGACTAATCCGAAGTTGAAGATGAAGAAGTACGATCCAGTTACTCGAAAGAAGGAAGAATTCGTAGAAGTTAAGAAATAATTTCTCGGTTTTTCGACTAGAAAACGCCTGTTATCTTAAAGATCACAGGCTTTTTCTTTAGTGTCTCCTCGTGTATACTCTGTGTGCCGCCTGTTACCAGGGCGAGCAATATGGGCCTATAGTTTCAATGGTAAAACATCGCACTCCAAACGCGCAGTTCTCCGTTCGAGTCGGAGTGGGCCCGCCGTGAACATCTGAAGCTGGTAAATACTAACGCAACTTAGATAGAAAAAGCTGTGCTTTCTGGTATGATTTGTTGGTGAAAGATACTCAAGAGGGACAACATATACCAAACATCCGAAACGACTTCTCAAAAGTTGCTGACTTTTATGTAAAATACCGTCTTGACTACCCAGATAGAGCTTATGAATTGATATATAGTTTTTGTCCAAGTAAAGACGCGAAGGTCCTTGATGTTGGTTGTGGTACAGGAATTGTTACAAATCATTTGGCTACAAACTACAAAGATATTACTGGAACAGATAAGGATCAGGCGATGGTAGATTTGGCAAAAACTGGGAATAAAGAAGTAAATTTTATTACCTCAAAAACCGAAAAGCTTCCATTTGAAGACGGTACTTTTGATTTGGTCACTGTGGCTGCTGCCTATCATTGGTTTGATTACGACTTAGCAGGAAAAGAAATATACAGGGTATTAAAACCTGATGGAAAGCTTTGTGTATTCTGGAAATATGATAGAAATAAATCTACGGGATATCTCCCGCCTTTCGCGTCTGAAAACCTAAAGAAATTTGTGAGTGTCGTTCCAAAATCAAACAAGGAAGCCATTAGCGCAGGTATTTTTAAGAGAGTAGGATTTAGTAAGGTCGAAGAAGAAGAGTTTGATTTTGACGATACATACACTAAAGATGAAATACAGGGGTACATTCAGTCGCACTCAACAATGAATTTATTAACTGATGAGCAAAAAAAAGAATATATAGAACTTAACGCTCAAACAGTAGATGGTCATCTAGAAAACAGTCAGTTTATCTTTAAAAGCGGAATGATGATGTACTTTATTGAAAAATAGTTATTATGAAAATACTTTTTGTTTGTAGAGGGAATGTTGGAAGAAGTCAATTTGCCGAAGCGATTTTCAAGCGGTTAAATAATCGGCACGAAGTTCTTTCGGCGGGCACTAAGGTTGTTAGCAGAGATGGTGAGAGTAGACACGGACAAACTTTGAGGGAGCTTCTTCCTGCAAGTGAGAATGTAATTCTTGCATTACAAGAACAGGGAATTAAAGCTGCTGAAAACACAAGAACTCAACTTAATCCTGAAATGGTTGATTGGGCTGACATAATAATCACTATGGCTGAACCAGAGACAGCACCAGACTACCTATCCAAATCACCCAAGACTATATACTGGGAAGTTAAAGATCCGAAAGGCGCACCACTTGATGAACATAAGAGAGTGATGAGAGAAATTGAAGGTTTGCTCAAAAATTTCATTAAAGAGAATAATTTATAAAAGAAGTATTTTTCTTGGTTTTAAGTAACTATTTAGCTTCTCCGTACTAATTCTCACTTTCGGATATATCTGATATAGTTCGGAACACAGATAAGGCGCCCCACAAATATAAATTAACTCATGAACGATTACCAAAAAGAACTTGAAGTGGCTATCGAGATTGCCAAAGAAGCAGGGACTATACTCTTAAAGTATTTTAATGATGAGCTAAAAATTGAGATTAAAGAAGATAATTCACCAGTTACAATCGCTGATAAGGAGGTAAATTCAATGGTAATTCAAAAACTAGCAAAGGCATTTCCTGACGATGGAGTTATTGGAGAAGAAGAGAGTAATTCTGAGTATGGGATGGGAAGAAGATGGATCTGTGATCCAATTGACGGCACAGCTGGATATACCTGGGGTACTCCAACAGGATTATTTTCCTTGGGAATGGTCGTCGACGGCAAGCCAGTTCTAGGTGTAGTGTACGATCCATATTTAGATAAGTTATATATCGGCAGAGCAGGTCATCCGAGTCAGTGTAATGGTGAAAATATTAACGTCTCAAAATTATCACTTACAAAAGGGGTGCTTGCTGTTACTGGAAATGTATCAAAACTAGTAGACTATCCATATTTTAAAAAGATTGTTGAGAATAAAATAAAGATGGCATGTTTTAGTGGTGTTGTTATCAAAGGCTGCCTAATCGCTCGCGGAAAACTTGTTGGACTAATTGAGTCTGGTGCCGGCACTCATGATGTAGCAGCAATACATCTTATTCTTGAAGGCGCAGGGGGAAAGATTACTGACCTCAATGGTAATCCTTTAGATTATTCAAAAAAGTTTAAAGGGATAATCATTTCAAACGGTGTTGTACATGGTGAATTGGTAGAATTTTGTAAATAAAAGGGAATGGCAGCACTATTCATTCGGTGACAGAATGTGGGCGTCATACTCAAGTCGAAATGAGTGTTCTTATGGGCCTTTAAGTCACTAGAAATAGCGGTATGATCCGCTCAATCCCATCATGCGGAGATGCGTGGCGGGATTTCCTATTAGTTTAAATAGTATATAATTCCAGCAATCAATAACTGCAACATATATGTCACAAGAGGATCCACGAATTTTAGCAGCAGAAGAACAACAGAGAGTTGAAGATGCTCAATCTAAAATAGAGAAAGGCGAAGTTAAAAAATTAGGTGAAAAAATACAAGAATTAGTTGTAAAATCTGGCGTTGAAGCTGTGTCAGAACAAGAAGTCAAGGAAGAAGATCCTGCTAAGCCTAGTTCTGATAGTCAGTAGAGAATATTTCAGGCACACAAGACCTAATATCTCACATAAGATATAATTTCATCTATGAAATTTCTACTCACATCAGCTGGTCTAAAAAACATTAAGATATCAAATGCTCTTTTAGATTTGGTTGGTAAAGCTGCAAAAGAAATATCATTCCTTTTTGTTCCAACTGCATGTAATCTCGATGTCGGTGACAAGGCTTGGCTTATAGATAATTTAACTGAGTTTAAGAACCAGGGTTTTAGGTTAATTGATATTGTCGATATATCTGCAGTACCAGAGGATAACTGGAAAGCACGTTTTATGTCCGCAGATGTAATTTGTTTCGGAGGAGGGAATGAGCAATATCTTGCTAAAGTTTTTAATGATTTAAAGATGGATAGTTTTCTACCCAGCCTTCTAAGGGAGAAGGTATACATGGGAATAAGTGCTGGAAGCATGGTGGCAGGTCAATTCATAGGTAATGAATTAATTAAATTGGTGTACCCGGAAGAGGTATATAAAGAACTAGGAGAGCCACTTAAGCTGATTGATATTTCCTTTATTCCGCATCTCAATTCAGAGTACTTTGCTCATGTAAGAAAAGATAATCTTGACGAGTTAAAACCTAAGTTTGAAAATATTGTATATTCAATTGATGATGAAACTGCACTTAAAATAGATGGTGAAAAGATTGATATTGTTGGAGACGGAGAATATTGGGTATCGAAATAATATGAAAACTATTACAAAAAAGATTCTTCCAGAATGGTTTGATGCAATTGCGTCTGGTAAAAAGAAATACGAGTTACGTCTTGCTGATTTTGATATCCAAGACGGTGATATTTTAAGATTGGAGGAATGGGTGGGTGAAGGGGAAAATAGAAAACCTACGGGTAGGGTCATGGAAAAAACGGTTAGTTATGTTAGAAGGGTTGATTTGGATAGTTGGCTTAAGAAACAGCCAGAGATAAAAGATGAGGGTTTTTATGTATTGCAATTTGATTAATATGGTTGAAATAACCTTCGAAGCTTACTGAATTACATTTGATATACTCTAATATATGACCAAACTGAAACCAATTAAAATCCCAGAAATTCGCTTTAAAAATGGCTGGCTTCTTACTGATGCTTTTGTTGCATACCGTAAGGAGATTGAAAAGTTCAAAAATGATAATAATCCACCAAGCTGGGAGAAAATGATGAAGGTTATTGAGGAAAGAAAAAGGATTTGGAAAAAGCATGAAAAGAAGATTCTCACAGCAATGCAAAAGCTCGCTGGTCTGAATTTCTATTCAAATCTAATCGATGTCTATACTGTTTACGGTTGGAGGCTCGCCTTTAGTGAACCATTGGTTATCAGTATGCGTTATGAGGGAGAAGACTTCTTGGATGTACTTACTCATGAAATAATCCATGTATTACTTACCGATAATGTTCAGAAAAAAAACGGCGGTTTTTGGCCTACCATGGAGTATCCCAACATTAAAGATAAATCAACTATTCACCATATTCTTGTTCACGCTATTCATAAAGAAATATATTTAAATGTACTTAAGAGGCCTGATCGATTAGAAAGAGATATCAAAAATTGCCAAGATTGGCCTTCATATAAAAAAGCATGGGAGGTGGTTGAGAAGGATGGACATATGGATATTATTGAGAGGTTTAGAAAGCAAAAGTAGTTTAAATATGTTAATGGATCTAATTAAGCTGATGGAACAAATTGTCATCGACACATCCCTTTAACATTTTCTTCATAACCCTATGCTGGAATATTGATGTCGATGGGGAGTCGACCAAGCGGGTCTGTCCCCACACATTATTAGAAAACTCTAATCCTAAACATATGTGGCAAAACTGGACCAATGCGGTGCTTGGACTAGTAATCATTGCAGCTCTCTTCATGGGCCTTAGTGCTTCTACACTTGCATGGACTGTGGGTGTGGTAGCGGCTCTCATCGTCATCTTTGGCTTCTGGGGCGCAGGCGCTACGTCTTATGATGACTCGCACTCGAATATAAGTAGACACGCATAGAGGGGGTTACTAGTGAAATATATACGAATACCCACGAGTCAAAACCGTGGGTATTTGGTATGATGTTTGCAATAAACCTATGGATGCAACTACCATAACAACATACAACAAGCTAGCTCATGAATATGACGAAGAAACAGCTGGTTTCTGGGAGCTTTTCCCGAAAAGTTTTGTAGATACATTTGCTTTGCATGCAAAAGGAAAGATTCTCGATGTAGGAAGTGGTCCTGGAAGAGATGCACTTCTCCTTAAAGAAAAAGGATTCGATGTAACATGTGTTGATGCATCTTCTGAAATGGTTCGGCTTTCAACGGAAAGAGGGCTAACCTCTGTTGTTGGAGATTTTATGAATCTTCCTTTTGATGATGAGTCGTTCGACGGAGTGTGGGCATATACCTCACTGCTTCATGTTTCAAGAAAAGATATTGGCAAGGCACTTAAAGAAATATATCGGGTAGTAAAGCCACAAGGAATATTTGCACTTGGACTCATTGAAGGGGAGACAGAAGAATACAGAGAAAGCTCGGGAGTAAATCTTCCGAGGTTGTTTACTTTCTACAAGAAAGAAGAACTAGAGGTTCTCTTGAAAGAACACGGTTTTGAAATCATATATTTCGAGAAGATAAAGCCAAGAAGTAAGCACTATCTAAACTTCATTACGCGGAAAGTTTAGTTGCTACTGTTTTAAGGATTTTCCTAAAACCTGCCTTCTTTGAAGGGTCGAACCATTCGATTCTTTGATCCCGTCTAAACCACGCACGCTGCCTTTTTACATACTGGAAGATTGAAACTTCAAGTCGTTCAATGAATTCTTTTAGCTCGATCTTTTCTTCGAGAAGATCTGCAAGATATCCATATTCCAATCCAAGCTCACGCATTCGTTTGAATGATAGTCCTTTTGTGTGTAGTCTCTTTGCTTCAGTTATCATTCCTTTTTTAATACGAGCCAATATTCTTGTCTGTATTTTTTTCTTTAATACCTCATCAGATATATCAAGCCCAATCTGTATGGCGTCATATGGAGGGTTCTTCTGTAGTTTAGGAACCTTACCCAACGCCTTCACGATTTCAATTGCACGGATGAGTCTAATGGGATTCTTTGGATCAATGGTTTTTGCTCGTTCAGGATCCATTTTCTTTAGCATAGCAAACAACTGAGCTACTGACTTCACTGACAGTTTCTTTCGCAACTCCATGTTTACAGGAGCATCAGGCAGAATGATATTATCGACGATGGATTGGATATAGAAACCAGTGCCACCGCAAAGGATTGGTAATTTTCCTTTCGATAATATTTCATTGATAGTCTTAATTGCCGCTATCTGATATTTCGATACCGTATATCGCTGCTTTGGGTTAGCGACATCAAGAAGGTGGTGGGGAACCTTACGCATCTCCATTCTCGATATTTTGCCCGTACCGAGGTTCAATCCTTTGTACACTTGTCTTGAGTCAGCTGAAACAACCTCGCCGTTTAAAGCGAGTGCAAGCTCTACCGCTGTATCGCTTTTACCCGTTGCTGTTGGGCCAAGTACGACTAATATCTTAGGTTTCTCTGTCATTTCTTTATGGGTCACAGTGTAGTGTATGAAGGAAATATGTCAAAA
>CAZFOD010000010.1:0-7004 GCA_964520545.1 uncultured Candidatus Saccharibacteria bacterium
TGGCTCCGGGGATAGGGATCGAACCTATGACCAATCGCTTAACAGGCGACTGCTCTACCGCTGAGCTACCCCGGAATGTGTTTTGCCTCTCTGTCTAAGGCATGGAAATAATAGCAAAAATATCTAGAAAAGCAAAGTTTTAAGCCAAACTTTAACCTGTCATTTTAGCCCTCATTTGCATGTATTTCTGCCTCTCTTTGGGTTTAAAATGCTCTAAGGCGTATCTGAGCATGGTTCTTGGCATAGTTCCTGCGTGTGAGTCTAGAAACCCTGCAAGAGCCCTCTTATCCTTCTTACCTGCCTCTCGAAGCATCCAACCCGATGCTTTATGCATCAGGTCATGGGTGTCCTTAAGTAGCACTTCCGCGATATGAAATGTGTAATCCAACTCCCCTTTCGATATACCATACGACGTTGCCACCATGGCAATACGCCTTTCCCAGAGAGATTCGGATTTAGCTAATTTTGAGAGAAATATCTTACGTTTTGTTGGACTCATATGGTTCCAAACATAGTGACCGACAATATCTCTCGCTGATGTGTCGACGAGATCCCAGTTGTTTATGTACCGCGTATTGTTTAAATACATCTTAAAAATCTCTTCTGTGTTGCCTCTTGCATATTGGAGACACAATATCAAAAGAGCCGCCAACCGATGTTCATGGATTTTGCTTGTAAGCAAAACTTGAACTTCAGATAGCGGCAACTCTCGATATTTTCTAACAACCACTCGAACTGCGGGTACAGTAACTCCAATGAACACATCACCCTCTCCATATTGTCCTTTGCCTGTCTTAAAGTATCTCGCAACAAAGACCGCCTTCTGCTTATCAGAAACGAGGGCTAATTCTTTCATCACAGATTTTGCTGTCAGTACCATATTCCCGCATTATACCTACCTCGTCACAGAGATGCCATTCTCGGATATTTCTGCTACAGCTGAAATGGTCACCCTACCATTAACATCTGTAGCAACCTTGTATCCTGTATTGTAATCAACCTCGGATGTATAGTGGGCACCTTCAATTGATGGATCGAAAGGAAGAGAAGCGATGTATGTTGGAACGAGACACCCCGCAATATCAGCTCCTCCTGACATGATATTGGTTGCACTTGTTGGCAATGTGTATGGATTAGATCCACAAGTTAATACTCCTCGGTTATCAGCCATGTTTTGCCCGATGGCATTCAATATCGCTGTCACATTTGCACTTCTCTGAGAATCTCTTGCCAGCTTAAATTGTCTTGCTGGATTAATTGCTACCAACACGATTGTTGCAAGAATCGCTAATATACCGATTACAACTAATATTTCTATTAACGTGAATCCCTTATTTGAATATATTTTTTTCATTCTTTTACTCTAAACCTACTCACCTGAATGAGTCATAAAGAAAAGACGGATTGAGTCCAGTGTTTGCAACATCAATCTGTGAAGTCAGAGTAACCTGCCTGTCTTTGTACATCCCGCTTGTCTGTATCACTCTAGGGGCAAAAGGAGAAAGGCTTCCGTTCAGTCTTGTGATGGAAACAATTGAGCATTCCACACCATGACCTAAATCTACTCTCTCAGGATCAATGTACTCTGGATCTTCAGAGATATATAAAAGAGCAATATCTCTGCATGTAATAGCGGCAAGTTCTCTCTGCGTTCTATCACTTAGCTCAGCAACATTTAGCTTTAATCTCCATAATGAGTCTCCGGAAGCAATCATTGCTGTCATGAGAGAAATCGATATGGTGATAACTAAAAGCAAAGCAGCGAAACCGTTTGTCGAAAGAAATCTTTGCTTAGGCATTCACAGAAGAATACACTTCCGTGACGAGAAAGTTCCTAAAGTTTTTCTGAAATTTCTTCTTTGATGATTACAATCGTTTCAGGTTGAGCTGCATCCTTAAGCTCATCTAGCACTTGTTGAGTTTTCTTTTCTTTCCATCCGTACAAAGTAACGAGAACGATAATTACAAAGAAACCGAAGATACCGGCTCGAGATGCCCAGACAGCCAAGAATCTGAAGTTTGCTCCAAACATATATCCTAGGCTGATATATATTGTTGCCCAAAGTATGGAACCAGAAATATTCCAAAAAAGAAACTTCCTCATTGGCATCTGTGCTGCACCTGCAAACATAGGGACTATGGGGCGTATTGGACCAATGAATCTAGCAAACAACACGCTCTTACCACCGTGCCTTAGAAAGAAAGCATTACCACTTTCTATCTTCGCGTATTTCATAATTCTTGGAAATCTATTCATATATTTCAAACCATACTTGCCTATGTAATATCCGATGATATCACCAGCAACTCCACCCACGACAGCAGATATGATGACTGCAGCAAGTGATAGCGAATGGTGAGTCGCCATAAATCCAAAAAGAAGCAGCAAAAGAGTACCCGGTGCGAATGTACCAATTACAGGGATTGATTCTAGCAGCGTGGTACCAAAGACGATGAAGTAGATAAATGCAGGATGTACATTCACTAAGTATGGAGCGTTTATGAGAAGATAATGAAATTGAGAAAAATTATGCATTGTAATTAAGACTTCATTCGTGGATCGAAGATGGAAGGTTTCAGTACTTCACCAGCCAATATCTGAGATATTCGTCGCCCACCATAGATTGAAGGGAGGATACCTACTCCGTTACATCCGAGATTGTACAAAAGTACAGAGTTTCGAGGTTCTGTACCAATGAGTCGAATACCAGTAGGTGTGTAGCACAAGAGGCCGTGCCACTGAAAACGATATTCCCCTTCCTTGTGAGGTGCTGGTACAAATGTTTGGTGCAAGAACTTATCAATCTTTTTTATAGCATCATCTGGAGACAAACTATCCGGTTCATAACGAGTGGTATCTTCAAGCAAGACTTCAGGACCACCGACACAAATGAGATTATGACTTTCATCCTTTTCCAACTCGTATGGTCTTCGAGTGAGATATATATAAGGCTCTTCGTGATATACATCCTTGGCATGTCCCCCTTTTATCAACTCTGCATCGTAGAATGAAAGTGATGTTGGAGCTTTGTTCATAGGTTCAAGATATGCAGCCATGTACCCAACAGCTCCTTGTACATTATGATGGAACCGAGTATCTACCTCTCCATCATCAGGCCCCTTTGCATTGTTTTCAATAGTGAAGTTTTCAAATCCATTTGTGCACAAAACAATTTTGTTCGCAGTGATGGAATAATCTGTTGAAACAAGTACCCCGTTATGTTTTTCAAGAACAACTTTCTTTATGGGTGTATGCTCAGCTAATATAAATCTATCTTTGTAAGTTGAAAGAAGGTAGCCGACAATTTCTTCAACAAGTAAAGCACTATTTGTGCAACCCTTCTTTTCAGGCATAGCTGCAATGTATTGAGGATCAATTGATTCCAAAAGCGAAAGAATGTTTTCTCTTGGTACAACACTGTAGAGATCTTTGTAGGCAGGAGGAATATCCGCGAGACCATCCGCATCATCAGCTATGTATATCTGTTCAATCAAAATCCCCGCCTCTTGTCGAAGATAGTTATTCTTCAACTCTTCAAGCACTCTGTTCATACTTGCATACCCGTTGTATCCATGGAAAGTAGACATAGGGGTTGATAGCTTTGCTTCTTCATATATCTCTTCAAGCAAAAGCCATGCTGAACGTATATCACGCTCAGCATCTGCTGCCTTTTCAAGTCCAAATTCGTCAACGATATCAAAAAATTCACGTTCGAAATCGCTCACAATCTGCCCTGCGTTGTGTCCTGTAGCACCGTGTGCCACCTTGTAGCCTTCAACGAGAACCACCTGCTTATCAGTATATTTTAAAGTGAAGTATGCAGTCATCACACCCGCAATGCCGGCACCAACAATGGCAACATCTGTCTTAAGATCTTGGCGGAGAGTATCAACGGGGCGCGTGGTAATCAGCTGGTGGAGCCAGGGTGAATCATTCTTCATACATATGACTATACCAAATTCTGCCTCTGGTGTCGCAGGCCTAAATATGCAAAAAGCGCCGGTAAAGGCGCTTTGTGCTTTTCTTATATTCCTTCTTTATCTTCCAGAAGTATTGATGAATCCGTTACTTGAGGCACCGTACTGGTTTGCCTGGCTTCCACCGCTAATAGTGAAGCCTCCGTTGTTACCACTGTATGGATTGTATCCATAGTTATTTGTATTGTAACTATTCGTATTGTACGGAACGTATGTCATTTGAGGATACAAATTCGAACTTGGGTTATATGAATTGTATGCCGTATTTCCATTCTGGTTGATACCTGTCTGTACGTACAAAGGAATTGGATATATTACTGGTGTGTAGTTAAACGAGTTACGATATCTCAAAGATGGGTCTTGATAATATACGTACTGTGGAACCGGGTACTGCTGGTAATAGTAATCGTTACAAGACGAATATGTGGCCAAGCATCCAGCTTCAGCTACGTTTGGAGTAGCAAACATGAATGCGAGAGCAAATATCCCGGCTGTAACGAGAATAAATGAATATATTGGTGAAGATGTCTTTTTCTGCATAATGGGTACATTTTAACACATAATCTGTAATAATGCAAGGGGGGGTATGCGCCACCCCCTCGCATTCCCTATTATAGCCCTCCAACGTTAAGAATGAGTGAGCCTCGCGTTCTGCGCTTTACCAACTTGACCTATACCCTTGCTGGTGGCATTCTACCAAAAGAACTCAGTCTTTTGTCCTAGGTTTAAGCGCCTTTTTCAGACGTTTAAACCTATGACAAAAACATTAAGTCCAATAAGAAGCGTCCGTGTAATCGGACGAACCATACATCAAGTAGAAGTGCTCTTTCGGAACCCGAAAAATGCACAGTGTGCCAAGTTGGGCTCGCAACAGCCCTACAATGCAGTTGTAAGACTCCTTGAGTCCAATGCAAGTGTCGTAGAGGACATGCCAATGGTCGAGGGAACATTGGCCGAAATTGGTGTAAACTTTGCGACGCACAACGAAATCATTTCGCTTGCCTTCGAAGAACCGGAACTCCTCACCGATTACCGACTGGCAACGGTCGTCGACGGAAATGTTTGCCTTATTTGGGGAACACATGGCCACAAAGAGATTGACTTCAACGTCATTCCGAAGGAGTTGCCCCAGAAAGAACTCCCCTTACTCCTTGTCTTCGCGTGCAAAATCAAATCGGGTGGAAAAACCACCTAGCCACAGGTCTCAAACCTCACCGCCTTTCATTCCTGATCGAATGAGGGCGGTTTAGTTTTATACAAAACAAAAAAATCCCCTTTCGGGGACTTTTGTCTAATCTATCTATCCAATGAAAGTGAGTGCTTTTCCTGTCTTTCCTCCTCGGCCTGTTCGGCCAATTCGGTGAACATAGTCGTCGTAAGTCATTGGAATATCAAAGTTGATCACGTGAGTGATACCTGAAACATCCAATCCTCGAGCAGCAACATCAGTCGCTACGAGCACCTGTACGCCGTCTCGTTTAAAGAGATCAAGGGCGCGGACACGTCGTGAGTGATTTTTGTCGCCGTGAATAGACTCAGCTTTAATTCCCTTTGCGAGGAGTTGTGTAGAAAGTTTTTCTACACCGTGCTTTGTCTTTCCGAAAACGATAACTTTTGTAAATTCAGGCTTTGCAAGAAGATCAGCGAGAACATCTACCTTATTCTGCCCTGGCTGTATCCGAACGATATCTTGATCAACGTTCTTTGCAGTGTCTCCTGTTTTAACGGAGATCATCACCGGCTTATTAAGAAACTGATTGATGAGAGATTCGATTTCTGGAGAAAGCGTAGCTGAGAAGAAAAGAGTCTGTCGATCCTTTGGCATAAATGCCATCATATATTTCATATCATTGATGAATCCCATATCGAGCATTCGATCTGCTTCATCAAGAACTACTGTTTTGAATGTAGTAAGGTTAAGCTTCTTTCGTTCAATGAGGTCCTTGATTCGTCCTGGTGTTCCGATGATGAAGTTGTTGTGATATCGGAGTTCAGAAATCTGGCGACCGATAGGCGCACCTCCAACGCAGCACACTGAGTAGATATTCATCTTTGGAGTGAAACCCCGAAGTTCGTCCTGTATTTGGATAGCGAGTTCGCGAGTTGGAACTACAACGAGAATATCTGTGTTCTTAGGATCTTTCAAAACCTTGTCGATGAGAGGAATGAGGAAGGCTGCTGTCTTACCAGTACCGGTATTAGCGATACCAACAACGTCAGCCCCTTTCAAAACGTGAGGGATTGCCTTGTCCTGAATTGGAGTAGGTGTTACATATCCCTTAGCCACAATGTTTGCCTTAAGTCTTGCATCAACTGCAAAGTCTACGAAAGCGTGTTCAGGAACAAACTGCTGTACTACTTCCGTAATTTCAGCCTTTCGTACGAACTTAGAGATATCGATTCGAGCGCCCTGTGAACGGCCGCCTCCTCGACTGTATCCCCCTCGGCTTCCACCAAAACCTCCTCGTGAAGGACCATAGCTTGATCGCCCACCTGAAGCATAGGCACCACGTGATGGTGATGATCTGTAGCTTGATGATGAAGATCGGCTTGTGCCATACGAAGTCTGACTTCCGCCACCAGCGTAACTTGGTGAGTATGCTGAAGTGCCCCGTGAAGGACCACTTGAGAAGCTTGTTGTTCGTGACGAGAACGTTGGAGACGGTGGACGTCGTGAATATGCTGAAGATCGAGGACCTGCTGAAGACGCAGACGAACTACCTCCGACGTATCGGTAAGGTGATGCTGGACGTGCTTCTGACGAGATCCGTGGACCGCGAGACTGCCGACTATTTGATTTTGGGTTCATGTTTAAATGAAATAACTTCTCCACTAAAAATTCAGCGCATGAATGGCGAGCAATATTTGCTCATTAATGCCGCGCAGCTGTTTTGTGTGAGAAGTTGCTTTGTTGGCTTGGAGGCCGTGCATTACCTAGTAGATCCAGGTTCCCTAAAAACAGAACTAACCGAGAGAATTGATTAGTGTTAGTACTATATACTACGTTTCTTTTGTTGTCAATGATT
>CAZFOD010000010.1:7104-15259 GCA_964520545.1 uncultured Candidatus Saccharibacteria bacterium
TATATAAAAAGAACCACTTGCTTACCTTAAAGGTATAGTTCTTTGAATGATAATGATTCTTCACTGCGGCGTAGCTGATCCGCAATTACTCCAAACTCTCATTCTAAAACGCAAGTGGTTGAGCGGTTCGGCCACATAGCTCTTCGCTGAGACCGATGAACAGTACTTATCCCTTGCTCAAGGGGCACTGTATTTGAAGAATAGAATATTTTCAACAAAATGCAAATTTAGACTCAAAGACTTCGAAGCTAGATGTAGCTCTTTACCAAACACACTGTCACCTACAAATACTTCTTCTTTTTGAGCTTTTCAGGCAGCAAATCCTCTTTCGTATATTTCTCATATCCCTTATGATATCCAAGCTCTTTCATAAGTTTAGTTGGAGCATTTCGTAGCATCATTGGAATGGGTAGGTTTCCAAATTTCTTCACATCATCAAGAGCTTTGTACAAAGCATCATATGCTCGTCTGTCTTTCTTGCTCTGTGCTAAATATGCAACTCCGTGTGCGAGATTGATTGCGCACTCGGGAAGACCTATCATCTCCACGGCACGGAAAACTTCATTAGCTACAACAAGTGCAGTAGGTTGTGCTAAACCAATATCTTCACTCGCAAAAATCACCATGCGTCTTGCAATGAATTTAGGATCCTCTCCTGCATCAATCATTCGTGCTAGATAATATATTGCAGCATCAGGCTGGCCTGCTCGCATGCTTTTAATAAATGCAGAGATGGTGTTGTAGTGTTCCTCCCCTTTCTTGTCATAGCGTAAGAATTTAGACTGCAGAGTTTCTTTCAATGTATCGATGGTGACTTTGTCGTAGAGACCTTGTGTTGCCTCAATCATGGTAATTGCTTGTCGAGCATCTCCATTTGCCATTTCTACAAGCCACTCTCGTGCTTTCTTTTCAACCTTTAGTTTTGCCTCCTTAGCAGCACGATTAACGATTTCCATCATCTCTTCAGGATTGAGTTCACTGAGTACAAATACACGACATCGTGAAAGAAGTGGAGATATGACTTCAAAGCTTGGGTTCTCGGTTGTTGCACCAACGAGAGTCAATATTCCTGATTCTACATATGGCAAAAGAAAATCTTGCTGACTCTTATTGAAACGATGAATCTCATCGAGGAACAATATCTTTGGCTTAAGAACAGCAAAGCCTTTTCTTTCATCAACTATCTTTCTAATATCATCCTTCCCTGCTGATACGGCAGAAAGTTCATAGAAATCAGCATCGAGTCCCTTGGCATACATACGAGCAATTGTCGTTTTACCAACACCAGGTGGGCCCCACAGAATGAATGAGAATAGGTGCTTTTGCTCTATGGCAATTCGAAGAGGCTTGTCCTTGCCTACAAGGTGAGATTGCCCTATGAATTCATCCAAAGTCTTTGGACGTATACGTGAAGCGAGGGGTTCCATGGCGGTAGTATATCTCAAACCACAAGAGGGTGGTATCTGGTTCATTTATTCTTTATGAACTTATGTTGTACTATGTTCATATGGATTTCCTCCAATATTTAAACCCCGAAACCCTCATTCGTACCTTCGGGCTTCTCGGGTTCTTTACCGTCATCTTCGCAGAGTCAGGCCTATTCTTCGGGTTCTTCTTTCCAGGAGACTCACTTCTCTTCACAGCAGGACTACTGTCTCCGACACTTGGTGTAAATATATATCTCCTCGCAGGTGGTGCTATTCTCATGGCAATACTTGGAGATTCAGTAGGCTATTACTTTGGGAAAAAAGTAGGTCCAGCACTCTTCGTGAAAGAAGATTCTTTTCTTTTTAAGAAAAGATATCTCAAGAAGGCTGAGGAATTTTTTGCTAAGCACGGTCCAAAATCAATAATCCTCGCGCGATTTGTTCCAGTTGTACGAACATTCACTCCAATACTTGCAGGTGTAGGAAGTATGAAATACAAAATCTTTTTAACATATAACATTGTTGGTGGAATTATCTGGGGAGGTGGAATTACACTACTTGGATATTATCTCGGTAGTGTCATACCAGATATTGATAAATATCTTGTTCCTATTGTGCTTGTCATTATCGCCGTCTCTTTCGTCCCCGTCTTTATCGGAATATTGTCTGAAATGAAAACTGAGTCTAAAGCAAACTAAAGTCTCCCTTCAACTCTCTTCTTAATTTCTTGTGCTCTGGGATTGTCTTTGCAACAAGATCCCAAAACTTACTTGAGTGATTAAGTTGCCCTATATGGCAAAGCTCATGCACAATGATGTAGTCTGAGAGGTGTAGTGGTAACAATGCGATACGATAGTTGAAATTGAGATTACCTTTGCGAGAACAACTTCCCCATCTACTTTTTTGATTACGGATTGAAATATTTCCAATCTTAAATCCATAGAAGGTATTGAAGTGCTTTAGCCTTTCTACCACCAAATCCTTAGCTTTTTTCTTGTTCGCAGCATATTCTTTTCTAATTTCCGCAACAGATCTTTTAGGAGTTGCTGCCTTATGGTTCTTCAACTTTCGAACTGCACGTAATACCCATTCACCTTTTTGTGAGAGAAACCTACTAGCCTCCCGTTCAAGACGAGCATCACTCATTGAAGCTGGTGCGGTTATGACAACCTCACCACCTGGATGAACTGAAAGACGGAGCCTGCGAGAACGCATACTACGTTTTATGGTTACCTCCACTCTTTTTTCCTGTATCTCGAACAACATTAACTATTTCTCTTTGAGCTTTCAATGAGTCGTATTGCATCATCAAAGTTTCCAGCTCTCGTCACATGATGACCATTTACGAACATAATCTCATCTGCCTCCTTAATTGTATTCAACCTATGAGCAATGATGACCTTTGTTGTATCCTTCGGTAGCACTTCAAGTGATTTGTTTAATAGCGCCTCTGTTACGGTATCAATGTTTGCAGTTGCTTCATCGAGAATGAGGAGCTTAGGCTGACGCAATATTGCACGCATGAATGAAATGAGCTGTTTTTGACCGAGACTCAAGCCTGATCCGCCTGATGATACGGGTGTTGTGAGGCCTTGTTCAAAACGTAACAATACTTCTTCAAATCCTTTTTTCTTAAGAAGGGTATTTAAATCTATATCATCAACCTCATTCAACTCTTTGTTTCCATATCGAATGTTGTCCCCCACCGTACCACTAAAGATGATTGGATCTTGCAAAATGACGGAAACAGAAGCTGCACGCTCTTTAGGATCTAGGCTTCTAATATCTTTTCCGTCTAACAATATTGTTCCCTTCATTGGGTCATACAAACGAGCCATGAGGCTAGCGAGGGTAGATTTTCCTCCTCCCGTTGGTCCAACAAGTGCGTATGTCTTTCCAGCTTCAAACAAAAGGTTTGCATCTTCAATGACCAACCCTCCTCCTTCATATCCGAAAGATACATCACGAAGTTCAAGACGTGCGGGTGATGACTCCACTTTTGCGCTAGACTCTATGACAGCAAGACTGTTATCCATATTAAAGATTGCAAGTACACGAGACCATGCTGCACGAGCACCTTGTACTTCTGCGATGATACTCGCAAGATATTGAAGTGGACTGTAGAAACGAGCAGTGTAGCTTACAAACGCCACTAAAACTCCAATTGATATTTCTCCAAGTGTAAAAAGATGGAGACCATATCCAACAACAGCAATCATCGCTACTCCTCCGGCAAAATCATAGAAAGGTTCAAGGAGACTCTTAAGAGCACTGGATTTAAAGTTTGCCTTGTATGCTGAGAGATTTACTCTTTCGAGATAGTCTCGGAAATATTGTCGCTTGCTGTATGCAATGACAACACGGAAGTTTGTAAGGTTTTCCTGAAGGGTTGCAGAAAAATCACCTCCTGTGTTCAAGCTCGCTTTGTTAGCACGACCAATGATTGGAGACATAATTCGAGTAAAGACAACGAGAACCAATGTTGTTGAAAGCATCACCAATGCAAGTTTGACGTTGATGAAGAATACGAATGCCGCAATGCCTACGATTATGAAGAAGCCACCCAAGAATCTAGCAAGACTCTCGGAGAGGAATTGATTTAGTCTTTCTGCATCTCCATTGATTCGAGACATAAGGTCTCCTGCTTTATTCTGAGCAAAGAATGCAATTGGTAGATTCTGGAGTTTAAGGAAAATACTTTCACGTAGCCTGAAAAGCGTTCGCTGAGATACGGAGCCTACGAGCATACCCTGGAGATAGCTAGTGAGAGATGTAAAGAGGAAGATGCCGATGAGAATGAGGATGATGGTGAGAAGGCCCTGCCCATTTCCTGTAGCAATGTATCGATCAACAGCAATCGCGATTAAATATGGAACAGCAACATCAGCAGCGGAGTTAAAGAGCACCAATCCCAAACCAAACGAAAGCTTCGAACCATCTCCTTTTATATATTGTGAAAATTGCTTAAAACTCTGAGCTACACCTGAAATATGTTGTGCTTTTTCTGGAGATGACAGGTCGTAGGTCAACTCAATATTCTTTTGTTCGTTGTTTGAAGTCATATTATTTTTCAACATTCAATGTTTCTGTCGACTTTTGAGATTCATATATCTGCCTGTATTCAAACGATCCCTCCAAAAGCTCTTCGTGTTTCCCCTGCGCCACGAGCTCTCCTTCCATGAGCACAATTATCTTGTCGTAGTTCTTCACAGGCTCAACTTTTTGAGTAATTGATACGAGGGTAACATCCGGGTACTCTGTTGCAACATTCTTTAGAATCGACGCTTCAGTCGCCTGATCAACACGAGCAGTAAAGTCATCGAGGAGCAATATCTTCGGTTCAATTGCAAGCGCACGTGCAAGCATCAGTCGCTGTTTCTGTCCTCCCGAAAGACTCATTCCTCTCTCACTTATCAACGAATCAAGCCCTTTAGGTAACCCTTCGATGAGTCCCTTTAGTTCCGCTGCCTTCAGAGCTTTATCAATAGTTTCCGTTGATGTGTTTTCTGACAATGACACATTCTCTCGAAGTGAAGAATTGAAAATGATACTGTCTTGGAACACGAGACCAATTTGTGACAAAAGCGCTTCACTCTTGTATGCAGAAAGAGGACGACCATCAATTAATATTTCACCTTTTGTTGGCACAATGAGACCACTCATCATGTAGAAAAGCTGAGTCTTTCCAGCTGCAGTAGGTCCAACAATTGCACTACGACTTCCAGCGGAGATTTTAAAAGAAATATCCTTAAGTACTGTTTTTGCCTGTCCTTCCGCATCCTTGTATTCCAAACTAACATCCTTAAATTCAATATCTCCTTTAATCACCCCATCATACGTTCCCTTCTCCTCAGCAATCTCTGAATCAAGTACTTCGTTTATTCGTCCCAAAGAAACGAATCCTCTTGAAAGATATGATCCGACAAAACCAATTACAAACAACGGCCATGTAAAGAGACCTGCATATGAAAAGAAAGCAGAAAAATTACCGATTGATAGAGTTCCCGCGATCACTTGTCGCCCACCAAACCACAGAATGATGAGTATCGCGGCATTCGCCAGGAGCATGATAACAGGAATGAGAGCTGCGAATCCATATACAATCTTTACACCAACATCCTTTGTTCTTTCATTTATCGTATGAAACTTCTTTATCTCATACGACATCGAACTAAATACTCGCACAAGGCTCGATCCTATGATGGTCTCGTTAATTACCGCATTTATACGCTCCGTATTCTCTTGTGCTTCGTTAAATAGTTTGCCAAGTGTTCCGAAAATAAATGCGAACGCGATAATAAGGAATGGGATGACTGAGATGGTGTACAATGCCAGTCGTATATTAATTGTCAAAAGCATAACGACAGAACCGACAAGAAAAACAGCGGCACCAAGGAGCGTAACAAATCCCTGGGACACAATATTTTTAACGGCTTCAATATCTGAAGTCATGACGGTAAGAATACGGCCGGGTGTTGAAGTGGCAACATACCCATGAGTTTGGTTTGAAATCTTACCGATCAGATGATGTCGTAAGTTAAACCCTACTTTCTCAGAAAGATATGAGGATGCCACAACCTGAAATATAGAAACAAGGAGAGAGCCTACCACAACTATCGTTAATGTGATGAGGGACTGATTCAACAAGCCTCCGGTAGCAACAGACTGGTCGATAACCTTAGCGGCCATTTTAGGTATAAACAAAGCCAATCCGTTAGCTGCAATACCAAGAACGGAGATGAGTATAACCCACCATTTATAGGGCTTAATAAGACTTAAAAACTGCATAGTTTGTGCATTATACCACCAAACAATAATTGCCAGCGAATGCTTAGAATCCTGGGAAATAGTCAGTACGAATATGAGATCGGCTCACTCCAGCATTCAAAAGAAGCTTCTTGTAATTCCTCACCATTGCATCTGGTCCTGAGAGATAGTAGGTATGATGTTTGTAATCTGGAACTTCAGCTTCAAGTAGTTCCTTTGTAATATATCCAGTCTTCCCTTTCCACGTCTGCGAAACCTTTGCCGTATCGGTGACAATGCGAATAATCTTAAGACCGATCTCATGCGTAGCAAGATCAAAAAGATCTGTGTATACAAAATCTGTTTCAGATGCACATGCGTAGAACATGGTGACGTCACGCTTCTCTTTCTTGTCGATAAGATACTTAATCATGCTTCGGAATGGAGTTACCCCGATTCCTCCTGCAATGAAGACTAGTTTTTCTTTTTGGTCTTTAGGTAGAATGAATTCTCCTGAAAGAGAACCTGCTGTAACAACATCTCCCTCCTTCATATCTACTAGCTCCTTCTTGAAACTACTCCCGTCCTGTTGAATACGAACTCCGAGATGAATCTCGGGTTCAGTTGGAGAAGAAGCTATTGTAAAGAATCTTCGGTTCCCTCTTGAGTCAGCATGTACATCTGGCAAAGTCCATTCAAGATATTGTCCTGGAGAAAAAACCAAAGGTTGGTTTGGAACAAAAGAGAATTCGTAAATAAAGTTTGAAAGCTGCGTCTTAGACTTCAACTGCAATCTCAATTTCTGTCTTGAGCTCACAATGAATGAGAATATATTTCCGACTACAAGTGCTAACTCCGGAGTTGAATATACCGGGCCAAAGTGAAACTGAAGAGAGAATATAATTCCTACGATGATACCGTAGTAGACTTGTAGCTTTCGTGTAGGAGGAGTAGTTAATGGCTCCGTAAGCATCACGGTTGCAAAGAAAAGTAGCGGCCATGAAGAGACAGCTTGAATGAGAACCTCACTTGCACTGAAGCCTTGTGTAGTAAATGTGTAGAATGCAACAGCAATACTTGCAAGTATGAATGACCAGAACATTGTAAATCGACGAATCTTTCGGACAATGAGAAGTCCTAAGATTAGAATGACTGGGAGCATAGCAAGACTTCCCACCCACCAAATGGCAGCACCACTTCCAGCAAGGCCTACAATGACTGCTGCTACAGCGGCAGGGTTGAAAATATGTTTGTTGCCAATCGAGAATATGTACTTAGAAGCCATTGCAATTATGGCAGCTGCAATCAGAATATATGCACCGCTTAGATTCACAACAGGCATCAATATGAAAAAAAGTATCGCTGCGGTTATACCCGTTGACTCGTGGTTGGGAGCTACCTTAAATATCTTTGAAAATATGTAGTTAGCAGTACCTCCCACAAGGTGCAAGACGAGGAATGAAACAATTAGTGAAAGGCCGTTGAAAGGGATGATCCCTAAAAATCCACATATGATTGCATAGGCAACACAAACATACAGACCGTGAAGTACGAGTCTGTACATTGTTATTGAGTTCAAAAATCTATCTATATATTTCATATATCACTTGATCTCTGTGGTAAATAATTCTGCGGGAAAATCATCTGATTTCTGAATAGAATGGTCTGCGTTAAGAATTAGATACTTAAAATTATACTCCACCTCAAGCGCTTTAGCACTGGTGAAAAAAAGTGCTGTAGCTATTGCGTCTCCAATTAGCGCAGTGTCGGCAACAACCCATGTGGCAAGAATGTGTCTGGGTGATTTTAAGGTATATGGATCAATGATGTGGTGAAATTCTCCCCATGTACGACGAGTACCAGCAGAACCACAAAGACTACCATTACCCAGCGTAACAACACCTATTGCTGTTGTGGTATCAGAAGGGTTTTCAAGTCCGATGCGAAGCAAATTATCTTCCGAGCTTTGTCGAACAATGTCT
>CAZFOD010000011.1:0-11295 GCA_964520545.1 uncultured Candidatus Saccharibacteria bacterium
TTATTCCAAACATCTTTGAGACAACAAAACCCAATGGACCTGTGGGTATGACAAAGTGAGTATGAATGAATTCATACTTATATTTTCTGCAAAGTCTTACTGTTTCAAAAAAAGCTGCGAGTGGGAAAAGGAGCATTGATATCATCGAGGCTGTCTCAATATTCTTTCGGCCCCATACACGAACTCGATGAATGTGTATTCCATCAACATCCTGAGATTTTGTAAGGGACTCATGTCCCGTAGTCACACAATCTACCTCATATCCTTTTTTGATGAGCCCTTTTGCAATTGTTCGTGTTGCAATTCCACCCCCTCCTCCAAGTGGAGGAAATTCATAGTTTAAGATGAGAACTCGTTTCATTTTATTTAGTCTCAATCACCTCGCGGATTGTATATCGATTTTCGTATGGAGAGTTATTGAAATGTATACGAATCAAAAGATCGATGATGATACCGAAGCTAAAGAGAATGATACCTGTGAGAGTAAAGAAACCGGTCAAGAAGAACCATCCGTTACTCGTTACATCAAAACTTAAAAATACTTTTGTATATACAGTACTAAGGGCAGACAGGAAAGCAGCGGTGAATGAAATGAAAGTTAAATATCCAAAGAAATGGAGTGGCCGTTGTGAGTATTTGTGGATGAACCAAATGTACATGAGGTCAATGAAACCACGAACAGCTTTTGTGTAGCTATAGTGGCTAATTCCATGCAATCTTTTTCGATGATTAACCGGAACTTCTCCGATGCGGAATCCCTTCCAGTGGAGAAGAGCTAGTATGTATCGATGCATTTCACCACCGATATCAAGCCCCTTTATTGCCTCCCTCTTGTATACACGCAATGCACAACCAGCATCATGAATCTTGTCGGCAATAATCATACGTCGGAGAATTCTTCCTATGATATTGAGTAGTCGAATTCCTCTTTTATCTTGTCGATGTTTTCTCCACCCAGCGACAACATCAAGGTTGTCATCTTTCATCTTCTTTAAGAGCATAGGAATGTCGTGTGGATCATTCTGTCCATCTCCATCCATTGAAACCACAATCTCTCCCCTCGATGCTTTAAAGCCAGCATCAAACGCAGTTGTTTGTCCGTAGTTACGGTTGAGGTCGACGATGATAACCCCCTTAAGTGACCTTAACACTTCAAGTGAATCATCGTGACTGCCGTCATTGACGTATATTATCTCAAAAGATGTAGCCACTGTCGGCAAGACTTCCTTCAATTCACTATCAAGTAAACGAATATTCCCCGATTCATTGAAAATTGGAACTACAACTGAGAGATATGGTGAAGGCTCCATACAGAGGGTGTTTATACCCAATATAATGGCAGTAAGAGGGGAAAAAGTCTACTAGCCCTTTCTATGATGGATAATCAGGATGTTCTTATCAGGATCGTACGCAACCGCCATCTTACAGGTAGGAAAATCCATTGGTTCTAGCTTAAATGCCACCCCGTTGTCCTTAAGATGCTTAATAGCCTCATCGAAATCCTCAACCTCAAGAGCGGCAGATGTTCCAGCCTCTGAAGGCTGCCAATCTGGCGATGAACCTATTGCAAGAGTTTGTGCTCCGATATTGTATTCAATCCATTTTGATTGCTCTGTTGCTGGAAAGTCACTGCTTGGAGTGAGACCTAGTACACCTTCGTAAAACTTTCTCGCCCTTGCTACATCTGTCACTGGATAAATGAAGAATCCTATCTCTTTGATTTTGAACATATGTTTAAATTATTTTTGATAATAATAGTAAGCTTTCTTAAAGTTCCGATTAAGTTACTTCAGCACAATTGCTTTTATAACAACAGGTTCAAGTGGGCGGTCAGAACCATCAGTTGGAACAGCCTCAATTTCCTTCACAATATCCATACCGCTTGTTACACGACCGAATACTGTATGCTTCCCATCAAGAAAATTGTTGTCGTTTACATTAAAGAAAAACTGACTGCCGTTTGTGTTAGGTCCAGCGTTTGCCATAGCTATGGTACCAATGTCATTCTTGTTCTCTGCTGTAATCTCATCATCAAACTTGTATCCAGGACCTCCTGTTCCCCATCTTGAAACCATTGTGTCGTCCTTTGTTAAAGGATCTCCACCTTGGATCATGAAGCCTTTGATGACTCGGTGAAATTTAACACCATTGTAAAATCCTTCACCAGCAAGCTTTGTAAAGTTAGCAACTGTGTTAGGAACTCGATCAGCGAAGAGTTCTATAGTAATGTTTCCCTTATTTGTCTCAAATGTTGCATTCATAATTTTTGTATTGTTATTTGTTTTTACTGGTAAGTTCGTTTTGTTCGTGGCTGTAAGTTGCCCTAACGCATTTGTGTCTCCATACGCTTCAACAGCAGTCTGTTGTGTTGCAACAGGTGACTCCTTTGTATCCGCTTTGTCATATTGTGTCCAGACAAGAAAGGCGACGAAAAGAATAACTACTGAAGCTGCAATCGAGAGCGATGTATTGTGCATGCCGACCATTATACCAACACGCAAATCAAAAAACTAACTATTGCATTTAACTCCCTTGACGCTGTCAGTAGAGGTTGAACCCTCGGCTGGTAGAAACGAAGCATCATAGCTTCCCTTCTTCAAAGTTAGCTGTAGCACGCCGTAGATCCCCGTAAAGTGAGCTTCTGAATTTGCCTTTATCTTCTTGAACTCAGTTGCACTTGCCCCACCTGTACCAACGGTGAATTGTCTTATACCTTTAGGATCAAGCTGGCCTTTGGAATTCTGCTTTGCAAATCTCTCATACACCGTATCGTGACTGTTGAGCACTATATCTGCACCGCTTTGGTACAAGATATCCCAGAATACTTTTACCTGCTTACTGTCTCCATATTTCCCTGAAGAAAATAAAGGTCTATGCCAGTATGCCAATATGCATTCCTGCTTATTTACATAAAGATCATTCTTAAGCCAGTCTGTCTGTGTTTGATTCACAATCTCCGAATTTAGAGAAACCACATGCCATGAACCTATATCAAAACTATAGTAACCTGTGTGACGAGGGCCAGCAGCTGTACCGAAATATTCATAGTAACCTGCAACACCAGAAGTATCATATTCCCGGTTCCCTGGAGCAGGCAATATCTCTGTTTTCAAATCCTTCCATGCGGGATCAAAATATCGGTTGAACTCATCAAGAGCTCCCTTCTCATATGCAATATTACCGAGAAGCAGAATCTTATCAGGATTAAGCATCTTTACGAGCTGCGCAGTCTTTGACTGTTGTCCATTCTTACTCGCTACATCTCCAACAGCAACTATTTTGTAACTAGGAGATATACCCATAGCGGAATATATACATACCGCAGATACAATTACGATAGCGACAGCTCCGGGAATCCAAGATGTACGATGCTTTTTCATGAACTATATACCCACAGTATACCCTCAAAAACTGGTGCGACCAACTCTTTGTGATATCCTAAACGGATGAAAGAAATCTCTCCAACACAATGGGATGTTGCGGTCATAGGCGGAGGGCCCGCAGGCATGATGGCAGCAGGACACGCAGCGATGCATGGTGCGTCTGTCATTTTACTTGAAAAGAATTCCAAGCTTGGTGAAAAACTCCTCATCACAGGAGGAGGAAGATGTAACGTAACGAACAATGAGCTTGATGTAAGGAAGTTTCTGGCAAAGTACAAGAGTAATGACAAGTTTCTCTTTTCTGCATTCTCTCAATTTAGCGTGAAAGATACATTGGAGTTCTTCAACAGTAGGGGTATGCCAACAAAAGTTGAAGCTGAGGGGCGTGTATTTCCTGAAAGTAATAAAGCAGAGTCAGTTTGGAAAGTGGTTACCGAATTCATTAACAAACAGAAAGTACACATTGAAACTAACTCCCCCATTTCAAAGATCACTTCGGACGGCGGAAAGATTACATCAGTGAAATTAAAAAACGGTAAAGAAATCTTTGCAAAGAAATTCATCCTTGCAACGGGTGGAACATCCCGTCCAGAAACAGGTTCTACAGGCGATGGATTCCCTTGGCTTAAAGATCTCGGTCATACCATCATCGCATCTGATGCAGCACTTGTTCCCATTGCAATACAAGATAGCTGGGTAAAGAAGCTACAAGGTGTTGCCCTTCCAGAAGCAAAAATACAAACATTTCAAAATGGAGTTAAACAAGATTCAAGAAAAGGAAAAATGCTCTTTACCCACTTCGGCCTCAGTGGTCCTGGAATATTGAATATGAGTAAAGATATTGGTGAACTTTTAAAATACGGAGAAGTTGAAATACGAATTGATCTCCTCCCCTCGTTTGATCACGGGACATTGAATGCAAGACTTCAGGAACTTTTTAAAACTGACATTAACAAAATGATCAAGAATAGTCTCGATGCAATCATTCCACCGGCCTTAGTTATGGCTGTCATAGAAATGGCAGGTATCAATCCAAATTTGAAAAATAACAGTGTGACAAAGGAAATGAGGATGAGGTTAATAGATACACTTAAAGGAATGAGTATGCAGGTATCGGGACTTCTCGGAACTGACAAAGCAATTGTCTCATCAGGAGGTGTATCACTCGATGAGGTAGATTTTAAAACCATGAAATCACGAATCATTTCCAATCTCTACCTTGTCGGAGATGTACTCAATGTAGACAGACCATCAGGTGGATACAGTCTCCAGCTTTGTTGGACTACAGGATTTGTTGCTGGCACACATGCGGGAGAAATAAAATAGCCCTGCAAAGATTTGCAGAGCTGTGAGGTGACGCTAATCCCCACCGAGCGTTTGGCATATATCGCCGAAGGGCTAACTCCTGAAACGGCCGGCGGGGCTCTTACGATCCCAGAGATCGTCGAGCTTGCCCCAGCGCACAACAACACCACCAGCATCGCGGAGATATGGAACAAAGAAATCGCCGTCATCAGTACTCACGGCAGACTTCCAGAGGCAGAGAGCCTCCACCTTGAAGAACTTGTTAAAAGCTCTGACACCGTTCTTCTGAATTTCCTCGCCGTCGCGGAGATTGAGACAATCTTTGAGCAAATCATTTTCCCTGAGATAGGTATAGAGTTCGTTACCGGCGATGGATCCCTTCTCCTGCATTCCATGCAGCCACAGCTCGACGTTTGCAAGATCGAATTGTTCCGGCCCCGTCTCTGCGAACTCGGGGCAGAGGACTTCCTTTATCCAGTTGGGATAGAGGGGCTTCACACTGCGATCCACCCTGATGAGCGTGTTGAACGATGGTTCGATGGGTTTGATCTTCTCCTCCAACGTGGCTTCACCCCGAGCGAGTCGCATGACAGCTTGGAAGTTTTCGCCCGAGCTGAGCCATTCGATATCAGTGGCTTTTCCGCCGTTACGATTTACAGCCATTTCGAGCTTGTGGCCCGGGCCTTGTCCTAGAATGAACGTATCACTCATGTTTTGATGTGTCCTTTCGTCTGTTGTGAGCGTGCCGCATAGGCTTGCTCGGATTATTGTTTGTGCTGGGTTTAACCACAGCAGAGAATTACCTCATTGGTAAGTAACTTTCTGCTGTGGTTAAGTTCCAAGTTAGTTTAAAAGAACTAGCTATGTAATACTACGTATATCGATATATGTCAAAGTTGTGATATACTCCCCCGACACATGAAAAGACCACCAAACACAGCTCAAAATGAGGATACAGAACCTGAGAAGGAAGAGTTTCCTATGCGTATCAACAAATACCTCGCTCATCAAGGCGTGGCTACTCGTCGCGAAGCGGATGTGCTCATCAAGCGCGGTATTGTTTCAATAAATGGTGTAAAGGCTGAGCTTGGATCAAAAGTTTCAGAGGGTGACGAAGTTGTCGTATCGAATGTATCAGGACAACAGAAGAAATATTACTACTACGCATATCACAAGCCTGTTGGTGTTGTGACACACTCGCCGCAAGTTGGAGAAAAAGATGTTGTATCATCATCAGGCCTTAAACATGTCTTCCCTATCGGACGACTCGACAAGGCATCACATGGACTGATGATTCTCACAAATGACGGAAGAATTACCGACAAACTATTAAACCCAGAAGGGTCTCATGAGAAGGAATATATTGTGACAACAGTAAGTCCACTTCGACCTAGCTTCAAAGAGAACATGGAAAAAGGAGTCGACCTTGGGGAGTTCATAACAAAACCCTGCAAGGTGAGAGTTACGGGAGAAAAGACATTCAACATCATTCTTACAGAAGGTAAACGTCATCAGATCAGACGTATGTGTGAAGCCATGCACAATGACGTTCGACAACTTGAACGTATTCGAATCATGAATGTTAGACTAGAAAACCTAAAACCAAATACATTCAGAAAGATTGAGGGACGAGAACTAGAAACTTTTCTAGCGAACCTTTAGCTAAGAAGCCAAGCAATAGCTTCCTCCTTTGTATCAAACATCTTAACGTTATCTCTATTTGAAAGTGTAATAGCAACCTCACCTGCAATCTTTACCTTGTCTGAACCTCCAAAGCTTGCTGTCTTTTCTACAAAAAGCTTGTCATTCTTTGCAAACTCGACAAGTGCAGTCAAAGAATCAAGACTGTAGTTTCCAGTAAACTCCGTCATATCAAGTAGTACACACACTTTCTTTCCATCTTTTTTAAACTTATCAGTTATGAGCTTTGAAGCTACAAGTATATCCTCTTTAAATCCTTCAACTTTGTGCTGAACTAAATCTCCTTTAAATTGGAAAAGAATATATTTTCCTTGTGGTTCTACTGAGGCTATGAGTGAATGTTCCATTGGATGTGTTAATTGTTTTCTTTGATTATCTCACATCCTTGAAATCTACAAAAGCTTTTTCCGCCTTTTCTTACTCTCAGCATGCGTTTGAGGGTTAAGCTACAAACTTAAAAGATGAGCTTCAAAGGCTTTCATCTTAGTAAGATATGTTTTAACATTTTCGCCATCAAAGAAGGATGCCCCATGTCTTGCGAGAGTGTCCTCGTGCGGCGACAATCCCACATCACACAACTTGATGATATTTGTTGATCGCTCAAGTATTAAATTTATCGAATTAAAATACTCTGGATCTACTGGGTATCCCACAGGGTCAGGATACAATTTTTGTGATTCTACAGCTTTGAAAAAGTACTCGAGAAGTTTAAGCAAAAACTTCCTATTACCCTCAATCTTCAAAGCCTCATCTAACTTTGTTTTTTCCAAACCCTTGAACACGTCACCTTCAATGACAGGTTGTATGACACAGGTATACATACCCCCATCATATTCACATTCAACAACTTCGGAATTTGGTATGTGATCCTGATATTCAGCAAGATTACTTCTCAAAGCATCTAAATCTGATTTTTGTCTTTCAAATGAATTTCTATTATTCAACTTGAAGATCTTTCCGTCCTTTACAAAAACCTTACTACTGACGCCCTCTGTTTGTAGTTCAACATATCCCTGATCGACAGAAATAGTAAAAGTCGGCAAACTTTCATTTACCCTTCCAATCACCTTTAAAAGTGTGTAAGCAACCCCTTTTGATACTATCTCATCCTCTGAAAGGTCCTCTCTGCTTGAGCCATACCTCCTTACAATTACCTTTTTGAGAGACTTATCATCAGTTACCCCTTTTATCGAATGTTCGAAATATTCCGCTTGAATATCGTCATATGAAATATTGTTTTCAACACGAAGACACTCCGCTAAACACGCTCCATCTAACGAAAGAAGGGGTGGTTCTTCCATCTTTGTTTCGGAACCATACGTGCCATTCCTAACTATCTTGACCAGAAGATACCTACCTCCAACCTTATGATTTGTTTTTTCTAGATTAAAATGTCCGAATAGACCACTATCTGTATCTATGGACCCGTACTCAGATTCGGGAATGCGTATCAAACCATCTATTTCTAAATTTTCATATAATTGAGCTCGATCTACCTGCTCTTCCTTACCACCTATTAACATTAAAACACTTGAATCCGGAGCTCTTTCTCTTTTTATATCCGCCTTGAGTGTTTCCATTTTGCTTGACGGATAGTCTAATACACTTCTTTCGATATCCCAAATGCCCTCATGATCTAGTTAAACAACTTCTTTGCTGTATCCCAATATCTGTCATCACCAGACTTAACTTTCATGTAGTACCACCATTCCACTCCCCAGAGATATACTCTCGATGCACCTGTCTTGTTTGCGTATGAGACATTTTCAGCAAACCGCTCGAGATTGAAAGTAGAATCGGCAGACAATGTTTCATCATCACTTGGATCAGCTCCAGCAAACCACGGCTCTGCTTGAAGTTCAGAAATGAAGAAACTAGATGAATCATTACCCCACAAGCGCGATTTGAACACGTAGAAAGAAGGAGGTAGCCAATCATATCGCCATGTCCAATTCTTACCCATTCTGACTGTTCGATACAGTGTGGTTCCTAAGATGTCTCCCTCTCTTGATGCTAAGCGATATGTTGAGAGTTCTCCGCTATCTGTTAAAACAATCTTCCTTGATGGATCAAGCTTCCTTACAAGCGCCACCTCATCCACAACAAACGACTGGTTGTAGTGTGCACACTCACCGAAAGTAAAATTAATAAATGGTTCGTTTTCAATCTGCCAAAGCTCAATAGCAGAGTTCCCCTTGTACCTCTCCACTGTAACCTTAACGTAATTTAAAAGAGCAGCTTTTTGACCATCAGTATCAAGTGCGCTTACCCATGTGGGGATATAGCATTCAGGCCATCGTGGTACCTTTTGCCCGATTGTAAGAATAACTTTAATGTTCTTCGCTGCTGCTTTCTTTAGCATCGTATCGATTTCTTTAAAATCAAACTTCCCCTTTTTCATCTCCACCGTATTCCAAGGAACAGCTAGTCGAAGTGTTGAGGGCTTCAAGTCAGAAAGTATTGCGTCATATACCTTGTCGTGATCAAGGCCGAGATGTCTCGCATATAGCGGACTGTAACTGATACCAAGCTTCGTGTCGTATGTTCGAAACGAGAATGCCCACAGTATGGCATACACAACAAGAAGCATCACTCCAAATATTTTTAGAATCTTGTATGTCATATGAGGAGCGTAATACCCATAACAACGACCATGATAGCGGTCACTTCTACTATCACCTCCTTCTTAGTAAAATATTCTTTAAAGAATTTTGGTGCAAGGACGGTTGAGACAAAAGCAAATATCAAAATGAGAGCATACTGTAATCCTACAAGTCCACTCACAATCGCCACACTTCCAATTGCAATCGCATACTGTATGGCAACAGTTCCAATTAACCCAATGACTTTGTCAGCAACGACTACCCACATCGTATTTTCCGATACCTGCTTCTCTACATCTTTCTTTCCAAATATATCCTTCCACGTAGATGCAGAAAAAAGTGTAATGAGAGCAACTATTCCTACAAGTCCTTTTGTCCAAACAAGACCTGTAATGAAAGAATATTCTCCATAGAAATGTTTCGCTGCAACATGTGAAAGTGCAAAAAGGAATCCAGCGATTAGTCCCCATGCAAAATCCCTGTGTGTTCCCTTATACCTTCGATTCTTTTCATATGAGAAAAGGAGACTAGCGATGATGAGGAGAACGATACCGAGTGCTTGAATTTTTGTAAAAGATTCGTGAATAATGACAGATGAGAGCCCGAAGACAAATACAGCAGTTGATGCTCCAATGAAAGGTACAATGTGAGCTGCCTCACCACGGCGTAAACCTAGAAACATTGCCCAGGTAGCAAAGCCAAATGCGAGACCAGAGACAAGGGCCCATATGAATGCATTTACTGTTATGGGCTCAGCAAAAGGAAGCAACAGGAATGCACCCCAAAGGAAAATGGTTGAATAGAATGTATATGTCGGTACACGTAAAGACTTCGTGAGAATTGCCTTGTCGAGTATGGCAACGACAGCAAGGAGGGCATATCCGAAAGATGCAATTACGAAATAGTTAATCATACGAGATGGATATCTTTCATTTCTGCGTGCTCCCCACGAAGCACTATGTCATCGATATGGTATGCACCTTTCTTAGATATATTTAAATATCCATTGAGTGCCATACCTGCGAGGATACCTGACTCGAGCCAGTCAGAAAGCCACTCTCGCGCACATGATGGATCATTCTGGCCAATACCAGCATTTACAACATGAAGCCACTCCTGATTGTATTCTTCTTGTGAGCCGAGGGTTGGAGCGATGAGTATAGGGAGACCGAGGCCCGCATAGAAAGCGAGTTCACTTGGCTTTGTCCATAAAATATCTGTATCAAGAAGTAGCTTATTAAACTCTTCAAAGTAAGTAGTCTTCTCTGGATCGTAAATAATTTCCACACCATTACCTCGATACTTTTCAAGTCCATGTTCTCTTAATGCCTCTTCAAAGATTCCATAAATCTTATGCGACACTCCGGCAATGAGATTCAATCGAAACTTCCCACTCTTAATATCCGGTGCCAATGATTTAATTACATCAAGACCAATCTGATATTGTGCATTTGCTCCCCCAATTGCAAAAGCAATCGATACAGGTGCCTTGTCTGATCCGAAGAGCTCAGTTCCAAGTACTCCGTCAATTAGAGGCTGAAACTTGCTGCGGAATTTACCAGTCGGATCGAGGCGATTAATTCTTCGGTGTGTTACTGCTTTAAGAATATTCACATCATCCGCTGTTTTTCCCGTAAGCTCTTTTGGAAGAGGAAATCCTGTTGTGATGATTTTGTCTTCAGGGACTCCGTACATCTTAAGACGTTCATGTACTCGGTGGCTTGGAGCGAAATATATGATACGACTTTGTTTTGGATTCTTCGGTGCCCATGCTCGCGTAATATCAGTGTCGGTGCAAAGACAATATATTGGCCCCTTGTATCCATGTTCCTCAGCGGAAAAGGCAGGGGTAAAGAAGGTTGTAATCAAAGGCAACGGATTCTTGTTGAGTTCATCGATGAGATGCTTACCTAGCCCCTTCTTCCTAATCAATTTATATATGTAATCAAGCTGATATGAAGATGCGGAGAGGTCTCGCTTTGGATAGAAGGTTTCAATACGCTGGAAATAATTCATAGCAGCAAACAATCGCTCTCCAAGGAATGGAAGTTCTCTCATCCTTGAGATCCATTCATAGATTCCACGACCGCTCTGCCATAATTTCATATCCTTTTGCGGTATTCCAGGATATGTGTTTGCAGAAATAATATACGGGCCATCAATTTTCCAACTTTCTGGCGTTGCTGAGATATCTCTAAGTGGGTACGCTGCACGCATGTGTCCATACCCCATATCAACCGCAACTACATAGGCTTTTGAAAAAGGTTCATTCATGGATTATTAACAATATTTTAACATGTAAA
>CAZFOD010000012.1:0-7981 GCA_964520545.1 uncultured Candidatus Saccharibacteria bacterium
ACGAATCTTTCACCCTCGCTTGCTCCTATCAGTAAACTCCGATAATTCGCGTAAAAAGGCTTACTGCCTTCATTTCGTCTCACCATAACTGCGTAATATCCATGTTTAGCTTTTGATAGAAACACAATGTTTTCTCGTCTTCGGCTACTCTTATTTACCTCAAATAGCTGAATGTGGTTTCTAACGAACTGAGCAATTTGCGCCTGAGTGAAGCAAAGCCTATCTAAGTCATCACCGAGTTCAGCGTAGACTTCGAATAAATTTTCGAAAAACCTCGAAGCTTCATAGACCTGCACATACACAGGTTTAGTTGGCGGATTTTCAGCATTTAGCTTTTGCAGGTCGAGGTGCGAGTCAACTCCACTAAGAACCTGCGTCCCCAATAAAGTCTCGCTTCCGTCACAAGAGTCCAGAAAAAGCTTTTTTGGATCAGAGATAAGAACAAGCCCCCCTTCGACTTTCTTTCTCATCCCCAAAAGCATTTCCCTTACGAAATGAGCTACTTTTGCAGTCATTTCGCACTTCTTTAAGTCGGAACAAAATTGCATCCGAGCAAAATTGTGACTTGGTCCTTTTTGTTCGATTTCTTGTATGGCTTTTTCTGCTGCTTCAGTTGCAGCATTCGATATTACATCGCTTAGGCATTGCTTTTCAGCTTTTGTCATGAGTCTCATTCTTTTTCCTTTCATTTTGATTTTGTTCATAATTGCATCTCCGCGATGCATAGTATCTTTACCCGTGTTTTGTTCAAAAATATATACCTACTTTTATATACTTTTCAAATAACGGCCTATATTATTGACATTTTTAATACAAAGTGTATCGTTTTTACGACAGTTATGTATAAATACGATGAAAATTACACATTTTTTGGACTTAAACCGCACCGAGAAACATCTGATTAGATCCCTCAGGGACACTCAGTTAAACATTTCTCAGCTTGCTCGAATCACGAAAATATCCAGAGCTACGCTTTACCCGTATATTAAAAAGCTTGTTTCCAGAGGTTTTTTAAATACGACCACAATTGGCAAAAGAAGGTTCTACACCTCGACAACCAGTGCCACTCTAGGGGAACAACTTGTTTCAGCAGTCCTGACTCAAAACAAAACCGTATCCGTGCCCTCTGCCTTTACATATTTTTTTGGCTTGAGGCAAATACAAAAACTTTGGTTAAATATCGGCAAGCAGACGAAAGAGAGCAGGGTTATCGCCTTTCAAACAAATTCTTCATTGCAATATTCTCTTTCTAAAATGAGTGTTGCTGTAGCGAAGGAGAATCATAAAAATATTTTGGATAACAAAATAATCATTGAACAGTACGCGGAAGAAGGTATGCACGAGCTTGTTAGCAATTACCTTAAAAACAAGAAGATTCAATCTCACTTCCCAATCACTGACTTCACTAGTAGAACTACCAGCACCCATCTATTACCTAGAGGATTATTTTCAGAACCTGTAGAAATATTTATATTTTTAGACACAGTACTATTTATCGATTGGAAATCAGAAGTTGGGTACGAAATAAAAAATCATTCAATTGCAAGCACGCTTAAACAATTCTTTAAAATTATGCAACTACACGGGAAATTGGTTAACAATACTGAAATGTCCAGAAAAGTATTTCCTAGCTAAATATATAATTCGTTCGAACAGCCTCAACACACACCTAGACAAATTCCCTCATACGACATACTGTATCAGGGAATTTGTCGTTTTGGAGTTCTACAGCGGAACACAACCAACCATACGAAAACAAACCCACCAGAGGACTTCATCCCCTGCTGAGGGATGAATGTACTTTGGCAAGAAACAACCGAAAGATGGAATATATAACACATGAGCAAGTAGAAGTGGGGTTTTACAGACTCCTCCGAGAGTTGCTCGGCAAACTACATCGTGGGGCGTGGAGATTCTGGTATGGGGCATTCAAAAAGTTCCTCCAGAGGAAACCGCCCTTTGTCGCAGACGAGAGCGATGTGAAAATCAGCTTCAAGGAAAATGCCGATCTGACTCCTCAAAGTTTGGTCGACAGCTGTGCGAATATCCACGGAGACAGCGTCGCCTCAACGAGAACAGTCGATCTTTTCCTCAAGCATGCGAAGACCGTTAAAGCGTTTCAGACGCATAATTTCGTGGTGGGGACCGCCGCCGATCTTTTCGGGATCGAAGGTGGCACTCTAGAAAAAGTGTTCCACGATGATGTCCTCATCCACAAATTTGGTCTGGAATTCTGCGAACCTTCTGATGCCTTCCTCCTGAGATGCCATCTTGGTCCTGGCTCTCAGGAGCTCGGTGAATGTCTTCGAATCATGACGCTGCCACTTGAAGCTGGCGATGGAAAGTACTACTGGTTCGAAGTTGGCCGGCATGTAGCCCATCACCCTAAGGCGGGGGCTTACAGGATCGGCATCTCGGAAACTCAACCCCAATACAGTGGTGTTGGTCAGGTTATGGTCTTTCGCCTCAAGACGTAGCTCCAGCATCAACGTTAAACCCTGCAAAAATCTCGCGATTTATTTGCGGGGTTTTTGTATTGTTGTATTAAACACAAAGTTCAATCTACATTTTATTAACACACCCCCCTTCTAACCACACACGGCATCAAACATTGATGCTACAATATATTCCATATGGCACACCGCACTCTGCGTCCTGGAATCATCTGGGAGACACATGAATATAAATACAAGGAGAAGACATCCGACTGGTATTGGGCGGCTGGTATCATCGTTGTGTCTGGCGCAATACTCTCTGTCTTCTTTGGAAACGTGCTCTTTGCTTTGCTCATAATCATCGGAGGGCTCTCCCTTTGCCTTTTTGCAGCAAGACCACCAAGCCATCTCAGATTTGAAATTAATCACAGTGGCCTCCTTGTTGAGCGTACCTTGTATCCATACGCAACCATTGAATCATTCTGGGTGGAAGACAATAATCACCTTGATACACACTCCAAAGTTATATTTAAATCAAAAAGACTTGCTGTCCCCCTTATTGTCATCCCTCTTGATGAAGTAGACCCTGAACACCTTCGTGATTTTCTCCTTGATCACATTCCAGAGAAAGAACATACGGAGCCTTTAGCGCACCACATCTTCGAAAGACTCGGTTTCTAGTCTTTTGGTTCTACTTATGATATTTTGACCCGTACAGAACGCTCCCGTCGTTCAATGGATAGGACGTAACTTTGCGGAAGTTATGATGCAGGTTCGATTCCTGCCGGGAGCACAATAAGAGCGGTTGCAGCTTTACTTCCTCCCCTCACTAAGCTAGGGTTGAGCCAGAAACAATCAACCAAGAAGGGAATCATCATGATAACAATCAATAAAATGATGTTCCTTAGGATCTTTGGTTTGATCTTTGAGGCACATCGAAATAATGCTGGTATTTTCAAAGAACGCAGTGCAAAGACAGTTGGTCCGCAGAACATCTTTCGACCAAAGAACGTCGCCGAAGGAAGCAAAGATCACCTGTACTGGCTCGCGCTCGTAGCGTTTTCAGACCGAAGAACCAACAGCACTGTGCTGTATCGGAACTTCGCAGCAATGTTCACCCGCAACCCGAGTCTGTTTCGGAGAGGTAAATATCCTTCGCTTCAGCGAATGACTAAGCTTTTCCGCTCTTTCAGAATCGCACTCCCTCAAAAGGAGATTCTCTTTTTCATCGAACGGAAGCGACACCTGGATGAAATATTTGAGGGAGATCCGTTGAAAATCTATGAAGGATCTGTCGACGTTATTAGCTTGATGAAAAATCTCAAAAGAGTCGCCAAGAAAAATGGAATCAAAAACATTTTTCCCGGCGCAAAACAAAAGATTTTTTGCTTGCTCGCAATGTTCCTCCGAGAATTCGTGGATTTAAAATTTGCGGATGTTGTGCCCATTGATGTATGGGTGCAGGCAATATCAGCCTCAACGGAGGTTCTGGTTGGCGAAGGCTACATCACATCCTCACCGCTCGAGCGACTTCTGCGACTACCGATGACTGAACTCTTCGAGGCCTACAGGAATGTCGATGGCGCCGCGAATGCCACATGGATTCTGGGTAAGTTCGGGTGCACACACTGCAGCCGAATGAATATGAGTAATCTCTGCCCCGTCTACGACATCTGCAAGGGACCGTTTGAACGGATGCGTCATCGGACGTCAAATAAACATTTCGGTGCGATTGAATTACCCCCGAAATACAAACCGAAACACAAACACTAGACCTCGTGCATGCCACACGGGGTCTTTTCCTTACATTCAGTTCCCTTTCCTCTTAGATGGTTTATACTATCCACATGAACGTTTCGACAATCGCAACTATCATATTTGCTCTCATCATGCTCTCCTACTGGACTGGAGCATTTTTCATCCTCTACCACCTCATCCGTTTTGGTGTTGGACCGAATCCAAAAAGAACATCTGCAATATTTCTTGGTGGATCACTATTCTTTTCAATAGTTCTTGTCCTTCTCTTCGGACAAATCCCATTCATTAATGCGATATAGATATATGATTAATTTTCATTTCTTTAACAAAACAAATTACACTTTCGAAGGAAAAAAGGAAGGTGAGGAAGTAGTTCTTTTTCTCCATAGACACTGGTGGACAATTGTTAATCGTATTGTTTTCATCGTCATCGCTGCTTTCGTTCCATTTATAGTAGTTGTAGTATTTGGACAATTACTTCTTAAATACGATGCGATGGCAGTGTTTGCCTTTCTTTGGGCCGCATACTATCTCCTCCTCTGGTTCTTCCTCTTCTACACACTCACAATATATAACCTCAACAACTGGATTGTGACGAACATGAGAATCATTGATAGATATCAAAGAGGCTTCTTTGATCAAGAGGTGGCCGAATTAAGCTTGGTGAACATACAAGACGTATCCTTCAAGATGGAAGGTTTGATTCCAACGATGATGAACTATGGAGATATTGAAGTACAGACTGCTGGAAACGATCAAAAGTTTTCTTTTGTCGATATTCCTGATCCACAGAAAGTGAAGGATGAAATAATGAAAATCGCCGTCGCCCAGAAGGGCCATAACGGCGTTTTCAATCCTTTAGAGAATAAGGCTTAAGCTGTAGCTTTCTTGAGGAAAGCAGAGAGTCGAGACTTCTTTCGGTCTGCAGCTCCCTTTTTGATAAGGCCTGACTTAGCCGCCTTATCAATCGCCTTGTAAGCGAGTGAAAGTGCAGCCATAGCAGCCTTCTTTTCCTTCTTTGAGGCAACATTCTTAGCGTCTTTAACGGCATCGGTCAACTTCTTCTTTGTTCGAAGATTGAAGACGTGCTTCTTTGCAGAGCTTCGAAGGGCCTTTTTTGCTGATTTTGTAATTGGCATAGGTGCGGACATAGTAACAGCAAATCTGCTAGAATACAAGCATGATCGCATATCTCTCCGGCACGGTAATACACAAAGAAGCTAAGTACCTCGTACTCGATACAGGCGGCGTAGGCTACAAGGTTTCTGCCCCCGTTGATCAGATGAATGCTGCAAAAGAGGGTCAAAAGGCTGTTTTTTGGATATATACAGTTGTACGAGAGGATGCTCTCGACCTCTACGGCTTCGCTGACAGAGAGACACTGCACTTCTTCGAGCTTCTCATCACCATTTCAGGTATAGGTCCTAAATCAGCCCTTGGCATTCTAAGCGCAGCTCCTCTCGCTTCTCTTCGAGAAGCTGTTGTATCAGGAGAAACGGCTTACCTAACAAAGATTAGTGGTATTGGTAAAAAGGTGGCTGACAAAATAGTACTTGAGCTTAAAGGAAAGGTATTCTTTGGAGCTGACGAAGCCATCTCACCAAACGGTCTTGGCCGTGGAGATGTGGATGCTCTTGAAGCCCTTAAATCTCTTGGGTACACACAAAAAGAAGCACGTGACGCACTCGAAGGTCTTGATTCCTCAATTACAGATACAGGCGCAAAGGTAAAAGCCGCATTGCGCGTGCTTGGTTCCTAGTGATACAGTTCCCTCATGCCAGAACTCCCTGAAGTTCAAACCACCGTTACAGGTGTCAGACGTGTTGCCTTAGGCAAGACAATTGTCGATGTATGGACTGATTACAATAGTCCTTTTTATGCACAAAAGGAGAACATAAAGAACCCCGAGTATTTTAAGAAATTCAAGAAAGCTATTCTTGGATCAAAGATCATTGATTGCTCAAGACGTGCAAAGAATATCTTAATTCATCTTTCTAACAACCAGACGATATTACTCCATATGAAAATGACAGGGCATTTAATGTTCGGATCTTATGTATTCAAAAAAACCTGGGTACCTACAGAAAAAGGAAATGAACACTACGCAGCACTTTCTGATCCGTTCAACAAATGGATTCATTTTGTAATTACACTTGATAACGGTAAGCATTTAGTACTTTCAGACATGAGAAAGTTTGGAAAAGTTACCCTCATACCAACAAACAAACTCGAAGAGTCTCCTGACTTAAACAATATTGGGCCAGAGCCACTTGATTCAAAGTTCACTCTAAAGGTATTCAAAGAGAGATTGAACAAAAAGCCAAATGGCAAAATCAAAACAGTATTAATGGATCAATCTTTAATTGCGGGTATCGGAAACATATATTCAGATGAAGTACTTTGGCGAGCAGGTCTCCACCCTGAAGAACGTGTGTCCAACATTCCTGAAACATATTTCAAACCAATGTTTGATGCGGTTAAAAGCACACTAAAGAAAGGAATAGATTTCGGAGGTGATTCTATGAGCGACTATCGCAACATCGACGGAGAACGAGGTAAGTTTCAAGATCATCATCAAGCGTACCGTAGAACACACAAACCGTGTAACAAAACAAAATGCGGGGGTATCATAACAAGAAAGATGGTTGGAGGACGTAGTGCTCATTTTTGTAATGAGCATCAGAAACTTATATCCCCAAAATCCTAAACAGTACCACACCTGCTGCCACCCCAACATTCAAAGATTCCTTCTCCCCTTTCATTTGTATTTCTAGTGCGACATCACACTTGTTGAGAATCTTTTTTGGTAATCCTTTTACTTCATTACCGACTACAAGTGCGATTTTCTTTGGAGTTTTGTACTTCTTGTAATCAACAGAGTCTGGAGACTGTTCAATTGCGACGATGGTAAATCCCTCCTTCTTTAATTCATCTAAGGCTTTCGAAACACTCTTCTCATATTTCCACCCCACACTCATTTCTCCACCAAGAGCAGTCTTCGCAATCTCCTTCTGCACCCTATTAAACTTATCAACCGGCCTCGGTGTATATCCACAGAGAACAACCCTAGAAACACCTGCGGCATCCGCTGTACGGAACATAGATCCTACGTTATGAGCACTACGTATATCAGGTAAAACAAGCACCACCTCTCTCGTGGTTTTAGATACGATATTACCCTTATCTGATGCCTTTTTGCTCATTTTTTAATGTATGCTAGCATTACTTCCATGCTTAATCCATTCCCAGAACTTCTCGACTTCGGCATCCTTGCACCGACCATCATTCGTGTTGCAGTTGCTGTATTTTTTATCAGCTTTGGTTGGAACAAATTAACAAAAGAACGAGAGCACAAAGCTACCTTCTTTGAATCAATTGGACTTAGACCTGCTGGTGTATATGTCACTCTCCTTGGCATATTTCAGCTCATGGCTGGAGCATTCCTCATTCTTGGTGTATTTACACAAGTCATCGCAATCATCTGCGCTACCATCTCACTTGTGTCGTATATCATAAAAAAGAGACATCCTGAGATGCTTTTCACTCCAGCTTCTGTATATTCTCTTCTCTTCATCATGGCACTTTCTCTTGTCTTCACAGGAGCGGGGTTGCCAGCAATCGACCTTCCTCTCTAGTAAACTGGTTGGGATGGTTATGAAATAGCTGGAAAAGATAGACTTTTCCAGCTATTTTGATATATTTCGTAGCACGCGCCCGTAGCTCAGTCGGTAGAGCGGCTCCCTTTTAAGGAGATGGTCGTAGGTTCGATTCCTACCGGGCGCACAGAT